>JBFEJR010000011.1:0-80312 GCA_041553075.1 Woeseiaceae bacterium | reverse complement strand
CGGTGGCCATCAACGGCGCGGGCGGCAGCATCGGCGCACAGGCGATCCAGATCGCCAAGACGATGGGGGCGACGGTTACCGCGGTCGACGCCGGCGCCAAGGAGGAGTTCATCCGGCGCATGGGCGCGGCTCACTTCATAGACTATCGACGCAACGACTTTGCGGCGGCAGCAAACCGGTACGATGTCATCTTCGACATGGTACCGGGCAGCGACTATTCGGCTTGTATCAGGGCGCTGAAGCCCGGCGGCCGATACCTGTCAGGCAATCCCCGCCTGTCGGTCATGCTCCGATCCGTGCTGACGAGCCTCATTGGCGACAAGTCGGCACGATTCGCCTTTGCCGGGGAAACCCTCGAGGAACTCCGCACTCTCACCGGGATGATCGAGAGCGGCGAGCTCCGATCGATCGTCGACGACGTCCTGCCCATGGAACACGCAGCCGCCGCACATGAGCGCGTCGAAACGGAGCAGCGCCTGGGCGCCATCGTGCTTGCTATTGGTGATCGCTGACTCGCATCAGTCGCCCGCGGCCCTGCCGCCGCTTCGTACCCGCCTGCCTGCTCACTGGTCCGAGGTAAGCGCGAACACCACGGTGACGTTCGTAGTGAATCTCAGGTCCGCCGGGTTATAGGTCTGGGCGGCATCCGCTTCGGCGGCCATCGCGCGCGCCACCTGCAGCTGCGGGCCGGGCGGCTGCGGGGCCGGGCTGCCGGAGTGCACGCTGATGACCTCGCCGATCTCTGCACCGAGCGCCTGGGCGAGTCGTGCCGCGTTTGCCCTGGCATCCTCGGCCGCAGCCTGTAAGGCGCGGCGATAGGCTTCGCGGCGCTCGCTGCTGTCGAGTTGTGGCGGCGATACCTGGTTGACCCCGGCCTTGACAGCGCCTTCCATCACCGCACCGAGCTTTTCGAGGTCCTCGAGTTCCACCGTCACTTCGCGCTCGGCGATGTAGCCACGCAGTTCCTGCTCCTCGCGCTCGCGGTTCCAGCGATAGTCGGGCCGCACGGATGCACCGGTCGTATCGACCTTGTCCCGGTCGATCTTCATGCGATCCGTCATCTTCAGCACACTATCGACAGCGCTCGCAACCTCCCTCTGCGCAGCGTCCAGTGTCGGTTCGCGAGCGACGATGGACATGCGAATAACCGCGCGGTCCGGTTTGGCTTCCGCGAACCCCGTGCCGTTGACGGTGATCGAGCGCATTGGTTCCTCAGCCATGACGCCGACACCCATCGTCATCAGGAACACTGCAATAACTGATCGCCACATTCGTCTTGCCTCCTCGTAACCTGCGCTGAAGCGCGTCGTAAAAAGCCATCATCCCGGAGTCACCGGTTCGGGTCCGTCAACGCAACGAACGTTCCGCCGTTCCGGTCACAGAGGACGCGCATCAGCGTCGCAAACCGACTGGCCGTGGGGGGGATCCTGCCGCCGCCGCGGAATCCCCGGGGGAAGCCGACGCCATGAATACGGACCCGCCGCGAGCCGCCGATGACGCGATTGCGCCGATCGATCGTCTCGACCACCGCATCGATATTCATGCTGCCGGCGAAGTCGTCGCCGAACACGTAGATACTGATCTTCTTGTCTTCGGCCCAGAACGTCTCGATTGCCGCCTGGATGCCATCCACCGGGTTACTGTCACTCTGGGCATACCAGCTGCGCATGCGGTTCACGATGGCCTGGCGTCGCCCGGGCGAGTCGGGTATCCAGCGGCCCGCGTAGTCAGTGAACATGTACTGACCGTCGTCATTCATCACCTGGATTCCCTTGACGGTCGGATAGGCCTGGAGCGCCTCCTGCAGCTTGCGTTGTACCAGGCCCCAGTTGTAGTTGATCATGCTGTTGGATGTATCGATCACGAAGATGATGTACTCGCTGTCGACCGGGATACCGGCGACCGCATCCGCATCGCTGCGACGATAGTACGGCAGCAGGCGCTTCATCTCCTCGGTAAGGCGTTGCCGGGCGGCGCGCAGCTCACCCTCGTCGATCGTCGCTTCCTCTTCCTGCCGGCTGGCCTCGTATTGTCCGCGAATGCGATTGAGGTCGCCCTGCAACCTGGCAAGATCGAGCCTGGTCGAGGCGGCATCCTCGCTGACCTTTTTCAGCTCCCGATCGAGCACCGTGCTTTCGCCGCGGATATTGAACAGCTCCTCCTGCAGGAGCGCGATCAGCTGCTCGAGGTTTTCCTCTGCCTCCTCGACGACCACGGGCTCATAGATCTTGCTGAGCACCAGCAACAGGATAATCGCGCCGAATCCGCAGCAGATGCAGTCCAGGAACGACAGGCTGAAAGCTTCGATGTTACGGCGTCGTCTCATGGCATTCCCCTACGGCCAGTCCCGGCTGACGGTCAGGAAGGAGCCGCCCGTCGTCAGCGCGAGCGACCAGAACGATATGGGTGCGTCGAAGTCTCCCTCCATCGGAAACAGCATGATGTTGACCGGGATACCCGAGGGCAGCTGCCGCGCAGCGCTCGAGAACAGGTTGAGGCGTTCGTTGGGGCCAACCACGTCCCGGTCCGTCGTCGCCGCCTGCATCGTGGGCATGCCATCGACCAGCAGGATGATGTTGTCCGGCCGCGGGTCGAGTGTCTTGGCAACCTCGAACGCCGAATGCATGTTGGTCCCGTTCTTCGGCACGGTACGGCGCAGCACGCGGACCGCTTCGCTGAGCTGCACGCCGTCGCCTGCTTCGAGCCACACGCCTTCGGTCCCGCGAATGACCGGCTCGGTGACGTTGTTGAACATGTAGATCTGGTACTGGTCTTCCGCGGAAAACTGGGACGTAAGCCAGTCGACCGTCGCGACGACCTGGCGCCACTTGCGCGACCGCAGCTGCTCGGCCTCCGGCAGGTTGCGCCGGCGAATAATGTTCACGATCTTGTCGCTGAGCATGCTCGCCGAGCGGTCGACGAGAATCAGTGTGCGTTCGCCGCCGAGCCGCAACCCCGTCAGGTACTGGCGATCGCCATCGCCCTTGAACGTACGTATCTGCTCACCGGCGGCATCCTGCTCCGCCTTCGCTGCCAGCAGGCGCCTGACTTCTTCCTCGAGCGACTTGATGTCCGACTGCAGTTTTTCGACGCGCTCGATCTTGGCGAGCGTCTCGTTGTCGTACTTGTCCAGTTCCGCCTGCAGCTCCTGGATCAGGGCGATGATCTGCGCGATCTTGCTGTCGGCGTCTTCCTTCTCGGTCTCCAGTTTCTGCTTGGTATTGCGCTTCAGGGCGAGGTTCTTGCGTCCTTCCAGCACCTCGATTTCGAGTCGGTTCGTCTCCGCCATCAGCTCGCTGTTGTCTTCATCCGTCGTGGCATTGACGTGCGAGTTAATGATCATGAAGAACAGGATGACGGCACCGAAACCGCAGCTCATGCAGTCGAGGAACGACATGCTGAACACTTCCATTTGCCGCCGCCTGCGGGCCATGTCAGCGCTCCACCCGGATCAGCCGCAGCTCGATTCCGGGCGTTCCGATCCGGATCACGTCGCCCGACTGCAGCGCAGCCGAGCCGTCAATCCGATGACCGTTCAGGAACGTCCCGTAGCGGCTGCGGTCGGTAACCACGCATTGCCCGCCCGCGTTCACTATCTCGCAGTGGCGCCGCGAGATCCCCGGGACATCCTGCCCGAGGTCCAGCCAGCGCTCGCCGTCGGCTGCCTGGGAACCCAGCACCAGGACGTCGTCGTTCACGGGCGTCGCCGTGTCGTCGTGCAGGATATGCGTCGGCAGTGCACCCGCATGCTCGTCCGCAATGTCGACCGTAACGCGTGACTGGTCCCAGGGCAGGTGGCGAACCAGGGCGATCGCGCTGCCGGGCCGGTGCTCGGGACACCGGTGCGCCAGCCCGCGCGCCGTGGCGCCGGGCTCGAGAATGAAGACCTCGCCGCCGACGCGCGCCTTGAGCGTAGCGGCCAGCCCCGGCATGCGTGCCGCCCGGTCGGACAATTGCAGGGCCGGTGTCTCCCCGGCGCGATACAGGGTCCGCAGGTTGCTGACGATCGACTGGTAGACGGGGGCCGCCGCCGACACGAGTTCCAGTGATTCGATTTCCGCGTGATGCGTGATACCGCGGTACTCGACCTGCAGCGGCACCGTGTCGCGGGTCGCCGCGGCGGCGAGCCATTCCAGCATGCTGTCCTGCAGGGCCTGCTCGGTCTCCGCCGTGTGCAGCGGGTCGAAGCGCGACTGCCGGACGAAGGTCTCCGCGATGACGCGCAGCCAGATGTCGTAGAGATCGAGCATGCCGGCCTCGTCGACGACCGCCGCGCGTTCGAGCTGCGCCTGGCCGTCCTGCAGGAGACGCGTCAGCATCGCCGTGCGCAGGCTGAGGTCGACGTGCACCGGCACCGCGTTCGTATAGGCCCTGCGGGTTGCCGCTACCGCGGCATCGACCATGGCGACCACCGGGATTTCCAGGTCCATGGCGATACCGAGCAGCAGGCCGAGATTGTCATTGTTCATGTAAGCCGGCACGGCCATGGCCAGCTTGTCGCCGGGCTTCGCCACCCGCTTCCACAAGGTCTCGAGCTGCTCGCTGACGAGGTCGGCGGCGGTGAGGTGCCTGAATCGCTGGTCCCGCAGGGGCTCGGTCGTCAGGCGGGCCCAGTACTTGTTGTGGATGCGCCGCGGTTTCAGGCTGGCACTGGCCCAGGCTTCGCGGCCCGTGATCAGCCCGTCGTCCTCGAGCAACGCATACCCGGGCTCACGGCACAGGATCCGCTCACCGTCGGTGAACAGCAGTCCGGCATCGTTGAGATGTGCTGCCAGCAAAGTCACGCCTTGGCCCGCTCCTTTTATCAATCGGCCTTCAGGTGCCTGATCACCTTGTCGTCGCAATAGGTCTCGCTGTCGTATACGAGCCGCTCCTGCATGAGCTGCAGCTGGTGCACGAGGAACATCAGGAAGATCGATATCAACAGGGCGATGAAGGTCGAATTGAACGCCACGCCGAGGCTCATGGTCACGCCCGCGATGTCTCCTTTCACCGCCTTGTCGGCCTGCGCGAGCGCCTCACCGATGCCGCGGACGGTGCCGATGAAGCCAATCGAGGGAATCGCCCAGGAGATGTAGCGAATCATCGCGAGTTCCGATTCGAGACGCTCGGCCTCGGACTCGCAGATCGTGTGCGTGCTGCTCGATACGTCCTGGATGCTCCGGGTCGAGGCAAACCGCCGCAACGCGTTCAACAGGGCGCGCGGCAGCAACATCTGCTGCCGATCCTCGGGCAAGGCCTGCACCTGGCGGGCAAACTCGCGCGTGTCCTCGGGGAGTATTCGCATGCCTTCCGGGACCGGAATCAGGTCGACCTCGAGGAGCTTGCGCTCCGCGCTGACCTTGACGGCCTTGTAGCCCATGATGGCGAGTGCCCAGAACATCAGGATGAAACAGGCCTCCTGTTCGAAGTCCTTTACCAAAACCCAGATGCTGCGTTCGCGCACGTAATCCGGGTCCTGTTCGGCCAGGATGTTCTGTTCCGCAATGATCTCGGCCGCGTTGGGCCGCACCACCGACACGTAGAACGCGTGCACGATAATGATGGCAATGATCAGCGCAAACAGCTGGTAGACGAACTCGATCGGGATGTTCTTTTTCTTCATGAAGAATGACCCTGCATGCGAAACGATCAGATGTCGGCGGGAAATGGAATGGACTGCTCGAAACGGACCTCTTCGGTCGGATCGAAGTCGTCTTCCAGCTCGGTGTAGTCCTCATCGAGGCCAAGCAGTTCCTCGATTTCCTCGTCGGTGACCTCGTCGGCCGCGTCTTCGCCCTGTTGCTCGGCACCGGCCTCTTCGCGCGCTTCGGTTTCCGCGTCCTGCGCGAGAACGCCGCCCCCTGCGAGCAGGGCCAGCAACACCATCAATTGCAGTCGGGCCATCGATATCACTCCGTTGCACGGCAAAAGCTTAGACCGGTACTTCACCCGATTGTCTCATGAAAATTCGGCCACGAAGGCGCCAACTAGTCCGCGAACCGTGCGATGCGAAAGCCCACGTCGGGCCGCGCCTCGGCGCCAAAATCACGATAGCTGAGTCGCAGCTCGGTCTGTCCCGCATGCCGCCAGCTCGAGCCACGGATTACGCGGCTGGTACCGCGCTCCGGGCCGGTCGGATCGACGATCGGCGTCGTAATGCCGGGCGTCGGCACCGTGTAGTAGTCGTTGACCCACTCCGCAACGTTACCGCCCCCATCGTGAATTCCCAGCGCATTCGCTTTGAAGCTGCCAACCGGCGCCGTCGAAGGGAAGCCATCGTCGTAGCCCGGCAGGATCGACGGCACGAGTTCGATGGACGAGCGGTCGGCGTAGTTGCCGCTGTCTTTAGGGGGCGGCCACGCCGTTCCCCAGGGGAACTTCAGTGGCCGGGCCTGCCCCTGGTAGCGCACCGCGAGGACCCATTCCGCCTCGGTGGGCAGCCGGTAGCCGTCGGTCAGCGGATACGCGGCAACCCACTTGCCGAATTCGCGCCGGTACGCCGGCGTCCGGCCCTCTCGCTGACTGAGCCAGTTGCAATACTCGATGGCGTCTTCCCACGTGACGCTGGCAACCGGGTTGTTGTCGGCCGCCAGCGAGGCGTGCACATCGGCGCCGGAGTCGTGGTTGGCGCGGAACTCGGCAAACTCCCTGTTCGTCACCTCGTGCACGCCGATCAGGAAGGGCCGCGTTATCGTAACCGGGACGATGACCTCGTTGGCGCGCCGCCCCACCTCTGCCCGCGAGGCGCCCATCGTGAACGTCGCGGGCTCGACCCGGCGCATGGTCTGGCCCGCGGGCGACTTGAGGGTCTTCGCCACGCGCGCTTCGGCGATGGCTGCCTCGGAGCGCAGGCTGGCGTTCAGTGTCTGCGGATAGCCGGGCCGCGGCGTCACGGTGCGCTTCCAGCTCTCGTAGCCGGGCCGCCTGACCTCGATCGCATGCGGCGCCGCGCTCAGGCGCACCGTGGTCTTGCCCTTGCCGCGCGCCCTGCCATCGACATACACGGTCGCGTCCTCGGGCTGCACCACGACCGTGACCGTGCCGAGCCGCGCCGACAGGTCGACCGTGATCGACTCGGAGGCGTTCGACTCGAGGCGCAGGTTGCGCTTGGTCACGCCGTAACCTGCCTTGGACAGGCCGATCTCGTAATCGACATCGGGCGACAATGACAGGGTAACGGGCGATTGCCCCCGGTAGCGGCCATTGACCGTCACGTTGGCGCCGCGCGGAATCGTGTTCACGATCAGCCGTGCATCGGCGGGCTGCAGCGCGATCGTCGGCAAGCGCTGCGGGACATTGGATACCGCGACGATCGTGCCGTCCCAGGCCGCGTACCCGTCCCTGGCCACCGTGACATCATGGGATCCCTCGAGCAGTTCCACGGTTGCGGGTGTCACGCCGACCTGTTCGTCGCCGGCCAGGATAGTCGCACCCGGCGGTTCCGACTCGATGGTCACCGCGGCCCAGCGCGGCACCAGCTGGACACTGTAGTGCTCGTCCTGGTCGAGGCCCGGGATGTCGACGACGCCGCGGAACGGCAGGTAGCGTTCGGCCGCCACCTCGACGAGGTGCTCGCCGGGCTCGAGCTCCACGGGGCCGAACGGCGCCGTACCGACCTGGCTGTTGTTGATCGTGACCACCGCATCGACCGGCGGCTCGACCTGGACGAACAGCCGCCCCGGTTTCTTGCGCATCGCGAGGTCCAGCGTCATCGACGGCTCATCGCCGACGACGAACGACTGCTTCACGTCGTAATAACCCTGCTTCCGCACATTGACCGTGTAGCTGCCCGTGCGCAGCAGCACGCGGTCACCGATCGGCAAGCGAAACCAGCCGCCGTCAATGCTGAAACTGTCCGGGTCCGGGGGATCGATTTCGAACTGCACGGACTTGGCGCTGAAGAGCAGGTACGACGACACCAGCAGAAGCACGAGCAGGGTGCCGACGATGTACTTCAGCGGGCTGGCTCGTTCCTGCTCGATACGTGCCGCGGTTTCCACGGCGCGGCGAAATGCCGTCGGGGCTATCGCCTCCTCGTCGGGCAGTGCCTCGTCCAGCCCCGCATCGGGCGGCCGCGTGACGTAAGCGCTGTCCTCGAGGCGCACGTCGAGCAGCAGGCGGTCGGCGTCGATCGCGACGACGATCCGGCTGCCATAGAACTGCAGTTCGTCGCCGTCCACGAGCCGCCGGCTGGTCTCCAGTATCTCGTTGTTGATCGACAGCGCAGCGGTGCGCCCTACCGGCTGCACGAACGGCAGGCCATCGAGCAGGTCGAGCAGCGCCACGGCCTCGCCGCCGGGCCCGGGCAGCCGGAGGTCGCAATCGCCACCCGTGCCTACGCGCAGCGGCAACGCGGCAGCCGCAACGCGGCGCTCGCCCTGTACGTCCCTGATGAACAAGCTGTCGAATTTCAAATCGGTTCCTCGCAACGCACGACCACGGGTTGCATGTCAATTTCCGGCGCCACCCGGAATTCGAGCCGCACGTCACGGTAGCCGGGACGCGCCCCGACCGCCACGTAGGTTCCCGGCCGCAGGTCCAGGCGCCGGCTGTTGAAGCGACCGAGTACGCCGACCTTGTAAATGGAAACGGCGGTCTGGTTGTCGGACACGAGCTCGACGGTGACCGGAGTCGCCGCCCGTTTCAGCAGCTTCGACAGCTCGTCACGCTGCCCCGCGAGACGCGGGCCGATATCGCCCATGGTCGTGACCTGGATGACCAGGCCGGTTGCTTTTTCCATGACCGACGGCACGGACAGCCGATCCGGCTCCTCGATGTAACTGTCGAGCTGCTCATGCAGGGCGTTCATTCTGCGCGCCCTGGCGAGCCCGTCAATAGCGAAGGCGAGGTTCGCATCGATCGCGAGGATCTCTTCGTAGGTCGTCGCCGCGGCGTCCCAGTGTTCCGATTCCTCGAGCGCGAGCGCTTCCTGCTCGAACGTCGCGATGTTCTGCAACCGCAGGCCCTGGTCCACCTGCAGCAGGCCGTCGGCCGGTTCCGGCGAACCCGGAATCAGCTGCTGGGCCATGCGGAAAGCCGCACGTGCCCCGAGGTAGTCGCCGGCACCAAGCGCATCGAGACCCTCCGACATGCGGGAATCGAACTGCATCTTGGTGCGCGTGGCGCGCACGCGCGCAAGTCCCTCGGTTGCCGGCTGCCAGTTCGGATCCAGTTCCGCCGCTTGCCGGAAGCTGGCCTCGGCCGCGTCGAGTTCGAGCTCTTCCTCGTAGTCCAGCCCGCGATCCACGAGCCGCAGGACAGCCTCGAGGTTCTGCGCGCGCTCGAGCCCGGCTCGCGCCTCGGGGTCGTTCGGCGTGATCGCGACGGCGAGCTCGTAGAGCCGCAGCGCTTCCGGCCGGTCACCCGCTTCGAAGGCGGCCTTCGCTCCTGCCAGGGCTCTGGCGAACTCGGGCTCGACCTGCTCGAACAGCGGCTCCAGCACGGTCAGCGCATCGAGGTAATTGATCTCCGCGCTCGCCCATTCCTTGCGCAGGTAGGCCTCGTCGCCGGCCTTGTAGAATTCCTGCGCCCGCTTGTACGGCACCGCGGCCCACCGCTGCACCCCGCGCCGTTCGAGCGTCTCGAAATCGGAAAGGAGCTCACCGAGAATGCTCTCGACCCGGAAGCGCAGCTTGCCTTCGTCATCGAGGCCGGTGAAGTCGGCGTCGTTCTCGTTGAACTCGATGACCTCGTTATCGAGCGAGCGGTTCTCGGGCACGTACTCGCGCGTCACGCGATTGCGGCCGAGCGCCGGATCCTCCGTTGCCGCATCGGCAGCCACGGGGTCCTCGGCGACGTCCGCGGACTCAGCCGGCGGCCGTACCTGCTCTCGCGGCGCCTCGAGCGCATCGGGCAGCAGGAAGACGACGCCGAGCAACAGGCCGACCAATGCCGCGAAGCCGATCGCGACCACCCTGGGATTCAGGCCCCGTGCCGCGGTCGCCGCCGCGCTGGCCGGATGGGGCCGACTACCGGGGGCATGCCGGACCGCCGTGACCCGCTCTATTTGCTGGTCCTCGACCGGCGGCCGCGCGGAGATCCGGGAACGCGCCGCCCCCGGTTTGAACCCGGCGGCTGTCAGCACCTGCACCACGTCCGCGGCGGTCGGTCGCGCGGACGCATCCGCATCGAGCATGCGCCGCACCAGATCGACGACGTCTTCGGGCAGGTCCTCGCCACGGACCGAACGCAGCGGCTCGTCCTGCGGCGGCGTGCCCGCGATCAGTTCGTGCAGGAGAACGCCCAGCGCGTAGACATCGTCAGCCGGGGCGGCAGGTTCTCCCCGCAGCACCTGCGGACTCGCTGCGACCGGCGAGCCGCCGCCGGCAACGCTGCCGGCGGGCGCCGCTATCCCGAAGTCGCTCAGGTAGGGCACGCCGTTGAAGTCGAGCAACACGTTGGCTGCCTTGATGTCGCGATGCACGATGCCCTTGCCATGGGCATAACGCAACGCGTCGGCAAGCAACCCGACCGGCGGCAGGACTTCCTCGAGCGGCTGCCCGGCAAGCACCCCGAGGTCCGCACCGTCGATGTACTGCAGGCTGTAAAAAGCCACGCCCTGGTCTTCGTGGAACTCGAAAACCCGCACGATGTGGGCGTGCATGAGACGGAGGTTCGCCTGCCATTCCTCGCGCAGGCGCGCCGCGGCGGACGCGGGGACGATCTTCAGGGCCACCGACGCCCGTGTGAGCCGGTCCGTTGCCAGCCATGTCAGCGCCTCACCGCCGCGGCCGAGCGGCCGCTCGAGCGTGTACCTGTCGGCGAGGCGTGTCCCTTTGGTGAGTTCGAGCATGGGGGTACCGCCGGATGCTCGCTAGTTGACCGTATTCTCGTTGGTGCGGGCGGGAACACCGACATCGACCGTCTGCGTGAAGCCGGTCTCGGCCTGGTAGATCTCCTTGAGCAGGCGCCGCCAGCCCTCGTATTGCGCCTGCGCCGTACCGGTCAGCCGCCGCTCCTGCCCTTCGACGCTGACGACCATCGGCGCAGCCTGGGCACCGAACGACTCGGACAACTCGCCGATGGCGGCGACGTGTGAATCGGCCTCGCTACCGCGCCGGATGCCGCCGACTATGCGGTTGAGGCCCTCCGAAATGCCGAGATTCTGCAGCCCGCGGTTCACCCGCCGCTGGCGGCTGCTGCTCGAGTTCTCGGTTTCCGCCGCCAGGGATCCGGCGAGAATGACGACACCGACGAGCGTCTGGATGCGCGCCGAGCGCTTCACCTGCCGGTAGGCAACGGACTCCTGTCGCGTAACCTTGCGCCAGTCGCGGTACGGGATCGCGATACCGTAGTAGAAGTTGGCGTAGTGCTCGTTCAGCGTGTCGACGACGAGCCGGTCCCGCTCGCGAATCTGTCGCAAGCGGTCGACCGTCGGGTCGTTTTCCGCCGGCAGTCGCACGATCGTGGCATAGCCGTCGTCATCCTCGGCGAGATGTTCGCCGTACGCGAGCGGCGACATGTCCGCAAAGAACTTCAGCTCGGAAATCTGCCGGGTCTGCTGCAGCTGCTTCGGCGGCAACTGCGATGCGTACGCATAGAGGTCGTTCGCGATATCGTTGAACACCTTCTGGTAGGGGTCGAGACGCCGGTCGCGCCGATCCGAGTACGAGGTGACGCCGGTCTGCATCTTGTACGTGCGATCGAACCAGTGCCGTCCTGCCGCATCCTCGACCGTTACGTCGAGTTCCACGAATTCGCCGTCCGACTTTTCGATGTCGCCGCTGATGACGATGTCGGTGAACGCCTGGCGCGAGGGAATGACGCGGACGGCGCCCCAGTGCCCCGTTCCCTGCAGCGTCGTTTTCAGGTGGTAAGCGAGGTACTTGGTTTCGGCGAGACGGATTTCTTCGTAGACCCCCGACTTGCGTGGATCATTGTCCCCGTCGAGCCCGGGCGCGAATTCGACGATGCCGACATCGAGCAGCCGCGATTCCTCGACCGGCGTCTCCGCCACGACGAGGTCGCTTTCCTCGGCAACGATGACTTCGTTGACGGTACAGCCCGTACCCACCAGGCACAGGAGCAGAACAAGCAGCCGGACTCTTACCATGTTGCGCGATCGATCCCCTTACATTCCCATGTACTTGCGGTATTCCTCCCAGAGGCGTTCCCGCAGCTCGGGATCGTTCTCCGCGAGTGCGGCCTCGCGCAGCTGCTTGGCTACGATATCAGGATCCTGCATGGCTTCGATGTCGTCGGGTGTGCGCCGCGCCACTTCCTGGGCATCCATGCCGGCGAGCCCGCCGACCGCGCCGGCCTCGCTCCCGGCATCTTCGCCCGCTCCGCTGCCGCCGCCACCACTGCCGCCGCCCATCGCGCCGGCCGCCTGTTCGCCGAGGCTGATCGAACCGCCCTGGTTGCCGCCCGACCCGGTGTCGAAACCTTCGGTATTGCGCGAGGTCGAGGCGATTTCGCGCTGCTCTTCACCGATCGACTCGTCGAAGTCACCGATGGACTTGTCGAGTTCCTTGCCGAGTTCTTCGGCGCGCTCGGGGTCGCCCGGGAACTGGCCGACGCCGCCGGCGCCACTGCCATCACCCTGTTCACAGCCGAGGCCACCGCCGAAACCGCCGCCGGTCATGCCGCCGTCGTTGCAATCCTGACCGTCCGCGCCGCCGGCACCACCGGCACCGCCGACGCTGACGCCTTCCATGCCCTGGGTGCCGCCGAGTTCGCCGCCCGACGAACCGCCGGCGCCGCCGGACGAGCCGCCCATCGAACCACCGCTCGAACCGCCGCTCGAGCCGCCCGAGGACCCGCCGGGCATGCCGCCCCCGGTCGAACCGCCCATACCGCCCGTCGAGCCGCCCGAAGACCCGCCGGGCATGCCGCCACCGGTCGAGCCGCCCGCGCCACCGGTCGAGCCACCGGACGCCCCGCCGCCGGACGAACCGCTGCCCGAACCGCTCGAGGGAATGCTCACGCAACCCGCCAGGAGCAGCGAGGCGCACGCAATCGCCGCGCAGGTACGAATCACAGGTACAGGATTTCTCGTCATCCGGGCTTGCCGTGTCATGATTTCTCTCCAGAATCTTACACTTGGAACCCGTATGCGGCGTCGAGTTCCCGCCAATGGCCGTCAATTGTCGATCATACGCCCGCTGTCGGGTTTCCGGAACAGGATCAGGGACAAATCATCGGGCTTGCTCGGCTGCCGTCCCTCGCTGTTCGCCATGCGGTGGCGCGCCAGGCTCGCCACGGCCTCGGCGGCCTCGGCGAGCGGCCCTTTGCGCACGCGCTCGACGATTTCTTCGAGGTGCACGTTGTCCGTAAGGCCGTCACTCGCCACGAGCACGGTGTCCCTCGGCCGCAGTTCGACGCCGGCCCCCATGTCGATGCGCATGTCACTGGTGCCCACGAAATTGGACACCAGGTGGCGCTCTTCGTGGTGCAGCGCATCGCGCTTGTCCAGGAATCCGGCTTCGACGGCGAACCCGGTGGGTGAGTGCGCCGTCGTCTGCGCCCGAACGATGCCGCCCTGCCCGACGACCAGCGCCTCCGAATCACCGATCTGGTAGGAGCGCGCCACGAGGCCCTCGATGGTCACCACGGTCATGGTCGTGGCCGACCCGTTGCCGAGCCCGATGACCGCCTCGTTGGCCGCCTCGATCCCGTTGAGGATCGCCGTGCGCAGCAGCATCGTCACTTCCATCGACGACTGCAACGACGACGCCAGCGTCGTCGCCGCGGTCAACGACGCCTGCTTGCCCGCCGGCAACCCGCCGGCGCCGTCGGCGACGACCAGCACCAGGGCGTCCGGACCGTAGGGAATGATCGCGACCGTGTCCTCGTTACCGGTTTCTTTCTCCGGGTCCGGAATCGTCAGCGCCACGACCGAGCCGCCGCCCGCATTGGTCTCGACCTGGTCCTGCTCTTGCCTGCCCTCGAGGACCAGTGGGCCGGACTGCTGTGTCGCGTCATCGCTGGTCATGGGTGCCTCACGGGTTCCCGGCACCACGCGCAGTAGTTCCAGTAGTCACGGGCGATGCCCCAGCCACACGCCTTGCAGCGGTGGCGACTGCCGCGCAGTGGCCACGGACGGCGCACCTTGGTGCGGCAGTGGGGACAGTAGCGCATGAACGGCATCAGCGGGCCGCGGCATCGCGAATTCTCACACTTCGTCGTGTAGCGCTTGTCCGGATAGCGGCGGGCCGTCTCTGCGACGAAGCCCGGGCCGTAGCACCAGGCACAATAATCCCAATCGTTCTTGACGCCGCGCTCACAACGCGGACAGTGCGCCGGCATGCGCGTTTCCGAACCCCGGGACGGATTGTCGAAACCGCACCACGGGCAAGCCTGCATGCTCTCTGCCACCGGCCCTTCGCAGCGTCGACAGTGGTGGCGCGTATCGAGTTGCGCCCGGAACTTGCGCTGGAACTCCCGCCACTGCAGTTGCCGCCACGAGGTGCCGCGCTTTACGCCGTTGCGCGCCCGTGCGCGTTTCTGCTTGCGCGCGTGGCTGTGCACGCGCTCGAATTCGGCCTGCATGGCGACGGCGTCCCGGTAGCGGCGGGCGGGATCGATCTGGATGGCTTTCCTGAGCACCTCGACCAACTCGGGACGCGTGCGAGCCTGCAGCTTGTCGTGGCCGGCCAGCGGCCATTCGAACGGCCACTCGGGCAGGGTCCCCGAGAACAGCCGGTACAGGACCAGGCCGATCGAGAAGACGTCCGACTGGAACTTGGGGCGCCCCATGGCCTGCTCCGGGGCGATGTAATCGATCGTGCCCGAGCCCGACGCCTTCAGCGTGCGCACGCAGCGCTTGGCAAAGCCGAAATCGGCGAGCTTGAGCTGGTTGCCCGGAAACAGGATGAAGTTCTCGGGCTTGATGTCGCAATGGATGATCTTGTGGCTGTGCGCATGCGCGAGTGCGGCCAGTGCCTGGCCGGCGAGGTCGAGCTTGCTCGCCATCGAGGTGCGCCGTTCGATACGGTCGGCCAGCGATTCCTGCCCGAGCTCCATCGCGATGACGAAGAGTTCGTCGATGTAGCTCGCGTTGAGCACGGACAGGATGTTCGGATGCCGCAGTTTCGTCGCCACCCGGACCTCGTGCAGGATTTCCTCGTGCCCGGTGTGCTCGTCCTGCTTCGGGATCTTGAGCGCGACCTTGATGGCCTGGATCGTGTCCTGGGCCCGGTAGACATCGGCAAGCGGCCCGGACGCGATGCGGCCCAGGATCCGGTACTTGCCGAGTTTCTGCCGCGCCCGCAACACCGTCAGTTACCCGAACGGACCCGGCGCACCGCGTCGCGCCAGCCCGCCAGCAAGCGGTCCCGCTGCGCAGCCTGCATCGCCGGCTCGAAGCGCGCGTCGCGTCGCCACAGCGCGGCAAGGTCGCGCAGCGATGAGACCAGCCCGGCCTGGTAGCCCGCCAGGTAAGCGGCGCCGAGGACCGTCGACTCGACGTTGTCCGGGCGCTCGACCGGCGTGTCGAGCAGGTCGGCAAGGAACTGCAGGAACCAGTCGTTGGCGACCATGCCGCCATCCACGCGGATGACGCTCGGGCGGATGCCGTCCTCGGCCATCGCATCGATCAGGTCGACGGTCTGGTAGGCGACAGCCTGCAGGGTCGCGGTCACGATGTCCTCCCGACCGCTGCCACTCGTCAGCCCCAGGATTGCCCCGCGCGCATCCGGATCCCAGTACGGCGCGCCGAGCCCCGCGAACGCCGGTACCACGTAGACCTCCTCGACGATGCCGGTGCGGCCGGCGATGGCTTCCGACTCGGACGCCGCTGCGATGATGTTGAGCTCGTCGCGCAGCCACTGCATCGCGGAACCCGCGACGAACACACTGCCTTCGAGCGCGTAGGTGACCTCGCCCGCGATGCGCATGCCGACCGTCGTCAGCAGGTGATTCTCCGACCGCAGCGCCTCGCTGCCCGTGTTGGCGACGACGAAACAACCGGTACCGTAGGTGCTCTTGGTCATGCCGACGTCGAAACCGGCCTGGCCGATGAGCGCCGCCTGCTGGTCTCCCGCGATGCCGCAGACCGGGACCTCGCCGCCCAGGCACGCATCGCCGGCCACGCCGAAGTCGGCCGCGCAATCGCGCACCTCGGGCAGCAGCTCCCGCGGGATCCCGAAGAGGTCCAGCAGCTCGCCGTCCCAGTCCTGGGTATGGATGTTGAACAGCAGCGTGCGCGAGGCATTGGTCGCATCGGTGGCGTGCACGCGGCCACCCGTCAGGCGCCACAGCAAGAACGAATCGATCGTCCCGAACGCGAGCTCGCCGCGTTCGGCGCGCGCGCGGACGCCGTCCACGTGCTCGAGAATCCACGCCACCTTGGTGCCCGAGAAATACGGATCGAGCCGCAGCCCCGTTTTCGCCGTCACCTCGGGCTCGTGCCCCTCGCTTTTCAGGTTCTGGCAGTACTGCGCCGTGCGCCGGTCCTGCCACACGATGGCGTTGTAGACGGGCTCCCCGGTTTCGCGATCCCAGATCACCGTGGTTTCGCGCTGATTGGTGACGCCGATGGCCAGCACGTCCGCGGCGACGGCCCCGGCCCGTGCCATTGCCCCGCGGGTTACTGCGGTAACGGATGACCAGATGGCCTCGGGATCGTGCTCGACCCAGCCCGGCCGCGGGTAGAGCTGGGGAAACTCGCGCTGCTCGCTGGCCACGATCCGCGCACGCGCGTCAAAAACGACCGTGCGGCTGCTGCTCGTGCCCTGGTCGATCGCCAGCAGAAACTTGCCGCTCATGACGCGTCTGACCTCGCTGAGAAAATCGGTTGCCTGATATCCATGCGCCGCCCTGCCTCCTCCGGCCATGGCTGTGCACCCTGGTCCTGCGCAAATGCCGCGATCTGCGCGCGTATCGCATCGGGCCAGGGAACGACGCGGCGCTCGCCCGGATCGAAATGCAGGTTCATCCACTCGCAGGTCGCGACCTGGAAACCCTGCTGCGCATGATACATGCGCTGGAACTGGTGGATGCGCTTCTCGTCGTACGCCAGCAACTGGGCCGTTACGACATACTCCTCGTCCACGACGATCTCGCGCTGCCACGTCACGTGCGACTCGACCGCAACGGTCGAACTGTTGTGCGTGCGCACATAGTCCTCGGTAAGACCGAATTTCGCCCACAGCGCGTCGACGGCCTGGTCGAACGCCAGCAGGTAATACGCAACGTTCATGTGCGCATTGAGGTCGATCCATTCCGGCAGGACCTGTCCGCGCATGACTTCGATACCGTGCATCAACTCCCCTTGTCAGCCGACCGCCAGTTCCTCGAGGCCGCGGTAGTGCGCGAGGGCCTCCGGATTGGCGAGGGCCTCGGTGTTCTTCACCGCATCGCCGTGAACCACGGCGCGAACCGCGAGTTCGACGATCTTACCGCTCTTCGTGCGGGGAATATCGGGGACCGCGATAATCTTGGCCGGCACATGGCGAGGCGTGGTGTTGCGGCGAATCTCGCTGCGCAGCCGCGCCTGCAGCTCGTTATCGAGCACGGCGCCTTCCCGCAAGACCACGAACAGGACGACACGTACGTCGCCCTCCCAGTTCTGCCCGATCGCGATGCTCTCCAGCACCTCGTCGAACTTCTCGACCTGGCGGTAGATTTCGGCGGTACCGATGCGGACGCCGCCCGGATTCAGCACCGCGTCCGACCGGCCCGAGATGACGAGGCCGCCCTCCCGGGTCAGTTCGGCGAAATCCCCGTGGGCCCAGACGCCGTCGAAGCGCTCGAAATACGCAGCCCGGTAGCGCGCCTGGCCGGGGTCGTTCCAGAATCCCACCGGTGCCGATGGAAACGGGCGCGTGCAGACGAGTTCGCCCTGTTCGCCGACGACCGCCTCACCGGCATCGTTCCAGACCTCGACCGCCATGCCGAGACCCCGGCACTGGAGTTCGCCGCGGCGCACCGGCAGCACCGGGTTGCCGAGCGCGAAACAACTGATGATGTCGGTGCCGCCGGAAATGGACGCCAGTTGCAGGTCGTCGCCGATGGCAGCGTAGACGAAGTCGAAACTCTCGGGCGCAAGCGGCGATCCCGTCGACAAGACCGCGCGCAATGCCGGCAGCTCGAACTCGTCGGTTGGCCGCACGCCGGCTTTCTCCAGCGCCGCTATGTACTTGGCGCTCGTGCCGAACACCGTTACGCGCTCGGCCGCGGCCATCTGCCACAGGACCCGGCCCTCGTTGAAGAACGGGGAACCGTCGAACAGCACGAGCGTCGCGCCGCTGGCGAGGCCGCTCACCAGCCAGTTCCACATCATCCAGCCGCAGGTCGTGAAGTAGAACAACCGGTCGTCTTCGTTAATGTCGGTATGCAGCACGTGTTCCTTGAGATGCTGCAACAAGGTGCCGCCGTGCCCGTGGACGATGCACTTCGGCGCACCGGTCGTGCCCGACGAGTACATGATGTACAGGGGATGGTCGAACGCGACGGGGACGAACTGCAGCGGCTCACCGGCGACCGCGAATTCGTCCCAGGAGACGGCGTTGGCGAGCGGCTTGCCCGCGGCGGCTTCCCCGGCGAACGGAACAACGATGGTGTGTTCGATACTGGCAACCGCGGCGACAACGCCCTCCACCACCTCGCGCGTGTCGCAGACTTTGCCGTTGTAATAGTAGCCATTGACGGCGAACAGGATCCGCGGCTCGATCTGGCCGAAGCGATCGACGACACCGTTGATGCCGAAGTCCGGCGAGCACGAGGACCAGATCGCCCCGATGCTGGTCGCGGCCAGCATGGCGACGACGGCCTCGGGACAGTTCGGCAGGAATCCGGCAACCCGGTCTCCCGCGGTGACGCCCGCGTTGCGCAGACCCGCGGCGACGGCGGCAACCTGCGTGCGTAACGCGTCGCGGCTCAGCTCGCGCCGCGCGCCGTCTTCGCCGCAGAACACGATCGCGGGACGGTCTCCCTCGAAACGCAGCAGGTGCCCCGCAAAATTCAACCGGCTGCCGGCAAACCAGCCGGCGGCCATGATGTTGTCGGGACGCGACAGCACCCTGTCCGGCGGCGAATCGAAAACGACGTCGCAAAACTCGCACAGCGCCGGCCAGAACGCGGCCGGTTCGTCAATCGACCAGGCGTAAAGTGCGTCGTACTCGTCGTACCCGTGCGCACGCATGAACCGCCACATCGCGGTCGCCTCAACGCGCTCGGCAGATGGCTGCCAGATGATCGGGTTGCTGGTCATCAGAGGTCTGTCAGTATCCACAATTCCCACCTTGTGTCCATGCCGGAACAGGGGCGATACTGCCTGCATGTCAACGGCCGTTTACATCGTGATTGCCGTACTCCTCGCCGCGCTCGCAGGGGGCGCTCTCTGGTTCAGGACGCGCAGGCTGCGGCCGACGCCACCGCAGCTCGAACCCGGTTCGCCGCTACCCGAATTCGAGGCCGTCCACGAGGCGGGTGACATGGTCCGTTCGGTGGATCTGCGAGGCGCTCCCGCCGTGATCCTGTTCGTGCGCGGCAACTGGTGCCCGTTCTGCAGCCGCCAGGTCAGCGACCTGGCCCAGCACTACCGGGAAATCATCGACCTCGGCGCCAGGCTGATCCTGGTGACGCCCAAGCCGCTCGAAACGACCCGGCGAGTCGCCGAATTTTTCGACGTCGAATTCGACTTCTGGCTCGATGAGAACCTGTCGGTCACCCGGCGGCTGGGCCTGTTGCACGCGGGCGGCGTGCCTGACGATTACGACCGGGAATACGGCAGGGATACGACCTGGCCGGCGGCGCTGGTCGTCGACGCCGCGGGCATCATCCGCTTCGTCGAACTGTCGAGGCACATCTCGGACCGCCCCGACCCGAGCGTCCTGCTGCAGGAAATCCGCAAGACCCTCAAAACCTGACGCCGACCGCCTCGCACAGGAACCGCATGAAGGGCTCGGCATTGCGAAACGAGGTTTCCACCTTGCGCTGAAAACCCGGCTTCAGGCAGTCGGCGACCTCGAACTGGCGTACCGCGATGAAGCTCTTGCGCTTGATGTCGTCGATGCACGCGTGATTCTTGTCGAAGCCGCGTGGCGGACGGGTCAGCGATTCTCCACCGAGTCGGAACATGCGCCTGAACCCGGCATCGCCGATGGCGCGGCGCCATTCACCGGGCCGTGCCGCGATCCGCTCGCGGATACGTCGCAACGCATCCGACTCGGGACGCCACATGCCCACACCGACGAATGCCTCGTCCGGATCGAGGTGCACGTAGTAGCCGGGGGAATGCACGTCCTTCGCCTGTTCGTGACGGAACTGGATGCCGATATTCGTTTTGTAGGGCAACTTGTTCTTCGAAAAACGCGTATCGCGGTAGACGCGCATCAGGGATCCGCCGACCCGCGCGGGCACGGCCGTGAAGCGCGGCGCGATATCGCCGAGCGGATCCTGCATGGAGATGATGAACCGCAGAGCGACGTCGAGCACATCGCTCTCGTAACGATGCTTGTTGGCATTGAACCACTCGCGGTTGTTGTTATCCCGGAGTTGCTCGAGGAATCGCAGCGTGCCCGGTTCGAATCCGGCGTAGCGCGCCATCGTCAGCAGGTGGCTTTGCCCGCCGCAGGGTGCGGATACATGTCCGACTCGTCTTCGTCGTCGCGGCCGGTCAGGCAGATGAAATCCTTCTCGACCAGCACCCGTAACGTTGCGCCGTCGTCGAGCACCTGCTCACCTTCCAGCGACACCTGCTCGCTCGCCGCCCAGGCCAGCACGGCCGTCTCGGGAAGGCGCACGACCATCTCGTTGCCGGAGAAAAATGCAGCCGGGTTGACGCTTGCGGGACTGCTCTCGACCGCGTAGCGAAAAGTGCGGCCGCCGGGGAAAGCCGTGGTCGCCGCGACCAGGCCTTCCTGCTTGAGCGTGTCCACCTCGCCGCGCATCAGGCGCAGCCGAATCGAGTTGTCGCGAATTCTGAGTTTCACACTGGCAGTTTCTTTATGATGGGGTGTCGATTAAAGCAGAAATGTGGCTGTTTTGCTCTCTGATCCCTGGTTCTTCGCCGTCGCCATTCCGGCCGTGTTACTCGTCGGGATTTCCAAGAGCGGTTTCGGCGGCGCGTTCGGCGCGGTGGCGGTGCCGATCATGGCCCTCGTCGTCTCGCCCGTCCAGGCGGCCGGCATCCTGCTGCCGATACTGTGCCTGATGGACCTGCTGGGGCTGTGGGCCTATCGCGGCAAGTGGGTGGGAGACGAACTGCGTGCCCTGGTCCCGGCCGCCCTGCTCGGGATCGGCGTCGGAACCCTGCTGTTCGGCTTCATGAGTGTCGCGGTCGTGCGCCTGATCGTCGGCGCGATTGCACTCGTGTTCGCCATTCACTACTGGATTCGCCAGGCGGCTCCAAACGCATCGCCGGGCGCCGCCGTGGGCCGCTGGGCGGGTGCCCTCGCGGGCGCCGGCGCCGGATTCACGAGTTTCGTTGCGCACGCGGGCGGACCGCCGCTCAGCATGTACCTGTTGCGCCGGCCACTCGACAAGACGGAGTTCGTGGCGACGACCGTGCTGTTTTTTGCCGTCGTCAACTACACCAAGCTGCTGCCCTACGCATGGCTCGGACAACTCGCCGCGGACAACCTGCTGGCATCGCTGCTGCTCGCCCCGCTCGCCCCGCTCGGGATCGCGATCGGAGTGTGGCTGCACGACAAGATACCGGAACGGCTGTTCTTCCGTTCCGCCTGCCTCTTTCTGTTTGCACTGTCGCTGAAACTGCTCAGCGACGGAATCCGCGGCCTAGCCTAGCGCGCGAATGCCATGCCGTCGGGCTTGCTACTCAGGAACGACGTTGTCCGCCTGCGGACCCTTCTGCCCCTGGCTCACTTCCATCGTGACCTTCTGGCCTTCCTTCAGTGACTTGAAGCCTTCCATCTGGATGGCCGTGTGGTGCACGAACACATCCTGACCGCCTTCGCGCTCGATAAAACCAAATCCCTTGTCATCATTGAACCACTTGACGGTCCCTACAACTCTCTCGCCTGACATATCTACCTCTTGAAAATACTCACCGTCCGAAGACGGCCCAACGCCACCCCCCTTAACGGCGACGGCAGCAAAGATGTTACCCGCAAATCCCTGACAAGTTATGCACAAAATACCGTGCAAGTCGTGATTTGTTGGCGCAAATCGGCGGATGCCGCTATGAATCAAGGGGTTTCGGGCCTTGCCGCAGGCCCGGAATCGGGGTTCGGGAGCCGCCGCAAGCTGCTGAAATCGCGCGTAATTGCGCAATTTCGACTGGCTCAGGGCCGTCGGCGGACATAGCGCTCGTCGAGTCCCTCGGCCGAATCGCAGCCGATCAGCGCCATCGAGCGCAAGGTCTCGTCACGCAGCAGTCCGAGACCGCGCTCGACACCGGCCTGCCCACCCGCAGCCAGCGGGTACAGGTAGGCACGACCAATGGAACAGGCGTTCGCGCCCAGCGCCAGCGCCTTGACGATGTGCGTCCCGCGGCGAATGCCGCCGTCGCAGATGATCTCGAGTCGATCGCGCAGCGCGTCGGCAACCGCGGCAATGCAGTCCACGGGCGCCGGCGCGCCCTCGAGCTGGCGCCCGCCATGATTGGAGAGCATCACGGCCGTTGCTCCCGCATCGGCCGCCTTGCGGCAGTCGTCCACGGTTTGCACGCCCTTGATCACCAGCGGGCCGTCCCACTCGGCCGCCAGCCACTCGACGTCCTTCCACGTCAGGGAGCGATCGAACTGGCTGTCGATGAAATCCTTGACGCTCATGTCCGTGAACTGCGGGGCGTTTTCCACCTGCGTGACGTTCACCAGTTCCATGTCCTTGCGAACGACTGCGCGATACAGCCAGCCCGGGTGGCGCAGCATGCTCGGCACGCTGCGCAGCGCCGGCTTCGCGGTCGCCATCATGCCGTAGTAGTGGTCGCGCTCACGGTTGCCGGCCACGGGCGTGTCGACGGTCAGGCACAGTGCCGTGTAGCGGGACGCCTTGCAGCGCTCGACGAAGTTGCGGGTCAGGCCCCGATCGCGAAATACGTAAATCTGGAAGACCTTCGGATGCTCGCCGATCGTCGCGATCTCCTCGATCGTGGTGGTACCCACCGTCGACAGGCTGTAGGGCATGTTGAATGCCGCGGCGGCTCGCGCGACCGCCGGTTCGCCATCGCGATGGAACAGGCGCGAGGCGCCCGTCGGGGCGATCATCACGGGCCAGTCGATCGACTTGCCGAACAGGGTCGACTGCAGGTCGATCGCGCTGACATCGGACAGGTGCGCCGGCAGTAACTCGTACTCGTCGTATGCCGCGGTGTTACGGCGCAGCGACCATTCGTCGTCGGCCCCGCCATCGATATAGTGGAATACCGGCGCGGGCAGGCGTCGCTGCGCGATGCGCCGAAAATCCATGATATTGAAGCAGCGGTTGATGCCCATCGGCGGAATTATGCCGTATCATGCGCGGCCATGCTCGAAACTAAAGACAAGAATCTCGCGGTCGCACGCTGGCTTTTCGTGTGCTGCGCGCTGGTATTCGGCATGGTGGTGCTCGGTGGGGTCACCCGCCTGACGGGGTCGGGCCTGTCGATGGTCGACTGGCGCCCGCTGACCGGCCTGCTGCCGCCGCTGTCCGAGGGCGAGTGGCAGCGCGTCTTCGAGATGTACCGGCAGAGTCCGGAATTCCAGAAAGTGAACGCGGCATTCACGCTGCAGGATTTCAAGGGCATCTTCTGGCTCGAGTACCTGCACCGGCTGCTGGGCCGGGTAATCGGCATCGTGTTCCTGCTGCCGTTCGTCTTTTTCCTCGTGAAGGGCTACATCCGGCGCAGCGAGTGGCCCAGATACCTGCTGATGTTCGTACTCGGGGGCCTGCAGGGCGTGCTCGGCTGGTACATGGTCAAGAGCGGGCTCGTGGACAACCCGCACGTCAGCCAGTACCGGCTTACCGCGCACCTGGTCGCGGCATTCGCGATTTATGCGTATATGCTCTGGGTGGCCTTGTCGCTATCGTTTCCCCCACGTGCGGACTCGGAGAAGCACGCCCTTTACGGCAAAACGCTGGCCCTGTTCACGCTGGTCTCGGTTACCGTCGTTTCCGGCGGGTTCGTGGCCGGCCTGAAAGCCGGCAAGATTTACAATACGTTCCCGCTGATGGGAGAGAACTGGATTCCGCCAGGCATCCTGGCGCTGGAGCCGTTCTGGCGTAACTTCTTCGAGAACACGGCGACCGTGCAGTTCGATCATCGCCTGCTGGCGATCACGACGCTGGTGCTGGTCGTCGTCTACTGGTGGCATGCGCGCCGTGCCGAGCTGCCGTCAAGGGCCAGGCCGGCAGTGAACGCGTTGCTGCACACGGCGGTCCTGCAAGTGGCGTTGGGTATCACGACCTTGCTGCTGGCCGTGCCGGTCTGGCTGGGCGCCGCCCACCAGGCCGTCGCCATGCTGTTGTTTACGGTAGCGCTGTACCTGGTACACGCGCTGAGGAGAGTTTGATGCAGGTTTGCTTCGACCAGGATCTCATCGTTCGGTATGGCGGCCGCGGTCCGCGCTATACCTCGTATCCGACCGCGCTCCAGTTCACCGACCAGCTGAGCGAGGCCGATTACCGCGAGAAAGCCATTGCGAGCAATGCGAGCGACGTCCCGTTATCGCTGTATGTCCACATCCCGTTCTGCCACTCCCTCTGTTACTACTGCGGCTGCAACAAGATCGTTACGCGCAACGAGCAGCGCGTCGCCCGTTACATGGAGATGCTGTACAAGGAAATCGAGATGCAGGCCGAACTGTTCGACAAGTCGCGCAAGGTCGAGCAGCTGCATTTCGGCGGCGGCACGCCGACGTATCTCGACAAGGCACAGCTCGGTGCGCTGATGGATCACCTGCGGGCATCGTTCAATTTCGACGACAGCGGGGAGCGCGAGTTTTCTATCGAAGTGGATCCGCGCACGGTCGACGCCGGGAGAATCCAGGAGCTCTGGGACCTCGGCTTCAATCGCCTGAGCCTCGGCATCCAGGACTTCGACGAACAGGTGCAGGTCGCCGTCAACCGCATGCAGTCGCCTGGCGAAGTGCAGGCGCTGGTCGACGCGGCCCGGACTGCGGGTTTCGGTTCCATCTCGTTCGACCTGATCTACGGCCTGCCCCACCAGACCGTCGCCAGCTTCGACGCCACGCTCGATATCGTCATCGCGATGAAACCGGACCGGCTCGCCGTCTACAACTACGCGCACCTGCCCGAGCGCTTCAAGGGGCAGCGCATGATCAATGCCGGCGATATCCCGGCGCCGGAAACCAAGCTCGACCTGCTGCATCACACCATCGACAAGCTGTGCGGCGTCGGCTACGTGTATATCGGGATGGACCATTTCGCCCTGCCCGGCGACGAGCTCGTGCTGGCGCGGGAGAACGGAACCCTGCAGCGCAATTTCCAGGGCTACTCGACGCACCGGCAGTGCGACCTGGTTGCCCTGGGCGTCAGCGGCATCGGCGGCATCGGTAACATGTTCGCCCAGAATTCGGCCAGTACCATCGAATACGAAGAGATCATCGAGCGAGGCGAACTGCCCATCAGGAAAGGGCTGCTCGTCGACGACGACGACCTCGTTCGAGCGGCGGTGATCCAGGACCTGATGTGTTACGACAACCTCAGCTTCGACGACTTCAGCCGGAAACACGGCATCGATTTTCGCGAGTACTTCGCGGAGGAAGTCCAGCAACTCGGTGTGCTGGAGAAAGACGGGCTGATCGAATTGTCCGACGAGGGCATCGCGATCACGCCACAGGGCCGCTTGTTGCTGCGCAACATCGCGATGACGTTCGATCGCTACATCAACCTCGCCGAGAACGACAGCCGGTTTTCCAGGGCCATCTGACGCCGCGCGGTGGGCGCCGCACCCGGGTTGGTTATTTTTCGAGCCGCGCCCGGCTGCTGAACTAACCGACCTCGGTCAGCCAGCCGTGGGTGTCCGTGGCAAGTCCGTACTGGATGTCCTGCAAGGCTTTCTGCAGTTTCGCCCGGTTCGGACCCGGCTGCCCATCCCGAACCGGTATTTCCTTGCCCTGGTAGACGAGCGTCCCCACCGGGGTCAGCGTCGCCGCCGTGCCTGACAAACAAGCTTCCCAGGTGGAGACCTTGTCGAGCAGTTCATCGACCGTGAAAGGGCGTTCGCTGATCTTGTAGCCCATCTCGGCACCGAGTTTGAGAATCGAGTCCCTGGTCATGCCGTGCAGGAACGTCGTATCGAGCGATTTCGTAAGGATCTCGTCGTCACTGATCAGCAGGAAGTTCGCGGCCCCGGTCTCCTGCACGTCGCCGTGCGGACAGAAGAGAACCTGGTCCACGCCGTACTGCTTTTTCGCCGCGAGCGTCGGGCCCAGCGCGGCGGCGTAGTTGCCGCCGGTCTTGGTGCTGCCGAGCTGCTCGGTCGTCCGCTCCCGACGGTCCTCGACCAGGAGCTTGAGCGCCGCGGCCCCCCCGGCGAAGTAGTCACCGACCGGTGAAGCAATGACGAACAGGATGGCCTCGGTCGACGGCGCCGCGGCCGCGCCGATATTCTGCAGCGTGCCGATCAGCGTCGGGCGCAGGTAGAGCGAGGCCGGGGGTTCCGGGATGTCCGCAAGGTTGTGGTGCACGAGGTCGACGACCATGCCGGCAAGCATGTCGGCCTCGGGAACGGGCAGGCACAGGGACGCGGCGCTTTTCTGCATCCTCGCGACATGATCGTGCAGCCGGAAGATGCGCCCCTTGCCGTCCGCCCAGCGATACGCCTTGAAGCCCTCGAAGCAGGTGCTCGCGTAGTGAAATACGTGCGCCGCCGGGTGCAGCGACAACGGGGCGATGGGTTCGAGCGACGGCGCGCTCCACGCGCCCGCGGTATAACGTGCGATCGCGAAGTGATCGCAGAATTCGGTGCCAAACGGCTTCATTGTGTCCTGTCCCGGAGGATTCCTCGTCAGTAACTCTGCCATTATTTAAGGGGCTATGGCCAGCCGTAGATATACCCATATGCCGGTAGTCATCAGAAACTCGGCGGGGTGCACGCGGTGATCAGCTCACAGGGCTCGCTCCCCGGGTTGCGAAACCGGTGCGGCTGGTTGCTGCGGAAATAGTAGGCATCCCCCGGGTGGAGCACGGCCGTCGCGTCGCCCACGGTGACTTCGAGCCTGCCGGCCAGGACAATGCCGCATTCCTCGCCCTCGTGCATCAGCGCGTGTTTGCCGGTGCCCGCGCCGGGCTGGTAGCACTCCTTCAGCAACTGGATCGCCCTGCCGGCCAGCGGCGCGCCCACCTGCCGATAGGAGACCCCGCCATCGGCGATCTCGGTCAGTTCGTCGGCCCGAAAGAAGATGGCATCGCGCGGTTGCCGGTCGTCGGCAAAGAACGCCGACAAGGGCATCGGCACGCCGTCG
Source organism: Woeseiaceae bacterium (assembly GCA_041553075.1). GTDB lineage: Bacteria > Pseudomonadota > Gammaproteobacteria > Steroidobacterales > Woeseiaceae > UBA1847. Next base: position 53,019 of record JBFEJR010000011.1, on the reverse strand, counting down.
AGGATCTTCTTGAGCATGCCCACGGTCGGGTTCAGCTTGCCGGCCTCGACCTGGGAGATCGTCGCGTTGGCGACGCCCGATTGCCGCGCGAGCTGCCGTTGCGACAGGCCATGCTCGTCGCGCACCGCGCGCAGGCGTTGGCCGATGTTCTGTTCCATTCGAACCCCCCTTGCAGGATGTTTACCTTACTGAACAGAATGGCACGCCAATCCTTATAAAACAACAGCTTGTATTGGGGCAGAAAACGGATTGTTTAACATCGACCGCCAAGCGTACACTCATGCGCCTGGACCATCGAAAGCCAACGGGTGCCCGCATGCCTGCCGCTCACAGCAATTCCTACTGGATGCCGTTTACCGCCAACCGCGACTTCAACAAGAAGCCGCGAGTGATAACGGGCGCCGACGGCCACTGGTATACGCGCGCCGACGGCACGCGCCTGTACGACACGTTTTCCGGGCTCTGGACCACGGGCGTCGGCCACTGCCACCCGAAAATCGTCGCCGCCGTGCAGGCCCAGGTCGCGCAGCTCGATTACTGCATCACGTTCCAGATGACCAATGACAAGGCGCTGGCGCTGGCGGAGCGCGTCACGGCGAGCGCACCCGACGGCATCTCGCACTGCTTTTTCACCAACTCGGGCTCCGAATCGGTGGACACGGCGCTCAAGATCGCACTGGGCTATCACCGCGCCCGCGGCGAGGGCAACCGCACGCGCCTGATCGGGCGCGAGAAGGGCTACCACGGCGTAAACTTCGGCGGCATGTCGGTGGGCGGCATGGTCCCGAACCGCAAGGTCTTCAGCGCCGCCCTGCTCCCGGGCGTCGACCACCTGCGCCACACGCTGGACATCGAGCGCAACGCGTTTTCACGGGGCCTGCCGAAGCACGGGATCGAGCTGGCGGAAGACCTCGAGCGACTGTGCCAGCTTCACGACGGCAGCAACATTGCGGCCGTCATCGTGGAGCCGGTGCCGGGCTCGGCCGGCATCATCCCGCCGCCGCCCGGCTACCTCGAACGCCTGCGGGCAATCTGCGACACACATGGAATACTGCTGATCTTCGACGAGGTCATCGCGGCGTTCGGCCGCCTCGGCGCGCCCTTCGGCGCGACGCGGTTCGGCGTAACGCCCGATATCATCACCACGGCCAAGGGCCTGACCAACGGCGTCATCCCGATGGGCGCCGTGCTGGTCCGCGACAAGATCTACGACGCCTTCATGAACGGCCCGGAACACATGATCGAGCTGTTTCACGGTTATACCTACTCCGGCCACCCGGTCGCGGCCGCAGCCGGACTGGCCGCCATGGACGTCTACGACGAGGAAGGTACGTTCGAGCAGGCGCGCGCGCTGGAGCAGCATTTCGAAGACCTGCTGCATTCGTTTGCCGATCACCGCCACGTCATCGACGTGCGCAACATCGGGCTGATGGGGGCCATCGAACTGGCGCCTCGCGACGGGGCACCGGGGCAGCGCGGTTTCGAGGTGCACAAGCGCTGTTTCTGGGATGAGAACCTCGTCCTGCGCAACGGCATGGACCTGCTGCAGTTCTCGCCGTTTCTCAATTCGGACCCGGACGAGATGGAGCAGTCGTTCGTCGCGCTGCGACGCGTACTGGATGCGGTCGAATGAGCAACGTGACCGGACATTTCATCGACGGCGCCGACGCAGCGGACGACAACCGGCCGCTCCCGGTCACCAATCCTGCCACCGGACAGGTGATGCGCCATGTCGCGATGGCCTCGCGTGCGACCGTCGAGCGGGCGATCGAGGCCGCCCAGGCCGCATTCCCCGCGTGGCGCGATACGCCGCCGGCGAAGCGCGCGCGCATCCTGTTTCGCTTCAAGCAGTTGCTCGAGGAAAACGCCGACACGATTGCGGCGGCCATCACCGAGGAGCACGGCAAGGTGCTGGACGACGCACTCGGCGAGTTCGGGCGCGGCGTCGAAGTCGTCGACTACGCCTGCGGTATCCCCGAACTGCTGAAGGGCGAGTACTCGCGCAACGTCGGGCCGGGAATCGACAGCTGGTCGGATTTCCAGCCACTCGGCGTCGTCGCGGGCATCACGCCGTTCAACTTCCCGGCCATGGTGCCCATGTGGATGTTCCCGATGGCGATCGCCTGCGGCAACACCTTCATTCTCAAGCCCTCCGAAAAAGACCCGACCGCACCGCTGATCGTGGCCCGCCTGCTCAGCGAAGCAGGCCTCCCGGACGGCGTGTTCAACGTCGTCAACGGCGACAAGGAGGCCGTCGACGCCCTGTTGCATGATGCGCGCGTACAGGCCATCAGCTTCGTCGGCTCCACGCCGATCGCCGAGTATATCTACACGACCGGCACAGCCAACGGCAAGCGCGTGCAGGCGCTCGGCGGCGCCAAGAACCACGCCGTGATCATGCCCGATGCCGACGTCGATAACGCGGTCAGCGCGCTGATGGGGGCTGCGTTCGGCTCCTGCGGCGAACGCTGCATGGCGATCTCGGTCGCGGTTTGCGTCGGCGACGCAACAGCGGACACGGTGGTTGCGCGGCTGGCCGAGCAGATCGCGGCGCTCCGCGTCGGGCCCGGTACCGACGTCGCCAACAACATGGGGCCACTCGTTACGCAAGAACATCTCGACAAGGTCCGCGGCTACGTCGACCTCGGTGTAGAGGAAGGCGCCCAACTCGTGTGCGACGGCCGGGGCCTGGTGGTTGCGGGGCACGAAGACGGTTTCTTCCTCGGGCCGTGCCTGTTCGACCGCGTCACGACCGACATGCGGATTTACCAGGAAGAGATCTTCGGTCCGGTCCTGTGCGTCGTGCGCGCGGAATCCGAGGAACAGGCCATGCAGATGATCGACGATCACGAGTACGGCAACGGCACCTGCATCTTTACGCGCGATGGCGAGGCAGCCCGCTATTTCGCCGATCGCATCAAGGTCGGCATGGTCGGCATCAATGTGCCGCTGCCGGTGCCGGTCGCCTATCACAGCTTCGGCGGCTGGAAACGGTCGCTGTTCGGCGATCTCTATGCCTACGGCCCCGACAGCGTGCGCTTCTATACGCGCCGCAAGACGATCACGCAGCGCTGGCCCGCCGGCGGCGTGCGCGAGAAAGCGCAGTTCTCGTTCCCGGGGCGGCAATAACCCGCCGATCGAGGGTACAATCGCTGTTTCGCTCTCGAGGACACAGTGATGAGAACCCTGATTTTGCCCTGTCTGCTGCTGGCCTCGCTGGCAACGGCGCAGGAAACGCCGAGCCCTTTCGCCGCGGTCGAGGTCGCACCCGGCATCTTCCAGATCGGCAACACGAACGAAGGCTTCGCGCTCAACGAGCCCTCCGATTTCGTCGGCGGCGGCGTCGGCCTGCTGGTTGGCGACGAATACATCGTCATGATCGACGATGTCATGGAACCGACGGCGCCGGCGCTCGTGGCCCTGGCCGAGAAGATCGCGGGGCGCCCGGTCGATTTCGTCATCAACACGCACGCCCACGGCGACCATGTCGGCGGTAACGTCTACGTCACGGAGCAAGGCGCCATCGTCGTTTCGCATGACCAGTTGCGGTCGCGCATGGCAGGCAATCCCGAACTCAACACGGGGCCGGGTGCGCTGCCGGTCATCACGTTCTCGGATCGAATGACCTTCCACGTGAACGGCGAGGAGGCTGTCGCGATCCACGTTCCGGACGCCCACACGGACGGCGACGCGATCATCCATTTCAGAAACGCCAACGTCATCGCCGCGGGCGACCTGAGTTTTCGCGGCCTGTTCCCTTTTATCGACCTCGACAGCGGCGGCACCGTCGACGGCTACATCGCCGGCATGCAGCGGCTCATCGACATGGCAGACGAGGACACCAAGTTCCTGACGGGACACGGCCCGGTGGCCACGCGCGCGGACCTCGAGCAGGATCTCGCCATGCTCCGCGACGCAAAGGCGCTCGTGAAGAACCTGATCGACGCGGGGCTGTCGGAAGAAGAGATCGTGGCGGCCAATCCGCTCGCCGCTTACCACGACCAGTACAGCTGGTTTTTCATTACCACGGAGCGCATGACAAAGACGTTGATTCGTTCCCTGACAGGAAGCTAAGACAACCAACATGGACACCAAGAAAACGGCCGAATTCGTCGGCAACATGTGGGATGACTCGATCATTCCTGAGATTTCCGAGTACATCAAAGTCCCGAACAAGTCTCCGCATTTCGATCCCGCGTGGGAGAAACACGGGCACATGGAAACAGCCGTGCAGATGCTGGAAGCGTGGTGCAAGACGCAGCCGATCGAGGGCATGACCGTCGACATCGTCCGCATCGAAGGACGCACGCCACTGCTCTTCATCGACATTCCGGGCCAGTCGGAGGATGTGGTGCTGCTGTACGGCCACTACGACAAGCAGCCGGAATTCAGCGGCTGGGACGAGGACCTCGATCCGTGGACGCCAGTCATCAAGGACGGCAAGCTGTATGGCCGCGGCGGCGCGGACGACGGCTATGCGACCTTCGGCTCGCTGACCGCCATCCGGGCGCTGCAGGAACAGGGCATTCCGCATGCGCACTGCATCGTGCTCGTCGAGGGCTGCGAGGAAAGCGGCAGCTTCGATCTGCCCTACTACATCGACCTCCTCGAGGACCGCATCGGTTCGCCGGATCTCGTGGTCTGCCTCGACGCGGAATGCGGCAACTACGACCAGCTCTGGTGCACGACCTCGCTGCGCGGCAACCTCACAGGCACGCTGCGCGTCGACGTGCTGACCGAGGGCGTGCACTCGGGTACGGCAAGCGGCGTCGTGCCGTCGAGTTTTCGCACGGCGCGGCAACTGATCAGCCGGATCGAGGACGAAGACAGCGGCCGGATTTTGCTCGACGAGCTGCACGCCGAGATTCCCGCGCAGCGGCTCGAGCAGGCTGGTCTTGCGGCAGCAACGCTGCAGGACATGGTCTACCGGAAATTCCCGTGGGCCGTCGACAACCCGCAGCCGAGCGAAAGCTACGACGAGCTGATGCTCAACAACACGTGGCGCCCGACGCTCGCCGTGACGGGCCAGGAAGGCATGCCGGACCTGGTCAATGCCGGAAACGTGCTGCTGCCCTACACGGTGCTCAAGCTTTCCTTCCGGCTGCCGCCGACGGTCGATGCGGACCAGGCTGCGGCCGCGGTCAAGCGGGCACTCGAGGCCGATACGCCACCGCTCGTCAGGGTCGAGTTCGACGCCGACTCGAGCATGGCCGGCTGGAATGCCCCGGAAATCGCGCCCTGGCTGGAGGCGTCGATGCAAAAAGCATCCGATGCGTTCTTCGGCAAACCGTCAATGTACATGGGCACGGGCGGCACGATTCCGTTCATGGGCATGCTCGGCGAGCGTTTTCCAAAAGCGCAGTTCCTGATCACGGGCCTGCTGGGCCCGAAATCGAACGCGCACGGGCCGAACGAGTTCCTGCACATCGAGACCGGCAAGCGCCTGACCTCCTGCGTCGCGCAGGTGCTGGAAGATCACTTCGATCGCTAGCTGGGAGCGCCGGCCCACTTGATCAGCGCATCGACGGTCATGCGTGACGGCATGACGTCGTCGTCGATTCGCGACGGCCGGCGCAGCGCGTCGAGTCCGCCCGTCGTGATGAAGTCCTGCAGCGATCCCTCGATTTCGGGCCGCAGCCGGATATTAGCGCCCAGGCCATCGGGTCGCTCGGAGCGATCACGGTACAGGATCGTGGGCACGCCGAGATAGGACAGCTCCTCCTGGTTCGAGCCGCCGTCGCTGAAGACCGCGCGGGCGCCGCTCAGCAGCGCCAGGAAGTCGGTGTACGGCATGCGCGGCCGCACGTTGACACCGGGCGCCTCGGCGAGCGTCGCGTACAGTCCGTATTTCTTCAGGCGCAGCTCGGTCGGCGGATGGAGGATGAAGTGGACCTCGCCGGACTTCGCGGCCACGCGCATCTCGTCGACGATGCGCGCAAGTTCGTCACGCTGATAGATATTCTGGAAGCGATGAATTGACGCCACGAAGTAGTCGCGGCCGGCCGGTGCCGACACTGACTTCCCCTGCGTCGCGTAGCGCACGCAGTCGAGCAACGTGTTCTCCCGCGTGTCGAGCACGATACAGCCCGGGTAGCGTGCCATGCGCGCCGCGGCCTCGTCGTTCGGACAGATCGCGTAGCGGGCCTTGCGAAACGTCAGGCGCCGCAACATCTCCTCGGGAAACGGATCGTTCCATTTGCCCGAACTCAGGCCGCTCTCGAGATGCACGATGTCGCCGCCGCCCCAGCGCCCCGCCACGGCACCCAGCCAGGTGGACAGGGTATCGCCATGAACCACGACCAGCGGCCGCTTGCCGGTCCAGAGCTTGGCGCTTTTTACGTATTCATGGCACTTGTACAGGGTGCGGGGAATCCACACGAGCAACTTGAGAATACTCGATCGTTCCTTGCGGTTCTTCGGCTGTATGAACTGCGACGCCAGCTCGAAATCACGGATCAGGTCGTCGATCGACTCGTGATGCTGCCCGGTGAACCAGACCGTGTGCCGCAGACCTTCTGCGTGGGCCAATTGCAGGACCGGCGCAATCTTGACCAGCTGCGCCCGCGTTCCGAGGACGAAGATGCATTGCCGCATGTCAGGACTTGCTGTACGTCAGCGCCGTGATTTGTTCGGAGATCAGGCCGATCAGGAAGACGATGACCGAGGCACTGAACAGCAGCATGCTCATATTCGTGAAGCGCCCGGCCGTCGTGAACGTGTAGGCATACCAACCGGCACCGGTCGTGAAGAACAACGCGGCGATCGGCAGGAAAATTTTCAACGGCGAATACAGGGTCGCTATCTTGAAGATGATCACGAGGAAGCGAACGCCGTCGCGCACCGGCCTGATGTGGCTCTTGCCGATGCGCTGCGCGACAGGAATCGACGCGAAACAGATCGGGTACCCCGACCGCAGGAATGCCATGGTGATGGTCGTCGGGTAGGAAAAGCCGTTCGGCAGCAGGTACAGGAACTGCTTGAACAGCGCCGCGCGCGCTACGCGAAACCCGGACGTCAGGTCGGGGATGCGCCGCCCGGTCAGCCACGACGCGACGACGTTGTAGATGCCGTTGGCATACAGGCGGCCCACGTTGGCGTGCGATCCCGAATCGCGTGCGCCGATTGCCATGTCGAAACCCTCGTCGAGTTTCGCGAGCAAGGCGTCGAATTCGGACGCGTCATGCTGGCCGTCGCCATCCATGAACGCCAGCACCTCGCCACCGGCAGCGCGCGCTCCCGACTTGATGGCCGCCCCGTTGCCGAGGCTCTCGGGATGGCGAATCACGGTGGCCCCGGCCTGTGCTGCCACGCTCGCCGTCTCGTCCGTCGAGCCGTCGTCGACGACGATGATCTCCGCGTCCGGGTACTTGGCCCGGGCGCCGGCGACCGCGTCGCCGATGGCGCCTGCTTCGTTCTTGGCGGGAATTACGATCGATAGTGATTGCAACGCGCTGTCCTGGCTACGACGTGAACATGATCATGATACCGGCGGCGACGGCCGACCCGATGACGCCCGCGACGTTCGGCCCCATGGCATGCATCAGCAGGATATTGTGCGGATTCGCCTCGAGTCCGACCTTGTTGGCCACGCGCGCGGCCATCGGGACCGCGGACACGCCGGATGCGCCGATCAGCGGATTGATCGGGGTCGACGACAGGCGGTTCATGAGCTTGCCCATCAGCACGCCGCTCGCGGTGCCGATGCCGAAGGCGACGATACCGAGAACCAGGATGCCGAGCGTGTCGACGACGAGGAACTGTTCCGCGCTCAGCTTGGACCCAACGGCCAGGCCCAGGAAGATCGTCACGATATTGATCAGCGCATTCTGCGTCGTATGGGAGAGCCGCTCGACGACGCCGCACTCCCGCATGAGGTTGCCGAATGCCAGCATGCCCAACAGCGGGGCCGCGGCAGGCAGCAACAGGCCGACCAGGAGCAACAGCATTAGCGGAAACAGGATCCGTTCGACCCGCGAAACCTCGCGCAGCTGCACCATCTCGATGCGCCGCTCCTGCTCGCTCGTCAGCGCCCGCATGATCGGCGGCTGGATCAGCGGCACCAGCGCCATGTAGGAATAGGCAGCCACCGCGATCGCGCCCAGCAGGTGCGGCGCCAGCTGGCCCGCGACGTAAATCGCGGTCGGCCCGTCCGCGCCGCCGATTATGCCGATGGCCGCGGCCTCGCGCAGCGAGAAATCCATCCAGCCGAGCTCGGTCAGGCCCAGCGCCCCGAGCAGGGTCGCGAAGATACCGAACTGCGCCGCGGCCCCCAGGAACAGGGTGCGGGGATTGGCCAGTAGCGGGCCGAAGTCGGTCAGCGCGCCGACCCCCATGAAGATGATCAGGGGAAACGCGCCGGACTTGATCCCGATCTCGTACGCATAGAAGAGCAATCCCCCAGGCTCGGCGATCCCGGCACCCGGGATGTTGCTGAGCAGGCCACCGAAACCGATCGTCACGAGCAGCAGAGGCTCGAACTTCTTGAAGATGCCGAGGTACAAAAGCCCCAGGCACACGGCTAACATGATGACCTGGCCGCCTGTCGCCTGGTACAGGCCGGATTCGGTCCAGATCCGGGTAACGAGATCCATCGGGGCCTACGCGAGCGCGACCAGCGCGTCGCCGACCGACACCTTGTCGCCCTCGGCAACGAAAACGTCGGTCACGGTCCCCGACCTGGGTGCCGCCACCGTCGTCTCCATCTTCATCGCCTCGACGATGAGCAGGGGATCGCCCGCCGCTACCTCGGCGCCCGGCGCCACGAGCACCTTGAAGATGTTGCCGGCGAGCGCCGCCTTGACCGGCTCGCCGCTGCCCTTGGCGGCGGCCGCCGGTGCGGCCGCTGCGGGAGCGACCGCGGCCAGCTGACCGCTCTCGGCCACTTCGACCGTGAATTCCTTGCCGTTGACCCGCACCGAGTACACGCCGGCACCACCGCCGCCCGCCGCAGCGGGTCCTGCCTGCGGCTCGGGCGCGGGTTCTTCCCACGGCACCGGTTCGAATGCCGCAGGATTGTCGCGATTCTCGAGAAACGTGAGTCCGATCTGCGGAAACAGCGCGTACGTCAGCACGTCATCGACCACGTCGTCGGCGAGGCGAATACCCCGCTCGCTCGCGATGCGCGTGAGCTCTGCAGTCTGGTACTCGAGCTCGGGCTCGAGCAGGTCGGCGGGCCGACAGGTGACGGGCTCGGCGCCCGCGAGCACCTGCGCCTGCAGCTCGACATTGACGCTGGTCGGTGTCGCGCCGTACTCGCCCTTGAGCACGCCCGCCGTCTCCTTGCTGATGACCTTGTAACGCTCGCCCTGCAGGACGTTGATGACCGCCTGCGTGCCGACGATCTGCGACGTCGGCGTCACCAGCGGCAGCATGCCGAGATCCTCGCGCACCCTCGGAATCTCCTCGAGTACGTCGTCGAGCTTGTCGCTGGCGCCCTGCTCGCGCAGCTGGTTCTCGAGATTGGTCAGCATGCCGCCCGGCACCTGCGCGACCAGGATGCGGGAGTCGACGCCCTTGAGTGCGCCCTCGAACTTCGCATACTTCTTGCGCACGCCGCGGAAATAGGTGGCGATCTCCCCGATCAGGTTGATGTCGAGCCCGGTGTCGCGATCCGTGCCCTCGAGGATGGCGACGAGTGACTCGGTCGGCGAGTGGCCATAGGTCATGCTCATCGACGATACGGCCGTATCGATATTGTCGATGCCGGCCTCGGCCGCTTTCAGGTTGGTCGCCGTCGACAGGCCGGTCGTCGCATGGCACTGCATGTGAACCGGTATTTCGAGCTGCTCCTTGAGGCGGCTGACGAGCTCGAACGCCGTGTAAGGCCGCAGCAGACCGGCCATGTCCTTGATGCAGATCGAGTGCGCGCCCATGTCCTGGATACGCTTGCCGAGGTCGACCCACAGGTCGACCGTGTGCACGGGGCTCACGGTGTAAGAGATCGTGCCCTGGGCGTGTTTCCCGACGTCTATCGTGGCCTTGATCGCGGTCTCGAGGTTGCGCAGGTCGTTGAGCGCATCGAAGATGCGGAACACGTCAACGCCGTTGACCGCGCAGCGCTCGACGAACTTGCGCACCAGGTCGTCGGCATAGTGGCGATACCCGAGAATGTTCTGGCCCCGAAACAGCATCTGCTGGGGCGTATTGGGCATGGCGGCCTTGAGCCGCCGGATGCGCTCCCACGGGTCTTCGCCGAGGTAACGGATGCAGGCGTCGAAGGTCGCGCCTCCCCATGACTCGATCGACCAGAAGCCGACCCTGTCCAACTTGTCCGCAATCGGCAGCATGTCGTCGATGCGCATGCGTGTCGCGAGCAGGCTCTGGTGGGCATCACGCAGCGCCAGCTCCGTAATTCCCAGTGGTTTCTTATCACTCATAAGCGGTTATTCCGGATCTCTGGGGCTATTTCTGCGGTGCATGGCGATGGCGGCCGTCATGGCCGCAATCTCTTCATCGGAAACCGGCTGCGCCGGTACCGGCGTCCATCGCCGGACCAGGACCGCCATGACCGTCATGGCGATGACAAGGACGGTCAGGAAGAAGAACACGGTACCCATGCCGACGAGCATGAGCTGGAGGCCCTGATTGAGGAGCGTCGTTTCCATGAAGGTCCCGCGGGAAGACAACGGGTGATTATACTTAAAGTTTCCGCGCCGTGAACGCCGTAATCGCTGGCGCCGTTTGGATCAAATCCCGATAAAGCTCACCGCGACGCCGCAGGCGAGCACGGCCGCCCCGGCGGCGGCGTGTGCAAAGCGCGCGGTGGTGGGCAGCTTGAACCGCTCCAGGCCCTTCATCGCGAGCGCCACGCAGCCGAGCATCGTCAGCAGCGTCACCACGCCGAACACCACGGCAACGGCCACCACGAGCGAGTTGCTCTGGCGGGCTGCCGGGTACATGAGCAGCGGTATCAGCGCCTCGCAGGGACCCAGCACGAAGATGATGAATACGGCCCATGGCGTGATGGCTGTACGGGCCCCGGCCGCGTGCACGTGTGCGTGGTCGGTATGATGCCGGTGCTGGTGATCATGCACGACGTCGCCATGGACGTGCACGTGCGAATGGCTGTGGCTGCGCCCTGCCCGCTTCAGCCCCCACGCCAGGTAAACGAGGCCGAACGCGATCAGCGCCCAGCCGGCCAGGTTACCGCGCAGCCCTTCGATGGCAACGAGCGATGCAAGCTGGGTTCCTGCGACGATACCGACCAGGCCGAGCACGACGGACCCGAGCACGTGGCCGACGCCGCAGTAAAACGTGACGCGCAAGGTCTTCGCGAGGCCCCACCGGCGGGCCTTGCCCATCGCCGCGAACACCACGTAGTGATCGGGACCCAGTATCGTGTGGGTAAACGCGACCGTCGCAGCGGTCACCAGCAGGACCTGCGCTTCGTTCATACATCGAGACTAGTCCCGCACCCGGACCCCGGCGATACGTATTTACCGGTTCACTGCCCCGTCTCGCGGAGCCTCGCCTCGATCCATGCAACGACGACCGGGTGATAGGCGGGCCTGGCCCGCTCGAACATCGCCAGCGCCAGGGTCCGGTCCTCGCCGTTGGCGGCCAGGGCCCAATATACCGGCGCGATCAGCCGGCCGCGCCCGTAGCGCCCGAGGTGTGCCTCCAGCGCGTCGTAGGCAGGCAGGAAGCGGCGCTGCGCCACCTGGATGAACCAGGTGCGGCCAATCTCCGCGTTGTGCGTGTTGCTGAGCTGCCAGAGCGCATCGAGCTCGGCCAGCCGGTCATGGGCAAGGTCATCCGGGAGGCTGTTGATGAAGTGGATCCGGGCCTGCGGACTCCAGCTCGCCACCGCGATGTCGGCGAGGTCGGTGTCGCCGGCCGCCCACGAGGCGGCCAGCTTCGCGGCAGTATCGAGGTTGGCGGACGACGGTATGCGCGCGCCCGCGGGAAGCCCCGGCCCGTAAGTCCATGCTTCTGCCTGCGCGCGGGTCACGGGCGCCTTGTCCTGGCTCAGCAGCTGCGCCTCGAGGTAATCGAGGAACTGCTCGGTCGTGATCGTGCCGAACGCGAACTCCTTGAAGTACGCGGCGAGGAAGTCATCGAACGCCTCGCGGCCGAACGCGTGCTCGAGATACTCGAGAAACAACTGTCCCTTGCTGTAGTGGATGGTGCCCTGGAAGCCGTCGGGGTCGGCGTCGTCGAGCCGCGGTGCCAGCGCCTGCATCGGTTCGGGCACGCGTTCGAAATCGAGCAGCAGCTCGCGATATTGCAGGACACGCTCTTCATCGACGCGCGCCACGTCATAAATGACCTCCATCAGGCGCGACTCCATGTAACTGGTCATCCCCTCGTTGAGCCAGCCATCGCGCCAGGTCGCATTGGTGACGAGATTGCCCGACCACGAATGCGCCAGTTCGTGCGCGATGACCCCGACCAGGCTGCGGTCGCCGGCCAGCAGGCTCGGCGTGATAAACGACAGCCTCGGGTTTTCCATGCCGCCGTAGGGAAAGCTCGGCGGCAACACGAGCAGGTCGTAGCGCCCCCAGTCGTAAGGGCCGAACATCTGTTCGGCCTGCTCCAGCATGGCCTGGGTATCCGCGAATTCGTACACCGACGCATCCAGCAACTCGGGTTCCGTGAACACGCCCGTTTCCTCGCCGAGCGGCGCAAAATAGAAATTTCCGACGGCCAGCGCGAGCAGGTAAGACGGTATCGGCTGCGGCATCTCGAAGTGGTATTCGCCGGTGCGCGGCGCCAGCGGATCGTTATTCGCGCTCATGACGGCCAGCAGCGACGCGGGCGTCCGGATCGTTGCCTCGTAGGTAATGCGAATGGCCGGCGTGTCCTGCAGCGGCACCCAGCTGCGCGCGTGGACGGCCTGCGATTGCGAAAACACCATCGGGTGTTTGCCACCGGCAGTGAGCTCCGGCGGCAGCCACTGCAGCGCCGTCGATTCCGGGCTGGTCCGGTACTCGATCACCAGGTCGAAGCGTTCCCCGGCGGCAGCAGGGACCGCGATGCGCAATGGCGTTCCCAGCTTCGGATGCCGCTCGCCAAACGCGAAGTCCGCCGGCTCCGAGCCGCCGCCGGCAACCACCGCCACCGATTGCACGGCGAGATCACGCGTATCGAGAACGACCTGTGTCGCCTGCGGGTCCAGGCGGCGCATCGCCAGCGTCGCGGAACCGCGCAACGCGCGGGCCTCGAAATCGACATCGAGGTCCAGCGCCAGGTGCTCGGTGACGAACGCGGACGTATCGGAGAACGTAAAGTAATCGCGGGCCGGATCATAGTCGTCGACCGGCGCGCTTTCGTCGGAGCAGGACGCGATGATCAGGAGGGCGAAAAACAGCAATATGCGGTGCATCATGATTTGCCTGTCGAAACCCGGGAGCGAACGGCAAAATATACTGTGACGCCGATTATTGCCACCCGCCGGCACTCTTCAGGTTCGGCCAGGCAGCGGCGTTTGTGCCGCGGGGCACGTAGATTGCAGCAACACGCGTGTCCGGGTGACCGGGCGCCTGAACGCCGACCCGGAATTCAGGTTCTGGGTACGGGACGGGGACCCATCGTTGACGGCCGCGCCGACAGCCTTGCAGGCACCCGTCGACTCTCACTCCACCGCGAGGCTGGCGTCCTCCATCAGCACCGCGTAGCTGTAGTCGGCGCCGAAGTCCTTGTCGAGGACGATGTTGCCGGTGACGACCACGGTATCGCCGACATTGGCCTCGGCCGCACTCGTGACGAGCAGGTCATTGTTGCCTTCGGCAGCACTGCCAGAGCCGTCCTGGATGTGCAGCCAGTTGGTGCCGAGGATATCGGCGTTGTACTTGACGACCTTGCCGCGCAGGCGCACCGGCTGGCCGGCGAGTGAATCCTTGTTGGCATGTACCCAGGCGATGTCCTTGCCTTCCTCGGCGGCGGCAACCGCCGTAACGGCACTCACGGATTCAGCATTGACGGGTGCCGCCGTGGTCGTCGGGTGGCCGGGAGGCAGGCCTGTGGCCGGATGCGCTGCGGGCGGTGTTGCCGCGGACAGGTTCCGCAAGGCCCCGGAGAAATAGATGACGTCGAAAGTGCGGCCCAGCGACGGGCTGGTGAAGTCCTGCATCGCCATGCCCTGGTTTGTCTGCACGATGTCCCCCACCGCAACCGCTGCCTGTTGTGTCGCGACCCACCGCGGCCCCCCGGCGGTGTCGAGCAGCACGTAGGTATAGCCGGCCGCATCCATCGTCTCCAGCACGGTACCGCGGATCATGCCCTCGGGTACCGGGGTGGCGAGGGCCGGGTTCTGGCCCGCGGCTTCCTCGTCTGCGTCGGTGCATGCCGCCACGGTAAACAACAAGCCGGCGGCCAGGGTTGCGGTAGCGAGCATCGAGAGAGCTGCTTTCACGTCGAATTCTCCAGGTGTGGTCTTTCGTTGCCGCTATTGTGGCAGTCGAGAGCATATTCGCCATACGCGCAACTGCCTACGACGGTTTCTCACGCGGAGAACCCCACTGTGACGCCTGCGGAGACTGGCAGCTGCCCCCGGGGACGGCGGCTCCGGCGGCGGCGACACGGGGTGCGAAAACACACTCGAATCCTTAGTACACTCCCTACCGGATCTCCCCGCACAAGGACACACCGGATCGATGCGCGCACTGGTATGCAGGCAATACGGCCATTTCGACGAACTGGTCATCGAGGACTGTGACGAGCCGGTCCCGGGCGACGATGACATCCTGTTCGAGGTCCGGGCCGCGGCGCTGAACTTTGCCGACTTGCTGGCGATCGCCGGCAAGTACCAGGTCCGCACGCCACCGCCTTTCATACCGGGCAACGAAGCCGCCGGGGTTGTGACAGCCGTGGGCAGGAACGTGACCCGCTTCGCGGTCGGCGACCGGGTCATCGGCGCGCTGCGCGGCGGCGCATTCGCGGAGCGGGCGATCATCCCGGAGACCTACGCCCTGGCCCTGCCCGATTGCCTCGACTTCGACGAGGGCGCCGCGTATTCGGTCGCCTACGGCACCAGCTATCACGCCCTGAAGCAGGGCGCGCGGCTGCAAACCGGCGAGAGCGTCCTCGTCCTCGGCGCAGCGGGCGGCGTCGGCTATGCCGCGGTCGAACTGGCCGCCGCGATGGGGGCGACCGTGATCGCCGCGGCAAGCACTGCCGAGAAACTGGCGTTCGCGCGAGAGGCCGGCGCCGACCACCTGGTCGACTACAGCGACGTGCCGTTGCGGCAGGCCCTGCGCGAGCTGGTCGGAGACCGGGGCGTCGACGTCGTGTACGACCCGGTTGGCGGCGCGCTCGCGGAGCAGGCCCAGAAGGTCATGGCCTGGCACGGGCGATACCTGGTCATCGGGTTCGCCAGCGGCGAAATTCCCCGTTTGCCGTTGAACCTGGCACTGCTCAAGGAGGCCAGCATCATCGGCATCTGGTACGGCACGTGGGTCGAGAAACACACGCAGGAATGGGCCGCCAACGCCGCGGAGCTGAACGCCATGGTGGGGGACGGAGCGATCCGGCCGCGCTGCAGCGCCGCGTTTGCGCTCGATGAATTCGCCGAGGCGTTTCGCCTGCTCGCTGAAAGGCGCGTCCTCGGTAAAGTCGTGCTGCGGATGCATGGAAACGAACCGGCATGCGGCGCCTAGTTGCCTTGCTCCTGGTGCTGCTCGCGGGCAGCGCACTCGCCCATCCCGAGGACGAGCTGTGCGTGCCGGGCGAAGACGGTATGGACCCCGAGCTGTGCGCGCTGCTCGCGGAGATGAACAGCTCCGAGGGCCCGCTGAGCCAGGCGGACAATGCCGAGTTGCTGGCCGGCCTGGACGAGCAGCGGGGCTTTCTCGAGACCTTGCGGATCTATGTCTCGATCGGCATAGGCCATATCCTCCCCGACGGCGCCGACCACATCCTGTTCGTACTGGCGGTGTTCCTCGCCTCGGTACGCCTCAAGGCGCTGGTATGGCAGATTTCCGCTTTCACGGTCGCGCACACGGCAACGCTCGCGCTGGCGGCCACGGGCGTGATCACGCCCTCGTCGGCCCTCGTCGAACCGCTGATCGCGTTCACGATCGCTTTCGTCGCGATCGAAAACCTCGTGTTCAGGGACATGACCCGGTGGCGGCCCATGGTCGTGTTCGGTTTCGGCCTGATTCACGGCCTCGGGTTCGCAGGCTTCTTTGGCGAACTGGGCCTGCCGCCCGGGCAGTTCTGGAGTGCCCTGATCGGCTTCAACGTCGGGGTCGAGATCGGCCAGCTGAGCGTCATCGCCGTCGCCGCCGTTGTCGGCTTCGCGCTCCGGCGGGGGCTGCGGGACCCGGCGGGGAACGCCGGGTACCGCAACTGGGTGGTGCGGCCGGGCTCAGCCCTGATCGGGCTGATCGGCCTGTACTGGGGAATTACCCGCCTGTCAGGTCTCGGGTGACTCCTCGACGGCGAACCCCCGGCCCTCGAGCAGCGGCTCGATGCTCGGGTCCTGGCCGCGGAAATTGCGGTACAGCTCGTCCGCCGGGCGCAGCCCGCCGGCTTCGAACACCCATTTCTTGAGACGCCCCGCCACTTCGGGATCGAAGATATCCTCCGCCTGCCTGAACGCGTCGAAACCGTCGGCGTCGAGGATCTCGGACCACAGGTACGCGTAGTATCCCGACGAGTAACCGGTCGAGCTTGAAAAGATGTGCGCGAAGTAGTTCGAACGGTAGCGCGGCTCGATCTCCGGGATCAGGCCGTACTCCTCCAGCACCTTCTTCTCGAAGGCGCGGGCGTCGGTGATCGCCGCGGCCTCCGCGGAACTCAGCATGTGCCAGCGCAGGTCGAGCAATGACGCGGCGATGTACTCGGTCGTCGCGAAGCCCTGGTTGTGGTTGCGCGCCAGGCGCAGGCGTTCTACGAGGCTGGCCGGAATGACTTCCCCGGTCTCGTGGTGGCGCGCGTAGATCTCCAGCATTTCCGGTTCGCTGGTCCAGTGCTCGAGAATCTGCGCCGGGAACTCGGTGTAGTCGCGCGGGCCATCGACGCCCGAGAAAGTCGGGTAGTCGATTTGCGTCATCAGCCCATGCAAACCGTGACCGAACTCGTGGAACAGGGTCTCCACGTCGGAGAAGCGCATCAGCGTCGGCTTGCCTTTCGGCGGCGTCGGCAGGTTCAGGTTGTTCGTCACCAGCGGGCGGATACGCTCGCCGTTGATGTTCGAGGTGCCGCGGTACGAGCTCATCCAGGCGCCGCCGCGCTTCGAATCGCGCGCGTAC
The DNA here is from genome assembly GCA_041553075.1 of Woeseiaceae bacterium. GTDB lineage: Bacteria > Pseudomonadota > Gammaproteobacteria > Steroidobacterales > Woeseiaceae > UBA1847. Next base: position 35,827 of record JBFEJR010000011.1, on the reverse strand, counting down.
ATGTCCGTCATGAAGAGCCCGAGGTGCTCCCCGTTCTCGTCCTTGACATCGAAGGACTCGACCACGGGATTCCAGCCTTCGACGTCGACGGGCTCGAACGTAATGCCGAACAGCCTGTTCGCCATCGTGAACGCACCGTCACGCACGTTCCTGAGATCGAGGTAGGGCTTGGTGGCATTCTCATCGAGATCATAACGCTGCTTGCGCAGCTTCTCGGCATAGTGCCACCAGTCGTGGCCGGCCAACGTGAACTCGTCGCCGATCATTGCCTGCATGTCCGCCCGTTCTTTCCTGGCCTGCTCGAGGCCCGGGCGCCAGACGCGCAGCAGGAAGTCCTCGGCACCCTTCGGCGTCTTCGCCATGTTGTACTCGAGAATGTAATGCGCGTGCGAGTCATAACCCATCAGCTCGGCGCGCTTGGCGCGCAACTGTGCAATCTTGATCGCCAGCGGGCCATTATCCCGCTCCCCGGCCGAGGCCCGCAGGCGATAGCCGTTGAACAGCTTCTCGCGCAACTCGCGGTTCTCGGACTGCACCATGAAGGTTTCGTAGGACGATCGGTTCAGGCCGACGACCCAGGCCTGCTTCTCTTCGTTCCAGATGGCGGCCTTGAAGTCATCGCTGAGGCCCGCGATCTCCTCGTCGGACTTGAGTTCGAGCGTGAACGCCTTGGTCTCGAGCAGCAGGTTCTGCGAGAACTGGGTGGTCAGCGCCGACATCTCGGCGTTGATCTCGGCGACCTGCTCTTTCACCTCGGGCGACAGCGCGGCGCCGGCGCGGATGAAGCTGCGGTGGCGCAGCTCGAGCAGCCGTGCATCCTGCTCGTCCAGGCCCAGCGAATCGCGCTGGTCGTAGACGGCCTTGACCCGCTGCCAGAGCGCGTCGTTCATCGTGATGGCGTCGAACTCCCGCGTCAGCATCGGGTAGATCTGCGCCTCGAGGGCCCGGAGCTCGTCGTTGGTCTCGGTACCCGTGATATTGCCGAAGGTACTGGCCACCTTCTGCAGCCGTTCGCCCGCCACTTCGAGCGCGATGATCGTGTTGTCGAAGCCCGGCGGCTCGGCGTTATCCACGATCGCGTCGATCTCCGCCCGCAGTTCGAGAATGCCCTTCTTGATCGCGGGGAGGTAATGCGAATCCTCGATTGCCGCGAACGGCGGCACCCCGTAAGGCGTCTCCCATTCCTCGAGGAAGGGATTGCCCGCGAGCTCGGCGTCGCTGACACTTATCTCGGCGGCGGGCTCGGGCGCTGCCGCGCCGGCAACGTCTTCCTGGTCCTTGCCGCCGCACGCGCCCAGAACGAGCACGAGCAGCCCCAGGCCAATCAGTCTGCTGAATTTCATATATCGTGTCCCGGTGATGTGGAGTAAGGCTCCGGTGGGTCCGAACGGGCCCCCGATTCCTGCAAAGCAGGGTATTCTACAGGGTCTCGAACTGCGAAATCTTCTCTTCGCGGTTCTCGGAAACCGCGTATATATATAGAGTCCGTTTCCGGTATAAAAGGTTCACCAGAAATAGCCTGGGCGCTCACCGGGCTCGCAGCTTAGGATCAGGCATGTCATCAGCTACATTTCGCCCGCTGGACCCGGTGCCGGGGGACGGGCCAACGACATTCTCGACGATGGCGGGGACGGACGGGCGCAACACGGGCAAAACCTACCGCCGCACGGGCGGCAGGCTGTATCATCCGCGGTCCCGAGGACCGGGAAACGATGATCCAAACCATCGAGGCGACGCTGGCGATTCAGGCGGTCGGCAGCATCTGGCACATCGGTTGCTCACTTTTCGGCGTCTGGTTCTGAAGACGAAATAGGTCTATGCACAAAAAAATCAGGAAAGGCCTGGATCTCCCCCTGGCCGGCTCACCCGAACAGCGCATTACGGATGGCGGCGACGTCACGTCGGTCGCGCTGCTCGGCCCCGACACGCACGATCTGAAACCCCGCATGCTGGTGCAGCAGGGTGACCGCGTCAGACTGGGCCAGCCGGTCTACGAGGACAAGGACAACCCGGGCATATCGTTCACCTCGCCCGGCAGCGGCGTGGTCAAGGCGGTCAACCGCGGCGAACGCCGGGTATTGCAGTCCGTCGTCATCTCGCTCGAGGGCGACGAGGCCGAGTCGTTTGCCAGCTATGGCCCCGACGAACTCGCCGGGCTCGACGGGCAGGCCGTGCGCGACAACCTGCTGGCATCGGGTCTCTGGACGGCGCTGCGTACCCGCCCCTTCAGCAAGATCCCGGCCCCTGACGGCGAGGCACGCGCCCTGTTCGTCACGGCGATCGATACGAATCCGCTGGCCGCGGACCCCTCGGTCATCATCAAGACCGACCCGGACGCCTTCCGCCGCGGCCTGGCGCTGCTGGCGAAGCTCGTGCATGGGCCCGTGTACATCTGCACGGCGGCCAACGCCGACTGCGAGTGCCCGAACGAGGAACCGTTCCGGCACGCGACGTTCAGCGGCAAGCATCCGGCCGGCCTGGTCGGCACGCACATCCACTTCCTCGAGCCGGTCAGCGAAAGCAAGGTCGTCTGGCATATCGGCTACCAGGACGTCATGGCGGTCGGCAAGCTGTTTACCACGGGCCGGCTGCCCGTGGAGCGGGTGGTCGCCCTCGGCGGACCCATGGTGAAAGAGCCGCGCCTCGTCAGGACGCGCCTCGGCGCGCACACGGGCGGCCTGATCGCGGGCGAACTGAGTCCGGGCAACGTCCGCGTCGTGTCCGGGTCGGTCCTGAGCGGCCGCCGCGCCGCCGGATGGGCCGCGTATCTCGGGCGCTACGACACGCAGATCTCGGTGCTCCCGGACGGCAACCCGCGCGAATTCCTGGCCTTCCTGCGGCCCGGCTTCGGCAAGTTCTCCGCTGCCCGTGCGTTTGCCGGGAAGCTGTTCGGCAAGGGCTATCGCTTCACCACTTCGCAGAACGGCAGCCCGCGCGCCATGGTCTCGATCGGCAGCTTCGAGCAGGTCATGCCGCTCGATATCCTGCCCACGCCCTTGCTGAAAGCCCTGATCGTCCGCGATACCGACGGGGCCCGCGAACTGGGCTGCCTCGAACTCGACGAGGAAGACCTGGCGCTGTGCTCCTTCGTCTGCAACGGCAAGTATGAATATGGTCCGCATCTTCGCAAGAATCTTCACGAGATCGAGGTGAACGGCTGATGAAACCGCTACGCTCATTCCTCGACAGACTCGAACCCCTGTTCACCAAGGGCGGTCGTTTCGAGCAGTTCTACGCGCTCTTCGAGGCGATCGACACGTTCTTCTACTCGCCGCCCGACCTCGCTCGCGGCTCACCCCACGTGCGCGACGCCATCGACCTCAAGCGCGTCATGATCCTGGTCGTCATTGCCTCGTCACCGGCGGCCGTGATGGGCATGTGGAACGTCGGCTTCCAGGCCAACACCGCGATGCAGAGCCTGGGGCTCGTCGGCATCGACGGGTGGCGCGGCATCCTGCTGCCGCTGCTGGGCGCCGGCTATGACCCGGGCAGCAGTTACGACTGTTTCGTGCACGGCCTGCTGTATTTCCTGCCGATTTACATCGTGACCATGGTCGTCGGCCTGTTCTGGGAAGTGCTGTTTGCAGCGGTGCGCAACCACGAAGTCAACGAGGGCTTTTTCGTCACGGGCTGGCTGTACGCCCTGATCCTGCCGGCCACGATACCGCTGTGGCAGGTGGCCGTCGGCATCACGTTCGGCGTCATCATCGGCAAGGAAGTCTTTGGCGGCACGGGCAAGAACTTCCTCAACCCGGCCCTGCTCGCACGTGCTTTCCTGTACTTCGCCTACCCGGCCCAGATTTCCGGCGACGCCGTCTGGACGGCCGCGGACGGCTTCACGGGCGCCACCGCGCTGGGCGCTGCGGCGATCGAAGGCATGCAGGGCATCTCGGCTATCGGCCTGAGCTGGACCCAGGCTTTCGTCGGGCAGATGCAGGGATCCATCGGCGAGACCTCGGCGCTGGCCTGCCTGCTCGGCGGCGCATTACTCGTCTTCACGCGGATTGCATCGTGGCGCATCATCGTCGCGGTGTTCGCGGGCCTGATCATCCCGTCCCTGCTGTTCGGCGACCCCAACAGCAGCAACCCGATGATGACCATGCCGTGGGAATGGCACGTGGTCCTGGGCGGGTTTGCCTTCGGCGCCGTGTTCATGGCAACCGACCCGGTCAGTGCCGCGCAGACCGACGCCGGCAAATGGGTCTTCGGCCTGCTCATCGGGTTCATGACGTGGTTGATCCGCGTCATCAACCCGGCGTTCCCCGAGGGCATCATGCTGGCCATCCTGTTCGCCAACGTATTTGCGCCCGTTATCGATCACTTCGTCATCCGGGCGAATGTGAAACGGAGGCTGAAACGCAATGTCTGACAAGAAAGAATTCGACCGCGACAGCATTTCGAACACGCTGATCGTCGCCATCGGGCTCAGCCTCATTTGCTCGGTGATCGTTTCCAGCGCGGCGATCGTGCTGAAACCGGTGCAGCAGAGGAACGAGGAACTGTTCCGCAAGCAGATCATTCTCGACGTTGCGGGCCTCATGGAGCCCGGCGCCGATATCGACAGTTTGTTCGCCTCGATCGAAACGCGCACCGTCGATCTCGAATCGGGTGCGTATGTCGAGGACGCCGACCCCGAAGCCATGGTCGCGATTCCGGACGAGCAGGATATCGCCGGCATCGGTCAGCGCCCGCGCTACGTGGATGTGTACCTCGTGAAAGACGAGGGCCGCATCAACCAGCTCATCCTGCCGGTTTATGGCAAGGGCCTGTGGTCCACCATGCTCGGCTACCTGTCGATGGACCCCGACGGCAACACGATCAGGGGCCTGCGTTTCTACTCGCACGCCGAGACCCCGGGTCTCGGCGACCAGATCGACAAGGAAGCGTGGCGCGCCCAGTGGGACGGCAAGCTGGTCTACGGAGACGGCGACGAGCCGCAGATTCGCGTTATCAAGGGCCAGGTACCGGACGGCGCGCCGAACGCCGAGTACATGATCGACGGCCTCTCCGGCGCGACGCTCACCGCCAACGGCGTGACCTACCTGGTCCGGTACTGGACCGGATCGCATGGCTTCGGCCCCTATCTCGCCAACTACCGCGAGGGCAATTCAGATGAGTGAAGCACGTACCATCCTGATCGACCCGCTCGTCGACAACAACCCGATCACGCTGCAGATGCTCGGCATCTGTTCGGCACTGGCCGTGACGACCTCCCTGTTACCGGCGCTGCTGATGTGCGTGGCACTGACCAGCGTTGCCGCGCTGGCGGGCGCCGCTATCAGTGCGTTACGTCACCGGATCCCCAACAACATCCGCATTATCGTGCACATGACGATCATCGCGTCGCTCGTGATCCTGGTCGACCAGCTGCTCAAGGCTTATGCGTTCGAAACCAGCAAGCAGTTGTCGGTATTCGTCGGCCTCATCATCACCAACTGCATCGTCCTCGGCCGCGCCGAGGCATTCGCGATGAAGAACGGCGTGGTCCTGAGTTTTCTCGACGGGCTCGGCAACGGCCTCGGCTACAGCCTGATCCTGATCGCCGTCGCCACGGTGCGCGAGCTGTTCGGCGCCGGCAGCCTGCTCGGCTACCCGATTCTCAAGCTCGCGTCGGACGGCGGATGGTACGAGGCCAACGGCCTGATGCTGCTGCCGCCGAGCGCGTTCTTCATCATCGGGCTCATGATCTGGGGCATCCGGACGTGGCGCACCCAGCAGGTCGAGAAGCCTGATTACCAGATTCACGAAGTACACAGGACGGAGGTCTACTGATGGAAGCCTATATGAGCCTTTTCATCCAGGCCGCATTCGTCGAGAACCTCGCGCTCGCGTTCTTTCTGGGCATGTGCACGTTTCTTGCCGTGTCGAAGAAAGTGGAGACCGCGATCGGCCTGGGCGTTGCAGTAATCGCGATTCAGGTCATCACGGTTCCGGTAAACCACCTTATTTTCCAGTTCCTGCTCGCCGACGGCGCGCTTGCCTGGGCCGGCCTGCCCGAGGTCGACCTTAGCTTCCTGGGCCTGGTCAGCTACATCGGCGTCATCGCCGCACTCGTGCAGATCCTCGAGATGACGCTCGACAAGTACTTCCCCAAGCTCTACAACGCGCTGGGCATCTTCCTGCCGCTGATCACCGTGAACTGCGCCATCCTCGGCGGCACCCTGTTCATGGTCGAGCGCCAGTACGACTTCGGGGAGTCGGTGGTCTTCGGTGTCGGCAGCGGCGCGGGCTGGGCAATCGCCCTGATCGCCCTTGCCGGGATCCGCGAAAAACTCAAGTACTCCGACGTTCCTGACGGACTGCAGGGACTCGGTATCGCATTCATCATCGTCGGGCTCATGTCGCTGAGCTTTATGGGCTTCTCGGGAATTTGAAGTGAACATCGACTCCTCCGTATTTCAGGAAGTACTTCTCGGCGTCAGCCTGTTCACGGCCGTCGTCCTGATACTCGTTTTCGTCATCCTCGTTGCACGTTCGAAACTGGTCGCTACCGGCAATATCAATATCGTCGTCAACGACGAGCGCCAGGTATCGGCACCGACCGGCGGCAAGCTGCTGCAGGTCCTGGCCGATAACGACCTGTTCATCCCGTCGGCCTGCGGCGGCGGCGGCACCTGCGGTCAATGCCGCGTGCGCGTGATGTCGGGTGGCGGCGCGATCCTGCCGACCGAGACATCGGTGATCAACAAGCGCGACGCGGAAGACCATTACCGGCTTGCCTGCCAGGTTGCCGTCAAACAGGACATGAAGATCCGCGTCGCCGATGAAGTATTCGGCGTCAAGCGCTACGAGACGACCGTGGTGTCGAACCGCAACGTCGCCAGCTTCATCAAGGAACTCGTGCTGGCCCTGCCCGAGGGCGAGGAACTCGATTTCCGCGCCGGCGGCTACATCCAGATCGAATGCCCGCCGCACGACCTCAAGTTCAAGGACTTCGACATCGACGAGAGATTCCGCGACGAGTGGGACAAGTACAACCTGTGGCGTTACGAGTCGCACGTCAAGCACCCGGAAATGCGCGCCTACTCGATGGCCAGCTTTCCGCTCGAGCGCACCGTGGTCAAGCTGAACGTGCGTATCGCTACGCCGCCGCCCGGCGCCGACGACTCGGTTCCGCCCGGCATCATGTCCTCGTTCATCTTCAACCTGAAGCCCGGCGACAAGGCCGTGGTTTCCGGGCCGTACGGTGAGTTCTTCGCCAAGGACACCGACAACGAGATGGTGTTCATCGGCGGTGGCGCCGGCATGGCGCCAATGCGTTCGCACATCTTCGATCAGCTCATTCGCCAGCACAGCAAGCGCAAGATGTCTTTCTGGTACGGTGCGCGCAGCCTCAAGGAGATGTTCTACGAGGAGGAGTTCAACGACCTGGCCGCCAAGAACGACAACTTCGTCTGGCACCTGGCCTTGTCCGAACCGCAGCCGGAGGACAACTGGACGGGTCTCACGGGCTTCATCCACCAGGTCCTGTACGACGAGTACCTGGCCGATCACCCCGCGCCCGAGGACTGCGAGTACTACCTGTGCGGGCCGCCGATGATGAACTCGGCCGTGATCAAGATGCTGGACAGCCTCGGCGTACCGCCGGAGAACATTCTGCTGGACGATTTCGGCGGCTGACTTCATGGCATTGCGCGCCCCGCTTCTCCTGCTGCTGGCGCTCGCCGCCTGTGGCGATCAACGGCTGCCGCAACTCGAGCTGGCGGGCAGCGCGCTCGGCACCACGTTCCGGGTGGCGATCGTGGAGCCGCTCGCCGACCTCGACAGCGAGGCGCTCGAGGCCGACATCCTCGCCGAGCTGGCCGAGGTCGACCGGCTGGCCTCGACCTGGCGCAGCGATTCGGAGCTGTCGCGCTTCAATGCAGAGCGCTCCACGGACTGGCTCGAGGTATCCGCAGAGTTCTGCGCGGCGCTTGCGGGCGCACTCGATGTCTCGCGCCTGACCGGCGGCGCGTTCGACATGACGGTGGGCCCGCTGGTCAACCTGTGGGGCTTCGGCCCGGACGGGCCGGTCGAGGAGCCACCGCCGGCCGACCAGATCGAGCGTGCCATGCAGAGCGTCGGCTATGACAAGGTGCATGCCGACTGCCAGCGCGGCACGGCCCGCAAGGACCACGAAGCGATCTATGTCGACCTGTCGGGCTGGGCCAAGGGCTACGCGGTCGATGCGCTGGCCGAGCTGCTGAATGCCAGCGGGCTGCACAACTACCTGGTCGAGATCGGCGGGGAACTGCGGGTACGCGGCCACAACAGCGAGCGCCGCAACTGGGCTGTCGCGATCGAAGCCCCGTCAACGTCGGCACGCGTGCCGCACGCCGTCATCCACGTCACGGACACCAGCATTGCAACCTCGGGCGATTACCGCAATTATTTCGACTACAGTAATTCGCGTTATTCGCATACTATTGACCCTCGTACCGGGTACCCGGTTGCGCACGAGCTGGCCGCCGTGACGGTGATTCACCCGGTCAGCGCCTTCGCCGACGCGATGGCAACCGCGCTGCTGGTGCTCGGACCGGACGCCGGACCGCCGCTTGCCGAGGATCTCGGCCTCGCGGCGTACTTCCTGGTGCGGCGCAAGACGGGCATCGAGGAAATAGCAACGCCACAATTTGACCTCTTGAGTGCATCATGAACCTGATATCCACGACATTGCTGCTGAGTTTCGTCATTATCCTGCTGGTCATTGCAGGAATGAGCATCGGCGTCATGAACGGCCGCAGGGCCATCAGCGGAAGCTGTGGCGGCGTGAGCGGCGGCGGTTGTGAGCTGTGCAGCGGCAACGGCAAATGCCGCAACAAGAACAAGACCGCCCAGACGGAGAACTGACATGCCCCTCAAGTCCGCAACGGTAAAAGACTACATGTCGAGGACGCTGGTGACGTTCAAGCCCGAAACCAACGTGCTGGACGCCGTGCACACGCTCGTCGAGCATCGCATCGCCGGTGCGCCCGTGGTTGACGACGCCGGCAACCTGATCGGCATGCTGTCGGAGCTGGACTGCCTCAAGGTCGTGCTGCAAGCCGGCTACCATGGTGACTACGGCGGGCCCGTCAGGGACTACATGACGGAAGACGTCCAGACCGTCAATGCCGAGATGAGCATCATCGATCTTGCGCAGCGGTTCCTGGATTCGCGGTTCCGGCGTTTCCCGGTCACCGACGACAACCGCCTGGTCGGCCAGATCAGCCGGCGAGACGTTCTAAGGGCACTGCAGGTCCTGGCGAAAGGCTAGAACCGGCTAGTCAGCTTTGTGTGCGAGGCGCCGTGCACCGAGGCTCCTGCGCCGCAGGTACGCGTAGACCTCGAGCAACGGCAGTTCCTTCGGACAAACGTCTGCGCAGGCCATCAGGCCGATACAACCGTATACGCCGTCCTTGTCACCGACGATCTCGAACCACTCGCCGTCGCTGCGCGTATCCCGCGGATCAATCATGAAACGCTTGATACGGTTCAGGCCGGCGCCCGCAAGGAACTCGTCGTCCATGTTCGCGGCACCGCAGGCAGCAACGCAGCATCCGCATTCAATGCAGCGATCGTTCTCGTAGATTTCCGCGGCGATGTCGTCGCTCATGCGTTCCTCTACGGCATCCTCATCGAACTCGAGCTGTGAATGGACCCAGGCTTCGGTGCGTTCGGCCATGGCCCGGAACCAGGTACCCGTATCCACCGACAGGTCGCCGATCAGCTTGAACACGGGCAGCGGATAAAGCTGGATCTTCTCGGGCAGGTCGGACGTCAGCGTGCGACAGGCAAGCGCAGGTCGCCCGTTGACCATCATCGCGCAGGACCCGCAGATCGCCGACCGACAGGCGAAATCGAATTGCAGCCCGGGATCTTGCTCTTCACGGATCTTGTTGAGCGCGATATACAGCGTCATGAATTCCGTTTCGTCAATCTCGAATCGGTCGGTGTGCGGTTCCGAATCAGGATCCTGCGGGTTGTACCGGAAGATCTCGAATCGCAGGCGCCGCCGCTCGTTTGTGTTGCTCATGTTCCTACCCCACGTATTCCTGCCAGGCACCGCGGCGCAGGCGCGTGCCCATGTCCTCGGACGTCGGCAACCTGCCATGGCGCGTCTGTTCATCGACAACGCCGGCATTGTATTGCTCCAGCGTTTCGGTCATTTCGATCCGCTCATCGGCCCCGTAACCGCGATAGCCGGGCGGCAGGTCGATGAGCCCGGTCGGCTCGTAACTGAAGGTCGGCTCTGCCTCGTCGGCCGCCCAGCGGACCAGCGTCCGGTTGAGCCAGTCCCGGTCGTTCCTTAACGGGAAGTCCGTGCGGAAATGCGCACCACGACTCTCGGTGCGGGCCAGGGCGCCCCTCGCAACCGTCATCGCCAGCCGCAGCATGCCCTTGACGCGCAGCGCGAACGCCAGTTCCGGATTCAGGCCGGGATCCCGCGAACGCAGCACCGCGTCGTCGCAATCGGCCAGCAGCTGACCGAGCTCGGTAATGGCCTCCTGCAACTCGTCGCCGTTTCGGAAGATACCGACCTTGTGCATCATGATCTCGCCCATCGCGTCGCGAATCGCGTAGACGCTCGGGCCCTTGCCGCTGCGGGCCAGCCACGCGGCCGCCCGCTGCTCGGCCTGCGCCAGTGCATCAAAGGCGTACCCCGTGTTGCCGCGCATAGCGATGCCCGAGACGTACTCGGCGACGCTGCGCCCGACGACGCGACCCGTGACGATCGTTTCCGACAGGCTGTTGCCGCCGAGCCGGTTGAACCCGTGCATATCCCAGCAGGCCGCTTCGCCCACGGCGAACAGGCCACCAAGCCCGTAGGCCTGGCCATCCTTGTTGACCCTGACGCCGCCCATTGAATAGTGCTGCGTCGGGCGTACGGGAATCAGCTCTTCCGCGGGATTGACGCCGATGAAGTCACGGCAGATATCCCAGACCTCGAGGAGCTTGGTGCGCAGATGCTCTTCGCCGAGGTGCCTTATATCGAGCCACAGGTACGGGCCATACGGCGAGTCGACGCCGTGGCCGTCGCGCATGACCTGCTGCATGTGCCGCGACACCACGTCGCGGCTGGCAAGCTCTTGCTTGGCGGGCTCCAGTTCGACCATGAACCGCTCGAGGTTCTTGTCGAGCAGGTAGCCGCCGTCGCCACGGCAGCCCTCGGTCACGAGAATGCCGCTCGGAACGAGCGTTGTCGGGTGGAACTGCACGGCCTCCATGTTGCCCAGGGGGACGATGCCGGTGTCGAGTGCGATCGACGCCCCGGTTCCCTCGTTGATGACCGCGTTGCTCGTGTACTGGCCGTAGATCCGGCCGTAGCCGCCGGTCGCGATGACCGTCGCCTTGGCCATCACCGCGAAGTGATCGCCGGTTCGCAGGCAGCGAACGACGGCACCGAGGCATTGCGACCCATCGTGGATCAGCGCGACAGCCTCGGTGCGATCGCGCACGGTGATGCCGAGTCGCGCCACTTCGCTGTCAACGGCGTAGAGTGCCGCATGGCCGGTACCGGCTGCCGCGTAACAGGCCCGCCACTTGGCGGTGCCGCCGAAGTCGCGGTGCATGATCAGCCCGTCATTCTCGAGCGCCTCGTCGATCTCGACTTCCGCGCCCTTGATGAAGTACTTGTTCTTGCCGCCGCGCACTCGGGTCCAGGGCACACCGTAGTGAGCCATTTCCCGCACGGCCACGATCGCCTCGTCGGCGAAAATGTTGGCAACTTCCTGGTCGGCGCCCCAGTCGGAACCGCGCACCGTGTCGAGGAAATGGACCGTGGTGTTGTCGCCTTCCGCCTTGACACAATTTGCCAGCGCGGCCTGCATGCCGCCCTGTGCCGCGCAGCTGTGGCTGCGGCGCGGGGGCACCAGTGACAGGATCACGGCCTCGTGGCCGGCCGCGGCCGCCTCGATGGCGCAGCGTTCGCCGGCGAGCCCGCCGCCGATGACGAGAACGTCCGTCGTCATGAGCTTCCCGGTCATGACGCACCTCCTTCAGTCAGGAACGCCAGCGGTGGGTCCACCCAACCTGCCAGGACAGTCAGGGTCAGGGCGCCCAGTCCGAGGAACACCCAGAAGATGACCTGTTCGATACGGTGCAGGGTCGCGCGCGAGAACCACAGGTCGGCACCCCACTTCACGGCCAGCCGGTAAAGGCCGACGCCGGCATGAAACTCGACGCACAGCAGCAGGACCGCATACGGCAGCCAGAGGCCTGCCTGCACGCGCGCCATCGAAGTGACCGATTCGATCCCGGCCATGTTGCCGTAAAGCGGCGTGTAGATGTCGAGGATCAACAGCACGAGATGGAAGCTGCCGAGGACGAGCATCACCATGCCCGTGCGCACCTGCCAGATCCACAGCATGGATTCGAGGTGCGGCCGGAACGGTGAATACGGCGTGCGCGTGGGAACGCTCTCGCGACCCGAGCGCTTGAGGCCCTTCGAGAGCTCGATGATGCGCTTGCGCTCGGCGAGCTGCGCCGGGATCTTGCGCGATGCGAACACGGCGTGCACGAGGAACAGGAAGAAGATCGCCAGGATGGTCGGCTGGGCGATGTAATAATCTTCGAGGAACGTCGCCAGCCAGTCGAAGCCCCGTTCGCCGGTCAGAATCGAACCGACGAGCAGGACATGGCCCCACATGAACAGCGCCAGCACCAGGCCGGTTCCACCGCTGATGACTTCGTACGTGAGTTCCCGCCGCGCGGGAGTTGTGATTGATTGCGTCATTCTGGCCTGAGAACCGTCATGATCTCCGGGTTCTCCTCCTCTTCTGCAAGCAGTATGTGGCAGTTTTCGCAGTCGTTGGATACCTGCTCCCGCGCCTCTGTGCGCATGCCGCGTTTGTGGCAGCGGAAGCAGCCATCGGACTGTTCGTGCCCGATATGGTTCGGATACGTGTCCCACCAGACCTGCATCTGCGGGAACACGTTGACCGAGTACACGTCGCCGAGCGCGGCCGCCGCGGCGTCGATATCAGCCGCTCGCTCGGTGGCGAGTTCGGGATAGTTCTCCGCGTAAAATGCCGTCAACTGGGCAGCGATCGATTTGCGCGCCTCCTCGTGCGAAGCGTACTCGGCATCGATCGCTCGCAGTCCTTCGCGTTTTACGAACGGCAGCGTGCGATCGATGCGGCCGGCGGTAATCGCAGTGTCGATTGCCGGCCCGGGCGATTCGTAGATATGGGTGGGACGGTTATGACAGTCGACGCAGTCCATCGTCCGCCAGGTACCTTCCTCCTCGGGCGCGTTCCGGACAGTGTAGTTCTTCACTTCCCCACTACTGGAATCCGTGTACTCGATCTCGTAGACCTCTTCCCGGGTCTCGTCGGAGCGAAAACGAATCTCCACGTTTCGGTCGACATGCCAGTGGATGCCCGAAGCGCTGGTTCCCTGCACGCCGCCGACCTTCAGCACGAGCGCCGTTGTCAGCTCGGTGTTTTGCTCGTCGTCCTTGTAGTGATTGATGACACGCAGCTTGTCGCCGACATGCTTCGTTGGCCAGTGGCACTGCTCGCAGGTTTCGCGTGCCGGGCGCAGATCGTGCAGCGGCGTCGGAATGGGCCGCGGGTACAGATCGAACGCCACCGCGACGAGCTGCCACGCGCCGTCGAGCTTGGACTTCACGAACCAGTCGGCGCCGGGGCCGATGTGGCATTCCGCACAGGCGACGCGTGAGTGCGGCGACCGGGAATGCGCCGTGTGTTCGGGCTCCATGACCGAGTGGCAGGCAAGCCCGCAGAACTCGGTCGTCTCCATGTAATGAATGCCCTTGTAGGTCGCGCCGGCGATCACCACGACGTTGACCATCGTTGCCCCGACCAGGACAAGCATCCAGCGGCGCGTCTTGGCGTTGTTGAAGTCGAACACCGGCAGGGCCGGCACGCCCTCGCCCTCCGGCGTTCGGCGTATCTTGCGCCGGTACAGCAGCGAGCCGATCGGTATCAGGATCAGGCCAACGACGAATATCATCGGCAGGATCAGGTAGGTCAGGATGCCGAGGTACGGGCCTCCTTCGAAGCCGAGCTGCTCAAGTACGAACAGGCTCACGATCAGCACCAGGCCGGCGATGGCGAGTGCCGTGCCGACCAGGCTGATCCCGTTACGCGTTATCGACGCAAAAAAGTTCCGGAACATGCTCTATCCCCCCTCGTAGGGCTGTCCCCCTACCTTATCAATGGGTCAGTAACGCCCAGACGATGAACCCCGCAAGCATGATACCAATGGCCAGGAAGATCGAGCCAAAGATGTACGCATCGCGAATCTGCCGCCTGTTGGGCGGTTCGACCAGGTAATCATCCAGTTCACCATTCTCCACGAGCCGCTGGTATTCGAGCGGCCGTTCCGACTTGAAGCGTTCGAGCGACATCCTGCCCGTGAAGACCACGAGGTCCATCGGGAAGCTCTCCGGCCGCAGGTGCGTGTGGAAGAAGTGGAAGAAGAAGATGAAGCCCGTCGCCAGCAGCGCTTCGTCGCTGTGGATGACGTGAGCCGCATTCAGCGTCCAGCCCGGCAGGAACCGGGTGAAGAAATCCGGCATCCACAGGAACAGGCCGGACACGCCGATCATGCCGACGCCCCAGAAGACGGCCAGGTAGTCGAACTTCTCGAAATAGGTCCAGCGATCGCCCTGCGGCCGCTCACCGAGGTACAGGAAGTAACGCAGGTTGCCGAAGAAGTCCTGGACGTCCTTGGGTTGCGGCGTCATCGAGTTCGGCCCCCAGAACATGCCCTTCTCACCCTTGACGAAGCTGCGATACAGGACTTCGATCACGTGGGCGATCAGGTAACCAAACGTTCCGATCGCGGCGAGGCGATGCAGGAAGCGTGTCGATTCGATGCCACCGAGAATATCGACCAGCGTCTGGGCCCACGGTGCATTATGGAACTTCAGCGGCAGGCCGGTCAGGGCCAGCAGCATGAAGGTCGTGATTATCAGCACGTGCATCCGCATGTTGGATCGGCGGAATCGCCGGACCCACTGTCCGCTGGACGCACGACGTTCTTCCTCGAACTCGCCGCGCAGCGTGCCCACCAGCGAGCGCTGCAGCCAGAGCAAGTCATGGATACCAAAGAACGCGAACACGCCGATCAACAGGCTGGTCATGAAGACCCAGATCAGGTAGACGGCATAGTTGTCTTCGGGATTCGACGGATCGTTGTGCGGGTCAAAGGTCGCAAACGATGCCGTGATGCCCTCGTGGCAATTGCCGCAGGTCGCGAGCCTGTTGTCCGGATGCACGCTGGACGCCGGGTTGTCGGCCGGCAGGTTCTTGTGCGGCGTGTGGCAGTCGGCACAGGTCGCACCTTCGGACAGGCCGAGGTGCAACGCCTGCCCATGGAAGCTGTCGCGGAACGTCGACAGGTACTCTTCGTGGCAGCCGCCGCAGTTGCGGGCGCCGGCATGCCTCGCATCGTATGTCGTCGGGTCGACGACCTGGTGGGACGAGTGGCAGTCGACGCACACGGGGCCTTCTTCGCCCGCCTGCCATGCCAGCCCGTGCGCACTCTGGTCTTTCCATTCTGTGAGCAGGATCTGGTGGCAGGTACCGCACATCTCGGGCGAATTCGCATGCGCGGTCGGCGCTCTGCCCCCATCCGCTTCCATGATGCGATGATCGCCGTGGCAGTCGCTGCAACTCGGCGCATTGATCAGCCCGGACAGGAACAGCGCCTGGCCGTGTTCGCTCGTCAGGTAGCCCTGGATCAGTTCCGGCGGATCGTCGTGACAGTTGCCGCACTGCTTGATCTGGTTGATCGGCGACACGGCCGATGCCAGGTCGGCCACTTCGCGCGTCTCGTGCGGCGCGCCGTGGCATGCGTTACAGCCGGCCTCGCCGTCATGCACGCTGCGCCCCAGCGTGCGCTGGATGCTGCCGTGGCACTCGGCGCAGCTCTCGGCATCGGTCAGGGGCTCGAGATCGGCGCCCTCGTGCGCCGGCGTGACGTTGGTATGGCACTCCTGGCATGTGACGTCGGCGTGCACGGTCGACGTGAAGCCGACGTCCGCCGCGTCATGGCATTCGCCGCAGTCGATATCCTGCGCAATCGCCGGGATGCCGGCAAGGACAAAAAACGTGGCTGCAAGCAGGCTTGCGAATCGTGCGGAGCTTGTCATGGTAGTGGTTCCCAGGAATTCGTGTTCCTAGGTAACGTAACGCTGTAGCGTTCGCTATCAGGGTTTTCCGCTAGCCGGCGTTCGCCAGCTTGCTCCGCGTCTGGCGGGGCGAGGCCGATACGGCGTCGAAGGTGGCGGGTATGCCGCCGATATCGCTATCGGCGGCATACCCCGTTGCTCATTGCTGGCTGCCGTAGAAATGAACGAGCGCTTCGATATCGTCGGCCGACAGCGCGTCGATCTTCTCTTTCATCTTGCCCGGCTGCTCGCGCGAGCCGTCGAGGTACTGGGCAAACATGTTGCGCAGGTACCCCATCTGCTGGCCGCCGAGGAACCCGGCTTCGTCATCGGCATTCATACCGGCCTCGGAGTGGCACTTGTCGCATTCCGCATTGTGGATGGCCTCACCGGCGGCGGCGAGTCCGGCATCGAACGTCTGTTTCGCGGGAACGTACGGCAGCTCGGCATACGCCTCGGCCAGCTCGGCGATATCGTCCTCGCTCAACTCGGCCGCAAGGGCACACATCGTGGTGGCCGGGCGGCTCGTATCGCCCTGGCGGTACTTGGACTCGGCACACGGACGGGCTTCGTCCTGGTAGATGTACAGCGCATCTTCGTGCACGATGGCGGCGAGGCCTGCGATCGTGGGAACGTCACTCCACTTGCTGACACCATTGTCGCCATGGCAGTCGTTGCATCCCTGCATCAGGGCGTCCAGATCGGCCGCTGCCAGGCCCGGCAGGCAGACCATAAGTGCCGAAAAAATAGACAAAAAATGGCGTTTCATAGCTTTCTCCTGAGAGCTCGGAACAAATCGGGTGTATTGTAGCGTTTCAGTACCTGCAGTGTGCATGCGAAATCACGTTATGCCATAGGTAGTTGTCGCGATACGAAAAACCGGCTCCATTGCTTACAAACACCATTAGATCAGGCCGTTACTGAAGCGCAGATGAACGGCCGCGATAGTTTCAGGCAAAACCATCTGGTTTTGAAATCAGGCATTAATTCGAGGGGAATGACTTATGACTCGCTCATTCGGCCGTAACGTACGTCTTGCGGGCCTGTTGCTGGCCAGCGCGCTGCTGTTCGCCTGCGACGGCTCCACCGGCCCTGCGGGCCCTGCCGGCCAGCCCGGGGCAACCGGGCCTTCGGGTCCCAGCGGCCCTGCCGGACCCGGCGGCTCCGCCGCGATTCCGTGGGACGCGGTCGAGAGAATCAACGTGACCGTCGAGAGCGTCTCGATCGGCGCCGGCGGCGCCGCTCCCGTGGTGACGCTGCGGCTGAGCGACGACCTCGGGTTCGGCCTGCAGGGTCTGCCCGTCAGCACCGTCAGTTTCACGCTGGCGCAACTCTCGCCCGCGCCCGCCAGCGGCGCATCGAGCGAGTGGCAGTCCTACGTCACCAATGGCCGTACCACCCCGCCCGACGTGCAGGCATCGACCGAGGCAGCCTCGAGCGGCACCTTCACGGACAACGGCGATGGCACCTACACCTACACGTTTGCCAATGACCTCGGCGCCTACCCGGCCGGCCCGGTTTTCGACGCCAACAAGACGCATCGTCTCGGTGTCGAGATTCGGACGAACCGCGTGCTGCCCTACAACATCCCGGCCAACAATGCACCGTACGACTTCGTGCCGGCAACGGGCGGCTCACCGACGTTCACGCGCCTGATCGTGAACAATGCCGCGTGCAACGCCTGCCACGATAATCTCGAGTTCCATGGCGAAGCGCGCTTCGACGTCGAATACTGCGTCACCTGCCATAACCCGTATTCGATCGATCCGGACACGGCAGCGGACCCCTGGGGCGGCACCGTGGACATGAAGCAGATGGTCCACAAGATTCACTTCGGCACCGAACTGTCCAACGGCTACACGATCATTGGTTACGGCGGCAATGCCCACGATTACTCCGGCATCGAATTCACCCAGGACGTGCGCAACTGCACGACCTGCCACCAGGAGTCCGACGCCACCGTGCCCCAGGCCGGCAACTGGAGAGCGGTACAGAACCGCGCCACCTGCGGCTCCTGCCACGACTGGATCGACTGGGACGGCTCCGAGGGTGACCCCGACCTGCTGCACTGGGGCAGCTTCACGTTCCTCAACGACATGCAGTGCATCGACTGCCACGGCCCGAATTCGACGTTCCTCGACGGCGAGTATCGCGTCGCGGTTGTCCATGCGATCCCCGAAGCGATCGCTGCCGAAGCGTTCCAATACGACGTCGTAGCGGTGACGAACACGGCCCCCGGCGAGAACCCGACCGTGCGCATCCGGGTGCTCGACCCGACCAATCCAGCCTACGCGACCGACCCTGGCAGCACCGCGTACGACATCAATGACCCGACCGGGCCGTTCCAGGTCGGCAGCTCCCGGCTGCGGGTCGATATCGCCTGGAATAACGACGACTTCGGCAATCTCGACCCGAACGACGACCTGGCGCGTTCACCTGACGGAGGCGCGCCCTTCGCCCCGATCGCGATCAACTTCCAGACCGGCGCCGTGAATGTCGGCAATAACGTCTTCGAAAAGTCGGCTACCGAAGCTATTCCGACCGGCGTATCGGGATCGGGAACGGCGTTCCTCGAAGGCCGTCCACAGGTTGACCTCGGTGATGGACTCGAATCCCTCGCCGTGGCCGGCGCCGGGCTGTCCTTCGCCATCACCGATGCCGCACCGGTCGATCGTCGCCGCGTCGTGAACATCGACAAGTGCAACGACTGCCACAAGAACCTGGCGCTGCATGGTGACAACCGCTCCGGCAATACCGAGCTGTGCGCAACCTGCCACAACCCGAACGCAACGGACATCAATCGGCGCGTCGTGGGATCGGATTGCGATACCGTGCTCGGCCTCGACGATGAAACGATCGACCTCAAGGTCATGGTCCACCGCATCCACGCCGGTAACATCGGCGTGTGCGGCTACAATAACTCGGCACATGACTACACGGACGTCGTGTACCCGGGGCGCCTGAACAACTGCGAAGGCTGCCACCTCGAGGGCACTTACTACCCGGTAGACCCGAGTGTGGTACTGGCGACGACCGTGGATGCGGGGCCGTTCGATCCGCTCGCGGATCCGCCGGCTCCCCCTGCCGCCGACCGCTCGACCCTGACCGACGACGTGGCCATTTCGCCCAATACGGCGGTGTGCTCGAGTTGCCACGTGAGCAACCTGGCCCGCAACCACATGATCCAGAACGGCGGTGACTTCAACGCCCGTAAGGATGACACGGGCGCATTGATCTCGACGGGTAACGAGACCTGTCAGCTGTGTCACGGGGAAGGTGCAAGCGCCGACGTAGCAGTCATGCACGGTGTTGGCGAATTCCAGTTCAACTAGGCTGGAGCCAAGCCAATGCTGAAATTACTGACTGCAAGCCGCATCGCGGTTCTGGCGATGGCCCTCGCGGCCATCGCCGCCGCCCCGGCGTCCGCAGAGGAAGAATACAGCCGCAAGGGCGCAGATACCTGCTTCCAGTGCCACGACAGCCAGGCCATGCTGGGTATTTTCCGGACCAAGCACGCGAATCCGGACAACCCGGCCTCACCTTTCGGCCATGGCCAGCTGCAGTGCGAAGCCTGTCACGGCCCCGGCAACGAACACGCCGGACGCGTCCGGCGCGGGCAGGAACGTCCCGCGATCCCGGCGTTCGGCGCCAATTCCACGAGCCCGATCGAGCAGCAGAACGACTACTGCGTGACCTGCCATCTCGGCGATACCGGCTTTGCCTGGCACGGCAGCACCCATGACGACAACACGGTCGCCTGCTCCGACTGCCATTCCCTGCACGTGGAGCGCGACCCGGTGCTCGCCATCTCGACCCAGGCCGACGTTTGCTTCGATTGCCATCAGCAGCAGCGGACGCAGTCGATGAAGCCGTATGCGCACCCGGTGCGGCAGGGCAAGATGGCCTGCACGAGCTGCCACAACCCGCACGGCGATACGCCGGAGCGCCTGCTAGCCGGCAGCACGGTCAACGGCACCTGCTATGACTGTCACGCGGAGATGCGCGGGCCCTACCTGTGGGAGCACGCGCCGGTCACCGAGGACTGCAACAACTGTCACGAGCCGCACGGTTCCACGCAGCCCGGCATGCTCAGCATGCGTGCGCCGCTGTTGTGCCAGGCTTGCCATTCGCAGGCCGGGCACCCGAGCCTGCCGCAGGACGAGCGCGGCCTCGTCGGCAACATGCCCTCGGCCCTGCTGCTCGGCCAGTCGTGCCTCAACTGCCACGACCAGGTCCACGGATCGAATCACCCGTCCGGCTCGAAGCTGATGCGATAGGAGCTTGCAGCGATGTTGAACAGAAAACGCATAGCACGTGTGGCACCGCTGATGATGTTGGCTCCGGCCCTGTCCGCGGCCGAGGTGGACACCAGTGAATGGGCATGCGAGTCCTGCCCCTTCGACCAGGGCTACCGTGCGCAAGTCAGTGCCGGGGCAACGAGTGTCAGCGAGGATGCCGCGCGCTTCGGCAATTACACGGGCTACGACGAGGAAGGCGTATACGGCAACCTCGACGGCCAGGGCCGCTTCAACGAGGATGGCTACCGCCTCGACTACACGATGCAAGACCTCGGCCTCGACTCGCGCGCCTTCAGCCTGAGTATCGACAGCGAGGGCCTCTTCGGGGTGAACGTGGGCTACCGCGAGCTGCCGTTTCGGCGTTTCGATACGTCGCGCACGGTCTTCAGTCCGGGGTCTGCGGACACGCTGGTCGTTCCCGCGGGCTGGGTCGGTGCCGGGACCACGGGCAACATGACCGGGCTGGCGGCCTCCCTGCGTCCCGTGGACATCGGGACCGATCGCCAGGTCGTGGACCTCGGCGGCTACTGGAATCCACGCCGCGACTTCCGGGTGTTTGCGAACTTCCGCCGCCAGAATCGCGACGGCATCGACATCACGAGCGCCGGCAGCTATACGCAGGCTGCGTTCCTGCCGCGCTGGATCGATTTCGAGACCGACCAGGTGGATGCAGGCATCCAGTACCGTACGGATACGGTGAGCCTCACCCTCGGCTGGTACGGCTCGTTCTTCAGCAACAAGAACCCGTCACTGACCTGGGAAACGCCGTTCCTGGCGACGCCCGATGTGTCGACCCTGAGCATGGCCAGGGAGCCGGATAACGACTTCCAGCAGATGTCCCTGTCCGGCAAGTATCGGCTGGCCGAATGGGACACGGTCATCGCGTTTCTCGCCGCGTTCGGTCGCGGGGAACAGGATGAACCGTTACTGCCGTACACGATCAACCCCGGTATTGCGGCACCGGCGCTGCCGAGCGCCTCCATCGACGGCCAGGTCGACACCCTGAACTACTCCTTCACGGTCACGTCGCGGCCGCTCGACGGGCTGCGCGTCAAGTTCGGCTATCGCTACGACGAACGCGACAACCAGACGCCGGTTGCGGAATGGAGCCGCGTCGTCGTCGACGCCATCTATTCGGGCGAGTTCGAGGCAAACGTGCCGTACAGCTACGACCGCATGCACGCGACGACCAGCGTGGAGTACCGGCTGCTGGACAACCTGCGCATCTCGGGCGGTTACGAGTACCGGGAACTCAACCGCGACTACCAGGAGGTCGCCGAGCAGACTACCAACACGGGTTGGGGCCAGGTTCGCTGGCAGCCGGCCGAGTGGCTCGACCTGCGGGCCAAGGGCGGCCAGTCCGCTCGCGGCGTGGATCGTTACGATGAATCGGTCGCCATCAGCCTCGGCCAGAACCCGCTGATGCGCAAGTATTACCTCGCCTATCGGTACCGCGACTTCGGCGAACTGGTTGCGTCGATCAGCCCGCTCGAGTCGCCGCTCGCCTTCAGCGCCTCCGTGTTGTTTGCGGATGACGACTACAAGGACTCGCTCGTCGGCCTGAACGGCTCCGAGGAATTCCGCGCGACCGCGGACATCAGCTGGGCGGTCTCCGAATCGGCCTCGGTTTACCTGGCCTGGGGACGCGATGCGATCGATGCGCACCAGACCGGCGCCGAACAGGGCGGATTCTGGGACTGGAGCGCATTCCACGAGGATCGCTTCGATCACACCGGCATCGGCCTGAACCTGAGGCCTGTCGACGGCAAGTTCCGCCTCAGCATCGATTACAATCGCGGCGACGGCGAGACACGCATCGCCCTCGACAGCCTGAGCGGCGGACCGAGCCAGCTGCCCGATCTCGAGTCCACGCTGGATTCGGCGCGGGTCGAGGCCAGCTATGCGTTCAGCGATCGGCTGGCCGGCACCTTCAGCCTGCGCTACGAGCGCTTCGAGCTCAAGGACTGGGCCCTCGTATCCGAGACGGCGCTGCCCACGATCCTGACGCTTGGCGCCGACCCGTATGACTACGACGTCTATGCCGCCGGCATCGGTATTCGCTACCGCTTCGGCAACCACGAGTTGAAGCTGGTCGACTAACCCCTTCTGCGACCAGCATTGAATGCCCGGTGCTTCGGCACCGGGCTTTTTGATTCAGGCTGGCCTGGCCGGATCGTCGGCTGCCAGGCCGAGTTGTTCGTCGAGAAACGCCCGGAACGCGCCTTTCGAGGAGGGGTCGATGACGTTGATGCCACGCACCGCGGTCAGCTTCCATACCAGCTCGATGGCAGCCGACGTCTGGGTCGCCGGCCCCGTAACCAGGTCGGGCTTGAGGCCGAATGCCTGCTGCACCCCGACGACGGCATAGGGATCCGAGGCGCACAGGATCGTGCACACGACGTTGTCGCCGATCTCATCGATGATCGCGGCCCCGTTGTAAGGCTCGAGCGGCGAGGCCCCCGCCTCCGCAACGAGGAAATCCGGAGCGTGGGCGTTGATCCTGTCGAGCAACGGCCGAATGGCGGCGCGGAACTCGTCCTCGGGTACCACCGTCGACGGCAGGCCGACATCGACAAAATCATAGATCTCGGTCGCGCCGGTCTTGCGGAAACTCAGGATGTCGCGGTAGCGGCCCGCCCCGGTGAGCTTGGCGCCGATGACATGGAATCCGGCCCGGTCGAGTTCCTTGCAGACGCGCCGTCCGGTCGTGGTCTTGCCCGCCGACATCGAGGTCCCGACCAGGAGGATCGTGGGCACCGCGAACTTGCAGCCCCTCGACTGCATTGCGAAGTCCCGCATCCTGACTTTGCTGCCGTCACGGCACAGATGCCCGCGGTAGCTGATTCGCAGCGGGTCCGGCAGCAGCTGCGAGATCGAGGTGTAGCGCCCCATCAACCCGGCACTCGTCAGCGCGTGCATGAGCCCGTCGTCGGCAATATCGCGCCAGCTGCCGACGCCTTCGAGCGTTGCCGCGCGGTCGCCGAACGCGCCGATGACCCAGTCGCCCGGCTCGACCCGCACCATGTGACCGTCACGGTCTTCGACCTGGTAGAGCATGGTCGGCGTACCGACCACCTCGCCCTCGACGTAGTCGCCCGTTGCCCAGTCCGACCGGGGCAACGCCTCGACCTTGAAATTGCTGTTTGCAAAATCCGCGATGCGCGCCAGCGATCCGTAAACCCGTGTGCTCATCCCGGCCTCCGTGGCATCTCAGGGGCCGAGTGGCGGCGCGGTCAGCAGCATGGTCAGCAACGCCGCGCGCTCCAGGGTCTTGTCCACCAGCAGATGCTCGTGATCGGCGTGGGCGCCGTCCCCGACCGGGCCGAGGCCGTCGACGGTCGCGGTGAACTGGCTCGTCGTGTTGCCGTCCGAACCGCCACCCGCCCGTGTCTGGTGTAACTCGATACCGAGGTCGTCGCCTGCGTGGCGCACCCGCTCCCACAGCTTCTGGTTGCGCGGGGTCGGCTCCATCGATGGCCGGCCGATCGAACCCTCGATGTGCAGCCGCACCGCGGGATTCATCGGCTTGATCGAGTTGATGATGTATTCCACCTCGTTGCCGGTGGCGATCGTCGGCACCCGCACGTCGACGACCGCCTTGCTGTGCGGGGCGATCACGTTCGGCTGAATGCCGCCGTCGATCGTCCCGACATTGACGGTGATGCCACGCTCCACATCATTGAGCGCGAACAGCTTCTGGATGACGTGCGACAGCTCGAGAATGGCGCTCGCGCCGGCCTCGGGATCGAGCCCGGCATGCGCCGCCTTGCCGTAGACGGTCACGGTAAAGCGCCCGATTCCCTTGCGCGTCGTCTTGATATCGCCGCGTTCCCCGAGCGCCGGTTCGAGCACGTACGCACGGTTGGCGCGGCGGGCCAGCAGGCGGATATACCGCGTCGACGAGCGGCTGCCGATTTCCTCGTCGCCGTTGACGAACACGGCCGGCACCACCGGCGTCTCGAGGCGCAGGTCGCGGATCGTGCGCAGGGCCACGATGAGCTGCGCCAGTCCGCCTTTCATGTCGAACGATCCCGGCCCGTGAATGACGTTGCCGTCGATGCGAAACGGCCGTTCCGCCAGGGTGCCGACGGGCCAGACCGTGTCGAAATGGCCGATGACCAGCTGAAACGGCTGACCCCGGGCGCGCTGCGCCGGCAATGCGAAGACGTGGCGGGGCTGGTCCGGCCCGCCCGCTTCCCGTGACGAATACCCGACGCTGGCCAGGGCCAGCCGCAGGATCCGCCGCACCTCGTCGTGGGTCTCGGGATGCGCCGCCGGCGATTCGGCATCGACGAGGTCCCTGATCAGCCCGGTCAGCACATGCTGCTGGCTGTTGACGTAGTCGAGGACCCTGGCGGCGTTGGCGGCGCACATGTCGTTGCTACTTCTTCATCGACTCCGGAAACGGGAACGCGTTGGACCGGTCGATCGTCGCGAACCGGCCGGGCGCGAGGTAGGCGAGCAGCGGCGATTCGTGAATGGTTTCCTGGTCGTCGGCCTCGGTATGGCGCAGGAAAGCGTCATCGGCCCAGGCCCTGACGATCTCGCCGGTCACGAGACAATTCTCGCCGAAACCGTCGATCGTCTTGAACCGGCGGCACTCGAAGAAAAGATAGCCTTCCTCGATGAACTCGCTGTCGATCATCGTGGCCGGGAACGTGCGAAAGCACTCGATCACCGGTTTCTCGCCATCCTCACAACGGGGTGTTGCGGCGAGGCTCGCGAACAGCACCTGGGACGGCTTGGGATAGCTCACCGTGAACTCGCCGCTCCGCTCGATATTCACGCAGGTCTGGTGGCGGGGCGTGCACACGAAGCCGAAGTAGTTCTGCCACCCCATCGGCGTCACCATGTGCTTGGGCGCAAGGTCCAGTACGCCGGCCTCGTCGCGCGTCCCGATCAGGACCAGCGGGGCGACCGTGAAGAACTGTTGCCAGACCGGAACGGTCGTATCCAGCTCGATCACGTTGGCGGGCATCGAAGACTCGTTCATCGCATCACCTGCTTCAGACTCGTCCCCAGCATGTACGCTAGACCGCCGCCTTGCACTTGCCAATAGGTAATTCTCTCAGGGACCCGCGTAGTTGGCGAAGCAAGCCGCGGTGTCGGCGGGTGTTTCCACGATTGACCGCCCCGGCATCGCCGAATTCGCGTTCTGCTATAATGCGCGATTGGCAAGGAGGAACTTCATGACACAAGCGAAATCGGGCGATACTGTCCGCATCCATTACACCGGCACGCTGGGCGACGGCACCGAATTCGACAGCTCCGCAGGGCGTGAACCGCTCGAGTTTGCGCTTGGCGGTGGCCAGGTGATCCCGGGATTCGACAGCGCCGTGGACGGCATGTCCGTGGGCGAAAGCAAGACCGTCACGATTCCGGCCGACCTCGCCTATGGCAAGCGCCACGAACAACTGATCCAGGAAGTACCCAAAGACGCCCTGCCCGACGAAATCGATCCCGCCGTTGGCATGCAGCTGCAAAGCCGCAGCCCGGAAGGCCAGGTCATGAACCTCGTAATCACCGAGGTCGCCGACGAATCGATCACGGTCGACGGCAATCACCCGCTCGCGGGCCAGGAACTGACGTTCGCCATCGAGCTGGTCGAGATCGTCTGACCCCCGCCGCGCATGCATGAGCTGTCAGTCTGCCTGTCCCTGCTCGAGCAATTACAGGGCATCGCAGCCGCTCACGATGCGCGACGCATCACCCGCATAGAACTAGGCCTCGGCCCGCTGTCGGGCGTCGAGTCCGGCCTGCTGCGTAACGCCTGGCCGATCGCGTCGGCCGGCACTATCGCCGTGGACGCGGAACTCGTGATCGAGGAGTCCGGCGTCGCAGTGCGCTGCACCCGCTGCGGCGCGGAAACGCCGGCGCGCCCCAACCGGCTGGTGTGCGGCGCGTGCGGCGATTTCCGCACGACGCTGGTCAGCGGAGACGAGATGATACTGCGGCGGGTGGAGTTCGAGCCGGCCTAGCAGATCCGGGGCAGCGGATCGTCTTCGAGTTCTTCGAGAAAGCGTTCGCCGCCCAGGGGCGTTTCCAGGATGACACGTTGTTCCGTCGCCGTGATACGGCCGATGCGGGCCGCGCCCGCGCCCGCGGGCAGCCCGCGCCACACCGCCAGCGCGGCCTCCGCCTGCTCCGGCGCAATGACCGCGACGACGCGGCCCTCGCAGGCCAGGTAAAAGGGATCGTAGCCGAGCATCTCGCAAACGGATTGCACCGGCTCACGCACCGGCACCGTGGCCTCGAAGCGCACGCCGAGACCGGTCGCCTTGAGGATTTCGTGCCCGATCGAGGCAATCCCGCCGCGCGTCGGGTCACGCATGAAGCGCAGCCCGTCGAAGGCCAGCAGCGGTTCGGTGAGCGACATGACGGGGCCTGCATCGGAGACGACGTCGCCCCGCAGCCCGAACTGCTCCCGGGCCAGCATCACGGCCGTGCCGTGATCGCCTATCGGGCCGCTGACCAGCACGACGTCGCCGTCGCGAATCCGGTCCAGAGCCGGCCGCGCACCGGGCAGGCGCACCCCGACACCGGTCGTCGCCAGGTAGATTCCGCCGCCCTCACCGCGCGACACGACCTTCGTGTCCCCCGCGCTGATCCGCACACCGGCCTCTGCGGCCGCCGCGGCGAGGCTGCGGACAATGCGTTCGAGTCGCCGTACCTCGAAGCCTTCCTCGATGAACGCGTTCAGGGTCAGGTACATCGGCCGGGCACCGGCCACGGCGAGATCGTTGGTCGTGCCATGGATCGCCAGGGAGCCGATGTCGCCGCCCGGGAACTCGAGCGGCTGCACGGTGAACCCGTCGGTCGTGATCATCACCTCGCCTTCGCCCAGGTCGATCGGCACCGCGTCGGCCTGTATGTCGAGTTCGCTGGCCGCGAGCGCCGTGGCGAACACCTCCTCGATCAGCTCCCGCATGAAACGGCCGCCGTTGCCGTGCGCAAGTGAAATGCGGTCGTCGTCCATTACGTTTCGGCCTCCCGCGCGGCCAGCTCCGCCGCCTGGCCGAAGCTGAGCGCTGCATCGTTGCAGGGCAGCGCGCACGGCAGGCAGACGGTGAAGCCGTCAGCCTCGAGTATCGCCACGACCTGTTCCACCAGGAACCGGTTCTGGAACACGCCGCCGCCGAGCCCGACCTGCGCGATGTCGAAACACTCACGCAGCGCGCGTGCCTGGTCGCGGATCACGGCGGCCATGCTCGCATGAAAAATCTCGGCGCGCTGTTGCCGCCCCAGGCGACGGTCAGTCAGCATGCCGAGCAAAGGCTCCCAGTCACTGCGCAGGATACCCTCGCGGTCCGCCGCCAGGGGCAGGGCAAGCGCCTCGGCCGGATCGCGGCACAACGCTTCGAGGCGCATCGGACCCTGCGCTTCGAAACTCGTTGTCGGCAGGCCGAGTACCATGGCCGCAGCCGCATCGAAAATGCGTCCCGCGGCGCTGCTCGCCGGACAGTTCAGGTCACGGTCCCAGGCCGCTTTCGCGAGTCCGTCGGGATCGGGCGTTTCGGGCCATGTCGCGCCGCACTCCCAGTGCATCGCCGCCGCGCTGCGCCAGGGCTCCCGCCCGGCCCGGTCGCCTCCCGGCAATCGCAACGGCCGCAGGCTCGCCGCGCGCCGCCACGCGCCCGGGCGCCCGACCAATGCCTCACCGCCCCACAACGTACCGTCGCGGCCGAGTCCGACCCCGTCCCAGGCGAACACGAGCCAGGTGCCGGGCCGGTCGAACTCCGCGGCGACCGCGCTCGCATGCGCGTCGTGATGCCAGGCTTCGACGACGGGCAGGCCCTGGCGCCGCGCCCAGCGGTGCGTCGTGTACCCGGGATGGGCATCACAAACGATGCGTTCGGCGGTAACCCCGTAGAGCGCCTGCAAGTCGGCGGCGACCTGCGCAAACACGTCCAGGCTGCGCGGGCTGTCCATCTCGCCGATGTGCGGCGATACCACGACGCGCCGCTGCCAGCTCAGCGCGACCGTCCCTTTCATGTGGCCGCCCACCGCGAGCGTCGGGCGGCCCTGGTCCCACGGTAAGGGCAGTTCGCGCGGGGCGCAGCCCCGCCCGATCCGGATGGGCCGCATGCGCCCGGCGATGCGCCGGTAGAGCGGGTCGTCTGCGGGCCGGACGATCGGCCGGTCGTGATGCAGGAACGCATCCGCAATGTCGGCGAGGCGCTGCGCCGCCTCGCTGTTGTCGGTCAGCACGGGTTCGCCGCTGATATTTCCCGAAGTGGCGACGACGGGCCCGCCGATCGCATCCAGCAGCAACTGGTGCAAGGGACTGTACGGCAGAAAGACGCCGACCTCACCAAGCCCGGGCGCGATGGCGGGCGCCAGGTCGCTATCGACCCGCCGGGCCGCGAGGACGATGGGGCGCATCGGCCCGCGGGCCAGCGCCGCCTCGGGTGCATCGAAATCGACATACCGGCGCGCTATCTCCAGGCCGTCGTCGCCGGCGACCGGGAACATGACGGCCAGCGGTTTGTCTGGACGCCGCTTGCGTTCCCTGAGCCGCGCGACAGCCGCCGCGTCGCGCGCATCGCAGACCAGGTGGAAACCGCCGACGCCTTTCACGGCGACGATGCCGCCGCCGCGAATTGCCCGCACGGCACACGCAAGCGCTGCATCGCTGTCCTCGATGCGCGGGGCGCCGTTCTGCTCGAATGCCAGCCGCGGGCCGCAGGCGGCGCAGGCGACCGGCTCGGCGTGAAACCGGCGGTCAGCCGGGTTGGTGTATTCGGCTTTGCACTCGGGACACAGCGCGAATTCCGCCATGCTCGTATTGGGTCGATCGTAAGGCAGCGCCTCGATCAGGGTGTAGCGCGGTCCGCATTGCGTGCAATTGATGAACGGGTACGCGAACCGCCGATCCGCCGGATCCTGCAGTTCGCGGCGACAGTCGTCGCACATGAAATAGTCGGGCGGCACGAAGATTTCTGCCGCGGTGCCGGCGGCGCTGTCGATGATGCTGAAACCGGTGGTCGCGGGCGGCTCGACGTCGCGGACCGCCGCGATCGACGGCGACGCCAGCGGCGGTGCGCATCCGACGAGGTCGGCCATGAAGCGCGCGAGCGTGTCGGGCGCGCCGACCGCGAGCACCTCGACCTCGCCGAGCTGGTTCTGGACGTAACCATGGAGGCCATAATGGCGCGCGAGGCGATAGACGAACGGGCGAAACCCGACGCCCTGCACGTGACCCCGCAGGCGAATGCGGCGGGCGGCGACCCTGCCCACGTTGGTGGCCAGCTCAGCCACCGGCCGCGTCCTTGTCGGCGCCTTCCCAGAGATTCTCCCGCAGGCCGGCGGACCACCAGATGCGGCAGGCGCCCTCGTCGGAAACCATGCACGGCCCGATCGGTTTGCGCGGCGTACAGGCCTTGCCGTACAGGCGGCACTGGTTGGGGTAGATCTTGCCCAGCACCACGCTGGCGCAGTCGCAGCCCGGCGGCATTTCGCCGACGCGCTTGCGGGACGCGTCGGCATAGGAGCGGAATTGCCGCCGCGCGTCATGCGCGGCATACGTGTCACGCAACGCGAACCCGGATCCGGGAATGACCCCGATCCCGCGCCAGTTGGCATCGACCACGCGCATGACCTCGCCGAGCTGGCGCCGCGCTTCGGGGTTGCCGCCGGGCCGCACGACCTGGCGGTAGCAGTTGTCGAGGAAATGCCGGCCGTCGCGCAACTGCCGCAAGACCGAATACATGGCAGCCACCAGCGACTCCGGTGTAAACCCCGCGACCGCCGCGGGGATGTCGTGATCGCGAACCACGAACTCCCATTCCTCGGGCCCCATGACCGTCGACACGTGCCCGGGCGCGATCAGGGCGTCGAACCCCGGCTCCCCGGACTGCAGCAACATGGCCACCGCGGGCCAGGTCAGGCGACCGGACAACAGGACCAGCAGGTTTGCCGGCGCGCCCTGCGCCAGCATCGAGGCGACCGGCGCTGTCGTCGTCTCGAATCCGGCCGCGAAAAACACGACCGTGCGCGCGGGTTCCGCGCTGGCGAGCCGCACAGCCTCGATCGGTGAAGCGATCGGCCGGATGTCGGCGCCCGCCGCCCTGGCCTGTTCGAGTGAGCGCGGTTCGCGCCGGGGCACGTTGACCGGCACGCGCAGCATGTCGCCAAACGCTACCAGCGTGACGTCCTCGTTGAGCGCGATCTGGATCGCCTCGTAGACGTCTTCCTCCGGGCAGATGCACACCGGGCAGCCCGGTCCGGGGACCAGTTCGATCGTTTCGGGAAGGAGGCTACGCAGCCCGGCCAGCGAGATGGAGCGCTCGTGTCCGCCGCACACGTTCATGATGCGCGTCGGCCTGTCGATGCCCAGCCCCCTGAGCGCCTCCAGCCAGTCTGCCGCCGACGCGGACATCAGCCGGCCCCGGCAGCGGCATCCTGCGAGCGAACCTCGGCGAGGCGGTCACGCAACCAGGCCAGCCAGGCCTCCATTCCCTCGCCCTTGCGCGCCGATACCCGGATAAGGGGCGCCGTGTTCGCCAGCTGGCGCAGGCAGTTCTCCGCGTACTGCGGGTCGAAATCATCGAGCACGGGCAGCAGATCGGATTTCGTCAGCAGCACGAGATCGGCGGCCCTGAACATGACCGGGTATTTCGCCGGCTTGTCGTGCCCCTCGGGCGTCGACAGCAGGGTGACGTTCAGGTGCTGGCCGAGATCGAAGCTCGCCGGGCACACGAGATTGCCGACGTTCTCGATGAAGACGATATCGACGTCGTCGATCGCCAGGTCGTGTAACGCCCCGTGCACCATGTGCGCATCGAGGTGACACGCGCTGCCCGTGCTGATCTGCACGGCCGGCACGCCCTTCTGCCGGATGCGTTCGGCGTCGTTTTCCGTCTCGAGGTCGCCTTCGATGACCGCGAGGCGCAGATCGCCGCGCAGCGCATCGGCGGTGGCCTCGAGCAACGCCGTTTTGCCGGCGCCCGGCGACGACATCAGGTTGACGGCCAGGGCGCGGTGGCGCGCGAAATGCTCGCGGTTGTGTCCGGCCTGGTGGTCATTGGCATCGAGCAGGCCCTTGAGCACTTCGACCGACTCGTGTCCGCTCGACGTCCTGGACAGGTGCCCGCCCGCGGCCACGAGATGTTCGTTGCCCGGCGTGATGTTGCATCCGCAGGTATCGCACATGACTTTCCCCTCGCGTCAGATTTCGGCCATCACCTCGTCGAACAAGGCCCAGGACGCAGCTGCTTCCTCGGCGGAAACCTTCTGTATGGCATAGCCGACGTGCACCAGGATGTGATCGCCGATCTCGATCTCTTCGTTCTGCAGCATGAAGAGACTGACCTCGCGTTCGATTCCTTTCGCCTCACAGGTACACTGGTAGCCGTCAATTGCTGTTATCTTCATGGGTACGGCCAGGCACATACGTCGGCTCCGCTATTACATATAACGTAGCGCTAATTTACAAAACTGGCGAGCTCCCTGTCAGCGTGACAAGCACCTCCTCCATACGTACAAATGCTTAGTAGAACACGACACATAAGCTATAGAAATCAACGAGTTTTGTGCTTGTTCGCGCTGCTGTTGCTGGCCGCGGCAGCCGCCGCCGCGCCGGCCGGCCTGGCGGTCTGCCGGGCCTGCCACGACGAAGACGGAAGCGGCGTGGGCAAGCCGTACGTGCCGATCATCGCGGGCATCCCCGCCGTCCACATCGAAGAGGCACTGTTTGCCTACAAGGATGGCGCGCGCAAGTGCGAAATCGAGCCCGTCATGTGCAGCGCAGCGGCGATTCTGAGCGACGCGGACATCGCGACGCTGGCCGAACATTACGGCGCGCTGCAGCGCTACTCGCATGGCGCGAGCTTTAACGAGCGTCTCGCCGCCGAGGGTGCCCGCATCCACGAGCGCCTGTGCGCCCGCTGCCATCTCGCCCCGGACGACCCCGATGTCGGCGAAGCGCTCGGTATCCCGCTGCACGGTCAGCGAGCCGACTACCTGCGGTACGCACTCCGGTCCTACC
The DNA here is from genome assembly GCA_041553075.1 of Woeseiaceae bacterium. GTDB lineage: Bacteria > Pseudomonadota > Gammaproteobacteria > Steroidobacterales > Woeseiaceae > UBA1847. Next base: position 3,444 of record JBFEJR010000011.1, on the reverse strand, counting down.
TGAACGGCAATCGCGAACACCTGTTGCCGGAGATGGAAGAAAAGATCAGGCAGCTCGGTCACGGCGACATCGAGGCGCTCGTCGATTACTACGTCAGTTACTGACCCGCGGTTACCCGATACCTGATCGCAGCGGGCAGGTCGCCGCGCCGCGAGATCGGGGCATTACCCGATGTCGACGCGGTGACGAGGCGCGCGACGTGCACCCTTAGAGGTATCAGTATTTACTTATCTAATTAATAAATAATATTGAGTATTATTTATTTTAGCAGCTGCTAACTTACTTTCGTGTACAGCCGGGTCCCCCGGCCCAGGGGAGTAAGCAGCATGTCCAAACAGCATCCCGTCATCGCGGTCACCGGCTCCTCCGGTGCCGGGACCACGACCGTCAAGACCGCCTTCGAGCACATCTTCCGCCGTCTCGACGTGTCCGCGGCAATCATCGAGGGCGACAGTTTTCACAAGTACAACCGTGCCGAGATGCGCACGGCGATCGCCGAGGCGACGGCGCGCGGCGAGAACGTCAGCCATTTCGGGCCGGACGCGAATCTCCTGTGCGACCTCGGCGGCCTGTTCAAACAGTACGGCGAGACCGGCTCCGGCAAACGCCGTTTTTACGTGCACAACGAGGAGGAGGCTGCGCTCCACGGTACGCCTTCCGGGACGTTCACGGACTGGGAGGACCTGCCACCGGATACCGACATGCTGCTCTACGAAGGGCTGCACGGCGCGATGGTCACCGACGAATGCGACGTCGCCCAATATGCCGACCTGCTGATCGGCGTGGTTCCAATCGTCAACCTCGAGTGGATCCAGAAGATCCACCGCGACACGCAGCACCGCGGTTATGCCGAGACGGACGTCACGCACACCATCCTGCGTCGCATGGAGGACTACGTTAAACACATCACGCCGCAGTTCTCCCGCACCGACATCAATTTCCAGCGCGTGCCGACCGTCGATACCTCCAACCCGTTCATTGCCCGCGACATTCCGACGGCCGACGAGAGCTTCGTCGTGATCCGCTTTCGCGACCCCGCGAAGTTCGACGTCGATTTCCCTTACCTGCTGGCAATGATCAACAACTCGTTTGTTTCCCGCCGCAACACGATCGTCGTGCCGGGCGGCAAAATGTTGCTGGCCATGGAGCTGATCCTGATGCCGATCCTCAAGCGCATGGTCGATGCGGCGCGACAGGAACCGAGGATGGTCGCATGATCGCGGGCGAGTACTGCGCTGTCGTCCTGGATCTCGACGGCACCATCGCCGACACGGCTGCCGATATCCGCGAGGCGCTGGTGCATGCGCTTGGCCGGGAGGGCCTGCCGCCCATCGACGTCGCCAGCGTACGCCTGATGATCGGCGGCGGACCGAAAGTCCTCGTGGAGCGGGCCCTGCACCGGCTCGGCGTCCCGGCGCGCACGGACCTCGTGGCGCGGCTGGCCGAGGGTTTCCACCGGGCATCCGCCAGGCAGGGTGTGCGCAGCACGCGCCTGTTCGACGGCGTCGAAAGCGCGTTGCAGCAGTTGCACACGGCCGGCGTGCGCGTCGGGTTGTGCAGCAACAAGCCGGACGACCTGTGCCACGGGCTCGTGCGGGAACTCGGCATTGCGCCGTACATCGACGAGATCCTGGGTTCGTCGGACGACCGGCCGAAAAAACCGGACCCTGCCCTGCTGCTCGGCGTTATCGAGCGCCTCGGGGTTCCGCCGGGTGAAACCCTGTACGTCGGGGATAGCGAGACCGACGTGCTGACGGCGCGAGCTGCCGGCGTGCCCGTCATGCTCGTCAGCTACGGTTACACTCTGCGGCATGCCTCGCAGCTCGGGGCCGACGGCGTGGTCGACTCGCTGACCGACATCGTGCGGCCCGGCGCACTCGCGCGTTCCGCCTAGTCCTGCAGCAATTTCACCGCCTCGTCGATCAGCAGCGAGCGGAATTCCTCGGCGGCAACCGACAGTCGCTTGCCCTTGTGCAGGACGACGTACCACTTGCGCCAGATGGGCAGGCCCTTCACCTTGAGCTCGACCAGCTTGCCGAGCTGCAGCTCCACCTGGACGGCGTCCCGCTGCAGGAGACCGAGCCCGAGGTTTGCCTGCACGCCCTGCTTGATGCTCGACAGGCTGCCCATGCCCATGCCCGTCCTGAGTTTCAGCTTGTTCTCGCGAAAGAACCGCTCCATGGCGCCGCGCGTACCGGAACCCGGCTCGCGGATCAGGAATTCCTCCTTTTCGAGCTCCTGCAGCTGAATGCGCTTGCGCCTCGCAAGGCGATGCTCGGGAGGCGCCACGATAATCAGGGGGTTGTCCATGAAGGGGATGGCCTCGACCTGCGACGCCTTGGGCGGCTGCCCCATGATGGCCATGTCCACCTCGTTCTCGACGACGCGCCGCAGAACCTCGGCCTGGTTGATCACGTCCATGCTGACGCTGATATCCGGGAAGCGCTCATGAAACGTTCCGAGCAGCTTCGGCGCGAAGTAATTGGCCGAGGAGATCGCCGCGATCCTCAGGCGCCCGCCCGACAGCCCCTTGATCCGATCGAGCACGACGTCGAGCTCGTCGACCTGCTGGAGAATCGAGCGCGCATAGCGATACACCTCCTCGCCCGCCTCGGTCAGGTGCACGCGCTTGCCGAACTGCTCGGTCAGGGCCAGGCCGGCCTGCTGCTCGAGCTGGCGAATCTGCATCGACACCGCGGGCTGCGTCAGGTGCAGTTCCCCGGCTGCCTTCGTGTAACTCAGGTTCCGGGCCACGGCCGAGAAGCACTGCAGCTGGCGAAGCGTCAGGTGCATAAAGAAAACCTTATTATCATCAAAGACAAGTACCAGGTGTTCTTATGCTAGTGCATGGGCCGGGGGCCCGCAATCCCGCCCCTGTCGCGACGATGAATGCGATGTAAGATACCCGCACATGGCGAAGCTCTCCCCCAGCACTCTGCGTATCGGCCGTCGTTACCGCCCCAACCGGCTCGCCTCTGCCTACGATGCCGTCGTCATCGGCTCCGGCATGAGCGGACTGACGACCGCCGCCCTGCTGAGTGACCTCGGCCGCCGGGTCTGCGTTCTCGAGCAGCACTACACGGCCGGCGGATTCACCCACTCCTACGAGCGCGGCGGCTACGAGTGGGACGTCGGCGTCCACTACATCGGCGAAGTCGGCGCGCCGACCCGCACGCGCAAGCTGTTCGACTACCTGTCGGGCGGCGAACTCGAGTGGGCACCGATGGGCGACGAGTACGATCGTTTCTACGTCGGCGACAAGGTGTACAACGCGGTCGCGGGCAAGCGGGCTTTTCGCGACAACCTGGTGCGGCAGTTCCCGAAGGAAACGCGGGCGATCGATCGTTACATGCGGCTGCTCGCGCGCTCGGGAGATGCCCTGTCCGCGCTCGGCATGGAGCGGGGTATGCCGCGCTGGATGAGCGCGGCCGCGAGGCCATGGCT
>JBFEJR010000010.1:0-83286 GCA_041553075.1 Woeseiaceae bacterium | reverse complement strand
CAGGTGGAAATTGGTGATCATCGCGTCGACCGAACGGAACCGGTAGCCGGGCCGGATGAACAGGTCGGTTTCGCCGTCGAACGGCGCCAGTTCGCCGCCGCCGGACGCGCATTCGAGCGAGCGCACCGAGGTCGTGCCGACCGCGATGATGCGGCCGCCCGCCGCGCGTGCCTGGCGCACCGCGTCGACACAGGCCCGGCTTACCTCGACGCGCTCTGCGTGCAGCCGATTCTCCTCGAGATGCTCGGCGCGCAGGTTCTGGAACGTGCCTGCGCCGACGTGCAGCGTGACGTGTGCATGATGCACGCCCTGGGCCTGCGTTTCCGCGAGCAGCGCCTCGTCGAAATGCAGGCCCGCGGTGGGCGCCGCGACGGCGCCCGGGTCACGCGCGTAGACGGTCTGGTAGCGATCCACGTCTGCGTCCTCGGCGTCCCGTTCGAGGTACGGCGGCAATGGCACCTGGCCCTGCTCATCGAGCAGCGTCATGACGTCGGTAGAGAATTCGAGCGCGAACAGGTCGTCACTGCGCCCCGTCACCACGGCCTCGACGTCACCCCCGAACACCAGCCTCGAACCAGGCTGCGGCGACTTGCTCGCGCGTACATGGGCCAGCGCCGCTCGTTCGCCTGCGACGCGCTCGATCAGGACCTCGGCTTTGCCACCGGTTTCCTTGCGCGCACGGAGCCGTGCCTTGATGACGCGCGTGTCGTTGAAAACCAGCAGGTCGCCCGGGCGCAGCAGCGACGGCAGGTCGGCAAAGCCCAGGTCGCGGATGCCCTCCTCGACCACGAGCAGGCGACTGCCGCGGCGATCCTTCGCCGGGTAGCGGGCGATCAGCTCACGCGGGAGCTCGTAGTCGAAGTCGGAAATCAGCATGGGCGCGCATCATAGCGCAGGCGTCTCGCCTGCTGCTTTTCAATTCCCGGGCAACGACACCCTGACGGTCTGCACGGCATTGGCGGGGATTTCCACGTCAGCATACTGCGCACCGATCTGCAGGCCGAAGCGGAGCGGCTGCTTCGTCGTATTCAGCAGCTGGACGCTGAGCAACCCGTCTTCACTGATGGCCGCGCTGGCATGCAGTGCATCGTCGTCGAGGCCCTCCCCGAGCCGGCGGCTCGTCGCAACGGCCCGGTCACCGGGCCGTATCGTGCGACTGAATTGTGCCAGCACATGGAAGATCGGCGTGTAGTAGACCTCGCCCGTGTCGGTGTCGATCATGATCGGCGCACCGCAGAAATTGCCGACGTGATTGGGGCCGCCCTGCCGGTCGAGGACGACGTTCCAGTCGATCCAGCCGGCCATCCCGTGGTCCAGGCTGACGATGATGTTGCGCGCGTAGCGATGCACGGGCGTGTAGACCGGGTGGTCCTCGGCGTTGGGTGCCCAGGTTGCCGTGTAGGCCCAGTCGGTCGCGTTGTCATTCCACCAGAAGGCGTCGTTACCGAACCAGCCGGTCTCCTCGTAACCCTCGGGGTCGGTGATCCCGCCGGGCGCCGGGACGCCGAGATTGTCGATCGTCCCCTCGGTGTGGATGATCTCGAAGTTCGGGAACTTGCGGCGGACCCGTTCGAGGGCGTCCTCGTGCACCTTGACCGTGCTCGAGTACCAGTGCACCGCGGTGCCGTAGACGTACGCCGCGGTCTCCGGATCGGCGAGGATGACGTCGGTCCAGTGTTCGAGGTCGTCGCGATTCTGGTCGTAGATGAGTACCTTGACGTCGTCGTGCCCCGCGGCGTGCAGCGCCGGGCCGAGGTTGTGCTTGATGAAGTCGTTCTGGGTTTCGGGCGTGAAGTGCATGCTCTCCCAATTGCCGCTGTTGCCGTGCGGCTCGTTGACCGGCGTCAGGCCCCAGATATCGACTCCTTCAGCCGCGTAGGCATCGAGGTACCGGACGAGGTAGTCGGCATAGGTCTGCTCGTACTCGCCCTTGAGCACGCCGCCCGTGCCCTCCATTCCGATCTCGCCGGGCGGACGGTAGTACCAGTCCTCGATGTCCTTCATCCAGGGTGGCGCGGTCCAGGCCGACGAGACGATGCGCAGATCCTTGTCCTGCTGCGCGCTCTTGATCGCCAGGGCTTCCTTGATCATCGGCAGCAGATCGAACGACTCGTCCTGGATGCCCGGGTAGTCCGCACGGCGAAAGCCGTCCCTGTCGACGTCGATACTGAAATGCTCGAGCGCCGCATCGCCCGCAACAGGGGCGTACGAATACTTGCCCTCGACCGAGAAGTCGGTCGAGCCGATCGTCGTGCGGGCCAGCGAGAAGTTAGCGCCCTCCTCGCCGTAGATAGCGCGCATGACCTCGCCACGCACCTCGGGCGCCAGGTGCGCCAGGACGAACGCAGAGGACTCGGTGAACGAGCTGCCGATGCCGACGAGGGTCTGCCTGACCACGGCAGGATCGATCTCGATAACGGTGCCCGACGCCCGGCCATCGATGAAGCGCACGTTGTCCCTGCCGGCCAGCCGCTCGCCGGCCTCGCTGGTGACGAGGATCTGCGTGCTGGCCGTCAGTCCGTAATGGCGAGCCTGGTCGGCTGCGCCCTCGTCACGCCCGCAGCCCGCGAGCGCAACAACCAATACCGTGGCGGCGGCCGCCGCTTTTCCCACTCGTTTATGCATCAGTCTTCCTCTTGGCTCCGGCGGTCTATAATCGTGTCCTGACGATCAAAAGACCAAACCATGGTTGATATCAAGATCAATAGCGCATGCCGCCTCGACACCCGAATCGTGGGTGACGAGAAGACACCGATTGTCGTCATCGACGACCCCGTTCAGTCGACGGATGAGCTGATCCGGTATGCGCTGCAACAGGCAGAATTCGACGCCGGCGGCGACTCCTCTTACCCCGGCATACGGGCCGATCTGCCTTCGGCCTATGCCGACGCCCTCGGGCCGCAGTTGATCGGCATGCTTTCGCATGTCTTCAAGATCCCGCCATCAGCAAGACCCCACCTCGTTCACCAGTTGTTTTCCATGGTGACCCTGCAACCCGGGGAACTCGAACCCCTGCAGCGCTTGCCCCACACGGACAATCGCAGCCCCTATTATTTCGCCTCGGTGCACTATCTGAATCCCGGGACCCACGGCGGCACCGGATTCTTCAGGCATCGGCCTACCGGCTTCGAACGCATAACGAATGACCGGTACGAGTCGTTCAAACACGCCGAGACCGCCCATATCGCCGCGAACGGACCGCCGGCCGCGAAGTACATCGACTCGACCGACGAACATTACGAGCTGATCGCCGAAGTCGAGTACCGGCCGAACCGCTTGGCCATCTACCCGGGCAACATCCTGCATTCGGGGCTGATAATACCCGAGCGGGATATCGACGCCGATCCGGCCACCGGCCGGCTGACGGCCAATCTCTTCCTCTATTTCACGCCCGCTTAGCGACCGGCTCCTGGTCCACCGACCGGCAGTAGTGATCGATGAAACGCTGGTGTTCCGGTAACTGGCTCACGAGATTCATGGCCGATTTCCGGATGCCGGTCAGGAATTCCGCCAGCTCCTCGTTCGACATCATGTTGACGATCGAGTGGTACTGCTCCGGGATGAGGCCCTGGCCGAGCATCACCTGCACCCAGGAGTTCTCGCCGAACAGCTCGGTCGGGATCCGGAAGACGCGGCCCGTTTGCTTGAACAGCTCGATCCGGTGCGCCAGCGAATCGGGGATCTCCATGTTCTTGCAATATTCCCAGAACGGCGTGTCGGTACGCTCGGTAACGTGATAGTGCAGGATGATGAAGTCGCGGACGTGCTCTATCTCGGTCCGCATCTGGTTGTTGAATTCGTCGATGTCCGGCTGACGAATGCCGGCGACCGGGAACAGCTGCATCAGGCGAATGATGCTGCGCTGGATCAGGTGGATGCTGGTCGACTCGAGCGGCTCGATAAAGCCGGACGACAGCCCGATCGCAACGACGTTCTTCGACCAGTGCTGCTTGCGCTGGCCGGCCTGGAACTTGAGCACCCTCGGGTCCGTCAGCCTCTTGCCCTCGATGTTCTTGAGGATCACGTCGGTGGCTTCGTCGTCCGACCAGTACTTGCTGCTGAAGACGAGCCCGTTGCCGACACGGTGCTGCAGCGGGATACGCCATTGCCAACCGGATTCGCGCGCAATGGAGCGCGTGTACGGGATCGGCGGCGCGACCGCCTCGGTCTGTACCGCGACGGCGCTGTCGCACGGCAGCCAGTGAGTGTAGTCGTCGTAGCCGGCTTCGAGCGTCTGCTCGATGAGCAGCCCGCGGAAGCCGGTGCAATCGACGAACAGGTCGCCCTCGATGCGCTGCCCCGAGTCCATCTTCAGCGCCGTGACGAAGCCGCTCTCCGGGTCCTGCTCGACAGCCTGGATCTTGCCCTCCCGGCGCACGACGCCGTTCTCCTCGGCCATCGCCCGCAGCATCTTGGCGTACAGCGACGCGTCGATGTGGTAGGCGTAGTTCAGGTTCGCACCCCGGCCCCGCACAACGGCAAAGCGGTTCTGCTTCGCGGCGACCCATTCCTTGCAGTACTCGCCGTAGTCCTCGCTGATGCCGAGCTGCTCGCCCTTCAGCCAGAAGTGGTGAAACCCGGCCGCCCAGCAATCCTTGCCCGTGAAGCCGAAGGCGTGAATATAGTCCTCACCGACGTTCTTCCAGTTTTCGAAAGAGATCCCGAGCTTGAACGTGCCCTGCACCTTGGCGACGAAGTCCTGCTCCTTGATCTTCAGCAGTTCGTGCAGCGTCAGGATGGTCGGGATCGTCGCCTCGCCGACGCCTACGGTTCCGATCTGCTCGGACTCCACGAGCGTGATATCGAGGTTCTTCCCGATCAGTTTGGACAGGGAAGCGGCCGCCATCCAGCCCGCGGTCCCCCCGCCTGCTACAACAATCTTTCGTACTGTCTGATTATCCACGATCGACTCTCTAGATATGTCTGCAAGCCATCAGGGCTTGAACCTGGCCGCAAGAAAGGCACGCAGCTTGGCGGCTGATTTTTCGTCCAGTGGAGCGAGGCATCCGCGCCCCGGCTCGGGAATGTGTTCGTAAACCGACTCGTCCGCCGCAAAGACGTAATAGTCGAAGAGATCCCGCCACGCCGCGCGGTAGCGATCGGGCAACTCGCGGATCGACAGGATGCCATGCATCAGCGCAGTCATCGGCGAACCCATGATCGCGGGTGTCGGGCACCACCAGTAGTTAACAAGCAAGTTGAACGGGCTCAGTGACTCGACGTTGTGCCACCACATGCCGGGAATGAAGATGGCGTCGCCGGGCTCCAGCTCGTAGCTGCGAGCTGATTTCAACGCTTCCCTGAATTTCGGAAACCGCTCGAAGTCCGGATTGGAAAAATCGACGAGGCTGATCGCCTGCCCTGCCGGCGTGCGATCGATGGGACCGACGTAGAGGTTCCCGACCTGGTCGGGCGGAAACAGCGTGAACCGGCGCCGCCCCGCGACGACGCAGGCAACGTTGTCGGGAAAATCGAAATGCGACGATACATGGGTCCGGTTGCCCAGCCAGAAGCTCACCGCTACGTCGTCACCGGGCACGATGACGTCGTTCTGCTCGCGAAAGCCGGGCAGCCACTCGTCGACGGCCGTCGAGCCGACGTAGATTGCCTTGCCCCGGTCGTCATCCGGCTCTTCCGACAGCTTCTGCAGCACCGTCGGTAACGGCCCGAACCCGCTTATGAAATTGAAGTCGGTGCAGTCGGCGTTGTAGCCGAACCGCCCGTTGATCTCGCTTTCACCAACGTAGACTCCTACGGGTTTTTCCACCCAGTAGTTCGACAGGTACTTCGCGGCCTCTGCCAGCGACCGGCTGCACGACTTCACGGCCGGCCACTCTGCGACCAGGCCCTTCAGGACGATCGGCTCTTCCGACTCGAACACCTGCGCCGGGATCCGCTGCGGATCGCAGCCTTCGAGGGTCTCGACCGGTGGCAGGTCCAGCGACGCGCTCATGGCTCAGCCCAGCTCCTTGCGATCCTTGCGCTGGATCAGCGTGCGCATGTTGCCCATCGAGGCCAGCATCATGAACATCGGCATCAGGAAGCTCTTCTTGCTGAACTCCTCCAGCACCTCGCCCGGCAGCTCCCGCACCTTTTCCTCGTTCAGGACGTGGAAACCGAGGAGCTGGTTATGCGATCCGTCGCTCAGCGTGATCTCGAAGTTGGCGGCTTCGATCAGGTCGTGCTGCCGCAGCGCGGCAACGAATTCCTCGGCATGCAGCAGCCCCTCGTAGATCCGTTCCAGCAGGTCCGCCGACCATTCGAGATACTCGCTGCGTCCCCCGAGCGGCAGGAACAGGGGTTCGCCCTCTTCCTTGTTGACGCGCGGATGATCCATGTCGATGGTCAACACCCGGGTCTTGTCCTCGTCCTTGTCGATCTCCGAGCCCTGGTAGCCGATCAGGAACGGTTGTCTCAGGACCGTCGCCGGCACGTAGCCGGCATCCCAGCCGGGATCGTCGAGGAACAGGTTCTCGCCCTTCTCGAAACCGAACAGCGCGACCGGCAACAACTCGCCGTCGTCTTCCTGGTGAAACAGGATGGGATAGAACGTTTGCGCGCTGCGGAACTCGAAGGGGAGCGTTAGCGTGTACATGACGGCATCACCGTACCTGGCGGATCGTTCGGTTATGATCCGCACGTCGTGGTGGTCGTCGTGATTTACGAGTGCAATGTTGGTCACAATGTTTCCTGTTTGTTAGGCGACGCCGCGCAATGACGTCATCGAGCTCAGAAGGTCGCGATTCGAGGGCAGCAGGCTCGTCATTTGCCGCGCCTTCTTGTCATTGGCCAGCAACAGGCTCTCGACCCGCCGTCGCTCCTGCTCGATTTCGGCACGGCCCAGGTAGCTATATTCCGGCATGAATCCCATGCCGTAAAGCACATATTGGTAGCTTGCCGACGGAAATAGTTCATCAACGCGCGGCGCATCGTCGTGCCAGGGCGGCTGCTGCTGCCAGAGTGCCAGTTTTTCTCTCAGGCCTTCCGGGCACGAGGTCTCAGAGCGGCTGTCACGCCAGTACTGGCTGTCGTCCCTTGCGCTGATCACGTAGTGCAGTTTCAGGAATTCGACGACCCGGTCCCAGTTGTACAGCATCCGCTCGTTAAAACGTTTCGCTACCACGTCCATGATGTCGCGAGTCACGGGCAGCTGCTCACTGATAATCGATGCCGACTGCTCGATCAGGGCCAGCGCAGACGCCTCGAGCGGTTCGATGAATCCGCCGGAAAGGCCCACCGCGACGCAGTTCCTGACCCACAGCTCGCGGCGGTGACCCGGCTCGAACGGGATCGAACGGAACTGCAGCTTGTCGAGGTCCACGCCCGGCGCAGTCCGGCTGACGTATTCGCGAATGGTCGCGAGGGCCGTCTCCTCGCTGGCGTGAGCCGTCGAGTAGACGTGGCCGATGCCGCGCCGCGACTGCAGGCCAATGTCCCAGATCCAGCCGTTGGCGACCGCGGTCGCGTGCGTCGTCGATGCAATCGGGTCCTCCGGACTGGCGTAAGGCACCTGCACGGCGATGGCCGCGTCGTTGAACAGCACGTCTCCGACCGGGACGAAACCGACCTCGAAATGCTCGCGAATCAGGAGGCCACGCTGCCCCGTACAATCGACGAACAGGTCGCCCTCGACACGCTCACCGGAATCGAGACGTACCGCCGCAATGTCCCCGTCCTCTGCCGCCTCGATACTCTCGACATTGGCCGCGACGTACTCGACACCGAGATTGTCCACCGCGTGCCGGTGCAGGAGCTGGGCAAACCGGCCGGCGTCGAAGTGGTAGCCGTAGTTGACGTTGAACGCGTACTCGGGCGTGGAGATCTGCTTCGGCGCCAGCCCTTTCTCTATGACCTTCGCCTGCGGCGTGACGAAATCGGCAAACGGTATGCGCGACGCCTGGCTCAGCCAGAAACCGGCCAGGTTGAGGTTCGAGTACTCGACCGGAAAACTGAAAGGGTGAATGTAGCGGTGGCCGGTACCGGTTGCGTACCAGTCGATGAACTGCGTGCCCTGCTTGAAGCTCGCATCGCAGCCGCGCAGCAGATCCGCCTCGGGGAGGCCGATCTTCTGCAAGGTCATGCGCATGGACGGCCAGGTGCCCTCGCCGACGCCAATGATCGGGATATCGGGCGACTCGATAAGCACGACGCGCAGCCGGCGCTCGGGATTGCGCCGGTGCCGCGCGGCAACCAGGCCCGCCGTGATCCAGCCTGCCGTGCCGCCGCCGACAATGACAATTCTGTGGACCGTTTTCCGCATTGCCTCGTTACCCCTCATCCTTCAAGGTAGATCAAGGAGTCGCCACTTACAATCTCGACCGGCGCTTTGCCGTGCCGGAAAAAAAAGCTGCCCCTGAAAAGGGGCAGCTCGTTTCTCGCAATGGTGCAGTTTAGAACTTGTACCGGACCCCGATGTTGTACCGGGTGCCCTGTTGCACCGCGAACAGGGGCTGATCCTTCTGCCGACCGAAGACGTAGGCCGTCTCGTCGGTCAGGTTGATCACGTCCAGGAACAACTGCAGGTTGTCGTTGTACCAGTAACTGGCGTTCAGGTCCCACTGGCCGTATTCGTCCACGTAGGTCGGCTGGCTGCCCCCGACGTTGGACTGTCCGTTACCGGCCCAGAACGTGTCGCGCCAGTTGTAAGCCAGCCTGACACCGAGCATGTCGTTCTCGTAGTAGCCGATGAAGTTGGCACTGTCGCTGAGGCCGGATAGCGCGAACTGGGCGCCGAGCGTGTTGTTGTCGTAGCTGACGTCGCCGTCGACGAAGGTCGCGTTGACGATAACGCCGAAACCGGTCTCCCAGAAGTCGTGCTGGACGTTCAGCTCCCAGCCGTCGACCGTCGCCTCGTCGATGTTCACGGGGATGGTCAGGTCGAACAGAGCCGACGGGTCACGGCCCGCGACACCGGTGATCGTACCGGCGTCAACATCAACGCCCTCGGCGTCCGGCCGATTGGTCAGGATCCAGTCCCGGATCTCGCCCGGCGTCACCGCGCCGTCGGCCCGCGCTTCCTGAGCCAGCGGCCCGAGGCCCGGGTGCGGCAGATCGAAGACCGCCTCGGCAACTTCGTCGCGGCCGATGAAGTTCTTCACGTCCTTGCGGAAGTACCCGATCGATGCGTAACTCGCGTCGCCATAGTAGTACTCGACGGACAGGTCGATATTGTCCGACTCGAACGGCAGTAGCGCCGGGTTGCCCCGGGAGCCCGTGGCCGAGTCGATGCGGATTGGCGAGTCGATCGTCACGCCGCCCTGGATGTCGACGTAATTCGGCCGGGTCAGTGTCTTGCTGTAGGAGAAGCGGGCCACCAGTTCGTCGCTGAAGTCGATGGCGACGTCGAAGTTCGGCAGCAGGTAATCGTAATCGCCGGTCAGCGTCGTGAACTGCGACTCGCCGGCCGTCGTCGGCACCAGCTCGTTGCCGCCCACCCAGACGATCGTCGAGTAGGCCGGGACCTCGGCTTGCGACGTCACGTCCGTCTGCTCGTAGCGCAGGCCCAGGCGCAAGTCGACGGGGAAGTCGCCCCACTCGGTCGCTGCATTGACCTGGACGTAGACCGCCTGCGTCTCTTCGGTCGTGTTCCGGTTAGTCGACCAGTTCGTGCTCGGGCACAGGGCAGTGCCGCAAGGCCCGAGGTCGCCGTTACCCGGCGTGAAGATCGGCATGTCGCCGGAGGCGATGAGCTCTTCCGCCCGCCCGATCACGTCCGACATATCCCAGAGGAAGTAGTTGAGCTGACGGCGGGGGTCGCCCGACCCGTCGACCCGGTCGAAGGAACCCGACATCGAGGCCGGCGTCAGCAGATCGGACAGCGCGCCGATCGGCGTCTGGGCGGACCAGGAATCGCGCTGCACGTTCGAGAACTGGGACTCGTAGTCGACGTCGGTCAGCTGCAGGCCGAAGTCGATGCTTTCGACAAAGTCGGCTTCGAACTCGAACGAACCGCTCAGGCGGGCCTGGTCGATGTTCATTTCGGACTGCGCAATCTGGAAGGTGCTGCCCGTGATCTGCATGTCATCGGGCGACAGCGGATCGCTCAGGCCCAGTTCCAGGATCGGCAGTTCCTGTCCCTCGAAATAGCCGGTCGTGACGTCGCGGGTGTAGGCTGCCATCGACAGCAACGCCGTGCTGCCCCATTCGCTGTTGGGCTCGTTCGTGGCCTTCGAGTCGTGGTAATCGAACTCGAGCGTCAGCCGGTCGCCGACATCCCACATCAGGTTCAGGCCGAGCGAGCGATCCTCGTTCTTGAAGGCATCTTCGCCCGCGCCCATCGAGAAGTCGCTGCCCGATGAAATCTCCCGGTAGGTCGACGGCGTGAGGTTGTTGCCGTCCTCGGGCCAGATCGTCTGCTGGCCGCCGAAGTTGAACCACGCGGACATGTCGTTGAACGTGCGGTCGAGCTCCAGGTCGGCGAAGGTGTAGTCGAGCGTGCCCGTCACCGTGTCCACGGGACGGAACTGGAAAGTCAGCTGACCGTTGGTGCGCACGCGGTCGTAGTCTTCGAGGCTGTAGCCGATGGTCTGCGGCACCGAGTAGATCTCGCCGGGCTCCGGCCGGTTGACGTTCTGGTTGGGGCCTTCCCAGGCAAAGCAGGGAATCGGCAGGCCGCCCCACTCTTCCTGGCCCACGTAGGGCGTGATGTCCGCCGGCGCGTCGGCGTTGTCGCAGGCGCCCGGGGCCGCGCCCCAGCTGATGTGCTTTGCGCCGTCGAAAGAGCGCCAGCCGGCGACCGTGGCGTTGGCGCCACCGCTCTCGCGCTCCTGGCGTACGACCGTCAGGGAGACGCCGATCGTGTCGTCGGCAAAGGTGTTCGAGATGATGCCGGAGATTTCGCCGGTCCAGCCCTTGCTGTCCCGATTGGTACGCGACTGGTCGTATACGCCGCTCGCTCCCGCGGAGATTTTCAGGCCCGGCGCTTCGAGAGGCTTGGTCGTCCGGATGTTGATCGTCGAACCGATACCGCCGGTCGGGATGTCGGCCCTGCCGCTCTTGTAGATCTCGACCGCGCTGACGGCCTCCGAGGCCAGGTCGCCGAAGTCGAAGTTGCGGTTGTCGCCGGTCGTCGGCATCTGGCGGCCGTTCAGCGTCACCAGGTTGAACTGGGGGCCGAATCCACGCACCGTCACCCGCGCGCCTTCGCCGCGTTCGCGATCGATCGACACGCCCGTGATGCGCTGCAGCGACTCGGCGAGGTTGGTATCCGGGAAGTCACCCATGTCCTCGGCACTGATCGCGTCGACGACGCCGTCTGCCGAGCGCTTCATGTCCATCGACTGCATGAGACTGCCGCGGATGCCGGTCGTGACGATCTCTTCTATCGGTTCATCGTCCTGCGCAATGGCGGGCGGCGTCGACGTGACGCCGAGCGCAACCGCAACACCGGTGGCCAGAGCGGTCTTGTGAAACGTGTTCTGCATGTAGGATTCCCCCAACGGAATTTAGAATCTGATTTAGTGCGCCGTTCGATCTGTGCGGCAACGAGCCGAAAACCTGTACCTGCGCCGTTTCGGACGTACCTGCGTCTTTTTTGACAACGCTGTCAGAGTTGGGTTTATAAATAAGCGCGGCGGCCCTGTCAAGAATAAATCTCATTCAGTTCCTGGCCGTGCAGGGGCGGATTTCGGGTTTTCCAGGAGCCGTTGCGGGGCCGGTTTTTCAGGCGGAGCGCATTCCTGCTGGCTCTGCGGGCCGTCGCGGCGGCGCCCGACCGAACCGGGCCATTCCCGGACCTGTCGCACCAGCCTGGCCGTGCCCTGTACCTGCAGGTACGGGGCGCGGCTGCCAATCGCGCAGCCGTGAAGCAACGGCCGGCGGAGCCTGACAGGACCGTGCGGCCGGCCCCGCGACGGCGGCCGGCCGTCCGTCAGGATGTCAGGTCGGCGCTGCTGTCCCGGGGGGCACCATCAGGCAAGGGGACCGCGGCCGGCGCTGGCGCGGCGGACGGCGCCACGGCCGGCTTTACGCCGGGGTTCGGCAGCGGCACGACGTTACCGTGGAAATCCGCCGGAATCTCGACGTCGATCGTGACCCGTTTCTTGTCCCGCATGATGCCGAGCTTGAATTTCTCGCCGGCCGCGTAGGAGCCGAGAATGCGCAGCGCATGCCGCACGTCCTTGGGCTCGCGCCCGCCGATACTCTGGATGACGTCGCCGTCCTCGAGATCGAAGGCGTCGGATTTGGGCGCCTTCACGACCAGCAGGCCCTTGTCGGTGCCGAAGTAACGGCCCAGACCTTCGTTCAGCTCGACCAGCTCGAGTTCGCCAAGGCCCGTGTGCGCCCACGGAGACCCGAACTCCATCTTGAAGTGCTCGAATACCTCCGGCGCCTGCGGCACGTGAACTCCCCGCGGCCCGCCTTCGCCCGACCATATGAAGGTGTTGTCGGCCATGACGCGGGGCTCGAGTTCCACGGTCCCCGACTTGCCGCCACGCAGGTACCCGACGGTCAGCACGTCGCCTTCCTCGACGCCCTTCATGAAGTCGAGCAGCCGCCGGTTGGCCACCTCGGAGTTCTCGGCACTCAGCGCCTCGTCGTTGATCGACGTCAGGATATCGCCGGAGCGCAGGCCCGCGTCGCTGGCGGCACTGCCCGGCGAAACCCCGAGAATCGTTACGCCCTCGACCGGGCCGGAGTCGTCGCGGGCCTCGATCGTCACGCCGAGACGCGGCTTCCCCGACCACGCGAAGCGTCGTTCAATCTCGGCAATACGCGGCAGGCGCTCCTTCGAGATCTCGGCGATCTCGCGCGCGGCGTCCGCCATGCGGGCCTCGGCGGCACGGAGTTTCTCCTCCATTTCGAGTTCGCGGGCTTCTGTCTCGCGCAGGCGTTCGTCGTTCGACTGCGCAGCCGCCTGGCCGGCGAGCAGCAGGAACGCCGCAGCAGGCACTATCAATTTCCACGTTTTCATCTGGTCGTACTCCTCGATCAAAATGCTGCGCGTTGCGCCTGCGCATAGCGCAACTGCAGCAGCGACTTCATCAACCTGACGCGCTCGCGCCAGAAAAGCTCCCGATCCTCGTCCGACAGGTCGACCGACGGATCATTCAACTGGTAATCGATCGCCGCGATGCGATCTTCGAGATCGGCAATCGTGGCCATGGTGCTGGCGCGCTGTACCGCCGGCGCGTTCGGCAGCGCCCGCAGGCTGCTCTCCAGGTCGCGCGACTCGCGCATCAGTGTCTGCAGGGCCGTCAGCCGCAATTCCGGCGTCGTGCCGGTCGTGTCGGGCACGGTCGTCACGTCGGCCTGCCGCTCCAGCATCCCGGGTAGCATGATGGCCGCGACCAGCGCTGCTGCTGCAATGCCGACGCCCGCATACCAGGACGACGGCCGCCGCATGACGCTGCGACTGCGCAGCAGGCCTTCGGCCTCGCCCTGTTCGCGAGTGCGTTGCCAGACCTTCCGCGGCGGCATCGTATCGGGCAGGCCGCGCAATCCCGCCTGCAGCGCCGCGTATTCCTCGGCTGTAAGTGCGCAAATCATTTCGTCTTCCTTCCGGTTACCGCTCATGCCGTGGTAACTCCCGTTGCCAATCTGATCTCAACATGACAGTGCGGCGCCTTCGCGCTGCTGCCCGTCTGCCTGCGTTTCCAGCAACGGCCGCAGGCGCTGGTACGCGCGCGACAGCTGCGACTTCGAAAAACTCTCGGACTTGCCCATCAGCCCGGCGATCTCCTTGTGCGTAAACCCCTCGACATCGTGCAGCCAGACGACAACCCGGCTCACCTCGGGCAAGCTCGCCAATGCCGCATCGAGATCCAGCGCGTCGTCCGGGTGCCGGGAGATGCCGTGACTCAACGCATCCCCCTCGGTCATGTCGCTCCAGTCGTCGGCCAGCGACTGGCCGCGCCTGGTCCACGCCGAGCGCAGGAACATCAGCGCCTTGGTGACGGCGATGCGACGGATCCAGCTTCCCAGCGCCGCCTCCCCCCTGAACTTCGCGATCGAACGCATGATCTCGATGAAGGTCTCCTGCGTCAGGTCCTCGGCATGCGCCGGCACCTTCGTGAACCTCAGGCAGATCGAGTAAACCGGCGACGCAAACGCGCGATAGATGATCTCGTGCGCCCGCGCATCGCCTGCCGCGGCCCGCCTGACTATGCCCGGATCGATATCGATGTCGGCAAATTTGCTCATATCTGCCATCTTAGATGCTCAGCCGCCGCAAAGGGTCGCATGGGCTGAAATCCGCGCATATACTGTGCGGCCCATCGGCAATGCCGGGATGGCGGAACTGGTAGACGCGCCGGATTCAAAATCCGGTTTCCGAGAGGAAGTGGGGGTTCGATTCCCCCTCCCGGCACCATACTGACAATGATGAAATTCTGTTCCAGCTGCGGCGGCACGATCACCTATCGTGTCCCGAAAGACGACAATCGCGAACGCGCGATCTGCGACGCCTGTGGCGAGGTGCACTACCGCAATCCGCTCGTGGTCGTGGGGTGCGTACCCGAGCGCGACGGCAAGGTGCTGATGTGCAAGCGCGCCATCGAGCCGCGTTACGGCTACTGGACCTTGCCGGCCGGATTCATGGAGCTCGGTGAAACGGTCGCGGGCGGCGCTGCCCGCGAGACGCTCGAAGAAGCGCTGGCCACGGTCGAACTGGGCCACCTGTTCGCCTGTGTCGACGTCGTGGATGCAGGCCAGGTCCACCTGTTCTACACGGCCAGGCTCGTGGGGGATTTCGGTGCCGGCCACGAGACCCTCGAGGCCGCCCTGCTTGGCGAAGACGAGATCCCGTGGGACGAGATCGCGTTCCAGAGCGTCGAGTTCGCGTTACGCAAGTACTTCGAGGACCGCGGCAGGAATCGCGGCGTGCACGTACACGAGCTGCGTCGCCCGCGCTATTAGGCTATCAGGGGTGCGGCTTGCTGCCGTTCAGGCGGGCACTCAGCGCCGCGGGCGGCAGGTATCCGCCGATGAGCGTGCCGTCTTCCAGCACGATCGCGGGCGTCCCGGTCAACCCGATATCGCGCCCCAGTGAATAATGCCGCGTGATCATCGAGGCATCGCACTTCGACGTCTCGAACTTGCGGTCCAGCTTGGCGGCAGTCAGGGCGCGGTTGCGGTCCGTGGCGCACCACACGTCTTCCGAGGTAGTCCATGCACGCGACGCCGGGCCGTTGCGCGGGTACAGCACGTAGCGCACGGCAATCCCCTGGGCCAGGTATTCGTCGATCTGGGCGTGCAGTTTGCGACAGTAGGTGCAATCGATGTCCGTGAAAACCGTCACCGAGTATTTCGGCTCGGCGGGCGAGAACAGGATCGACTCCCGGTCGTCCAGCGACGCCACGAGGTCGCGGCGCGCATCGCTACGGCTTTGCTCGCTGAGGTTCACCTGCCGGTCGAGGTCGATCAGGTCGCCCTGCAGCAGGTAGCGCCCGTCAGCCGAAATGTAGGCGATGATCGAGCCCTTCTGCACGGTATACCAGCCGTCGACCGGGCTCGAATTGACGTGCTTCGGATCGATGGTATCGAACATGCCCGACACCTTGGCCCGCACCTGCTCGAGCTCCGCATCGGCGTCGGCTGCGTGTGCGCCGGCTCCGGCCAGCAAGGTAAAGGCGGCAATTACGGCAAGGGGCTTGGTGACAATGCGCTTCATCAGTAAAGGGCTCCGTTCAGGGCGCGGGCAGTGTAACAAACAGACCCATCGTCGGGGCATTTTGTTGCACCGAATTGCGCGCCGCGCGGACGCTATCCGCGCGGGTGGTGTTTCCCGTGGAGATCCTTGAGCCGCTCGCGAGCCACGTGCGTGTAGATCTGCGTGGTCGACAGGTCGCTGTGACCGAGCAGCATCTGCACGACGCGCAGGTCGGCGCCGCGGTTGAGCAGGTGGGTGGCGAACGCGTGGCGCAGGCTGTGAGGGGACATCTTCTTGCGGATGCCGGCTTTTTCGGCGTAACGCTTGATAATGTGCCAGAACGCCTGGCGGGTCATGCGGTCGCCGCGGCGCGTCGGGAACAGGTAGTCGGTCTGGCGCTCGAGCAGGATTTCCATGCGTGGCCCGTTGATGAATTCCTTGAGCCAGCGCACCGATTCCTCGCCGAGCGGGATCAGCCGCTCGCGGTCGCCCTTGCCGACGATGCGCAGGACGCCCTGGTTGTAGTTGATCTGCGACTGCTTGAGGTTGATCAGCTCCGAGACGCGCAGACCCGTGGCATACAGGAGCTCGAGCATGGCCCGGTCGCGATGGCCGAGCGGCTCATCGGTGTTCGGCGCATTCAGCAATGCATCGACCTCTTCCTCCGACAGCGACTTCGGCAGCGAGCGTCCGATGCGTGGCATCTCGATATCGGCGGTCGGGTCACTGTCACGCATGCCCTCGCGCATGATGTAGCGGAAGAAACGGCGGAAACTGGAAAGCTGGCGGGCCGTCGAGCGCGGCTTGGCGCCTGACTCCACGCGCTTGGCGATGAATTCGAGCAGGTCGGACTTGTCGGCCTGCTCGATGGACTTGTTGAATTCGGACAAACCGCGTCCCAGCGTCATGAGGTCTGCGCGGTACGCGCCGAGGGTGTTTTTCGACAGGCCGCGTTCCATCCAGATAGCGTCGAGGAAGCGATCGACCAGCTGTTCAGACCGCTGCACGACTTCCGGTTCCGGCGTGCTTTGCTTGTTGCTGCTGCCCATAAACGTCCATCTTCCTGTCGTTGCGCCATCCCTGGCAACGATGACCGTCTGTCCGGGCTGCGCTACTGCTGGTAGCATACCGGCTCGCGAGCATCGCCAAGCAACGGATTTTTCAAGGGTTCTGAGTATGCTGGTGAAGACCGGGGCCGGGCGTGACCGCTGTCACATAATAAGGAAGGCGTTGACATAAGGTGAACTGGGTCACACGGATACTCGAGGCGCTGTGGGGCCTCTGCGCCTGGCTGTCTTTCGGCCTTGCCGTCCTGTTCTCACTCTTCGTCGTCATCCTGGTGCCGGGAGCCGAAACCCGGCAGAAACTGGTCACCTGGGCGTCCCGCATGGTGTTCGTCCTGCCGCGGTGTCCGGTCGAGGTCACCGGGCTCGACAACCTGCCGACCGCCAACTGCGTCGTGGTCGCCAACCACGCAAGCTACCTGGACGGCCCGCTGCTCAAAGGATACCTGCCGTGGCGGTTTAATTTCGTGATCAAGGGCGAAATGCGGAATTTCGCGCCGGCGCATTTCCTGCTGCGGCGCTCCGGCTCGAAATTCGTCGAGCGGTCCGATGTCCAGGGCAGCACCCGGGATGCCCGGCAGCTCGTGAAGGCCGCTCTGCGGGGTGAGTCGCTCGGCTTTTTCCCCGAGGGCACGTTTCGCGAGGAACCCGGTGTCGGCCGCTTTCGCCCCGGCGCCTTCGTCGCCGCGCGCAGGAGCGACATGCCGGTCGTACCGATCGCGATTCGCGGCTCCCGCTACGTCCTGCCGCACGGCGCATTCCTGCCGCGCCGCGGCCCGCTCGAGATCGTCATCCTGCCTGCAATCGGGCCGGGCGATACGCCGTACGAGAACAGCCGGGACCTTGCCGAAACGGCCCGGCAGAGAATTCTCGCCGTGCTCGACGAGCCCGACCTGGTCGCCGCCGGGAAGGCGGCGGACTAATGCTGATGTAGTATTGCAGCGCGCCCGGATTTCGCTGACAGTAGCGGCCCGGAAGTCGACTAGTTCGGAGCGACACGATGAAACCAGATACCGTGGTCGTAGTGGCCGCCAAGCGTACCCCGGTCGGGGCCTTTCAAGGCGCACTCAGCGGTGCCAGTGCCGTCCAGCTCGGCGCCGCCGCGATCGGGGCGGCCGTGGCCCAAAGCGGCGTGGATGCGGGCGACGTCGATCGCGTCATCATGGGCTGCGTGCTCCCGGCCGGCCTCGGCCAGGCGCCGGCGCGGCAGGCCGCGCTCGGCGGCGGCGTTCCCGAGGGCGTTCCCGCCGTTACGGTCAACAAGATGTGCGGCTCGGGCATGGAGGCGATCATCCTGGCGCACGACATGATCAAGGCCGGCAGCGCCGGGATCGTCGTGGCCGGCGGCCTCGAATCGATGAGTAACGCCCCGTACCTGCTGCCCAAGGCCCGCAGCGGGTACCGCATGGGTCACCAGGAGGTCCTGGATCACATGTTCTACGATGGCCTGCAGGACCCGTTCGAAGGCCAGATGATGGGTCACTTCGCCCAGGTTACGGCGGATCGCTACGAGTTCACCCGCGAGGCGATGGATGCCTTTGCCGCCGAATCGGCGCAGCGCGCCCAGCGCGCGGTCGCAGAAGGTGCCTTCGCCGACGAAATTGCGCCGGTGACCATCAGCTCCCGGCGTGGCGAGATCACGGTTGCCGAGGACGAAACCCCCGGTACCGTCAGTGTCGAGAAGATCCCGCGACTGCGGCCGGCATTTCGCAAGGACGGAACGGTCACGGCCGCTACCTCCTCGTCGATTTCGGACGGCGCCGCCGCCTGCGTCATGATGAGCGCCGCGGAGGCCGAACGGCGCGGATTGCGGCCGCTGGCGAAGGTCATCGCCCACTCGGCGTTTGCCCATGAACCGGCCTGGTTCACGACGGCACCGATCTACGCAGTACGGAAGCTGCACGAGGCGCTCGGCTGGACGCCGGACGATGTGGATCTGTACGAGATCAACGAGGCGTTTGCCGTGGTCACGATGGCCGCCATGCACGAACTCGGCATCAGTCACGACAAGGTCAACGTCAACGGGGGCGCCTGCGCGCTCGGCCATCCGATTGGCGCAACCGGCTGCCGCATTTCGGTTACCTTGCTGCATGCGCTGCGGGCCCGGGGCCTGAAACGCGGCATCGCGTCGCAGTGCATCGGCGGCGGCGAGGCGACTGCGGTTGCCTACGAAATAATCTAGGGAGACACGCGTGAAACTTGCAGAAGCCAAAGCCGTCATCACGGGCGGCGCATCGGGCCTGGGATATGCCACGGCGCAACGGGTCATCGAGCGGGGCGGCCAGGTCGTCCTGTTCGACATCAACGACGAACTCGGCAAGGCGCGCGCTGCGGAACTCGGCGACCGGGCAAGCTACCTCAAGACCGACGTATCGAGCGAAGCGTCGGTGCGCTCGTCGATCGGCAAGGCGGCGAAAACCATGGGCGGCATCACGCTGGCGGTTAACTGCGCCGGCATTGCGACCGCCGGTCGTGCCCTCGGCCGCGACGGTCCGTGGCCGACAGAGTCATTCAACCGCGTCATCCAGATCAACCTGGTCGGCACGTTCAACGTGACCAAGGAAGCGGCCGCAATCATGAACCAGAACGAACCGAGCAGTGACGGCGAACGGGGCGTGATTATCAGTACCGCGTCGATCGCCGCGTTCGAAGGCCAGATCGGCCAGGCCGCCTATGCCGCCTCCAAGGGCGGTGTGCACGCGATGATGCTGCCGCTGGCACGTGAGTTCGCGGCGTTCGGCATCCGCGTCAACACCATCGCCCCGGGCATCATGTTGACCCCGATGATGGAAGGCTTCCCCCAGGAGGTGCAGGACTCGCTGGCCGCCCAGGTGCCGTTCCCGAAACGCCTCGGCAAGCCGGAGGAGTACGCCGACACGGCCGAGTTCATCTACGAGACGACCTACGTCAACAGTGAGACGATCCGCTGCGACGGCGCCATTCGCATGCAAGCGAAATAACCAATACGGTGCCAGTCACCTTAAATCCACCTTGGTAATACGGTGCCAGTCACCTTAAATCGAGTCTAAATTGATTGCGTAGCAATTTAGACTCGATTTAAGGTGACTGGCACCGTATTACCGTATTACATGTTGGTGTAGTTCGGGCCGCCGCCGCCCTCCGGCACTTTCCAGACGATATTCTGGCGCGGATCCTTGATGTCGCAGGTCTTGCAGTGCACGCAGTTCGACGCATTGATCCGGAAGCTTTTTTCCCCGCCCTCGTCGATGACCTCGTAGACGCCGGCCGGGCAGTAGCGCTGCGCGGGCTCGTCGTATTCCGGCAGGTTGAACGCTATCGGCAGCGACTCGTCCCTTAGCTGCAGATGCGAGGGCTGGTCCTCTTCGTGGTTGGTGTTGGAGAGGTAGACCGAAGACAGCTTGTCGAACGTCAGCACCCCGTCCGGCTTCGGATAGTCGATGGGCTTCGCCTCGGCCGCGCGCTGCAGCGACTCGTGATCCGGCTCTTTGTTCCGCCAGGTGAACGGCAGCTTGCCGAAGAAGATGTTCTGGTCGATGAACGCAAAGGCCGCTCCCCAGAACATGCCCAGCTTGTGCAGCCCGGGACCGAAATTGCGCCCCCGGTGAAGCTCCTCGTAGACCCACGAGGTTTTCACGCTCTCGTCGAACGCCGCGAGTTCGGACTGCCCCGCGTCGCCGGCCGCGAACGCCTCGTGAATGCTCTCGGCGGCCAGCATGCCGGTCTTGATCGCGGTATGCGCGCCCTTGATCTTGACACCGTTCAGGAAGCCCGCGCCGCAGCCGACCAGCATGCCGCCAGGAAACGCGAGTCGCGGCAGGGACTGCAGCCCGCCCTTGTTGACGGCGCGCGCACCGTAGCCGATGCGTTTGCCGCCTTCGAGGTAACGGCGAATCTGCGGGTGCGTTTTCCAGCGCTGGAATTCGTCGAAGGTCGAGAGGTGCGGATTGCGGTAGTTAAGAGCAATGATCAGGCCGAGGAAAACCTTGTTGTTGGCGGCGTGGTACAGGAAGCCGCCGCCCTCGGTGTGCCCGTCGAGCGGCCAGCCCGTCGTGTGCACCACCAGCCCTTCCTCGTGGCGCTCGGGCTCGATCTCCCATATTTCCTTGATACCGATACCGTAGTGCTGCGGGTCGGCACCCTCGCGCAGGTTGAACCGGTCCATGACCTCTTCGCTGAGATTGCCGCGGACACCCTCGGCGAACACCGTGTACTTGCCGAGCAGCTCGTACCCGGGCGTGTAGGAGTCCTTCTTGTGCCCGTCCTTGCCGACACCGAGATCGCTCGTGGCGACGCCGATAACGCGGCCCTGCTCGTCGTACAGGACTTCCGACGCGGCGAAACCCGGGAATACGTTGACGCCGAGCGCTTCCGCCTGCTCGGCGAGCCACTGGCACAATTGACCCAGGCTGATGATGTAGTTGCCATGATTGTGCATCGGCCGCGGCAGCAGCAGGCCGGGCACCCGCACCGCGCCCGTGGCGCTGGTCAGGTAGTGCACGCGATCGCCCGCGCAGGCCGTTTTTACGGGAGCGCCCTTCTCCTTCCAGTCGGGGATCAGTTCGTCGAGGCCGCGCGGCTCGAACACGTTGCCCGAAAGGACGTGCGCGCCGATCTCCGAGCCTTTCTCGACGACGACCACCGAGAGGCCGGCGTCGAGCTGCAGCAAGCGAATCGCCGCCGCCAGGCCTGCCGGTCCCCCGCCGACGATAACCACGTCGAATTCCATCGATTCGCGCGTCAGCTCTTCCGCCATATCCCCGGTGCTCCTGTCTCTGGTTGCCGTATCTTATCAGGCATGTAATCTTGCCGTGCTCACGCGATACGGGAAATAACTCGATGAGGGTAGATTGAAAATTCGCGCAGCCTATGAGCTCAGCCTGCGGCGGGAGGGCCATGTCAGGGACCCGGCCCAGCTCGACGTCATCGCCCGCCTCGAAGACCTGCAGCAGCGTATCGTTGCGCAACCGCCCCGCAAAGGCGGCCTGCGGACGATGTTCCTGCGCAGCCGGCCACGCGCGCCGGTTCGCGGCCTGTACCTGTGGGGCGGCGTCGGCCGCGGCAAGACTTTTCTCATGGACCTGTTTTACGACACGCTGGCGATCCGGCAGAAACGACGCGTCCACTTCCATCGCATGATGCACGACGTGCACGATCGCATGCAGGCGCTGAGTTTCGTCGAGAACCCGCTGGACAAGGTCGCACAGCAAATCGCGCTCGAGACCCGCGTGCTGTGCTTCGACGAATTCTTCGTCAGCGATATCGGCGACGCCATGATCCTCGGCGGCTTGCTGGAAGGGCTTTTCACGCGCGGGGTCACGCTGGTCGCAACGTCGAACTGCATGCCCGACGACCTGTACAGGGACGGACTGCAGCGGCAGCGGTTCCTGCCGGCCATCAGCCTGCTGCACGAGCATACCGACGTCGTCAACCTGGATGGCAACACCGACTACCGCCTGCGCCTGTTGCAGAAAGCCGGCACCTACCTGAGTCCGAACGACGCGGCGGCTGCAGACAAGCTGCGCCACTTCTTCGACGAAGCCGCCTCTACCCAGATCGACGCCGACATCGACCTGGACATCAACGGCCGGCCGGTCCGTGCCCACCGCTGCGCCAAGGGCATCGCCTGGTTTGACTTCGACGCCATCTGCGACGGCCCGCGCAGCCAGGCCGACTACATCGAGATCGCCCGCTGGTACCCGTCCGTGGTGGTTTCCGGCGTGCCGCAGTTCGACGCCACGAGGGACGACCAGGCGCGGCGCTTCATCGCGCTGGTCGACGAATTCTACGACCGGCGCGTCAAGCTCATCCTGTCCGCGCAGGTCGGCGTGGACCAGCTCTACACGGGCAAGCGCCTCGCGTTCGAATTCGACCGCACGCGCAGCCGCCTGGTCGAAATGCAATCGGCAGCGTATCTCGCCCTCCCCCACCTCGCGTGATAAATTGGTGCGATGAGCGACGAACTGAAACTCGAGAACTTCATGCCGTACCGGCTGTCGGTGTTGTCCAACACCATCAGCACCACCGTGGCCCGCGCTTACGACAAGCGCTTCAAGGTCTCGATCCCGGAGTGGCGCGTGATCGCCATTCTCGGCCGCTTCCCGGGATTGTCCGCGGTCGAGGTCGCGGAACGCACGATGATGGACAAGGTCGCGGTCAGCCGCGCCGTGACCAAGCTGATCAAGAAGGGCCGCATCGACCGCGAGTTCGCCGACGCGGACAAGCGCCGCTCCATCCTCAACCTGTCCGAGGACGGCAAGAAACTGCACGACGAGATTGCCGAGCTGGCACTGGCGTTCGAGCGCGATCTGCTCGAAGGCCTCTCGGAGGAAGAACTCGAGCAGCTCAACAAGATCATGGAGCGCCTGATGGCCCGGGCGCGGCTGATCGGCAACCCTTAGACCGTCTCCCCGATCTCGGTGCGCACCCGCAGGAGTTCGGGGAAGAACTCCATGTCGAGCGCTTTCTTCAGGAACGCCACGCCGGACGAGCCGCCGCTTCCCGGTTTGTGGCCGATAATGCGCTCGACCGTCTTCAGGTGGTGAAAACGCCAGAACTGGAAGTTGTTCGCGATGTCCATGAGCGCTTCGCAGGCTTCGTAGCGGGACCAGTGTGAGCCGCGGTTCTCGTAGATCGTGCGCAGCACGGCCACGACGCCGTCATCGTCGTCACGCATGCGGCTGAAGTCGCGCTCGATCACGCGTTGGGGAATCGGCATGCCGCGCCGCGCCAGGTGCATGAGGAACTCGTCGTAAAGGCTCGGGGCGCACAGCGCTGCCTCGAGCCGCGCGTACCATTCGGGCTGGTGCTCGAAAAACCCCATCATCTTGCGGCTCTTGTTGCCCAGCGAGAATTCGAGAATCCGGTACTGCGCCGACTGGAAGCCGGACGCCTTGCCGAAGACGTGACGAAACCCGGCGTATTCGCTCGGGGTCAGCGTGTCGAGTACCTTCCACATGCTGTAGAGCTGGCTCTGGACGTGGCGAACGCGTGCCAGGTTCTTCAGTGCCTGCGGCAGCCGGTCGGCCTGCAGGTGGGCTATCGCACCGCCGATCTCGTGGATAACCAGCTTGATCCAGAGCTCGGCAACCTGGTGCTGGATGATGAACAGCACCTCGTCATGATGCAGTGGGTCGCTCAGCGGCACCTGGGCTCCGAGCAGCCGGTCGAGCTGCAGGTAGCCCGTGTAATCCGTCTCCCGCGACAGGTCGGAATGCAGCGTCTTCTCGAGCTTTCTCTTCTTCATAAATGTGGTTAATACCGGTGTATCAGGCCAAGCATTGTAGGCTAAAATCCGGGCTTTCGGGCCGGCGGTACCGACCGGAGCAATCACAGTGACCTCAAACAGAAAACGGCGCAGCAGCGACGCCAGGCAGCGCATCGTCGACGCCATCCTCGCATCATCCGCCTCAGCGCGTGCTCTCAACAAGAAAGCTGACACCAGGCGCTTCCTGCAACAGTACTTTGCCAACGTCCCGTACGAGGACCTCGAGGGCCGATCCGAGGAGATCATGGCGCGTATCGCGCTGGATCATCTCGAGTTCGGGGCGGTGCGGCGCACTGGCCAGGCGCTGTTACGCATTTTCAACGCCAATGAGAAGGAACATGGGTACACGTCCCAGTACACCTTCGTCGAGATGGTTAACGATGACATGCCGTTCCTGGTCGATTCGGTCGCGGCCGCAATCAACAACCGCAACCTGGCCGTGCACATCACGGTCCACCCGATTATCGCGGTGCGACGCGACGGCAAGGGCAAGCTGACCGGCATCTCGCAGCCCGGCAGCACCAAGGCCCGGCAGGAGTCGTTCATCCGTTTCGCGATCACGCGCGAGAGCGATGCGCAGGAACTGAAACGGCTGCAACGCGACATCACCAAGGTCCTCGCCGACGTGCGCGTCGCCGTCCGTGACTGGGGTGCGATGCGCGAGCGCATGCGCGAGAGCACCAGCCTGCTGGAGTCCGGCCCCAAGGGCGCTGATCCGCTGATACGCAGCGAGAGCCAGGCGCTACTCGACTGGATGGCCGACGATCACTTCACGTTTCTCGGTTATCGCGAATACAAGCTCGTCAAGCGCGGGCGCAAGTCGTTCCTCGAACCGGTGGCCGGCACCGCCCTCGGTGTCCTGAGTCACAAGGAGGGCAAGACCAAGCCGATCGAACTGACGCCCGACATGGAGCGCCTGACGCGCGCTCGGGACTGGCTGATCCTGACCAAGGCCAACTCGCGCTCGACGGTGCATCGGCCCGCGTTTCTCGATTACGTGGGCATCAAGCTCTACGACAAGCAGGGCAAGACGGTCGGTGAGCGCCGCTTCATCGGCCTGCTGACGTCCATCGCCTACAGCGAGAGTCCGACCAAGATCCCGCTGCTGCGCCACAAGGTGCGCCGGATTTTCGAACGGGCCGAGGTACGGGAGAAAGGGCACCGCGGCAAGGCCCTGCTGCACATCATCCAGACCTATCCGCGGGAGGAGCTGTTTCAGAGCTCGGTCTCGGACCTGACGCGCACGACTGTCGGTATCCTCAACCTGCAGGACCGGCAACGCGTCCGGTTGTTCCTGCGCCGCGACGCCTTCAACCGCTTTTTCTCCTGCCTGGTATTCGTGCCACGCGAAAAATACACGACCGCCGTGCGCCGCAAGATCGAGGCGCTGTTGAGAGACGCCTTCAACGGCATCTCGGTGGACTCGGCCGTGCAGATCTCCGATTCCGCGCTGGCGCGAGTGCACATCATCGTCCGCACGCCGGAGGGTTCGAACGGGCGCGTCAAGATCGACAGGATCGAGAAACAACTCGCGGAGCTGGTGGTCACCTGGTCCGACCGGCTGCGTGCCGAGCTCGTGGCGACCTTCGGTACCGACGAGGGGGACCGGCTGCACAAGGACTACGGCAAGGTCTTTCCCGCCGGCTACCAGGAAGACACGATGCCCAAGAGCGCCTGCGCCGACATCCGGACCCTGGACGGAATGCTGCGCGACGAGGTGCCGCGCTGCGTGGAGCTCTACGCGGCCGAGCACCTGGAACCCGGCGAGATGCGGTTCATCGTGTACAGCATCGACGCACCCATTGCGCTGTCCGATGCCCTGCCGATCCTCGAGCGCATGGGGGCGGTCGTGCATACCGAGCATCCCTACGAGGCCAAGCTGGCCTCGGGACGCGCATTCTGGATCCAGGACTTCCACCTGCGACATGAAAGCGGCAACAACATCGATATCGACTCCGTGTCGGATCGCTTCGAAGAATGCTTCATGGCGGTACTCGAACGCCGCGCCGAGAATGACGGACTGAACCGCCTGATCGTCAGCGCCGAACTCGACTGGCGCGAGGTGACGCTGCTGCGCTGCTACGCCAAGCATATCCTGCAGCTCGGCCTGCCCTTCAGCCAGTCCTACATGGAGGACGTACTCGTCGCGCACGGCGAACTGGCGCGGGACATGGTCCGGCAATTCGAGACCCAGTTCGACCCGGCGCTGCCCAAAACGCGGCGCGCGCGCGAGTGCGACGAGGCTGCGCGCAAGGTGCGGCGAGGCCTGCGCAAGGCACGCAACGTCGATGAAGACCGGATCCTGAGCGCGTTCGCCGGCGGCATCGCCGCGACCCTGCGTACCAACTATTTCCTGACCAGCGACGGACGACACAGGGACTACATCTCGATCAAGTTCGATCCGGCACAGCTGCCCGAAGTACCCCTGCCGCGACCCAAGTACGAGGTCTTCGTCTACTCGACCGAGGTCGAAGGCGTACACCTGCGCAACGGCGATATCGCCCGCGGCGGCCTGCGGTGGTCCGACCGCCGCGAGGATTTCCGCACGGAGGTGCTCGGCTTGATGAAGGCGCAGGTGGTCAAGAACACGATCATCGTGCCAACGGGCGCGAAAGGCGGCTTCTTCCCGAAACGCGCGCCGCAGGGCGATCGTGAGGCCATCCACGCCAACGGCGTGCGCTGCTACAAGATGTTCATCCGCGGCCTGCTCGACATCACCGACAACGTGGTGGACGGCAAAGTCGTCACGCCGGACGGCATCATCCGGCGTGACGGGGACGACCCGTATCTCGTCGTCGCCGCCGACAAGGGCACCGCTTCGTTCTCCGACATCGCCAACGGCTTGTCGGCCGAGTACGGCTTCTGGCTCGACGACGCGTTCGCCTCGGGCGGGTCGGCCGGCTACGACCACAAGAAGATGGGCATTACGGCGCGCGGCGCGTGGGAGGCCGTGAAGCGCCATTTCCACGAAATGGGGCTCAACACGCAGACCGACCCGTTCACCGTGGCGGGCATCGGCGACATGAGCGGCGACGTCTTCGGCAACGGCATGCTGCTGTCGAAGAAGATCAAGCTGCTCGCGGCGTTCAACCACCGGCGCATATTCCTCGACCCCGATCCCGACATGGAGGCGAGCTTCAAAGAGCGGCAGCGGCTGTTCCGCAAGTCGGGCTCGACCTGGGACGACTACGACGAATCCCTTATTTCCAAGGGTGGCGGCGTGTTCTCGCGGCAGGCCAAGACCATTCGCCTGAGTACCGAAGCCCGCAAGCTGCTCGACCTCGACGAGGCCACGGTGAAGCCGGACGACCTGATCCGCGCGATCCTGAAGATGCGCGTCGACCTGCTGTGGAACGGTGGCATCGGCACCTACGTCAAGGCCAGCAGCGAAGGTCACTCCGACGTCGGCGATCGCAGCAACGATGCGCTGCGAGTCAATGCCGATGAGCTGCGCTGCAAGGTCATCGGGGAGGGCGGCAACCTCGGCCTCACCCAGCGCGCCAGGGTCGAATTCAGCCAGCACGGCGGCCGCGTCAATACCGACTTCATCGACAACTCCGGAGGCGTCGACAGCTCCGACCGCGAAGTCAACATCAAGATACTGCTCAGTGATGTCGCCAAGAAAAAGAAGATGTCGCGCAAGCGGCGCAACGAATTGCTGGCGTCGATGACCGACGATGTCGCCAGCCTCGTGCTGCGCAACAACTACCTGCAAACACAGGCTATCAGCATGAGCGAGATGCTCTCCGCTGACCGGATCGAGGAACTGGCGCGTCTCATCCTGGACCTCGAGCAGGCCGGCGAACTCGATCGTGATCTCGAGTACCTGCCGGACGAGACGGAGATCGAGGATCGCCGTACCCGCAAGCAGGGCCTCACGCGCCCCGAGCTGGCCATCGTGCTGAGCTACGCTAAGATCAACCTTTATAACGGCCTGATCGAGTCACGCGAGACGCTCGAGGACTTCCTGAAGATCGATCCGCAGCGCTATTTCCCGGCCGTGCTGCGGCGGCGCTACGCGGACCTGATTCCGGGGCATCGCCTGAGCCGGGAGATCCTCGCGACGCTGATCGCCAACGACATCGTCAACCGCATGGGTCCGGCCTTCGTGCAGCGCACCCAGGCGGACACAGGCGCGTCGTTCATTACGATTGCACGCGCCTACGAAACGGCGCGCATCATCAGCCGGGCACGGCCGCTCTTCCGGGACATCGAGGACCTCGACCACGTCATACCGGCGCGCGCACAGATGCTGATGATGTTCGATATCAGCCGGACCCTGCGCCACATCTGTAACTGGCTGATCGAACAGTACGGCGAGAAGCTCGACATCGTAAAGGCAGTCGACCGGTTAAAGGACGGCATGACCCTCGTGTACACGCGGACCGGCAGCTACGTCTCTCGCGCGAGCAACGAGCGCATGCAAAAAGCCCAGGACAAGTGGACTGCGATGGGCGTTCCCGAGAACCTCGCGCACCGCGTCGCGGTGCTCACGCTGACACGCGCCGCGCTCGATATCGTCGACGTTGCCGCCGAGAGCAAACGCGACGTGATCGACTCCGCCCGGCTCTACGCGAAATTCAACGATGAACTCGAGCTATACTGGCTGCACAATTCGGCCGAAGACCTCAAGGTCAACGGGCGCTGGCAGGCACAGGCGCGCAGTCACCTGCGCGAAAACATCTATCGATTGCGCCGTAACCTCGCGTTACGCCTGCTGCGAACGCGCAGCAAGCGTGACCCCCGCACGCTCGTCGAGGAATGGCTGGCGAAACGGGAAACCGAAGTCGCCCATTACCACGCCACGGCCGAGGAAATGAAGCTGCGCGGGAAGGTCGACTTCGCGATCCTGTCGGTCGCGGCACAGGAACTGGAAAAACTGATCACAAGCTGACGGAGTACGCATGGCTGGCAAACTCGTTCTCTGCCGACACGGGCAGAGCGACTGGAATCTCAAGAACCTGTTCACGGGCTGGACTGATGTCGACCTGACGGAACAGGGCAACGACGAAGCGATCGCGGCAGGCAAGTTGCTGCATGAGCTCGACTACGTGTTCGATATTGCGTACACGTCCGTGCTCAAACGCGCGATTCGCACGCTGTGGCATATCCTCGACCAGATGGACCTCATGTGGATTCCGGTGGTCCGCGACTGGCGCCTCAATGAGCGTCATTACGGTGCCCTGCAGGGACTCAACAAGGCCGAGACGGCGGCCCGGTACGGCGACGAGCAGGTTCACATCTGGCGCCGCAGCTATGATATTCCCCCGCCGGAACTCGACGCCGAAGACGAACGACACCCCCGCTTCGACCCGCGCTACGCCGGCATCGATGGGCTGCCCGGCTCCGAATCGCTGAAGCTCACGCTCGAGCGCGTGCTGCCGTGCTGGGAAAACGTCATTGCACCCGATCTCAGGGCGGGCAAGAACGTGCTGATCGCGGCACACGGCAACAGCCTGCGCGCGCTGGTCAAGATGCTCGACCAGGTGTCCGACGAGGACATCACGGGCTTCAATATCCCGACCGGCGTGCCGCTGGCCTACGAGCTGGACGACGCGCTGCAGCCCGTGTCGCGCGAGTTTCTCGGCGACCCGGAGGAAATCGCGCGGGCAGCCGCGGCCGTGGCGGCGCAAGGCAAGGCCAAGTGATCTACACGCTCGCTGAGCGTGAACCGGTTCTCGAGGGCAGCGGTCATTTCATTGCCGACAATGCGACGATCATCGGCAGCGTGCGCCTGGGCGACCGGGCCAGCATCTGGTTCAACTGCGTCCTCCGGGGCGACAACGACTGGCTCGTCATCGGCCCGCGCAGCAACGTGCAGGACGGCTCGGTCCTGCACACCGATCCGGGGCTCGAACTCGTCGTCGGCGCCGGCGTCACCGTGGGTCACAAGGTCATGCTGCACGGCTGCACGATCGGCGACAATTCGCTTGTCGGCATCGGCAGCACGGTACTGAACGGCGCCACGATTGGCAGCAACTGCATCGTCGGCGCCCATGCCCTCGTGACCGAAGGCAAGTCGTTCCCGGACGGCTCGCTGATACTCGGCGCCCCGGCACGCGTGGTGCGCGAACTCGACGAGGCGGAGATCAGGCAAATCGGCAAGTCCGCCGACATCTACGTGGAGAACGCAGCGCGCTTCGCCTCAGACCTGCTCGCGCGGGTTTGAGCGCCGCCTGGCGCGCGACGGGTCCACGACCCTGACGAGGCCCTCCTGCGTGGTCGATGCCACGAGCGCGCCGTCCTGCCGGAAGAACTGGCCCCGGGCATAACCGCGGGCACCGGACGCGTTCGGGCTCTCCATCGAATAGAGCAGCCACTCGTCCATGCGAAACGGCCGGTGGAACCAGAGCGCATGATCCAGGCTCGCGAGAATCACGTTGCCGCGTGTAAACGACAGCGCATGGGGCATCGTCGACGTCGCCAGCAGCTCGAAATCGGAGACATAGGCGAGCAGGTTCTGGTGCAGGGCGGTCGCATCGGACAGGGTATCGACGGCCCGGATCCAGACCAGCTTGACCGGGTCCCGCTTGACCGGTGCGTCCAGCTGCGTCTGCTCCACGGGCCGGAACTCGAACGGGCGCTGGTCGGTCATGAAGCGCCGCAGCTTCACCGGGATCCGGTCGAGAACGTCGGCGGCCAGATGCGTCAGGTCCTTGAGACCGTCCGGCGGCGGCACCTCGGGCATCACGGCATGATGCTCCAGCCCGTCTTCAGGGTTCTGGAAGGATGCCGCGAGGTTGAGGATCGGGCGGCCGTGCTGGATCGCGACAACCCGGCGATTGGAAAAGCTGCCGCCATCGCGGGCGCGATCGACCTCGTAGACGATCGGCGCCTCGATGTCGCCGCGGCGCAGGAAGTAGGCATGCAGCGAGTGCGCGACCCGGCCCTCGACCGTGTGCTGCGCCGCCGACAGCGCCTGCCCGAGGACCTGCCCGCCGAATACCTGGGGGCTGCCGATGTCGCGGCTGGCGCCGCGGAAGATGTTGTCTTCGATCCGCTCCAGGCTGAGCAGCTGGATCAAGTCCTCGAGAACAGCGTGCATGACTAGTCGATGCGGCCGCCGTCAACGGCGATGCCGGTGCCGCTGACAAAGACCGCGTCGTCGCTGGCGAGGAACAGCGCCACCTTGGCGACGTCGACGGGTTCCCCGAGGCGGCGCGCCGCCGATGCCCGGATACAATAGTCGCGCAGGCCGGCGTTCTTGCGAAACGTATCGCGGCTCTCCGGCGTCATGATGCCGCCCGGCTGGATGTAGTTGGCCGTGATGCCGAACTCGCCGGTTTCCGCGGCCACCGCGCGGGTCAGTGCCGCCAGGTCCCGCTCGGCACGGGCCGCGGCCTCGCCGCCGGTGGCCGCGAAAAAGCTGCGCAGGAAGCCGATGTTGATGATACGCCCGGCCGGGCTCTTCTTGAGGTGCGGCAGTGCCGCTCGGTAGACGGTCGAGATCAACGTGGCGCGCTGCTTCAGCACCGCGTCGAGATCCCCATCCGCTGTTGCGACCGGCGCCTCCCGCCGCAGCAGGAAATCATTGACCACGATGTCGAGCCCACCCAGCTTGTTCACGGCTTCGTCGACGAGTTCGGCCAGGCTCTCGGGCTCGGTCAGCCTCGCGACCTGCCCGGTAACGCCCTTGACCGCTCGGTAGTGCTGCTCGACGCCGCTGTTCGGCGTGTCGGCTGCGATAACCGTGGCGCCATGCTTGGCCAGCGTCCGGGCGATGGCTTCGCCGATGCCATCGGCCGCGTTCAGTACCAGCGCGTTCAACCCGAAGAGGCGCAACCGTTTCGCCATCAAAAATTTCCTCGACCCGCCAAGCTACTCAGGAAGCGCATAGTCGGCGAATTGCCGCCGCAATTCAATCTTCTTCACCTTTCCGGTCGCCGTGTGCGGCAACTCGTCGACGAACGCGACGTCGTTGGGAATCCACCAGTCGGCTACCTTGCCCTGGAAAAAATCGAGCAGCTCGTCCTTGCCGACGTCCTGCCCCTCGGCCCGGACCACGACCAGCAGCGGTCTCTCGGTCCATTTCGGGTGCGCGACGCCGATGACGGCCGCTTCGGCTACGGCGGGATGCGCGATTGCTTTGTTCTCGAGCTCGATCGAGCTGATCCATTCGCCGCCCGACTTGATCACGTCCTTGGTGCGGTCCGTTATCGCCATGTAACCCTCCGGGTCGATCGTGGCGACGTCGCCGGTCTCGAACCAGCCGTCCTCGGTGTGAGTACCGGTGCCGCCGGCCAGCTTGTAATAGTCGCTGCAGACCCACGGTCCCCGGACCTGCAGCGCGCCGAAGGCCTCGCCGTCCCAGGGCAGCTCCCTGCCCTCGTCGTCGACGATCCGCATTTCGCAGCCGAAGACGCCGCGCCCGGCCTTGGTCGCCAGGTCGAACAGGGCCTCCTGGCCGAGCCCGGCCGTGCTGGCCTTGGGGGTATTGACCGCGCCGATCGGGCTCATCTCGGTCATGCCCCAGCCCTGGATCACCTGGGTATCGTGCTTCAGCCTGAACTGTTCGATCATGACTCGCGGTACGGCCGCGCCGCCGACAATCGTGCGCTCGAGTCCCCGCATCGTCTTGCCGGCCTGTTCGCAGTACTGCAGCAGCCCCAGCCACACGGTCGGCACACCGAGCGCGACCGTGACCTGTTCGCTCTCGATCAGCCCATAGAGCGCCTCGCCGTCGCCCATTTTCGGCCCGGGAAACACGATCTTGGAGCCCGTGATCAGGGCCGAATACGGGATGCCCCAGGCATTGACATGGAACAGCGGCACCACGGGCAGCACCACGTCCCGGCTCGACAGGCCGACGACGTCGGGGGCCACGCTGGCGTAGGCGTGCAGCACCGTGGAACGGTGGTCGTACAGAACGCCCTTGGGGTCGCCCGTGGTACCCGAGGTGTAGCACAGGGCCGACGCCGTGCGCTCGTCGAACTGCGGCCAGTCATAGGCGGCGGATTCCCCCGCGAGCAGGGTCTCGTAACACAGCGCGTTGGGCAGCGAGGTTTCCGGCATGTGAGCCTCGTCGGTCATGACGACGAAGCCCTCGACCCGCGGAATCTGCGGCAGCAGCTTCTCGAGCAGCGGCACGAACAGGGCGTCCGTAAAGACGTAGCGATCCTCGGCATGGTTGATGATGAAGACCAGCTGCTCGGGAAAGAGCCGCGGATTGATCGTATGGCAGACACGGCCGGAGCCACTGACGCCGTAGTAAATCTCGAGATGGCGATAGTCGTTCCAGGCGATCGTCGCTACCCGGTCGCCGACGTCGAGACCCAGCCGGTCCAGGGCATTGGCGAGCTGCCGGGCCCGGGCCGTTGCCTCTCCCACCGTGTAACGATGGAGCGGATTGTCCATCGTGACCGACACGATTTCCCGCTGTCCGTGGAATTTTTCGGCATGCTCCGCGATCGTCGAAATCAGCAGCGGCCTGTCCATCATGAGTCCCAACATGTCGTCCCCCCGTCTCCCGTTATTTGCATTAGATAACCATCAATTTTTCATAAGGTTATAAGCCATATCCAACGCAAAAACCATGCTATGCTTGCGCTGAACAATACGTAGCAGCCCAGACAAGGGGGAGACATGAAAACGATTGCTACCCGCATGCTCGGCCTGGCCCGCATTATTGCATTGCCAGCCCTCGGACTGATCATTGCCGGTCCGGCGACTGCACAAAATGCAGACAGAGACCAGGCACTCGAAGAAATCATCGTTATCTCGAAGGTTCGTGGCGCGGTCAACGTCATGGATGAGCCGGTTGCGATAACGGCCGTCACCGGAGCGCAGATCGAAAAATCCGGCATCAAGGACATGATCGATCTGCAGTTGAACGTGCCCGGCCTGATCGTCGGCGGCAGCCAGACCACGACAACGTCCAACTTCTCGATTCGCGGTATCGGCTCGACCTCCAACAACTTCGGCGTGGAATCGTCGGTCGGCCTGTACGTGGACGGCGTCTATCGCTCCCGCCAGAGCTCGTTGATCAACGAACTCGTCGACGTGGAGGCCGTGGAAGTGCTGCGCGGCCCGCAGGGCACCCTGTTCGGCAAGAACACGGCCGCCGGGGCAATCAACGTGCGCACGGTCGCCCCGAGCACCGACGGCCCGGACGCGTTCCTCGACGTGACGGCAGGAGACCTCAACCTGCAGCGCATTTCGGGCGCCGCGAATATTCCGATCACCGACAACCTCGCGTTCCGCGGCACGTTCTTTTCATCGGATCGCGACGGCTACGTGGACAACCACGTCTACGATCTGACCGGGCCGATCCCCACTGTGACGACCCAGGACGACGCATTCAACGATCGCAACAGGCTGGGACTGCGTCTGCAGCTCGGTTACGACAACGGCAACGATGTCACGATGCGGATCATCGCCGACTACGCGGAAATCGACGAGAAATGCTGCATCGGCACGTCGCGCGTCGACAGCGTCATTTCGCGGTCCGCTACCAACCCGATGGTGGGGGACTTCGGACCGGACTTCGCACGGCTGCTGTTGGGCAGCATCGTGTTCACGGACCGTCAGTACAGCGACCCGTTGCCAACGACGCTGCTGTTCACGCAGCTGAATGCCGGCTTCGGGCCGTTCGGCCTGCCGCCGTTCCCGGAAGCCGATCTGTCATTCCCGAATCTCATTTCCAACGTCGACTGGGACGATTACATCACGTCGGTGGACCAGGAACCGATCTCGAAGAACGAGGACCGCGGTCTGTCGTTCGAGTTCAACAAGGAATTCGAAAACACGACGCTGACGTCGGTTACCGCCTACCGGGCATTCGATACCTACGACCTCATCGATGCTGACTTCACGGACACACGGATCGCCACGCGTGAAAACACGGCCGAACAGACGTCCTTGTCCCAGGAACTGCGGCTCGCCGGTACCTTCGGGGATAGCAGCAACTGGGTCGTCGGCGCCTACTATTTCACGCAGGAAATCAAGAACAATACGATCACGACGGCCGGGTCGCAGCTGCAGAGCTTCATCGACCTCGACCGGATGATCCAGGGCGATCTGCCGCTGGCCTTCATCACGGAGGGCGTCAACCAGGTGGCTGCGTTTGCGGAGTCGCAGGGACAGTTCTTCCCGGCAGGCGCCGAGGGTTTCCCGGCCGGTGCGTTCGCCAACGATGACGTCGTCCAGGATCATGATGGCTACGCCGTGTTCGGCCAGGTCGACTGGGCGCTGAACGATGCCTGGACATTGTCGCTCGGCGCGCGTTACACGGACGAGACCAAGGACATTAATTCCGTCTACACGCAGACGAACCCGGGTGTCCTGGTGCCGGACCTGGCGCTGATCGCACAGACGCTGATTGAATTCAGCGCCTACGCGCAAGGCCAGACCTCCGAGCCGCCCGACCCGACGCCGCTGCTGGCCGTCGCGCAGCCGAACGAGGGCTGGGCCGCATACACGATTCCGGCTTTCTCGCCACGCCCGAACGTCAATGAAACGCTGAAGGACGACCAGGTTACGGGTACGGCCAAGCTGACCTGGTACCCGACCGAGGAGACGATGCTGTATGCGTCTTATGCCACGGGCTTCAAGTCCGGCGGCACCAACGCAGACCGCCTCGAGTACGACTGGAGCGACCCGGACAACCCGCTGTTCTCGCAGCTGTTCGACGCGGAAAAATCCAAGTCGATCGAGCTCGGCTTCAAGGGCGACATCGGCGACAACTTCCGCGTCTCCGCGGCGCTCTTC
The DNA here is from genome assembly GCA_041553075.1 of Woeseiaceae bacterium. Lineage (GTDB taxonomy): Bacteria > Pseudomonadota > Gammaproteobacteria > Steroidobacterales > Woeseiaceae > UBA1847. The sequence goes on along the minus strand of JBFEJR010000010.1, from coordinate 47,681 downwards.
CAGACCGATTTCGAGGACTTCCAGTCCAATACCTTCGAAGGACAGGGATTCATCCTGCGCAATGCAGGTGACCTCGAGATCAAGGGCATCGAGATCGAGTGGCTCTGGCAGGTCATGGACAACACGAGCGTCACCGGCTACTTCGCGCACAACGAAGGCGAGTACAAGAGCTTCGTGCGCGGTGTCTGCTGGCGGGCCACGCCGTTCCACACGGGCAGCCCGGATCCTGGCGACAACGGCGATGGCAGCTGTGCCAGGAGCGGCGATTCGTTGCCCTACAATCCGGAAGATCGTTTCATGCTCGCCCTGACGCAGGACTTCCCGATGGGTAACAACAACCTGTTCTTGCGGGCCGAGTACATCCACGCCTCTGAAACGACGACCGATGGCGACAACGATCCGCTGACGACACAGGATGACTTCGGCATCCTGAACCTGCGCGTCGGCGTCGACCTCGACGACTGGAACTCGACGATCACGCTGTGGGGCCGCAACGTCACCGATGAGCGCTACTTCAACGGCTCGTTCGATCCTCCCCTGCTCGACCGGGGCCGGATGAACTCCTACCCGTCCGAAGTCGCCACCTACGGCCTGACGTTCCGCAAGAACTGGGACTGACAGCCACAACGACAAAGGGCGGCAGGTCTTCCTGCCGCCCTTTTTTTATTGGCCGCCGGCACGCCCGGCGCGGCGGCCTGGCTAACCGTCGCCGAAGAAGTACATGCCCAGCGTTTCGGCCACGCAGGCCGGCTTGCGCTCGTCCTCGACTTCGAGGCGCACCTCGGAAGTCAGGAGCAGCGCGCCGGCCCTGCGGCGCGCCTGCAGCACGGTTGCGCGCGCCCGCAGCTTCGAGCCGACCGGCACCGGCGTGTAGAAGCGCACCTTGTTGAGGCCGAAGTTGATGGCCCGCTCGAGGTTCTTGATCTCGACGAAATTGCCGGTCAGCGCCGGGATCAGGGACAGCGTCAGGTAGCCGTGCGCGATCGTCTTGCCGCCCGGCATTTCCCGGGCCGCGCGCTCGGTATCGACGTGAATCCACTGGTGGTCGGCGGTCGCCTCCGCGAACTGGTCGATGCGATGCTGGTCGATCACGATCCAGTCGGACACGCCGACCTCGACGCCTTCGAGCGCCTTCGCGTCCTCTACGGAACTAATGATATGCAAACCCGCTCCCCGCGCCGCATCCGGTCAACGGCAATTAGTGATAACTGATGGCGGCTCAATCCGCAATCCCGTGACTCGCACAGCGCTCGCAGTTGACCCACCCGGAATCGCCGTTGGCGTAGTGCTCTTTCTTCCAGATCGGCAAGCGCACCTTGATCTCGTCGATGATGTAGCGGCAGGCGCCAAACGCCTCATCGCGGTGCGGCGCGGCGACGCCGATCCAGACCGCGCAATCGCCGATGTCCAGCAGCCCGACACGATGCACGCAGCGGGCCTCGAGAATACCGAACCTGGCCCTTGCCTCGGCGAGCACCTGCTCCCCCTCCGCGATCGCCAGCGGCGCGTACGCCTCGTATTCGAGCCGTTCGACGCGATGGCCTTCATTCTCGTTGCGCACCCAGCCTTCGAATGCACAGTAGCCGCCCGCCGCCGGATTAGCCAGTGACTGCTGCAGCGCGTTCGTATCGATCGCTGTCGCCGTAATCTCGATCACGTCAGCCCCCGGCCACGGGCGGGAACAGGAGCACCGTGTCGCCATCCTCGACCGGCGTGTCCCACTCCGCCATGCAGTCGTTGATCGCCACCTTGCAGTGGCCCTGCGGTTCGTGCGAGCCGTGCCGCGCCCGGGTGGCCTCGAAAACGTCGCGCGCCGTCGCGGCATCGAGTTCGAGCGTCTCCTCGCCGACGCCGGCGTGCTCCCGAAACAGGGCAAAGTAACGCACCGTGAGCCGCTTCACGAAGCGCCCCCCAGGACGCTCGTGGCAAGGTCGTCCGGCGTATTGATGTTGTCGAGCGAGCGCGGGTCCGTCTGCTCGATCAGGTACGTCCTCGAGCGGATCAGGATCTTGCGCGGGCAATGCATGCCCTCGTCCAGGAACGGCCGGATCACCGCGTCGCTGCCGGCCCGCCAGACGGCGCACAGCGGCTCGGGCAGGCCGTCATGACTGCTGCGATAGGCGGTAAACGGGTGTTCGTCCGAGCGGTTCGCCAGCAGGTACTCGATCGTCTCGTCGCTGATATTGGGCAGGTCGCAGGCCACGACGAGCCAGTCCGCATCCGGATACTCCTCCAGCGCGGAGAGAATGCCGGCCAGCGGGCCGAGGTCGGCGTAGCGGTCGACGATGAGCTCGAACCGGCGCCGTTCGGGTTCGCCCTGCTGGTCGGGGCGCGTCGAGACAAACACGCGCTCGACGTGGCGGCCGAGGAGTTCCGTCATGCGCACGAGCTGCGACTTGCCGTCGTGCTCGAGCAGGGCCTTGTCCCGCCCCATGCGGGTGCTGCGCCCTCCCGCAAGAACCAGCCCGAACGTGCGCGGCTCACTCATCGCGCCGGAAATCCTGCTTGCCGCCCGTTTTGGCGATCAGCCGCGTCTCAGCGATCACGATATCGTGCGACATCGCCTTGAGCATGTCGTACACCGTCAGTGCCGCGACACTCGCGCCCGTGAGTGCCTCCATTTCGACACCGGTCTTGTGATGGACCTTGCAACGGCAGTCGATCACGACGTCATTGCCCTGCAGGGCCACGCTCACCTCGCAGTTCTCGAGCCCGAGAGGATGGCAGAACGGGATCAGCTCATGGGTCTTTTTCGCAGCCATTACACCCGCGATGATCGCAGTCGCAAAGACCGGGCCCTTCTTGGTTTCGATCTCGTCGCCGCTGATGTGACCCGCGATCGATATCGGCAGCTGCACCGTGGCGCGCGCATGTGCGCTGCGATCCGTCGCCTGCTTGCCGCTGACATCGACCATCGTCGGCCGATTCTGCTCGTCGATATGGCTGAGCTTGCCCACGCTATCCTCCGATGCGGTACATCTCGACCTTGCGCAGTACGTGCGCTTCGGCCACTTCCGGGCGCCGCAATTCGCTGTAGCGATCGGCGCGCTGGAGCCAGATTTGCGACAGGATGTCGCTGAGCTCGTCGTCGTCGGCGCCGTTCCTGAGCGACTCGCGCAAATCCGTGCCCCGGTTGGCGAACAGGCAAGTATAGAGCATGCCGTCGGCCGACAGGCGTGCCCGGCTGCACGCGCCGCAAAACGGCTCGGTTACCGAGGAAATGAACCCGATTTCACCCTGGCCGTCCACGTAGGCGTAGCGATGTGCAACCTCGCCCGGGTAGTTCTGGTCCATGCGGCGAAGCGGCCAGCGGCGCTGTACCTCGGCCAGCAGGTGACGCGAGGGCACCACCTGGTCGAGCCGCCAGCCATTGCGGTTGCCCACATCCATGAACTCGATGAGCCGCACGATGTGGCCGCTGCCGCGGAAATGCTCGAGCAGGTCCATGACCGTGTGGTCATTGACGCCACGCTGCACCACGACGTTGATCTTGATCGGGTCGAGCCCGGCCTCCTCGGCCGCCCGCAGGCCTTCGAGCACGCTGCCCAGTTCCCCGCGCCCGCCGCTCATGTGGCGAAACACCTCCTCGTCGAGGCTGTCGAGGCTGATCGTGACGCGGTGCAGCCCGGCATCTTTGAGCTTCCGGGCCATGCCCGGCAGCAGCATGCCGTTGGTCGTCAGGGCCAGGTCGTCGACGCCCGGGATCGCGGCAAGTCCGGCGACGAGCTTCGGCAGGTTCTTGTCGAGGAGCGGCTCGCCGCCCGTAAGCCGCATCTTGCTGACGCCGAGGCCCGCCGCCACCGCGGCAACCTTGAGGATCTCGTCGTAGCTGAGGCGCTGGCTGCGGCGCAGGAATTCGAAATCGGCGTGGAATTCGTCTTCGGGCATGCAGTACGGACAGCGAAAATTGCACTGGTCCAGCACCGAAATGCGCAGGTCATGCAACGGGCGGCGCAGGGCATCGCGCATCAATACGGGCGCCGCAACATCTTGCTCTCGGGTATTCATCCGCACATTCTGCCCGAAACCGCGCTCGCGACAAACCGCGAAAGACCCCGGCGGTACTGTCTGCTAAGCTGCGGCGCTGCAACAATGAGGAGAATTGGCGGCATGCAGGTCACGTTCATGGCCCGGAATATTGACTTTCGCAACGAAGAAGGCTGGCCCGTCGACGGGAATTGACGATGTTTCCGCAAGCCGTCGTCGATTTCTATGCCGCCAACCAGGAGCTGCTGTGGCTGACCACGCTGCTCGCGGACCTCGGCGGCACACTCCTGCTGTACCGCCTGTTCGGCAAAGCCGGTCTGCAGATCGCGATCGCCCTGGCCATCGTGCTCGCCAACCTGCAGGGCCCCAAGCTCACCGTCATTTTCGGGTTACAGACGAGTCTCGGCGTGATCTTCTATTCCAGTATCTTCTTTGCGACCGATGTCCTCAGCGAGAACTACGGCCGCAGCGCGGCCGACAAGGCCGTCAACATGGGGTTCGCGGTCAGCATCATCGTCCTGCTCATGCTCAGCCTGGCGATGCTGTACCTGCCCAGCACCCACCCGGAAACAGCCGAGTTCTCGGCCTCGATTCATGCGGCCTTCGCGACGATCGTCGACTTCACACCCCGTTTCATTTTCGGCTCGTTGCTCGCGTACTACATCAGCCAGCACTTCGACGTCTGGGCATTCCACAAGATCAAGTCGTTCACCGGTGACCGCTGGCTGTGGCTGCGCAACAACGGCTCGACGCTGAGTTCGCAGATTGTCGATACGACCATCTACTCGCTGGTCGCCTGGTGGGGGATCGTCGACCTGCGCACCGCCCTCGCCCTCGGCGCCGCCAAGTACGTATTCAAGGCCGCCATTGCCGCGATCGACACGGTGTTCATTTACTGGGCGCGCTCCGCCTTCAGGCGCCGGGCGGTACCCGGGCCCGCCTGATACGATAACGGCACATGAGCGTCATCACGATTACAACGGACTTCGGGCACAAGGGCCCGTTCGTGGCTGTCATGAAGGGAGTCATCCTCAGCCGGTATCCCGATGCGAGGATTGTCGACCTGATGCACGACATTCCGGCGCAATGGCCGCCCGAGGCGGGCTTCTGGGTAAGCCGGTCCTACCCGTGGTTCCCGGCCGGCTCGATCCACCTCGCGATCGTGGACCCCGGGGTGGGCACCGATCGCGACATCCTGCTCGTCGAACATGCCGGTCACGTGTTCATGGCCCCCGACAACGGGTTGCTCGCGCAACTGCTCGATGCGGCGCCGGAGGCACAGGTATTCCGCCTCGATCCCGGGCGCCTCGACCTGCCCGCGCCGAGCGCCACGTTTCACGGTCGCGACATTTTCGCCCCGGTTGCGGCGGACCTGGCGGCCGGCCGCTATACGATCGCCGAGATCGCCACTGCCACGCGCGACTGGACGCCGGGCTGGATCGACGAGCCGGCGGTGGCGGCGCACAAGGTCAGCGGGATCGTGGTCACGGTCGATACGTTCGGCAACCTGATCAGCAACATCGATGCGGAACTCGTTGCGGGCTTCGCCGAGCCGGTTGCCGACGTCGCCGGCCACCAGATCCCGATGCTCAAGACCTACGGGCTCGCTGCGCCGGGCGAGTACCTGGCGCTGATCAACTCGTTCGGCGTGGTCGAGGTGGCGCGGGCCGAAGGCAGCGCCGCCGACGGCCTGGGATCGGCCCGCGGCGCGCCGCTCGTCGTCCGTGACGGTTACGCGACCTGACGGGACCGGCGACCCGGACTCGTTGCGGCCCGTATTACTGTCCCCCGAGCGCCTGCTTCTCGAGCTTTGCCCAGGAATCGCGCAGCGTGACGATGCGATTGAAGACATGCGCGGCGTCATCGTCATCCCGGCTGTCCTTGCAGAAGTAGCCGAGCCGCTCGAACTGCACGGCCTGCTCCCGGCCGAGACCGGCAAGTGACGGTTCCAGCTTCGCCGCGACGAGCTCGAGGGAATTGTCGTTGAGTACCGTGTGGAAGTCGTCGGCCGCGTTGGGATTCGCCTCGGTAAACAGGCGATCGTAGAGGCGCACCTGTGCATCGACGGCATGCTCGCACGACACCCAGTGGATCGTTCCCTTGACCTTGCGATCCGAGGTGCCGGTGCCGCTGCGGGTGTCGGGATCGTAGCTGCAGCGCAGTTCGATGACGTTCCCGTCGTCGTCCTTGATGACCTCGTCGCAGCGAATGATGTAGGCGAACCTCAGCCGGACTTCGCCTCCGGGCTTCAGCCGGAAGAACTTGCGCGGCGCGTCCTCCATGAAGTCGTCCTGCTCGATCCAGATTTCGCGCGAGAACGGCAGCTCGCGCGTTCCGAAATCCGGGTTCGCCGGGTGGTTCATGGCCTCCATCATCTCCACCCGATCCTCGGGGTAATTGGTTAGCACGACCTTGAGCGGCCGCAGCACCGCCATGCGACGGGGGGCGGTGTCGCCCAGCACATCGCGGACACAGGTCTCGAGCGCCCCCATCTCGATGAGCTTGTCTTTCTTGGTCACGCCGGCGCGCTGCACGAACTCGCGCAGCGCTTCGGGGGGATAGCCGCGGCGACGCATGCCGGCGATCGTCGGCATGCGGGGGTCGTCCCATCCGGCAACGATGCCTTCGCGGACCAGCATGTTCAGCTTGCGCTTGCTGGTGATCGTATAGGCCAGGTTGAGCCGCGAGAACTCGATCTGCCGTGGACGGTGTTCGGGCTGTAACTGGTCGAGAAACCAGTCGTACAGCGGACGGTGATCCTCAAACTCGAGCGTGCACAGCGAGTGCGTGATGCCCTCGTAGGCGTCGGACAGCCCGTGCGCATAATCGTACATCGGGTAGATACACCACTTGTCGCCCGCGTTCTGGTGCGGCATGTGGCGAATACGGTAGATCGTCGGGTCCCGCATGTTCATGTTCGGCGAGGCCATGTCGATCCTGGCGCGCAGCACGTGCTCGCCCTCGGCGAACTCACCCTCGTACATGCGCCGGAACAGGTCGAGGTTCTCGTCGACGCTGCGGTCGCGGTATGGGCTGTTCCTGCCCGGCTCGGTCAGGGTGCCGCGGTATTCCCGGATCTCTTCAGCGCTCAGGCTGTCGACGTAGGCGACGCCCTTCCTGATCAACTCGATGGCGGATTCGTACAGGCGATCGAAGTAGTCGGACGCATGGGTCAGCCGGTCGCCCCAGTCGAAGCCGAGCCAGCGCACGTCCTCCTTGATCGCCTCGACATACTCGGGGCTCTCCTTGCCCGGGTTGGTATCGTCGAGCCGCAGGAAGGTGCGACCGCCCGTCTCCGCCGCCACACCGAAGTCCAGGCAGATCGCCATCACATGGCCGATATGCAGGTAGCCGTTGGGCTCCGGCGGAAAACGCGTGACGATTTCGTCGTGCTTGCCGGACTCGAGGTCGTCGTAGATGATCTTGCGAATGAAATCGCGGGGTTCGATGTCGCTCATGGGGGCGAATTGTACTTGAACTTATTTATTCACAAAGGGGTAATTCGCGTACAATACCGCGCCGGTCCCCACTTCAAATTGAGCAATGCCCAACATAACCCTGCCTGACGGCTCCGAGCGTCAGTTCGAGACATCCACCAACGGCGCCGAAATCGCCGCCAGCATCGGCGCAGGACTGGCGCGCGCAGCGGTTGCGGTACGCGTAAACGGCGAGCTCTGGGACCTGACCCGGGACATCGAGTCCGACGCCCGTGTTGAAATCGTGGTGCGTGACTCGGACGACGGCATCGAACTGTTGCGCCACGACGCGGCCCACGTGCTCGCCGAAGCCGTCAAGGAGCTGTGGCCCGAAACCCAGGTAACGATCGGTCCGGCCATCGAGAATGGCTTCTATTACGACTTTTCGCGCGCCGAGCCGTTCACCGAGGCCGATCTCGAGCAGATCGAGCAGCGCATGAAAGAGATCGTGGATCGCAACGAGTCGATCGAGCGCGAGGTCTGGGAGCGCGACAAGGCCGTCGACTTCTTCCGCGACATGGGCGAGGAATACAAAGCCGAGATCATCGCCGGCATTCCGTCCGGGGAGAACATCACGCTGTATCGCCAGGGCGACTTCATCGACCTCTGCCGCGGCCCGCACCTGCCGTCCACCGGCAAGCTGGGCAAGGCGTTCAAGCTGACGCACGTCTCCGGCGCCTACTGGCGAGGCGACTCCAGCAACGAGATGCTGCAGCGCATCTACGGAACGGCATGGTCGAACGACAAGGCCCTGCGCAAGTACCTGCACATGCTCGAGGAAGCCGAGAAACGCGACCACCGGCGTCTCGGCCGGGTCATGGACCTGTTTCATTTCCAGGAAGAGGCACCCGGCGCCGTCTTCTGGCATCCGCACGGCTGGGCCCTGTTCCAGGCGCTGATCTCCTACATGCGGGAGAAGCAGAACGCCGCGGGCTACCAGGAAATCAATACGCCCGAGGTCGTATCACGGTCCCTGTGGGAGCAGTCGGGGCACTGGGAATCTTTCGGCGAGAACATGTTCACGTCGGAGACTGTCGACGGCCGCACTTTCGCGATCAAGCCGATGAACTGTCCCGGACACGTCCAGGTGTTCAAGCAGGGCATTACCAGTTATCGCGACCTGCCGGTGCGCCTTGCCGAGTTCGGCAAGTGCCACCGCTACGAGCCGTCCGGCGCGCTGCACGGCATGATGCGAGTGCGCGCGTTCACGCAGGACGACGCCCATATTTTCTGTACGCCGGAGCAAATCACCGACGAGTCCATCGCCGTCTGCAACCTGATTCTCGGCATCTACAGCGATTTCGGATTCGACGATGTGCGCATCAAGTTTGCCGATCGGCCGGAAGTACGCGTGGGCGCCGACGAAGTCTGGGACCAGGCCGAGGCCGCACTCTTGAAGGCCCTCGAAGTAGGCGGGCTCGACTACACGCACAATCCGGGCGAAGGGGCCTTCTACGGACCCAAGCTCGAGTTCGTGCTGCGGGATGCGATCGGGCGCGACTGGCAATGCGGCACACTGCAGGTCGACCTCAACATGCCCGGCCGCCTTGGCGCCACCTATATCGGCGAAGACGGCAACAAGCACCTGCCCGTCATGCTGCATCGCGCCATGTTCGGATCAATCGAGCGCTTCATGGGGATATTGCTCGAACACCATGCGGGCAACCTGCCGCTGTGGCTGGCGCCGCAGCAGGTCATGGTCCTGACGATCACGTCAGACGCAGACGACTACGCGGCTGAAATCGTCGCTGCGCTGCGCGCAGCGGGCCTGCGCGCCGATGCCGATTTGCGCAATGAAAAGATCTCCTACAAGGTCCGCGAGCACAGTGTTGCGAAGGTGCCGGCACTGCTCGCCGTCGGCCAGCGCGAGGTCGAGAATCGCAGTGTCGCGGTGCGCCGCCTGGGGTCGAAGAAGCAGGAAGTTCTCGGGCTGGACGAGGCCATCGCCGCGCTGCGGGCCGAGGTAGAGAGCCGGGGCCGCCCGGCCTGACCCGCCGCCATCCTGCCGCCCGGCAGGCAAACGTGACGCGCGCGGCACTTTGACTGTGCGCCGTGTCACAGAATCGGCATTCAGTCGCCGCGGACCAGCATTTCCCATAACGCCTGCGCATATACTCTTTGAACGGCAGGAGTGCGCGCGTCATTCGACATAACACTTAGGAGGATCGGCAGGTGCCGCTTGATCATTACAAGACACAGGTATTGTTGCTGCATAGCGAGCAGAGCGCCCTCGACTCCCTGAGATCGGGGTTCGGCGACCGCTACACGGTGCACTGCGCAACGAGCGGTACGGAAGCCCTGGTCACCCTCGGCGAAACACCGATCAACGTAATCATTTCGGCTCAGGACCTGCCCGGCATGAGCGGCGTCGAGGCCCTGCGCGAGGCGAAGAAGCGCTCGCCGGAAACGATTGGCATCCTGCTCGCCAAGAACGCCAGCCGGGACATCGAAGCGCTCGTCGGCGAACAGGAAGTGTTCCAGGTCGTCACCGGCGAAGTCACCAGCGACGGACTCCGGCAGCTCGTCGACAACGCGACGCGGCAGTTGCGACTGATGGCGCTGGCCGAATCGGCCAACGACGTCGCCGCCAACCTGGACGAGCCGGCCGAACACATCATCATGGAGACGTCGGAGAACGGCTCGACGATTATTACCGACGCGACAGGCCGCATGCCCGCGCTCGACCCCAGGAAGATCTCCGCCGCCGCCGCGGTCGGATCGCAGTCGGTGGATGTCCTGGTCATGACCAAGGACCAGGAATTCCTGTCGACGATCAGGGAATCGTCGCGCGGTATGCATACGGTTCACTACGCCAACACGCTGAAGCAGGCTGACGAGGCGGTTCGCCAGCACAAGGTGGGCGTCGCGGTCATCGACGCTGCGATGGTTGGTGACAAGGTCGAACAGCTGACCCTGCACCTGCGCAAGGGCTCATCGCGACTCGTATCGATCGTTGCCGGTCGGCGCGACGATGGCGAAATGCTGATGGACCTGATCAATCGCGGCAAGGTCTATCGCTTCCTGTTGAAGCCCGTGTCACCGGGCCGCGCCCGTCTCGCGGTCGAGGCATCGATCAAGCACCATCTCGAAGCCCCCGATGCGGCGTTCAAGATCAGCGGCGGCGCACAGCCCACCGCCAAGCCTCAGCCCGCTGCCAAGCCGCAACCTGCCGCGAAGCCCCAGCCGGCACCGCCGCAGAGGCCCGAAGCCTCGCAGCCAGCAAGTGCACCGAAGAAACCGCAGCCGGCTGCACCGGCCAAGGCGCCCAGGGTCGAGACTCGGGCGCCCGTGCGATCCGACCCACCGCTCGGCGATGCCGACATTCCTTCGCCGATCGACGAGGGCCTGTCCGCGGTATTCGGCGGGGACGACTCGAGCTTTACCGAGACCGTGACCGGGATCATCGGGTCTGTCGGCGGCAAGTTCAAAGACAGCAACAGGGCACCGCAAACGGCGGCAAGCTCGGGCGGCCGCCGTGCCGGCAAGCCGTTGCTGATCGGGGTCGCCGCGATTGCCGTCGCTGCAATCGCCGCATCCCTGTTCTGGTTCATGGGCGGCGAACCCGAGACCACCGTGCCGGAGCCGACACTCAGGACCGACACGTTGGGTCCGTCGGTAAGAGAAGCCGAGTTCGGTGCGCCGGGCGACGCCCCGGTCGAAAACGCCACGAATGTCGAGGCAGCGCTGGCCGAAGCAGAAGCCGCGCTGCTCGATTCCCGTCTCGGCGAGGCCGAGGCGGCACTGCAGCGCGTCGCCGCAGCCGATCCCGAGAACGCCAGGCTGCCGTTCCTGACCGCGCAACTGAAGCAGATCCAGCTGCGCACCTACCTGGCCGGCGCCCGCAACGCGATTCGCAGCACGCGCTTCGAAGATGCCGCAAACCTCATCGCCTCGGCACGTGCTCTCGGACTCAGTGATTCGAGTGAGATCAACGCAGTCGACGAGGAGCTGAGGATTGCCCGCAGTGACCAGCGAGTCGACGAGGTCCTGGCGCTGGCCAATGCGCGCCTCGAGGAAGGCGACCTGTTGTCGCCGGCAAATGACAACGCACGCTACTACTACGACCTCGTCCTGTCGAACGCGCCCGACAACACGGCCGCGCGCCAGGGACTCAACGTCATTGCGAACAAGCTCGTATTGCAGGCGCGCAGCGAAATCGATAACGGCAATCTTGCCGTCGCCGAGGACCTGCTCGAGGATGCCCGCGCCATCGACGCGTCCAGCAGCGAGCTGGCCGCCACGACGACCGCCCTGTTCGCGGCCCGCGATGCGATTGCCGAACGCGAGCGCCGGGCCGAACTGGCGCGGCAAGCCGAGCTCGAGCGGCAAGCCGAGCTCGAGCGCCAGGCCGAACTCGAGCGGCAGGCCGAGGAGGCGCGTCGCCAGGAGGAAGCCGATCGTATCGCTGCGGAGAAACAGGCCGCGGCCACCGGCCAGGCAGCCGCCCCGGTTGAGGCCGCCGCCGCAACTACCGAGGTCGACGAACCGGTCGCCGGCGAATCGGCCGACGATTCGGCCGTGGCCGACAAGGCGGCCGCAGAACCCGTGGCAGAGCGGGCTGCACCGCAACGTCCGGCGAGCGAGCCGCAGCCGGCAGTAGCCGACGTCTCGACGGCGACCCCGGTCGCCGTCAGCTCGCTGACCCGTACCCGCTACGTCGCTCCCAAGTACCCCCGCGCCGCCGAGCGCCGCGGCGACTCTGGCTGGGTGGATGTCGTGTTCACGGTTGCCGTCGACGGTACGGTCAAGGACGTCGAGGTGCGCAGTTCGACACCCGAGGGCGTTTTCGACCGGGCCGCGATCCGCGCCGTCGAAAAGTGGCAATTCGAACCCGTCATCGAGAACGGCTCGGTCATCGAGAAGCGCGCAGGCGTGCGCATGATGTTCGCTATCGAATAAGGCGCGACCGCAGCAAACTGGACCAATACGGAAAATCCCGCTAATCTGAGCGGGATTTTCTGTTTTGGTCAAAATAGTGTCAGCGGAAACTAACGAGGCCGCCGAGAAGCCGGCGCGCAAACAACAGCAGCGCAGCATCGTTACCCAGCAGAAGCTGCTCGATGCCGCGATCGAGGCCTTTTCCCAGAACGGCTTCAAGGGGACATCGACCCGGGACATCGCCGAGCGGGCCGGCGTGCACCACCCCCTGATCACCTATCACTTCAAGAACAAGGACCAGCTGTGGCGCGCCGCCGCGGACCGCGTCTTCCGGGATTTCCGGCATGCGCTCGCGGCCTCGCTCGAGGACCACAAGGACGAGTCGCCGAAGCGCCGGATGGCCTCCCTGATCCGCGCCTACGTCTACTATGCAAAGAGCCAGCCGGCCCTGCACAAGGTCATGGTGCAGGAAGCGAGTGTCCCGAATCCGCGGCTCGACTGGCTGGTCGAGACGCACTTGCAGCCGTTCTTCGACACCTCCTTCGAGCTGATCGAACAGCTGCAGCAGCTGGGCGTTGCGCCACAGGGTAATCCGCGGCTGTTGTTCAACATGATCCGCCTGGCGTCGGGCGGCCTGCTCGCGCTCGGCAACGAGCTGAAAACGTCGAGCGGTATCGATGTCGACAACGATGAGACCCTCGACGAGATCGCCGAGATGATCGTCAAGGTGTTCCTGCCCGGTGAACCCGGGTCAGCAGCCTAGCGACACGCGTACAGGTACAGCATCTCCATCGCAAGGTGTGCCGCCGCGAGCGCCGTGATCTCGCCGACATCATAGGCCGGGGCCACCTCCACGATATCCATGCCGACCACGTTGATGCCGGCCAGTCCCCGCAGTATGGCCATTGCCTGGTGCGAAGTAAGCCCGCCGCATACCGGCGTGCCGGTGCCGGGCGCGTAGCTCGGGTCGAGACAGTCGATGTCGAACGTCACGTAAACGGGCCGCTCGCCCAGGATTTCGCGGGCCTGCGCCACGACCGCGTCAATACCGCTATCGTGCACCCGCGGCGCATCGATGATATTGAAACCCAGCGTGTCGGGATTCTCGGTGCGCAATCCGATCTGCACAGACGTCCCTGGGTCCACCAGGCCGTACTTCGCGGCCCAGTAGAACATCGTGCCATGATCGATGCGATCGTCTTTGTCCGCCCACGTATCGCTGTGCGCGTCGAAATGCAACAGCGACAACGGCGCGCCGTGTTGCTTCGCATGCGCCTTGAGCAGCGGGTAGGTGACGAAATGGTCGCCGCCGAGTGACAGCAACGCGGGGCCCTGCTCGATGATCTTGCTTGCGTACGCTTCAATCGCGTCCGGCACGGCCTCGGGTCTGCCGTGGTCGAAAAAACAGTCGCCGATATCGGCCACGGCGAGCTTGTCGAACGGATCGAAGCGCGCCCCGTAGGGCTTTTCCCACGCCATGATCGTCGAGGCATTGCGGATCGCCCGCGGCCCCAGGCGTGCGCCCGGGCGATTGGTCGTGGCCGTGTCGAATGGCACGCCCATGACCGCGACATCGACCCCGGCCAGGTCGCGCGTGTACTTGCGGCGCATGAACGACGCGACGCCGCCATAGGTCGGTTCGGCCGACGTGCCGCGCAGGTCCTCGCGCGTTATCGCATGGTCGTTGTCGTGCAGCGCGCCGGTCATGCGCGCAGCGCCGCATGGGTCTGGTCCAGCGCGGCCGTGGCCTTGTCGATCAGCTCGTCGGCCTCCGCGTGCGTCAGGACGAACGGCGGTGCGCAGATAATGGTGTCCCCGCTGGCGCGCAGGCAGACGCCGTTGGCAATCGCGTTATCGCGAAAGATCGTGCCTGCGCCCTGCTTCTCGTCGAAACGTTCCATGGGCTCCTTGTTCCTGACGATCTCGAAGGCACCCATCAGTCCCACCATGCGCGCTTCGCCGACCAGCGGATGCTCCGCCAGGCGGGCCCACTTCGCCTGCAGGTACGGGCCGATGTCGTCCCTGACCCGCTCGACCAGACGCTCGCGTTGCAGGATCTTCAGATTCGCGATCGCCACAGCGCAGGCAACCGGATGTCCCGAATAGGTGTAGCCGTGGGCAAACTCTCCCGCCTTCTCGACCAGCACGTCGGCGACGCGGTCGCTGACCAGCACACCGCCAAGCGGCAGGTAACCCGAGGTCACGCCCTTGGCAAACGGCATGAAATCGGGGCGCGTATTGAAATAGTCGGCGCCGGACCACTCGCCGAGGCGGCCGAAGCCGGTGATGACCTCGTCGGAGATCAGCAGTACACCGTACTCGTCGCAGATGCGCTGTACCTCGGGCCAGTAGGTCTCGGGCGGGATGATGACGCCCCCGGCGCCCTGGATCGGCTCGCCGATGAACGCGGCAACCTTATCGGGCCCGACCTCGCGGATTTTGTCTTCGATCGCGCGCGCCGTTGCGAGGCCGAACTCGGCCTGATCGAGGCTGCGGTCCGAGCCGAACCAGTATGGCTGATCGACATGGACGATACCCGGGATCGGCAAGCCGCTTTGCTTGTGCATCGGCTTCATGCCGCCGAGGCTGGCCGCCGCAACCGTCGACCCGTGGTAGGCGTTGCGCCGGCTGATGATCGTGTGGCGTTCGGGCTGGCCCATAAGATCCCAGTAGGTCCGGACCATGCGCACGATCGTGTCGTTCGACTCTGAGCCCGAGCCCGTGAAAAAGACCCGGTTGAACTGCGGCTGGCTGACCTCCTTGAGCATCGCAGCGAGTTCGATCGAGGGCGGATGGGCGCACTGGAAGAAGTTGTTGTAATACGGCAGCTCCTTCATTTGCTCCGTCGCCGCATCGACTATCTCCTGCCTCCCGTAGCCCGCATTGACGCACCACAGTCCCGACATGCCGTCGAGGATCTTGCTGCCGTCGGCGTCGAAAATATAGACACCTTCGGCGCGCGTGATGATCCGCGAGCGCCTCTTGTGCAGGTCCTTGTGATCCGTAAACGGGTGCAAATGGTGATCGGTGTCCAGTTGCTGCCAGTCTTCGCGGGACCGCTTCTCTATCGCTGCCATTCTGTCACCCGTCAAACATTGAACATGAGGATCTCACGCTCCCATGGCGTGATGATTTCCTGGAATTCCTGGTACTCGGCATCCTTGAGTGCCGTGTACAGGTCCACGAACGAGTCGCCGAGAATGTCGCGCATGGCATCGGAATCGCGCAGCGCTTCGATCGCGGAGTAGATGTGCTTGTGCAGTCCGAAGTCCTGTCCGTAGGCACTGCCCTCTGTCGCCTGCGTCGGCTTGATGCCCTCGACCATGCCGAGGTAGCCACAGGCGAGAGACGCGGCGATCACCAGGTAGGGATTGACATCGGCGCCGGCCAGCCGGTTCTCGATGCGCCGCGCGTCGGGTGCCGCGTCGGGGACGCGCAGTCCGACCGTGCGATTGTCGATTGCCCACGCCAGGTTAACGGGCGACGAATCGGGATCCATGAAGCGCCGGTAGGAGTTGATGTACGGCGCGAACACGAGCAGTGCGTCGTTCATGTAGTGCTGCAGGCCGCCGAGGAACCCATGGAACAGCTCGCTCGGCGAGCCATCGGCATTGGAAAAGATGTTGTTGCCCTGCTTGTCGACGACGCTCTGGTGAATGTGCAACGCGCTGCCGGCCTCGCCCGTCATCGGCTTGGCAAGGAACGTCGCATGCATCTTGTGCTGGATCGCCGCTTCGCGCACGGTTCGCTTGAACAGGAACACCTGGTCGGCAAGGTCGACGGCATTGCCGTGCAGGAAATTGAGCTCGAACTGGGCCGGCCCCATCTCCTGCGAGATCGTGTCGATATTGATGCCCTGCGTCTCGCAGAAATCATAAACGTCGTTAACGAACGGATCGAAGTTGTTCATCGTGTCGATGCTGTAGGGCTGGTTGGCGCCCTCGGTCCAGCCGAGGCGGCCCTGGGGCGGCTCGGCTTCCTCGTTGGGGTCGGAATGCGGGCTCAGCAGGTAGAACTCGACTTCCGGCGCGACGACCGGCACCCAGCCCCGGGCCTCGTACTTGCCGAGGACATTGCGCAGCACGGCACGCGGCGACTTCGCCACGGATGAGCCATCGCGGTGATAGCAGTCGAGGAACACCGACGCTGCCGGATCCGCCGCCCACGGCACGGGGCGCAGCGTGTTCGGGTCCGGCACGAGCAGCATGTCGCGGTCCTCGACGTTGTCGGGGTCCTTGACGTAGTCGCCCGATACCGTTTGTGCAAAGACACTCTCGGGCATCTTCATCTGCCCCTGCCCGAACTTCGGTGCCGGCATGACCTTGCCGCGGGCCGACCCGGCCATGTCGGGAACGAACGCCTCAACGTCTTCGATGTTGCGTTTTACAAACCAATCCTGGAATACGTCGTTGTCACTCACTTTACACCTGTCGTTCAGCGGCGCGTTGTCTGCACGCCTCGCCGAATGCCTTGAACATTGCGATAGAGAATTCATTATCGGCCGCGCGCCACTCCGGGTGCCACTGGACCGCGAGGTTGAAGCCGGGCGCGGCGGCAACCCGGAAGGCCTCGACCAGGCCGTCGTCCGCCGTCGCCTCGACCAGGAGTCCGTCCGCCAGGCGGGCCACGCCCTGGCCGTGCAGGGAATTGACCGTCATCACACTCGCGCCCACAAGCGCGTGCAGCAGCCCGCCATCGGCCAGCACGACCTCGTGTGACGGACCGTACTGCACCTCGAGCGGGTCCGCGGGGTTTTCCTTGTGAGAATGATAGCCGGGGACCTCGGCCACCTTCTGGTGCAGCGAGCCGCCGAGCGCGACATTGAGCTCCTGGAAGCCGCGGCAGATCGCGAATACGGGTATCCCGCTGGCCAGGGCCTGCCGTGCCAGCGGCAGCGTCAGCGCGTCGCGGTGCGGATCGTGCAGGGTGTCCGGCGCACTCGCGCTGCCGGCGTAGTGATGCGGTTCGATATCCGAGGGGCTGCCCGTGAACAACACACCGTCGACGAGACGCAGCAGCTCGTCGATTTCGAGATGCTCGGCGAGCACCGGGATGACCAGGGGGATACCCGCGACGCAGTCCGTGATGGCGCGCACGTACTTTTCCCCCGCCTGGTGGAACGGGTGTCCGCCGTGCATGCGGCGATCGGCCGGGATGCCGATGACGGGCCTAGCCTGCGGCATGATCCGCCTCCGCCTTGCGACCGAGCAGTTTCAGGGCCAGGGCCAGCAACACGACCCCCACCACGAGCGAAATCCACGGCGGCACGCCGTAGCCGCCGGGAATCGTGCCGATCAGCAGTGCGACGAAGCCGACCAGCAGCGCATACGGCAGCTGGGTGCGCACATGCTCGATGTGGTCGCAGCCGCTCGCCACCGAGGACAGCACCGTCGTGTCGGAAATCGGCGAGCAGTGATCGCCCCAGACTGCACCCGCGAGCGTGCAGGCAACCGACGAATACAGGATATGCATGTCGCCGGCGGCGGCCATGCCATTGACGCTCATGACCGCCCAGGACAGCGGGATGATCAGCGGCATCAGGATCGCCATCGTGCCCCAGCTCGTGCCGGTCGTGAACGCCGTGAACGCGGCGAGGACGAAGACGATGGCCGGGATCAGCGACACGGGCAACGAGTCCGCCAGCAGCGTCACGAGGTACGGCGCCGTATTCAGCGCCGCGGTCAGGTCCGACAGCGCCCATGCCAGCACGAGGATGATCATGCCGAACAGCGTCGCGCGCAGCCCCCCGTACCACGCGTCGACGGTCTCGTGCAGCGTGAGGATCCTCTGCCCGAGCGTCATGGCCGCCGCGACCAGCACACCGACGAAGGACGAGTACATCATGGCCCGGTACGGGCTCGTCGTTTCGAGGATCTCGAGGATCGAATCGCCTTCGCCCAGCATCATCAGGCTGACCAGCAGCGCTATGACCAGCGTGATGATCGGAACGAAGGCGTTGATCGCGCGCAGCGGGATCTTGTCTTTGGGTTCCATCGTATCGCCGTTGATGGCCGGCAGATCGACATCGGTCTCCGGCTTCACGCGGCCGTTGCGGGCCCGCTTCTCGGCCGCCAGCATCGGTCCGAAGTCATGCCCGCTTGCAGAGATCATCAGCACGAACAGGATCGCGAAGATCGGGTAGAAGCTGTACGGGATCGAATTGATGAACACCGAGTACGCCTGGACGTGCGAGAGCTCGTCGATCGAGGACAGCGCCTGGTCCACGAGGCCGATCTCGTAGCCGATCCAGGTCGTGATCAGCGCAATGCAGGCCACCGGCGCAGCCGTCGAGTCGACGATGTACGCAAGTTTTTCACGCGAGATCTTGAGGTGGTCGGTCAGCGAGCGCGCCGTGTTGCCCACCACGAGCGTGTTGCTGTAATCGTCGAAGAAGATCATCAGCCCCATCAGCCAGACCGCGACCTGGCCGCCGATCGCCGTGCGTGCACGGCTGACGATCGACCGCACGACACTGGCCATGCCGCCGTTGCGCGTGATGATGCCCACCATGCCGCCGATCATCATCGTAAAGAGGATGATCGACGCCCGGTCGAAATCGGCTATAGCGCCGGTTACGAACACCTGGAAGCTGTCGAGCAAACCGCGTCCCGCGCCCTCGAGCGTAAACCCGCGCAGGGCCGTCGCACCGATCCAGAGCCCGAGCAGCAGCGCCGGGATGACGTTTCGCAGTGTCAGCGCAACCGCGATGGCCGCCACCGCGGGCACCACCGAGACCCAGCCCGGGATGACGCGCAACACCGCGCTCACGCTGTCTCCGCCGGCCGTCGCCGTGATGACTGCCCCGCCGGGCTCCCGGACCAGGATGTCGTCGAACGTCGCCACACCGTTGATGTCGGCGGCCGCGCGCCAGGCGCCGCCCGCCACGTTGAGCGTAACGACGTCGCCCTGGGCGGCGCCGGACACGACGTACTCGAGCGGCACGCCGGCGAGCCCGACCGCCGGGGCCTCGATCTCGAGGGCGCTGGCGGACAGTGGGACAAGAATCGCGAGCCAGGCAGCGGCGATCAATCTGCGCGTATTGATAGAGTAATTCCTGCAGCCTTTTTTCGGCGTAAATTCTAGCATGGCTGCTCAGAACCGCGGCTGCAGCTGGCCCGCCGCCGTACACAGCATGGCACCGAGGCTGGCGCGCCTGCCATCGGTCAGGCGCTGGGTCGGCCCGCAGATCGAGATCGCGGCGAGGATTTCGCCGGAATTGCCGCGCACCACGGTGCCGACAGCCGAGAAGCCGTCCTCGAGCTCATCGACGCTCTCCGCGAAGCCGCGCCGCCGGATCTCGGCAAGCTGCTCTTCGAGCACCTGGTGCGACGTGATGGTTTTCGCCGTCAACGGGGTCAGACGCTCGCCAAGTCGCAGCATCCCGTCGTCGGAGAAAGCAATAAACGCCTTGCCGGTCGAGGTTGCGTGCATCGCCCAGCGGGTGCCGACGTTGCCGCCGGCCGCCACCCGCCGACCACCGCTGACCTCGTCGAGGATCAGCATCGTGTCCTCGACCGGCACCTCGAGGGTCGCCGCCTCCCCGGTCTCCGCCGCGAGTTGCTTGAGCAAGGGGCGCGCCCTCAGGCGGAGATTGTCGCCCGCCAGTGCCTGCACGCCGAGCGCGACGACCGCCGGCCCGAGCCGGTAGCGGCCGCTGTCGCGATCCCGGTCCAGCATCGCCTCGCTGAGCAGCGCCTTGAGCAGCCGGTGCGTGGTGGCCTTGTTCAGCCCGGCGAGCTTGCTGATCTCGGCCAGCCCGAGTTCGGGCCGCTCGGCCGTGAATTGCTTGAGCAGCCGGATCGTCCGCAGTGCCGATTGCGCGCCTTGTGGGGTTGTCGCCATTATGATTTCATATTATGAAACTATCTTTCACAATATGATAACACGGCACCGGTTGCGGCAACATCCAAAATCGCTGATCCTTCGCGCATGGCCAAGACACGATCGCTGCTCGCCGAATTGCGGGCCGCCGAGCGCAAGCACGGCAAGTTCGACTCGCTGGAGCTGCTGATCCCCGACTTGTCGGGCGTTCTGCGGGGCAAGCGCATCCGCCCGGGCGATTTCGAGAAATCGGCGAAGGGCGGATTCGTATTCTGCGCCGGCGCCACGATGCTCAATACCCTCGGCGAGGTGACCTCCGGGGTCCCCTATGGTGCCGACGACGGTGACCCGGACCTGCCCGCGGCAATCATTCCGGGCTCGATCGTGCCCGTGCCCTGGGCCAGCAAGCCGATGGGCCAGGCCTTTTTCCGGATCGTCGCCGAGGACGGCAGCAATTTCTTCGGCGACCCGCGCACGGTGCTGGAGAACGCGCTCCGACCGCTGACCCGGCGGGGCATCCGGCCCGTCGTCGCGACCGAACTCGAGTTCTACCTGCTCGACGGGCGCAGCCAGGACATCCGCATCGGCGCACCGATGATCCCGGGCACCGACCGGCCCCAGCCCGGCCCGCAGGTCTACGTTCCCGAGGACCTGTTCGAGGTCGAGGGTTTCCTGGACGACGTGTATGACTGGTGCGCGGCACAGAACGTCCCGGCCGAGGCCGCCATTTCCGAGTACTCGCCCGGCCAGTTCGAGATCAACCTCAACCACGTCGACGATGCCGTGCTCGCCTGCGACCACGCGGTAATGCTCAAGCGCATCGTCAAGGCGGCGGCCCGCAAGCATGGGTTTATCGCCTGTTTCATGGCCAAGCCCTTCGAAGAGGACTCGGGCAACGGCCTGCACATCCACATGAGCCTGGTCGACAAGGACGGCCGCAACTACTTCTCGCAGGGCAAGGAAAAGATGGCGCTGCCGCCCTTCTCGGCCCGCCTGCGGCACGCCGTCGGCGGCCTGCTGAAGCTCATGCCCGAGTCGACCGCCCTGTTCTGCCCGAATGCCAACTCCTACCGGCGGCTGCGGCCCGACATGTTCGCGCCGGTCGAGCCGAACTGGGGCGTCAATCATCGCGTGGTTTCGGTTCGCATCCCCGAATCGGATGAGAAGAACCTGCGTTTCGAGCATCGCGTCGCCGGCGCCGATGCCAATCCGTACCTGGTCATGGCCGCGGTCGCCGCCGGGGCGCATTACGGCATGAAGCACCGCATCGATCCCGGCAAGATGGTCGAGCAGGGTGCCGAGATCGTGCCGCAACTCAAGATTCCCCATCGCTGGGACGCGGCCCTCGACCGCTTCGCCCGCAGCAAGGTGCTCAGCGAGTACCTCGGCGAGGCGTACTGCCGCCATTACACGACGGTACGGCGCGTTGAAAGCGAGAAGTTCCACAACCACGTCGCCCAGCTCGATTTCGACTGGTACCTGCGGGCGGTCTGACGCCTGCTCCGGCGCCC
This sequence comes from Woeseiaceae bacterium, assembly GCA_041553075.1. GTDB lineage: Bacteria > Pseudomonadota > Gammaproteobacteria > Steroidobacterales > Woeseiaceae > UBA1847. The sequence goes on along the minus strand of JBFEJR010000010.1, from coordinate 26,008 downwards.
GGAAGCTTCATCGCGATACCGGGGGCCGCAGCGATCGATCCCGAATAATCGGCCCCGCGAGCCGGCACGGCTCGTTAATCGTGCGCCGCCGCGCCGGCGAGATCGTTATCGATCGTCATTCCCGCCCGGTAGTAATGCCAGGCGGCCCAGGGCAGGCAAACGCTCGTAACCACGAGCAGGCTGTACCGAATCGACTCCTCGCCGAGCTGCGGCTCGAGCGCGGTGCTCAGGATACCGGTGACCTGTGGCCCGAGTAGCAGCCCGATTACGTTGATGATCAATAGCGCCAGCGCAGAGGTTACCGCGCGCATCCGCAGCGCGACGAGTCCCTGGGCCTGCGCGAGCACCGGTGCCAGGTACACGTTGGCCGTGCACGCCGGGACGATGAACAGCAGGATCGCCGTTAGCCAGGAATCCGACAGGAACATCGCGGCATAGGGGACGGCGGTCAGCAACACGGTCAGGCCGATAAAGACGAGCGACCGCCGGTGACTGGTCTGCCCGAAGTGGTCGGCGATATAACCGCCGAGGAAGAACCCGGCGCCGCCCGCGATACCGAGGATCGGGCCGAGCCAGAAACCGAGCGTGCTGACGTCCATGCCGAAGCTGCGCACGAGGAAGCTGGGCAGGAAGTTGATCACGGAGTAGCCAACGAACGACGACAGGCCGGCCGCAATTGTCATGTGCACGAACGAAGCGCGTTGCCAGAGAAAAACCAGCGTTGCCCGCCAGGGAGGACGGGCACCCGAGGCATCCCGGCCCTCCGAGTGACCCCGGGGCGGCTCGACGACCGTGGTCCGAACGAGCAGTGCCAGCAGCAGCCCGGGCAGACCCACGACCAGCAACGCTTCGCGCCAGCCGACGTTCTGCGCGACCCAGCCACCCAGCAGGTAGGCCAGCATGATGCCGGCCGAGATGCCGATGGTGTAGACGCCCATGGCCGTCGAACGCTGTTCCGGCGGATAGTAATCGGCAATCATCGAATGGGCGGGCGGGCTGCAGCCGGCCTCACCGATACCGACACCGACGCGCGCGAGCGCAAGCTGCGCGAAATTCGTCACCAGCCCCGAGAGCGCCGTCATGGCGCTCCAGAGGGCCACCGCCAGGGCGATCAGGTTGCGGCGATTGTGCCGGTCGGCGTAGCGCGCGATGGGGATGCCGAGGATGATGTAGAACATCGCGAACGCCGGCCCGGTGAGGAAGCCGAGCCAGGCGTCACTGACCTCGAACTCCTCGCGAATGGCGGGCAGCAGGATCGCCAGAATCTGGCGATCGATGAAATTGAACATGTAGACGATGGCGAGGATGACCAGCGCGTAACGGCGCGCGCCGGCCCCGATAACCTGTGTGCCCGTCACCTGGCGTCGGGCGCCATCGATGGTGCGCGGCTGGCGGCGTTGGGCCGCCTCGGGTCGGATGCGCCGCGATAGACTCCGTCTCGATAACCCACGCTTTGCAGGCTACCCATCGAAAACTGGGCTTCCCGGATGTCATGCCCGCGCGCGCGCAACAGGCGCACGGTATCCGGGCTGAAGCCGCTCTCGAGCTGCAGCACGTCCGGGAGCCATTGGTGGTGCATGCGCGGTGCCGCCGTTGCTTCGGCCAGGTTCATCTGGTGATCGATGACGTTGACGATCATCTGCAGCACTGCCGTGATGATGCGGCTGCCGCCGGGGCTGCCCGTGGCGAACCACGGTGCGTCGCCGTCGAGGACGATTGTCGGCGTCATCGAGCTCAACGGCCGCTTGCCGGCAGCGACGGAGTTGGCCTCGCCGCCGAGCAGGCCGTACGCGTTGGGAACGCCCGGCTTGGCAGCGAAATCGTCCATCTCGTTGTTGAGCAGGAAACCGGCACCGGGCACCGCGATACCCGAACCAAACGAGAAGTTCAGCGTCGTCGTCGTGGCGACGATCATGCCGCTCGCGTCCATTACCGAGTAGTGCGTCGTGTCGGGGCTCTCCGGCGCGGGAGCGATACCCGGCGCCACGTCACTGGACGGTCGCGCCTTCTTCATGTCGATGGTCGACGCCAGATGCCGTGCGTATTCCTTGCCCGTCAGCCAATCCACCGGAACATCGAAATAGTCGGGATCGCCAAGATGCCTCGAGCGGTCCGCATACGCGAGGCGCGCTGCTTCCGCGAGCAGGTGCACGTTGTCCGCCCCGCCGGCGCCGAACTCGCGCACCGGGAAATGCTCGAGGATGTTGAGCATCTGGATGACGTGCACGCCGCCGGAACTCGGCGGGGGCATCGTGACGATCCGGTATCCGCGGTAGGTACCCGTGACCGGCTCGCGCAGGACCGGTTCGTAGGCAAGCAAGGATTTCTCGTCGACGAGACCACCGCCGCGCGCCATTTCCTCGGCGATCAGCGTCGCGGTCCTGCCCTTGTAGAACCCGTCCGGGCCGTATTCGGCAATGCGCTCGAGCGTGTCCGCGAGGTCGCTCTGCACGAGCAGGTCGCCGGGGCGATATGGTGTGCCGTCTGCCTTGTAGAAGTAGCGGCACGCGGCGTCGTTCGCGCACAGGCGCGGCTGCCGCGCCGCCAGCAACTGCGCGAGATCGTAACTGACGGCGACGCCTTCGCGCGCCTGGCGAATCGCCGGCTCGAGCAACCGCCGCCAGGGCAGGCTGCCGAACGCCTCGTGCGCCCGGTACAGGCCCGCCACCGTACCCGGCACGCCCGCGGCGAGATGCGAAAACCTCGAACGCGCTGCATCGACGTCGCCATGCTCGTCGAGGTACATGTCCCGGGTTGCCGCGATCGGGGCCATTTCGCGGTAGTCGATCGCGATGCTCTCGCCGGCATCGGCGTCGTGGATCAGCATGAAACCGCCGCCGCCGAGATTCCCTGCCCTGGGCAGCGTGACGGCCAGCGAGAAGCCGACCGCGATGGCGGCGTCGACGGCGTTACCGCCGTCCGCGAGCACGTCGGCGCCGACCTGCGACGACAGGTGGTTCTGGCTGGCGACCATCCCCGATGATCCGAGCTGCGGGTGCACCAGGTCCGCGTAGCGGAAGACGGGGCTGTCCGCCACCTGCGCGGCAGCGCCGCTCACGCCGAGCGCCAGGCACAGGCAGCCCGGCAGCGCCCTTAACCCGATCAGCCTACGGAAGAACCGCACGGAACAGGTAGAAGAACAGGATCGCAAGGATGGCACCGGCGGGAATCGTGACAACCCAGGAAACGAAGATCCGTCCGACGATTCGCAGGTCGATAGCCTCGATGCCGCGCGCCATGCCGACGCCGAGCACCGCGCCGACCAGTGTATGCGTCGTGGAAATCGGGATACCGGTGCCGGAAGCTATGACGATCGTCGTGGCTGCGGCCAGTTCCGCGGCAAAACCGCGGCTGGGTGTCAGCTGCGTGATCTTGCGGCCGACGGTTGCGATCACGTGGCGCCCGAACGTGGCGAGGCCGATGACGATGCCGCCACCGCCCAGCATAAGGACCCAGATGGGCAGCGCGGACTTTGCCGTAACCGCGCCGTTCTGGGCGATGCTGATGACAGCAGCAAGCGGGCCAATCGCGTTGGCAACGTCGTTGGAACCGTGGGCGAATGCCATGCCGCAAGCGGTCACGACCATGAGCACGGCGAAGACGCGTTCAACGGTCACGAAATGCTGCTTCTTTTCCGCTTTCGGATCGGACTTGATGCGACTGATAAAGAAGGTCCCGATGAGCGCGATGAGAACGGCGACGCCGATAGCGAGCACGTAACTGTCGCGGATGCTGATCGAGAGGCCAACGTGTTTGAGCCCCTTGAGGATGGTCACCAGCGTAATCGTAAGCGCCGCAAAGAAAATGTAAACCGGGACGTAGCGCCTCGCCCGGCCGAGTGGATCATCGTGGCTCAGGATCAGCTTTTGCACACTCCGATAGATCAGGTAGGCGATGAACCCGGCCGTCAACGGCGACACGACCCAGCTCAACACGATCGTGCCCACCTTGCCCCACTGCACTGCGTCGATGCCGATGCCGACGGCTGCAAAACCGACGATCGCCCCGACGATCGAGTGCGTGGTCGATACAGGCCAGCCGTTCTTGGACGCCACGAGCAACCATACGCCTGCGGCGAGCAGCGCAGCCAGCATGCCGTAGATCAGCAGTTCCGGCGTTCCCGACAATTGCTCGACGTCGACGATGCCTTTGCGGATCGTCGAGGTGACGGCGCCGCCGGCCAGTACCGCGCCGAGAAACTCGAAGATCGCTGCAACGGCGATGGCCTGCCGGATCGTCAGCGCTTTCGACCCGACTGACGTGGCCATCGCATTGGCAACGTCGTTCGCGCCAATTCCCCAGGCCATGAACAGGCCGAATACCGCGGCGAGGCCGATGTAAATATATTGTGCGTCCATCGAGTATCCTCCGGGCATGCAGGCATACCCGAATTGTTGTTCCCAGGTTTACGAGAGCAGTAGCTCTAGCCGCCTGCCGACCCGTTCAGCCATGTCGGCGATTTCACCGGTCAGCTCGATTACGCGGTACAGGAAGACCGCATCGATGGGATCCAGCGACTTTTCGATTTCAAAGACCTCGGCGCGCAGTTCGGTCTGCTGCGCATCGGTAAGCGTCTCGAGCCGATCCAGTTCCTCGATCAGCTCCCCGACAAGCTTGACCTCCGCCCCCTTGAAGCCGGCCGTAAACAGCTCGTCCAGCTCGCGGACGCTCTTGCGTGCCTGCTTGACGGCATCGATGTTGCAGCCGACGAATTCCCCGTAGGAGCTGGCGATTTCCTTGGGAATCTTCATCTTGCGCCCCACGATAATGCCGGAGACATCCCTCGTGCGGTTCGCGATCTTGTCCTGCACGAGCAACAGTTCGAGAAGATCCTCCCTGGGGACCGGCATGAACAGGCTCTTGGGCATGTTGAGGCGAATGCGCTTCTTCAGGTCGTCGGCCTCGTTCTCGAGCACCTCGATCTGGGCGCGTACTTCGGCCATGCGCTTGAGATCGCGCTTGATGACGGCGTTGATGAAAGGCCGCAGTTTCTTCGCGCAGCGATAGACGATATCCATATGCTGCTCAAGCGGCCGAACAGGCGAAGCACCGAAAATGTTTACCAACATATTGGCCATATGAAAGGACCCTCCCCGGGTCGCATGCGGATGCGCGACGCGCAATCCTAACACGCCAATCGCGGAAATTAGCGCTTGACGGGCATGCTAAAATGCGCGCTTTTCGCGGCGGCGGCAATCCGTAACAATACGACATGACTTACTGGCTGATGAAATCGGAGCCCGATGTCTACGGCATCGACGACCTGGCTCGCGACCAGCGCGAGCCCTGGGACGGGATCCGCAATTACCAGGCGCGCAACATGCTGCGCGACGACATGAAGATCGGCGACGAGGCGTTCTTCTATCACTCCAGCTGCAAGGAACCGGGCATCGTCGGTATCATGAAAGTCGCGAGCGAGCCCTATCCCGACCCGACGCAATTCGACAGGAAATCGAAGTACTTCGATCCGAAGAGTTCGAAGGACGATCCGCGCTGGTACCTGGTCGACGTCGCCTTCGTGCGCAAGCTGAAACGCACCATCACCCTTGCAGAGCTCCGGGACGCACGCGGGCTCGACGGCCTGATCCTGACGCGCAAGGGCAACCGGCTCTCGATCATGCCGATCGAAAAAAAGCACTGGGACAGGATCCTCAGCCTCGAATGAGCCCCGGCCCGGGACATCCTGTGCCCGGGCAGGACGGACCGTATCGCCGCGCAGGCCGGCGGGCCTATGCGGCGCCCAGCTCCCGGAGACGCGCCTGCACCGGCCCTGCCCCCCCGAGGGCGAGCATGATGACGAGGTCGCCCTGCCGGGCCCAGTCGAGCGCATTGGCGAGCGACTCCAGCTCCTCGTCATGATGGTGGATCTGGGCGTCCTCGGCGCCGAGTTGCAGTAGCTCGTCGCGAATGATGCGAAACACGTCGCCGTGCCCGCGTCCGCGGTGATACCTCGGCAGTTCCGAGACGATGACGCGATCGAGCCCGATCGCCCAGGCATCCCGCGCCAGCTCACGAATCAGTTCGTCGGTGCGGTCGCCGGCCTGGCCGAAACACAGGGCACGGCGCGTGGCCGGGATGGCCCGCGCCATGTCGAACAGGGCCGCCATCGCAGCCGGGTTGTGGGCGAAATCGATCAGCACCGTGAAGCCGTTGAGCGAGTAGACGTTGCAGCGTCCCGGGTTTTCGTCCTGCTGCATCGTCGTGAGTCCCGCCGCGACCGGCGCCAGCGCGATGCCCAGGCTGGTCGTGAGCGCGGCGGCGGCCAGCGCGTTCGCGACGTTGTGGCGCGCAGCCCCGCCGAGCGCTATCGGGATGTCCGCGCTGCGGCAGATCGGCGCCCGGCCCTCGCGGTCGATCCTGCACAACTCCTCGCCGTCCAGCACGAGAGCCGCGCCGCCGGCGGCCACATGCGCGGCGACGACCGGGTTCTCCGGGTCGAGACTGAACCACACGATCTCGCCGTCGTAGCCGGCCGCGCGCGCGACGAGTCGCGGATCCCCGGCGTTGAGGACCAGCCGGCCCGACTCACGGACTGCGTGACTGACCACCCACTTGATGTCGAGCAGCTCGTCGACGTTGCGCGAGCCGAAATCGCCGAGGTGGTCCTCGCTGACATTGGTGATCACGGCCGCATCCGCACGTTCGACCCCGAGACCGCGCCGCAGCAGGCCGCCACGCGCCGTCTCGAGAATGGCGGCGTCGACATCGGTCTGGCGCAAGATGGCGCGCGCACCGCCGGGGCCCGACCAGTCGTCGCGGTCGATGATGCGTTCGTTGACGGCGATCCAGTCCGTGGAACTCACCCCGACGTTATGGCCGGCCGCGCGCAGGATCTGCTTGGCGAACCGGACCGTCGTGGTCTTGCCGTTGGTGCCGGTTACGACGCCGACCGGTATGTCCCTGAAGCTGTCCCAGTCGAGCGCATCGGGAATCTCGCAGACGGGCCAGGTGTCGGACCATCTGCCCATGCCGACGGACACCTCGTCGTCGTCCCATAGCACAGTCTTGCCGTGCGCGGCAGCCTCGTCCACGAGCCACATGAGTTCCTCGTTCGCTTCTTTGGCCGCCGCCTGCCGTATGGCTGACAGCGTTGCGTCGAAATCCGGCTGCTCGTCGCTCGCGCCGAGTTCCGCGGCGCTGGCCGCGTAGGCCCATTCGTTGATTTCGGACGCCGCATAGAGCTGGTCGATCGGTGCCGAGAACGCGAGACTGATCCCGCCATCGAGCCTGCGGCTTGCGAATTCGGCGGAGGGCCAGTCGAGCGCCTCGAGCATGCGGCCGACGTGGTCTGCCCAGACCGGCACGAGCTGCTCGGCCTCGGCGGGCGAACAGGCGACATCGAGGATCGAACCGATGCTGTCGAACACGGCATTCGGCCCGGTCAGTCTGCGCGCATTCAGGAATTCCATGGCTGAGTGTCAGTCGCCTTCCTCGCGTGCGATGCGCACGCCGCGCTCGTCGCTGATGATCTCGAGATCGTCGGCGAAGTCGAAGCCCTGGATGTCGGGCAGGTCGACCGGCGTCACGGACTTGGTAACCGGGCTGTCGCTGTGCGCGCCGGCGTTGAAGTAGATGATCTGTTTCCAGCTGCGCTTCGTGTTGTCGCCGAGGATCAGCACCAGGTCGCCGGGCGCCGCGGTTTCCAGCGCACGCGTGTTCGCTTCCTGCTCGTCCGGGACGATCTCGATGCGATCCGCGGCGACGCCATCCTCGAGCAGCTTGTTCTTCATCATTACGGCCACCTCGTCCACCCCGCGGCCACGGCGATTGTCGTCGCAGCGGCAGATGAAATGGTCGAAGTGCCCGGACGCGATATGCGCAATCTCACGGATATCCTCGTCCCGCCGATCGCCGGGCGCGGCCAGGACAACGATGCGCCGGCCCTCGACGTCGAAGCGGTCGACGACGTCGCACATCGCCCTGACCGCCGCCGGGTTGTGCGCGTAGTCGAGGATCACGCGGAACGGATGCTCGTCGTAGATGTTCATGCGGCCCGGGGCCTGGAAGAAAGTCGCGTCGAAGGTACGCAGGCCGTGCCGGATGTCTTCCAGGCGAACCTTCATGTTGTAGGCGAGCGCGGCCGCAAACATCGCGTTCTGCACGTTGTGCAGCGCCCGACCCTCGATCGTCGCGGGAATCAGGTGGGTCCACACGAGCGGCGAATGCGCCTCCTTGTCGTAGATCGTGATCATGTGCCCGTTCATGCCCTGCTCGAGCACGAAGGCCTGCCCGCCCGCCTGGATATGCCGTTTGACGAGGGGGTGTGACGGGTTCATCGTGACATAGCTGATCGTCTCGGCGGCCGTATGGTCGGCCATTTGCAGGCACAGCGGGTCGTCGGCATTCAGGATCGCGGCATCCTTTGCGATCTCGACCGGGATGCGCTTGACCTCGGCGAGCTGCTCGAGCGTATCGATGCCGCGCAGCCCCAGATGGTCGGCCGATACGTTCAGGCACGCGGTCACGTTGCACTCCTGGAAGCCGAGGCCGCTGCGCAGCATGCCACCGCGCGCAGTTTCCATGACCGCGGCATCGACCGACGGGTCGCGCAGGATCATCTTCGCCGAGATCGGCCCGGTCATGTCACCCGCAACCGAGAGTTTGCCGTCGATGTAAACGCCGTCGGTCGACGTCAAACCGACTGTCTTGCCCGACATCTTGAGGATGTGCGCGAGCATGCGCGACGTCGTCGTCTTGCCATTCGTGCCGGTAACCGCGGCAATCGGAATCCGGCTCGGCGAATCGGGCGGGAACAGCATGTCGATCACGGGCCCGGCCACGTCCCTCGGCGTGCCTTCACTGGGCGCCACGTGCATCCGGAATCCCGGCCCGGCATTGACCTCGCAGATGCCGCCGCCCGCGTTGCGGTAGGACTCGGTGATATCGCGGGTCAGGAAATCCACACCGCCGATGTCGAGGCCGATCGCCTTGATCGCCCGGATTGCCATCTCGCGGTTGTCGGGGTGAATGGCGTCCGTGACGTCGATCGCGGTGCCGCCGGTGGACAGGTTGGCGGTCGAGCGCAGGTAGACGATCTCGTCCGCGGCGGGCACGGTCTGGCGATCGTAGCCGAGCTTGGCCAGCAGTCGTTCCGCCTGGTGATCGAACTCGAGACGCGTCAGGACCTTCTCGTGGCCGACGCCGCGGCGCGGGTCCTGGTTGACGATGTCGACGAGCTCCTCGATCGTGTGCGTGCCGTCCCCGACGACGTGCCCGGGGACGCGCTTGGCCGCCGCGACCAGCGCCCCGTTGATGACGAGCAGCCGGTGGTCGAAGCCCTCGATGTAGCTCTCGACGATGATCGTGCGGCCGTGTTCGCTGGCCTTCTGGAAACCGACCTGGACCTCCTCGGCCGTGCGCAGGTTGATGGCGACGCCGCGGCCGTGGTTGCCGGACAGGGGTTTGAGGACGACCGGGTAGCCGATACGCTCGGCCGCCTGCACGGCTTCCGCCTCGTTGCGCACCATTAGCTGCTGCGGCACCGGCAGGCCGAGGTCGCGCAGGATGCCGTTGGTCTCTTCCTTGTCGGAGGCGAGTTCGACGGCGATGTTGCTGGTGCGGCCGGTCGTGGTCGCCTGGATGCGCTGCTGGTAGCGCCCGTGGCCGAACTGCACCAGCGAGAACTGGTTGAGACGCAGCCAGGGAATGCCCCGCTCCTCGGCCGCCCGCACCAGCGATGCCGTGCTCGGACCGAACTCGCGGCGCTGGGCGTAGCGGATGAAGTGATCCCGCTGCTCGGCAAACGCCCAGTCGTCACCGGGCGCGCCGATGAACCTGAGCTCCGCCGGGAGCAAGTGGTCAATCAACTCGAGTGCGATGCGGCTGGCTTCGCGGCCGACGTCGGCGTCCTTGTACTGGAACACCATGTTGTAGAAACCGGGCTGGCCGTCGATCGAGCGTGTGCGTCCGAAGGTGACGTCGGAACCGGCGACGACCTGCAGCTCGATCGCGACGTGTTCCATGACATGTCCCAGCCACGTGCCTTCGTCCTCGCGCATGCGCCGGACGAAACCGCCGGGTTCGTTGTAGGAACAGCCGTGCTCGTGCAGGCCCGGCAGGTGCTCGAGCAGCGCGCCGATGAAGGGCTCGCCGAGCCGCACCGTCGGCCACTTCTCGAGCTCGCCGAGGTCGAGCACGTGGCGGATGACCGGGAAGCGGGCATACAGGTTGGGGCCGACGTAGACGTTGGTACTTACGATCTTCATTGTGCGTAGGCCTCCCGCGACGCTATTTCGAAGCGCCCGCCCGCCACCAGGATGTGCAGCTTGACACCGATCAGGCTGACCGGCTCGCCCCTGCGCGCCTGGTCCATCGAAGAATACTTGAGATCGCTGGGATCGATGAGGGTAATGCCGCCGCTGCCCACCACCTCGAGCGCATCGCCGGGCTTGATGAAGGCCGCCGTGTCCTCGTCGAGTCCCATGCCGACCGCGAAGGGGTTGTAAGCGAGCGCCGTCAACAGCCGGCCCAGCCGGTCACGCTGGCGAAAATGCTGGTCGATAATGAAGGCGTTCGTCAAGCCGAGGCCGGGCGCCATCGTCACCATGTCCGGGCTCGGCGTGCTGCCCTCGCGGCCCCCCGCGATCATGTGTTCGGGCATGAAGGCCGCGCCGGCCGAGGTCCCGGCCACGTGCATGCCCTCGGCATTGCGGCGCCGCAACGCCTGGGCAATGGCCGTGCCACCGATGGTCGTCGAGAGGCGCAGCTGGTTGCCGCCCGTCATGAACACGCCGTCGCATTTTTCTATGTAGCCGAGATCCTCGTCCGACTGGCAGTCCTCGCGCGTGACGAAGTGCAGGACCCGGGCATGCTTGCAGCCCAGCTTGCGAAACAGCTTCTCGTAGTTGCGCCCCGTATCCTCGAGTTCGGACGCGGTCGGGATGATACCGATCCGCGCGTTTGTACCGCTGCAGATATCGACGAAGCGTCCGAGGATTTCCGGGTTGTTGAGTTTTTCCTCGGCGCCACCAATCGGGATGATGTACCCGCGATTGTTACCGTCGACTGTCAGGGAGGGGCTCATGGCTGGCTCGGGGCGCAAAAAGGCGAGTATTTTACACCGAACTTGCTGCAAAATATCGCCCGTGGAAACTCCCAACCTACCGCTGGGCCGGAAAGCCGACTATCCGCAGAACTACGCACCGGGGGTGCTGTGCCCGATCGCGCGCAGCGGCAGCCGCGAACGCCTCGGGATGGACGCGTTGCCCTTTACCGGCGTCGATATCTGGAACGCCTGGGAGCTGACCTGGCTCAATCCGCGCGGCCGGCCCGAGGTCGCCACGCCCGAGATCCGGGTACCGGCCGAGTCGCCCAACCTGGTCGAATCGAAATCGCTGAAGCTGTACCTCGGGTCGTTCGCCATGACGCGTTTCGACGACCGGGCGGCTGTTGCGCGCGTGATCGAGAACGACTTGTCGGCCTGCGCCGGTGCGCCCGTCGAGTTCATCATGGAGCCCGAATGTGCGCTGCACGACCTCGAAGGCATCTGCATCGATGATCTCGACGTCGAGTGCGATGCGGCGGACGTCGATGCCGGGCTGCTGCGCGCCGCGGGATCCGCAACCGCAACGGAAGTCTTTCACACCCACCTGCTGCGCAGCCTGTGCCCGGTGACGGGCCAGCCCGACCTGGCCAGCCTGCAGGTTGCCTACGCCGGCCCGCGCATCGATCCGGCCTCGCTGCTGCAGTACGTCGTGTCGTACCGCGAGCACAGCGATTTTCACGAGGCCTGCGTCGAGCGCATGTTCGTGGACATCATGGCACGCTGCCGGCCGCAGACCCTCTCGATTTACGCGCGCTACACGCGCCGGGGCGGAATCGACATCAACCCGTTCCGCAGCAGTGCGGCGATACGCCCCCACAACGCGAGGCAGTGGCGCCAGTAGTCAGTCGGACCCGATGTCCCCGGGTTCGATGTCGTGCCCCCAGTCCTGCTTGGCGCTGAGATAGCGGCGATTCGCATCGCTGACACCCGTGACGTGCTTGATCCGCGTAATGCCCGACACGCCGTGTGCGCCGAGATCGTTGACCTTCTTCGGATTGTTGGTCAGCAGGCGGAAGGGCTTCCCGGCGAGGAAATACTTGAGCAGCGAGGCCGCGTCGCTGAAGTCCCGGGAGTCGTCGGGCAGGCCGAGCGAACGATTCGCCTGGTACGTGTCTTCGCCTGCGTCCTGCAACAGGTACGTCGCCGCCTTCGCCCAGAGGCCGATGCCGCGGCCTTCGTGGCCGGCCATGTAGACGAGCATGCCCCCCTGCCCGTCCTTCGCGATGCGGCCGAGAGCCGCCTGCATCTGCGGACCGCACTCGCAGCGCTCCGAGCCGAAGACGTCACCGGTCAGGCAGCTCGAATGCACGCGCACCAGCGGCTCCTGCCACTTCGCCGGGTCGCCGATCACCATGACGCTGTTGACGGCCATGTACGACGCGAGGGTAGAGAACGAGCGTTGCCCCTGCTGTGCCCGCAGGTCGTCGGCGAGTTCCTCGATCTTGCCGAGCTCGGTGTTGCGCACGCAGGCGTACCACTGCACGTCAAAGCGCGCATCGCACAGGTGCAGCGGCATCGGGATCGGGCCGAGGATGCTGATCGTGTGGCCGCCAGGCGCCGTCGAGGCGCCCGGTTGCAGGCGCACGCCGTCGCGATCCACCTGGAACAGCTTGCCCTGGGCCATGAGGCGCTGGCGGACCGACGGGTCGATATAGGTGAACATGCCGCGGATTATCCCGATTTGAGCGAAATATGCGACGCCGATCACTTGCTGACCGACGAGTCATTAAGTATATTACTGACTAACAAGTCAGCAATATCGCGGCCATGCCTCAGCAACCGAAGTACCAGCGCAGGAAAGAAGACCGTCCGCAGGAAATCGCGGACGCCGCCTTCGAGGCGTTTGCGGAGAACGGCTACGCGGCGACCCGCATCGATGACGTCGCCCGGCGCGCCGGCATCAGCAAGGGACTGACCTACCTCTACTACAAGACCAAGGAGGAGCTGTTCAAGGCCGTGGTCAAGAACGTCGTGATCCGGCGCGTCGATGCACTGATCGTCGACGTCGAGACGAGCGCCCTGTCATCCGAGGAATTTATCCGCGGCCCGCTGCTGGACTTCATGAAAAAGGTCCCGGGCTCGCCCGTGGCCATCGTCATCCGCTTGTTGATCTCCGAGGGTCCGCGACACCCCGACCTCGTCGAGTACTACTACGAGAACGTCGTTGCTCGCGGCCTCGGTGCCATACGCGGTTTCCTCGAGCGCGGCGTCGAGCGCGGCGAATTCCGGCGCGAGGCGCTGGAACTGCAGCCGCACCAGTTCCTCGCGCCGATGATGCTGTCGATGATCTGGCGGCTGATCTTCACCGACAAGCCACTCGACACCGACAACCTGATGGAAACACAGTTGGACATGTTGCTCACGCACTTGCGGGCGTGAGCGGAGCCTGGAAATGAAACTGAAGCTAGTCACACTTGCAGCGCTGCTTACCCTCGGCGCCTGCGGCGAAGCCGACGACCCGTACCGCGTGGTCGGCCAGCTCGCCTCGGACCGAATCGAGCTCACGGCGGAGACCAGCGAACCGATCGTCGCGATCAAGGTGAACGAAGGCGACGCGGTCACGGCCGGCCAGGTACTGATCGAGCAGGACGCCGGACGGGCGACGGCCCGGCTGGCCGAAGCCGAGGCGGCGCTGCTGCAGGCACAGGCACGGCTCGACGAACTCGTGCGCGGCCCGCGCAGCGAACAGATCGCGGCCGCCCGGGCCGGCGTCGAGGGCGCCAGCCGGGACCTGGCATTCCGCCAGGCCGAGCTGCAGCGGACGCGCGAAGTGCATACCCGGGGCCTCGCATCGCCCGATGCGCTCGACCGGGCCCAGGCCGCCCTCGATGCGGCCTCGGCCAACCGGAAACAGCGGCTCGCGCAACTCGAGGAATTGCTGGCCGGCACCACGGTCGAGCAACTCGCCCAGGCCGAGCAGGCCGTCAAACAGGCGGCGGCGCGACGCGATGCCGCACGGATCGATCTGGACCGGCACTCGTTGCGCGCCCCGGTCGACGGGATTGCGGACACCCGCCTGTTCGAAATCGGCGAACGCCCGGTGCCCGGACAACCGGTAATCGTCGTCCTCGGCGGCACCCAGACCTACGCACGCGTTTTCGTTACTGAACCGATACGCGTGCATGTCGCACCGGGGACGCCGGCGCGCGTGTTCGTCGACGGACTCGACACGCCGCTCGAAGGCCGCGTGCGCTGGGTGTCGAGCGAGGCCGCCTTCACGCCCTACTACGCGCTGACCGAGCGTGACCGGGGGCGCCTCAGCTACCTGGCGAAAGTCGACATCACGACGCCGCACGATCGCCTGCCCGACGGCATTCCGGTCGAGGTCGAGTTGCTTGCGGACTGACCGATGCAGAACGACTACGCCATCGAAGCCACCGGCCTCTCGAAGCACTTCGGCAACCTCAGGGCCGTCGACCAGCTCGATCTCAAGGTGCCGCGCGCGCAAATCTACGGCTTTCTCGGGCCGAACGGCTCGGGTAAATCGACGACGATTCGCATGCTCTGCGGCCTGCTTACCCCGACCGAGGGCTCGGCGCTCGTGCTCGGCACGAAAATCCCGGGACCGACGCAGCGCCTGCGCCCGAAGATCGGCTACATGACGCAGAAGTTCTCGCTGTTCGGTGACATGACGGTTCTCGAGAACCTGCAGTTCATCGCCGAGATCTACTCGTTCCCCAAGCCCGAGCGCAAGGCCCGCGTGGAGGAACTGCTGGTCAAGTACGACCTGACCGACCAGCGCCGCCAGATGGCCGGCACGATGAGCGGCGGGCAGCGCCAGCGGCTCGCCCTCGCCTGCGCGGTCCTGCACCGCCCCGAGCTGCTGCTGCTCGACGAACCGACCAGCGCCGTCGATCCGCAGAGCCGCCGTGATTTCTGGGCGAACCTGTTTCGCCTCGCGGAAGACGGCACCACGATACTGGTCTCGACGCATTACATGGACGAGGCCGAGCGCTGTCACCGGCTGGCCATCCTCGATCGCGGCGTCAAGGTCGCCGACGGGACGCCCCAGCAACTGCAGGCGAGCACCGGCATGCACATTATCGAGGTCGTGGCCGACGACCCCTACGCGGCACAGGCGGTCATCACGAAACTGCCCGAGGTGGCCAGCGTGACCCAGCTCGGGGTCCGCCTGCGCGTGCTGATCCCGGACCACTACGAGGACCCGCTGCAGCGGGTCGAAACGGCGCTCCACGACGCCGCCATCGCCGCCCGCGCCGTCACCGCGGCCGCATCCCTCGAAGACGTATTCGTTGCCGTAACGATGGGGCCCGAGGAGCGTGTGCCGTGAAGTCCCTGTCCCGCCTCGGCGCCATCATCAAGAAGGAAATCCGCCAGCTGCGGCGCGACCGCCTGACCGCGGGCATGGTCTTCGGTCTCCCCGTGATCCAGATCCTGCTGTTCGGCTACGCCATCAACACGGACGTGCGGCACCTCAGTGCGGCGGTCGCAGACCAGGCCGATACGCACCTGTCGCGCGAGTTGATCGCCAACCTCGGCGCAACGCAGGTCGTCGACGTCGTCCGCACGGCGGCCACACCGTCGGAACTCGAGGACCTGCTACGCCGCGGCGATATTTCGATCGGCATTTTCATTCCTTACGATTTCGACCGGCGCGTGGCGGATTCCCAGCGCGTCGCCGCGCAACTCCTCGTGGACGGCAGCGACCCGACCATACTCGGCGTAGCGAACCAGCTACGCGCCATAACCCTGCAATCCTCTGCCGGCGGCGCCGCCCAGCTGCTCGAGACACGCGCCTATTACAACCCCGAGCGCCGCACACCGGTCAACATCGTTCCCGGCCTGATGGGCATCATCCTGATGATGACGATGATGCTGTTTACGGCCGTGGCGATCGTGCGCGAGCGCGAGCGCGGCAACCTCGAGCTGCTGATCAATACGCCGGTCAGTTCGGCCGAACTCATGATCGGCAAGGTCACTCCCTACATCCTGATCGGCATGTTCCAGCTGGCGCTGATCGTCGCAGTCGGCCGCCTGCTGTTCGACGTGCCCGTGCGTGGCAGCGTCGTCGATCTGTATGTCGCGGGCGCCGCGTTCATTGCAGCCAAGCTGGCGCTGGGTCTCCTGATCTCGACCGCCGTGCATACGCAGTTCCAGGCGATGCAGATGACCGTGTTCATCCTGATGCCGTCTATCTTGCTGTCGGGCTTCATGTTCCCGTTCGACGGCATGCCGACGGCCGCCCGCTACATTGGCGAGCTCCTGCCCACGACGCACTTCATCCGGCTGACCCGCGGCATCATGCTGCGCGACGCCCCGCTGCTCGAGTTGGCGCCGGATCTCTACTTTCTGATCGGCTTCACGCTGGTCGCGATGACGGCCGCCGCGCTGCGGTTTACCAAGCGGCTGGACTAGCCAAACTGCGCCCAATCTGGTCCAATCACGGCCCATGGCTTCTCAATCGGACCAAAAACCGACGGTTTTCATCGTCGACGATGACCCCTCGATCCGTTTCGCCATGCAGGCGCTCATGGATTCGGTCAACCTGGAACACGAAATCTTCGAGTCCGGGGACGATTTCCTGCGCAAAGTCACCGAGCAGCGGCCCGGTTGCCTGGTCCTCGATATACGCATGCCCGGCCTCGGCGGGCTCGAGCTCCAGGAAGAGCTGATCAAGCGCGGCAATACGCTGCCGATCATCTTCATCACGGGTCATGGCGATGTGCCGATGGCCGTCGAGGCCATGCAGAAAGGCGCTGTGGATTTCATCCAGAAGCCGTTTCGCGACCAGGAGCTGCTGGATCGTATCCGCGAGGCGCTCGCCACGGACGAGGAACGCCGCGAGGAGCAGCAGCATCATGCCGAGGTCATCGAGCGGCTGAGCCGCCTGACCAATCGCGAACGCGAGGTGTTCGACCTCGTGGTCACCGGCAAGCCGAACAAGGTGATCGCCTATGAACTCGGCGTGAGCCAGCGCACGGTCGAGATCCACCGCGCCCGCGTCATGGAGAAGATGCAGGCGAGGTCACTGGCCGATCTGGTCAAGATGCACATGACGGCCTGAGGGCCGCGTGCTACAGGCGCCGCTCCCGGTACTCGTCGAACTCGGCGCACTCGATACACTCATCGGCGTACGGGTACACCTTCAGCCGGCCTTCCTTGATCGGCAATCCACACTCGACGCAGATACCGTAGTCTCCGGCTTCGAGCCGTTGTAACGCAGCGGAAATCTTGCGCAATTCCTCGCGCGCCTCGTTGCCGAGGGCATCGACGACTTCGTTGTCTTCGAGCTCCTTCGCCCGCTCCTTCGAATCGGCATGATAGCCGCGTCGGACGTTCGCATGAATACGTTCAAGGCGCGCGGTCAGTTCCTGTTTCTTGTGCTCCAGGACCTGCCTGATTTCCGCGTCTTGTGCGCCTGACATTCTCGTCTCCCGAACGCTAGTTATGCCTGACTTTAAATGCAGTAAGGCCTTGATCGAAATCAGTAAAACCACCTAGGACAATCTAGGTAGATTCCGCTACATCCTAGGCATCACGCCTTATGGAAAGCTCAATCGGGCTGAGTACGCTCTAATGGAATCCGTGTAAGTGCTCTAGCGACTCAACGTCAGGTGCGACAATGAACGAATTCAAGAAGATCCTCGCCGTGGTCGACCCGACCGTGGCAGATCAACCCGCCGTGAGACGCGCCGCCTGGCTGGCAAAGGAATGTGGGGCCGAGCTCGAGCTGCTCGTCTGCTACTACAATGAGTACCTGAGCGGCGATCGGCTGTTCGACTCCCCGTCACTCGAAAAGGCCCGCGACGAAGTTATCGAAAACCACGAGAAGCATCTCGAGACGCTCGCCGAACCACTGCGGGCCGACGGCATTGTTGTCAAGACCAGCGCCATCTGGGATCACCCGCTCTACGAAGGCATCGTGCGCCATGGGCTCGAGTCCGGTGCCGACCTCGTCGTTAAGGATACGCATCACCATTCCGTGGTCACGCGCGCCTTGCTGACCAACACCGACTGGAACCTGATTCGCACGTGCCCGATGCCGCTGTGGCTGGTCAAGCCGAAGGAGTTCGGCGACCCGCCGGTATTCGTTGCGGCGATCGACCCCATGCACCAGCACGACAAACCCGCCGCGCTGGACGACGAGATCCTGCACGTTGCGAAGCATTTCGCCACCGACGTCGAGGGCGAGGTTCACGCGTTCCATTCCTACGATCCGCGCATCGCCGTGGCCACCGCGACAGCCAACGCCTACATCCCCGTGTCGCTGCCGTTCGACGAGATCGAACAGCAGATGCACGAGGACCATGAGAAACGCTTCAACGAGATCACCGAGTTTCACAAGATCGAAACCGACCATGCACACCTGGTGGCCGGGCTGACGCACGAGGAACTCCCGCTGATCGCCGAAAAACTCAAGGCCGATGTCGTGGTCATGGGCGCCGTCGCGCGCAACCGCTGGAAACGCCTGTTCATCGGCGCCACGGCCGAGCGCACGCTCGAGGACCTGCCCTGCGATCTGCTGATCATCAAGCCCGACTGGTTCGAGACCCCGGTCGGTCTCGAGGGACACGAGGCGGCCTGAAAGCGGGTCGTCACCGGCAGAAGCGCCTCGGGGCAAGTAGCGGATTACCCGGGAATGGCGTGTACGAGCCAGAACGGGCCAATGGCGACTTCCGCTACACCCTTCCTCATATGCACCACCTTCCGCTCTAGTGATAGAGTCTGGGTCTTGCAACGACCGATTGAAGTCGCGACCTAAAGCAGGCTAACGGTTTAACAGAAGGACTGCATGATCTCGAAGGCAAGTACTTCGCTCACCCATTTCATGTTGATAGGGATAACCCTGCTTGTTGCGGGTTGCTCAAACGTGTCTCGGTTTCAGATGCCTGGCACTGACCTTTCACACGTGCAAACTCTCTATATTCGTCCCTTCGATGAGCGAGAAGCGGTCAAGCTCCGGTCACTAATCGAAGAGAACCTACGACAACGTGGCTTCGAAATCGCAGTTAATGAAGAAACCATCGAGGGCGCAGGCGGCGGCTTCATTTTCGACATCGCACCAGACTGGCACTGGGACTTGGCGTGGTACCTGCTTGAGCTGCGCGTCGCGATATATGATCCCAAAGACAATACCCTGGTCGCTCAGGCACATTCCCAGCAGACATCGCTCGCGCGAAGGAGTGTCGAGGTAATCGTAGCCAGAGCGATGGCGTCACTGTTCAACGACAACGAAGAAATGGAAGGAGAGAAGCGAGATGAATCACGGTTGGAATAGCAGGATTGAACAGGTGTCCATCAACTGGCGCCGTTGCGTCGCTGTCTCCGCACTCTTGATGCTTACAGCATGTGGAACTGTTACCTCAGTTGTTCCCGACGCAGAAGGTGCTGAGCATATTTCGGCAATCGGAATGGGCTGCAACAAACCTTACACTCTGACCCAGGATTGCTCGGGCTTCTCCGGAGCCACTCGCTTGGTTGAGATCGCCGATTTCCGATTCAAGATTGCTGGTTCCGACGACGGCACTATTGTCCTAATGATGGGCGCGAAGCCGAATTCCGATGCTTGGAAAGGGAAGAGCACGGAAACCGCCAATGTTGCATATGAGCTAACCAAGAAGTTCCTGCTCGACAACAAGATCGCTATTACTGCGGCAGAACCGGTTTCATCCGGCAGTTTGCTCGCTGGTTATGTAATCACGACGGATGGTGATGCATACCAACTACTCAAAGAAAAGTCTGTCGAGAAGTAGGAACAAGAAGTTCCGGACAGATCTGCGGAAGGTCTTGCCTGCTTGAGTGACCGGTAGTGGCCGGAAGCCGTCCGCTTTGGTAACGCAGTCACGCGCAATAAAACGAGGCCCGATCTAGGACCGGGCCCCGCGGTTACAGCTTTCTACCGCGCTCTAGTAGTTGGCTGTGAACCCGACAAGGACTTTGACCAAGTTCGCGCCGCCAGACCATAAGTAGATAGCCTTACAGCGCGGCCGCCAGCGGACGCCTTAGTCGAGCGGCACGTTGCCCGTCTTGACCGCGTGCCGGGCGGCCGCCAGTAGCCGGTTGGTATCGATCGGCTTGCACATGAGCGTGCAATTGTCGAGCAGGCGCGCATCCTTGACGACTTTCGAGGTATCCCCGCTGACGATGAATGCCGGGATCAGTGCGTCGTAGTTCTTGCGGATGGCGCTGATGGCTTCCGCACCGGTGGAACCGTCGAGCAGGTGGAAGTCCGAGATCAGCAGGGCGGGCGTCTCGTCGATATGGTTCATCAGCGCGCGCGCCTCGGGCGCCGATGCGGCGGTCGCCACGCGGTAGCCCTCGGCTTCCAGCAACAGGCCCCAGGCGTTGGCAACGTTGACGTCGTCCTCGATCAGGATCACGAGCCCCGTGCCACCCGTGGCCGCCGGGTGCCCGGCGGCGGCCTCGGCATCGTCGGCAACCGAAGAATTGCTGACCAGCGGCAACGACACGCTGAACCTGGAGCCCTTGCCCAGCTCCGACTGCACGTCCAGTTCCAGCTCGAGCAGGTCCGACAGTCTCTTGACGATAGCCAACCCGAGTCCGAAACCTTCCTTGCTGGCGCCCGGCGCCTTGCACTGGTGAAATTCGCGGAAGACTTCCTCGAGCTGGTCGGCGGCGATCCCGATACCCGTGTCCACGACGCTGATGACGCAGCGCCCGCCCCTTGCCGAGCATTCGAGCCGCACGCTGCCCTTGTCGGTATAGCGGATCGCGTTGGAGACGAAGTTCTGGATGATCTCGTCGAGCAGGTTGGGATCGCTGTGTACGACGGCCGGGCACGGGGTCGCGACGAATTCGAGCCCGTGATGCTGGGCCTGGCGCGCAAACTCGTCGGACAGGCGATCGATGAGACGTTTGATCGGGAAGTCCTCGAGCTCGGGCGTCACGGCGCCGGCATCGAGGCGCGAAATATCAAGCAGGGAATTCAGCAGGTTGGTCATCGCGGTCAGCGAATACGCCTGGCTGTCGATCATCTGCAGCGCTTTTTCGTCCTTCACCGTACGCCGCAGAGCGCCGTTGAGCAGGCTCAGCGCCTGCACCGGCTGCCGGAGGTCATGGCTGGCCGCGGCAAGGAACGCGCTGTTCGCCTTGTTGGCACGCTCCGCCTCCTGGCGCGCCGCGTTGATCTCGTTTTCCATGCGCTTGCGCTCGGTCACGTCACGGATGACGCTCGAGACGAATTTTCGCCCGGCCGACTGGACCGGGCTCAGGCTGATCTCGACCGGGAACTCGCTGTCGTCCTTGCGCCGCGCCACGAGATCGAGCCCCGCGCCCATCGGCCTGAGGCGCGGGTCCTCGCTGAATTTCGCCCGGTTGCCCACGTGCCGCTCGCGCAGGCGCTCCGGCAACAGCATTTCCACGGGATGCCCGAGCATCTCGTCGCGTTCGTAGCCGAACATCTTCTCGGCCTGGCCGTTGACGATCGCGATCTTGCCCTGGTCGTCGATGATGACCATCGCGTCAGGAGCCGACTCGAGCAGCGTCCTGAAATAGGCTTCCGTGTCGCTGGCGCCCGTGACTTCGCGAATCGTGCTCGTCACGATCAGACCGTCGTCGGTCTCGATCGGGTTCAGTGCGATTTCGGCCCGGAACGTGCTGCCGTCCTTGCGCATGCCGGCAAGGTCGAGACCCGATACCATCGGGCGTGCGCGCGGCATTTCGTTGTAGTGCGTCCGCAGCTCGCGGTGCCGGCCCCGGAAATCCTCCGGCAGCAGGATCTCGACCTGTTGACCGATCAGTTCGCCCGGCCTGTAGCCGAACATCTCCTCGGCGCGCTGGTTCGCGACACGGATATACCCCGCGCTGTCGGAAATGATCGTCGCGTCGGCCGCCGTATTGAGAATCTGGCTCACCACGTCGGCCGGCATAGGTATCTTGTGCATCGGGTCGTCGGTCAAACTGTCGGGACTCCGGATTATAGGCGTTAAAGCCCAGAATCAGGACACTTGTCGCCCGGAGCGGTCCATACGTATCGTCCCCTATACGTATATTAGGGTTTGCTTGATAACCTGCGCCGCCAGAAGAAGAATCCCATCCGGATACACCACCAGAACTTACAGGGGTCCGACCTTGGACACAGCAGCTTCCTATAACGACAAAGTGGTGCGCCAGTTCTCGATCATGGTCGTGGTCTGGGGCATCGTCGGCATGCTCGTTGGCGTACTGATTGCCGCCCAGCTGATCTTCCCGGCGCTCAATTTCGATGTTCCTTACCTGACCTTCAGCCGCCTGCGGCCGCTGCACACCAATGCGGTCATCTTTGCCTTCGGCGGTTCTGCGCTCATTGCGACCTCCTATTACGTGGTGCAGCGCACCTGTCACGTCAGGCTGGCTTTCGACAAGCTGGCGGCGTTCACGTTCTGGGGCTGGCAGATCGTCATCGTGCTGGCCGCCATCACGCTGCCGCTCGGCATCACGCAGAGCAAGGAGTACGCCGAGCTCGAATGGCCGATCGACCTGCTGATCGCGGTGGTGTGGGTCGCGTACGCGATCGTCTTCTTCGGCACGGTGTACAAGCGCCGCGTCAAGCACATCTACGTGGCCAACTGGTTCTACGGCGCCTTTATCATCACGATCGCGGTGCTGCACATTTTCAATAACCTCGCGATTCCCGTCACCCTGACCAAGTCGTACTCCATTTATACGGGCGTCGTCGACGGCATGATGCAGTGGTGGTACGGCCACAATGCGGTCGGCTTCTTCCTGACGGCGGGTTTCCTCGGCATGATGTATTACTTCGTGCCCAAGCAGGCCGGGCGGCCCGTGTACTCCTACCGTCTGTCCGTCGTGCATTTCTGGTCGCTGATCGCGATCTACATGTGGGCCGGCCCGCACCACCTGCACTACACGTCGCTGCCCGACTGGGCCCAGACGCTCGGCATGGTGTTCTCGATTATTCTTCTTGCACCGAGCTGGGGCGGCATGATCAACGGCATCATGACCCTCTCGGGCGCCTGGCATAAGCTGCGTTCGGACCCGATCCTGAAGTTCATGATCGTGGCGCTGTCCTTCTACGGCATGTCGACCTTCGAGGGGCCGATGATGTCCATCAGGACGGTCAACTCCCTGTCGCATTACACCAACTGGACGATCGGACACGTCCACTCGGGCGCCCTCGGCTGGGTTGCCATGATGACGATCGGCTCGATCTACAGCCTGCTGCCACGGCTCTACAACAGGGAAAGCATGTATTCGACCAAGCTCATCGACGTGCATTTCTGGACGTCGACCATCGGTGTGGTCCTGTATGCCGTGTCCATGTGGATCGCGGGCGTTACCGAGGGCCTGATGTGGCGCGCGGTCAACGCCGACGGCACGCTGACTTATTCGTTCGTCGAGTCTCTCAAGGCCGTCGAGCCGTATCACTACCTGCGTCTGCTGGGCGGCCTCGTGTTTTTCTCGGGCATGCTCGTCATGGCCTACAACGTCTGGAAGACCGTGAGCCAGCAGAAGCCGGCACCCGTTGCGGTCCTCGATCCGGCGTAACAGGAGACACGAACCATGCGTCACGAAACTGTTGAAAAAAGCCTGAACCTGATGATGGTGCTGATCGTCGTCGCGATCAGCATCGGCGGACTCGTCGAAATCGTGCCCCTGATGATGAGCTCGGACGCCACCGAGCCGGACGAGGGCATCACGGTCTACAGCCCGTTGCGGCTGGCAGGCCGCGACGTCTATGTCCGTGAAGGCTGCTACAACTGCCATTCGCAAATGGTGCGCCCGTTCCGCGCGGAAACCGAACGCTATGGCCCGTTCACGACGGCCGGCGAGACCGTTTACGACCGGCCGTTCCAGTTCGGGTCGAAGCGCACCGGGCCGGATCTCGCCCGCGTTGGCGGTCGCTATTCCGACGACTGGCAGCGCCTGCACCTGATGGATCCGCGGGCGCTCGTGCCCGAATCGAACATGCCGGCATTTCCGTGGCTGGCGGAGCAGACGCTCGATGGCGAGCTGGTTACCGCCAAGCTCCGGGCGCTGAAAATGGTCGGCGACCCCTATACCGACGAGATGATTGCCGGCGCGGCCGCAGAGGTCGAGGGCAAGACCGAGCTCGACGCGCTCGTTGCCTACCTGCAGGGTCTCGGCACCAACCGGCGCAACCGCAGGTAGGCGGGCATGGATATCAACGACTTCCGCGGCATCATCACGGCCATCGTCTTTTTTGCCTTTATCGGCATCTGGGTGTGGGCCTGGAGCAGCCGCCGCAAGCAGGACTTCGACAAGTCCGCGGCCCTGCCGCTGGAAGAGGACACGTACATCACCAATAACGAGCGGGAGAATATCTGATGCCTGCATTCTGGCACTGGTTCGTCGTAGCTCTCACGATCCTATTCATCATCTGGTGCGTCTGGCTCGTCGGCTGGTCGGCAAAGCAGGGACCGAAGGATCTCGGCGATGACGATCTCGTCGGCCACAAGTGGGATGGCGACCTCGAGGAATGGAACAACCCGGCTCCGAAGTGGTGGCTGTACCTGTATTTCATCACCATTGCCTGGGCCGTCGGCTTCCTGATCGCGATGCCCGGGCTCGGCACCTTCAAAGGGATGCTGGGCTGGACCTCGACCAGCCAGTACGAAGCGGAGATGCAGCACGCTGCCGCAACCTACGAGCCCATCTACGAGCAGTTCGCGGCCATGGACTTCGCTGCGCTGACGCAGGAGGACGAGGCGATGTCGCTCGGCAAGAGCCTCTATGCCAGCTACTGCACGACCTGCCATGGCTCCGATGCGCGCGGCGCGCCGGGGTTCCCGAACCTGACCGACGACGACTGGCAATGGGGCGACACCGAGCAGGACCTGCTGATGACGATCAACAACGGACGCAGGGCGGCCATGCCGGTGCTCGCACCGGCTCTCGGCGGCGATGCGGGCGTCGACAACATGGTCAGCTACGTGCAGAGCCTGTCGGGCGGCGAATTGGATGCGGGTGCCCAGGCCGCGCAGCCGATGTTCGCGGCGCTGTGCAGCGCCTGTCACGGCATGGACGGCAAGGGCAACAAGCTGTTCGGCGCGCCGAACCTGACAGACGACATCTGGCTTTACGGCGGCTCTGACGCGGCGATACGCGAGACGATTCTGCAGGGCCGTAACGGCATGATGCCGGCGCACGGCGACCTGCTGGGGCCGAACCGCACCAAGATCCTGGCGGCGTACGTCTACAGCCTGTCGCAAGACTGACCTGGTGCCATGATCGAAGAGGAATACCGTGGTGCCCAGCGCTGGAGCCGGGACAAGCAGGCCGTGTTCGCGGTCATCTGGATCTCGTTCCTGGTAGCCGCGATCGGCACCATGGTGTTCTTCGCCGTGTTCGACCCGGTCGAGATGGCCGGCCTCCTTGACGACGACCTCGATATCGGCCGCGACGCAGGATACGCGGCTGGCTTCTTCTTTTTCTGGGCCTTGTGCGCCCTGTGCTCGGGTGTCACCGCCTACCTCGTTCGTACGGCGCCCAAGCGGAAAGCCAAACGCCGACCACAATGAGTAATCCGCAAGGCGCCGGCCTTTACGAGAGCGCCGAGAAAATCTATCCGCGGGAGATCGGCGGGCGGTTCGACCGCCTGAGCCGTATCGCCACGATTACGCTGCTCGGACTGTTCTATGCCGTGCCCTGGCTTTCCTGGGACGAGCGCCAGGCGGTGCTGTTCGACCTGCCGGCGCGCAAGTTCTACATCTTCGGGCTGACGCTGTGGCCGCAGGATTTCCCCTACCTCGCCCTGCTGCTGATGATCCTGGCCTACGCGCTGTTCTTCTTCACGGCGATCGGGGGCCGCCTGTGGTGCGGTTTCGCCTGCCCGCAGACCGTCTGGACCGAGATCTTCATCTGGATGGAGCAGTTCACCGAGGGCAAGCGGTCCCAGCGCATGAAGCTGGACCGGGCCCCGTGGGGCTGGAACAAGTTCCGGCGCAAGTTCTCGAAACAGTTCCTGTGGATCACGTTCTCGCTCTGGACCGGGTTTACGTTCGTGGGCTATTTCCAGCCGAT
>JBFEJR010000009.1:0-85756 GCA_041553075.1 Woeseiaceae bacterium | reverse complement strand
TCCGCTGCATCTCGACTACCTGTACCTGCTAACCGTCGCCGACGTGCGCGGCACCAACCCCGAACTCTGGAACTCGTGGAAAGCACAGCTGTTCCACGACCTGTACCTCCTGACCCGCCGTGCCCTGCGACGCGGGCTCGAGAACCCGATCGACCGCGAGCTGCTGCTCAACGAAAAACAGGAACAGGCCCGCGAGATCCTGCTTGGCCGCGGTATCTCCGCGGAACGCGTCGATGCCGTGTGGGCCCTGCTGAGCGAGAACTACTTCCTCAAGCACCGGGTCAAGGAAATCACCTGGCACACCGAGTGGCTCACGGACTCCGATCCCGAGTCCTCGATCGGGCTCGTCGACGTGCGGCGCCGCAAGACCGGCGATGGCATCGAGGCCGTCCTGTACACTCCGCGCGAGAAACGCACGTTCGCGCACGCCACGGCCGTGCTCGATGAACTCGGGATGACGATCGTGGATGCGCGCCTGGTACCGCTGGACCACGACCACAGCATCGTTACGATCGTCTTCATGGAACAGGATGCCCGTGTCGACAGCGACGAAGCGCGCATCAACAAGGTACGCCGGGCCCTGACGCGTATCCTGACGGTACCGAGCGACAAGGTCCTCGACGTGACCCGCACCCTGCCCCGCCAGGCCCGCATGTTCACGACCATAACCAAGGTGAATTTCAGCCAGAGCACCTCGGGCGACCAGACCGTGCTCGAGTTGCAGGCCGCCGACCGGCCCGGCCTCCTCAGCACCATCGGCCAGGTCTTCATCGAGCAGGGCATCGACATCGAGGCAGCCAAGGTCGTGACGATCGGCGAAAAGGCCGAGGACGTATTCTATATCTGCCGTGAAACGGGCGGCGCCCTGGACAAACGCAAGCAAAAGGAACTGGGCGAGGCGCTGCTGGCGCGTCTCGACAGTCATGCCAACCCCTGAAGAGCGAATACACGTGAAAGATCTGGAAAGAATCATCGAGGACGCTTACGAGAACCGGGCACGAGGTTTCGACGATCGTGCCGCGGTCGAGGCCGCGGTCGCCACAGCCGTCGACCTGCTCGACTCCGGCAAGGAGCGCGTCGCCGTCCGCCGGGACGGCGAATGGCACGTCAACCAGTGGCTCAAGAAAGCCGTGCTGCTCGGCTTCGGCCTGGCCGACAACAAGGTCATCGAGAGCGGCCACAGCCGCTTCTTCGACAAGGTGCCGATGAAGTACGCCAGGTACACGGAAGAGCAGTTTCGGGCCGACGGCGTGCGCGTCGTGCCGGACGCGATCGTGCGCCGCGGCGCCTACGTGGCGCCGGACGTCGTGCTGATGCCGAGCTATGTCAATATCGGCGCCTATGTCGACAGCGGTACGATGGTCGATACCTGGGCGACGGTCGGCAGCTGCGCGCAGATCGGCCGGAACGTGCACCTGTCGGGCGGCGTCGGCATCGGCGGCGTGCTCGAACCGGTGCAGGCCGGGCCCACGATCATCGAAGACGACTGCTTCATCGGCGCACGCTCGGAAATCGTAGAGGGCGTCATCGTGGAACGAGGGTCCGTCATCTCGATGGGCGTCTATATCGGCCAGAGCACGCGCATCTACGATCGGGCGACCGGCGAGATCACCTACGGCCGCATCCCGGCCGGGTCCGTCGTCGTGTCCGGCAACCTGCCCTCCCCCGACGGCAAGTACTCGCTTTACTGCGCGGTCATCGTCAAGCAGGTCGATGCGAAAACGCGCGCGAAGACCGGCCTCAATGACCTGCTGCGCAACCTGGATTGACACCATGCTGACGGTATACGGCATCAAGAGCTGTGACACCTGCCGCAAGGCACGGAAATTTCTCGCCGAGCGCGATATCGAGTTCCGCTTCCATGACGTGAGGGATGACGGGCTCGATATCCAGATGCTCGAACGATGGGCGGGCCGCGTCGAATGGAACAGGCTTCTGAATCGCAAGAGCCTGACCTGGCGCAAGGTTCCCGAGGCCGACCGCGCCGACATGACGCGCGAACGCGCATTCGTCCTGATGCTGGATCAACCGACGCTGCTCAAGCGGCCGATCCTCGAAGCGCCCGAATTCCTCGCGGTCGGTTTCTCGGAGAAGCGCTTTGCCGAGTTCCTGGAGCGCCAGCGGAAATAGGGTCTCTCGGAAACCCGGTCAGCCGATGCGGCCGGTAATGTAGTCTTCGGTGAGCTTGTGCTGCGGGTTGGTGAAGATCCTGTCGGTTTCGTCGACTTCGACCAGCCGGCCGAGATGGAAATACGCCACGCGTTTCGATACCCGCGCGGCCTGTTGCATCGAATGCGTCACGATGACGATGGCATAGTCCTCGCAGAGCTCGTCCATCAGGTCCTCGATCCGCGCCGTGGCGATCGGATCCAGCGCCGAGCATGGTTCGTCCATCAGGATGACCTCGGGATTCACGGCAATCGTCCTCGCAATGCACAGGCGCTGCTGCTGGCCGCCTGACAGGCTGGTGCCGGGCTCGTCGAGGCGATCCTTGACCTCTTTGAGCAGTCCGGCACGATCCAGGCTGCTGTGCACGATGGTGTCCAGTTCTGCACGGTCCGCTGCCAGTCCGTGAATCCGCGGACCGTAGGCGACATTGTCGTAGATGCTCTTCGGAAACGGGTTCGGCTTCTGGAACACCATGCCAACGCGCGCGCGCAGGGCGACAGGATCCTGTTCCTTGCGGTAGATGTCCTTGCCGTCCAGCATGATCTGGCCGGTGACGCGTGCAATATCGATCGAGTCGTTCATTCGATTGAGGCAACGCAGGAACGTCGACTTGCCGCAGCCAGACGGGCCGATCAGTGCGATGACCTCTTTCTTGCCAATGTCGAGCGAGACATTCTGAATCGCGTGGTTGTCGCCGTAGTAGACATTGACATCCCGGGCAACCATGAAAGCATTATCGCAGTGGATGTTGCCGACCGTCTCCGCGTCGAGCGCCGTTTCACGCCGCGGCGGCGCGGGGACAGCCGGTGCGTGGCTGCCACGCCCGGACGCCTTCGCCGCGGGTTCCGTACCCGGCGGCACGGGATTGTCAGACGGTGCCTTGCTCATCGCGTTCATTCTCATACAGGTTACTCATTACCTCAATGACTACCATTTTCGTTCCATGCGCTTGCGCAGGATTACGGCGGCCAGGTTCATCACCAGCAGGAAACCCAGCAGCACGATGATCGCTGCTGACGTCCGCTCGGCGAAGGCCCGCTCCGGGCTGTCCGCCCACAGGTAGATCTGGACCGGCAGGGCCGTCGCGGGATCGGAAAGACCGGCGGGCACATCGACGATGAAGGCCACCATGCCGATCATCAGCAGCGGCGCGGACTCGCCGAGCGCACGGCTCATGCCGATGATCGTGCCGGTCAGCATGCCCGGCAGCGCCAGCGGCAGCACATGGTGAAAGACGACCTGGGTCTGCGACGCGCCAAGACCCAATGCCGCCTCGCGAATCGACGGCGGCACCGCCTTGATCGCCGCCCGCGAGGCGATGATGATCACGGGCAGCGTCAAGAGCGTCAGGACCAGGCCGCCGACGAGCGGCGCCGAGCGCGGCAGCGCAGCCCAGTTGATGAACACGGCCAGGCCCAGGAGGCCGAAGACGATCGACGGCACCGCGGCCAGGTTGTTGATATTGACTTCGATCAGGTCCGACCAGCGGTTGCGTGGCGCGAATTCCTCGAGGTAGATAGCCGCCGCCACGCCGATCGGGAACGACAACGCGATCGTGACGATCAGCATGTACAGCGATCCCATGACCGCGCCCCTGATGCCGGCCAGCTCCGGCTCGCGCGAATCGCCGTTGGTGAACAGCGCCTTGTTGAATCGCAGATCAACGCGATTCGAATCCTGCAGCGCCCTGACCCAGGCGATTTGCTGGTTCGACAACGGGCGCAGCGCCTCGTCGATTTCCGGGTCGATATTGCCCTTAATCAGCATGTCGACATTGGATGAGGCGGGCACCCACACAGACTGCGTGGTACCGAGCAAAGCGGGGTTCGCGACGATCATGTCGCGGGCCTGGTATGCCGCGCCGACACTGACGAGGCGGTAGAGCTCACGTCGTTCGCGGCGCCCGGACGCCTCCGGAACGACGTCGCGCATGGCGGTCCGAACGAGTCCGTCGAAATCGGCATAGGCGATATCGAGTTCACCGTTTGGCGCGAGCACCTCTTGCGTGAACTCGATTTCCAGCTTGATAAACGTCTGCCGAAACGCGGAGGCACCGTCCGCAACCAGCGTCGCGAAAAACACGCCGAGGAACAGTACGCCAACGGCCGTGGCCAACATCCCGACCGACCGGAACATGAATTCCTTGCGGCGCCTTCGCGGCAGGCCGGCTTCGACTTTGTCCTTGGTAGCGTTGCCTTGATTCATCTCACGCGCCTAATCGTATTGTTCGCGGTACTTGCGAACGACGCTCAAGCCGATCACATTGAGGAACAGCGTTACCACGAACAGCATCAGCCCGAGCGCGAACGCCGCCAGCGTCTTGGCGCTGTCGAACTCCTGGTCACCGACCAGCAGCGTCACGATCTGCACAGTCACGGTCGTGACGGCTTCGAATGGATTGGCCGTCAGGTTGGCGGCGAGCCCCGCCGCCATCACGACGATCATCGTCTCGCCGATGGCGCGGGAAACGGCCAGCAAGATGCCGCCGACGATACCCGGCAAAGCCGCGGGAAGAATGACCTTGGTCATGGTCTCCGAACGGGTGGAGCCGAGTCCGAGGGCACCGTCGCGCATTGCCGTCGGCACGGCGTTGATCGCATCGTCGGCGAGCGACGAAACCAGGGGAATGATCATGATGCCCATTACCAGTCCCGCCGCCAGGGCGCTCTCCGACGCAACAGCCAGGCCGATGGACTCGCCCGCCTCGCGCACCCACGGCGCGACCGTCAGCGCGGCAAAAAACCCGTATACGACGGTCGGAATTCCCGCCAGAATTTCGAGTAGCGGCTTCGCCGTCGCGCGCACGCCGGCACTCGAGTACTCGGCGAGGTAAATCGCGGTCATGAGCCCGACGGGGACGGCAACGAGCATCGCTATTCCCGTGATGAGCATGGTACCGGCAAACAACGGCACGGCGCCGAAACTGCCCGACGAACCCACCTGGTCGGCACGGATGGCCGTTTGCGGGCTCCAGTTCAGCCCGAACAGAAACTCGGTCACCGGCACTTTCTGGAAGAACCGGATCGCTTCGAACAGCACCGACAGCACGATGCCGATGGTGGTGAAGATGGCAATGCTGGAGGCCGCGATGAGAAACCAGCGAATGACACCCTCCACGCGATTGCGGGCGCGCAGCTCGGGGCGAATCCGGGTCCAGGCGTGCGCCCCCCCGAGACCGGCCAGACCGACCGCCAGCACCGCAAGTAGCTGGCGACTCTTCTCATGGTATGCGTTCAATTGCGCAGCCGCGTTCTCCAGCGTCGCGTCGACGTCGACCGAAACGACGTCGCCCGCCGCCAGGTTCTGGATATTATTGACCAGCAGATTCAGCTCACCTGCCGGAAGATTGCGGTATTGCTCGGGCAGCCCGCTCACGACCAGCGCAATGAGCATGCGCGGCTCGACCATCATCCAGACGGCCAGCAGCGCCAGTGCCGGCAACAGGACGCGGATCGCGACAAAGTAGCCGTAGTAGCCCGGCAGCGAATGCAGCGCCAGCCCGTGGCCCGGTCCGCCGACGATCGACAGCGAGCGGCGCCGACCGAGATAGAAAGCGGCGATCGACATGAAAGCGAGCGACAGGATGAGCGTGGTGCTTTGCATTGTTGTTCTAATAGGAAACGGCGGCGCCCCGGTACGGGCCGCCGCCGGAAGTATAGTTCAGCCGCCTATTCCGCAGCCAGCGACAACGGCGTAAGGTCGCGAACCGCCGCTGCCACCTGCGCACGCTCCGCGTCGGGCATCGGGATCAGGCCGCGATCGGAGAGGTAGCCCTCCTCGCCCCAGGCACGTTCGCTGGTGAATTCACGCAGGTACCCGCGCAGACCCGGAATCACGTCGACATGCGCTTTCTTCGCGTAAAAATACAGCGGCCGCGACACCGGGTAATCGCCATCGGCGATCGCGTCGAACGTGGGAGCGACACCATCGATCGATGAGCCCTTGACCTTCTCCATGTTCTGGTCGAGGAAACTGAATCCGAAGATACCCAGCGCGTTCGGATTGGCCTGCAGCTTCTGCACGATCAGGTTGTCGTTTTCACCCGCCTCGACGAAAGCGCCGTCCTCGCGCACTGTGTGGCAGATTGCCTTGTAGCGGTTCTTGTCGGAGTCCTTGAGCTCTGCAATCCAGGGCGTCGCCTTGCAGCCACCCTCCATCGCGAGCTCGACAAACGCATCGCGCGTCCCCGAGGTCGGCGGCGGTCCGAGGACCTCGATCCGGGTTGCCGGGAGAGCCGGGTTCACGTCGGCCCAGGTCTTGTAGGGGTTCTCGACGAGTTCACCGTCTGCATCGCCCGGCACCTCCTTCGCCAGTGCGAGGAAGATGTCCTCGCGAGTCAGCTCGAAAGCCCGGGCATTGATGGCATTGGCAAGGACGATACCGTCGTACCCGATTTTGACCTCGATGATCTCGGTGACGCCGTTGGCAGCGCAGGTCCCTACCTCGGACGCCTTGATCGCTCGCGACGAATTCGCGATGTCCGGATAGTCCACTCCAACCCCGTCGCAGAACAGCTTGAGGCCCCCACCGGATCCCGTCGATTCGATCTTGGGTGTCTTGAAATCGGTGCTGCGGCCGAAGCGCTCGGCAACGACGGTCGCGAACGGATAGACTGTAGATGAACCGACGACGTAGACGTAGTCCCGGCCCGACTGACCCAATGCGGCGGCAGATGCCGCGAGGCCGAGTACGACCGCCCCGACCGTCAAAAAGGCTTTACGATGAATACTCACGTTGAGTTCTCCGTGTGCTCTGGATAATGCGGAGAGCTTACGAGGAAATTGTTACCGAATTGTTGCAGAATCTCGCGAATGGCCACCCAAGCAACCCACCCTGCCGTTGACCTGCTTTGCGAACTCGTCAGGCGGCGCTCCGTCACGCCTGACGATGCCGGCTGCCAGGACCTCCTGCGCGAGCGGCTCGAAAGAGCGGGCTTTGCCTGCGAGACCATGCAGTTCGGCGATGTCACGAACCTGTGGGCGCGGCGCGGCACCGCCTCCCCGGTTTTGTGTTTCGCCGGACACACGGACGTCGTTCCGCCAGGCGACGAGTCCGAGTGGCTCAGCGATCCGTTCGAGCCCGTGTTCCGGGACGACTTGCTCTACGCGCGTGGCGCTGCCGATATGAAAAGCGGCCTCGCCGCAATGGTGGTCGCGGTCGAGCGTTTCCTCTGCAGTCACCCGGAGCACTCCGGCAGCATTGCCTTCCTCGTCACGAGTGACGAAGAAGGCCGCGCCAGGGACGGTACGCTCAAGGTGGTTGAAAAACTCACGGCACGCGGGGAACAACTCGACTGGTGCGTGCTCGGCGAACCGTCCAGCCAGCACGATCTCGGCGATGTCGTCCGGATCGGACGCCGCGGCTCACTGAGCGGCATGCTCAAGGTCAAAGGCGTGCAGGGGCACGTCGCTTATCCCCAGCTGGCCGACAACCCGATCCGGCGTTTCGCGCCGGTGCTCGCGGAGCTGCACGAGATAAAATGGGACGACGGCAACGAGTTCTTCCCGCCCACCAGTTTCCAGGTGGTCGACGTCCGGGCCGGTGTCGGCGCTCCCAATGTAACGCCCGCGGAACTCACGGCCCGCTTCAATTTTCGGTATTCGACCGAATGGACCCACGAAGCGCTGCAGGAGAGAGTGCGCGCGGTCTTCGATGCCCACAACATCGACTACGAGCTCGACTGGCACCTTTCCGGCAAGCCCTTCCTTACCCGACCGGGGGCCCTGATCGACGCGGTGAAGCGCGCAGTGGCGGAAACGCTGGGCGTCGATCCGGAGCTGTCAACGGGGGGCGGGACTTCGGATGGCCGCTTCATCTCGCCGGCTGGAGCGGACGTCGTCGAACTCGGGCCGGTCAATGCCTCGATTCACAAGGTGAACGAGCACGTCAGCGTCGATGACGTGGCGTCACTGACAAGCGTCTACGAGCGGACAATGGAGCTCCTGCTGGCGCCCTGACCGCTGCGGAGATTGTTCCAGAGGCCGCCAATCAGAAGGCCTCCGAGGCCGATGACGACCCAGCTCGGCATTGATAACCCGAACAGGCGCCACACGACGTCGGCACACTCCCCGGATCCCTTGAAGATCACGCCGAGCGCATCGAACAATGCGAAGTTCTCCATGATGTACTCGAACCCCGGGCCGCAGGACGGCACGTCGCTCGCCGGGAGGTTCTGCAGATGCACGTGCCACGCCGCCACACCGACGCCGAATCCGGCCGTCGCGAGGAGACAGGCGGCGTACACGCGGGAACCGACTCGGCCGGGATCGTGCAGGGCTGCCGCCAGGAAAACGAGACCTGTCAGGATCGTGGCAATCCGCTGGAAGACGCAGAGTGGGCAGGGGTCCAGCAGCAGCACGTGCTGGGCATACAGCGCGAACCCCATCATTCCCGCGCATGCCAGAAAGCCCGCCGTGTTCAGCAGGCGCTTGTTCGGTAACGTCATAGTTCAGGAATCGGTGTCAGTTGATTCGAGGATACCAGTATGGCGCACATCGCGTCCCTGGACCATATAGATCACGTACTCACAGATGTTCTTGGCGTGATCCCCGATGCGCTCGAGCGAGCGCGCACACCAAGTCACGTTCATGACCCGCTTGATTGAACGTGGGTCTTCCATCATGAAGGTAATACACTGGCGCTGGATCGCCTCGTATTCCTCGTCGACACGTTCGTCCTCGCGAACCACGGCCCACGATTCGTCGACATCCATGCGCGCAAAAGCATTCATGGCGTCGCGCAGCATCTGCGCGACATGCTGGCCCAGCGTGTTGAGTTCCCGGTAAGAATCGGGCGGCCGGTCCATGGCCGCCAGCTTCGACGCGAGAAAGCCGATTTTTTCGGCCTCGTCGCCGATACGTTCGAGGTCCGTGATCGTCTTGATAATTGCCACTATCAGCCGGAGATCGCTGGCCGCCGGCGCCCGTGTCGCCAGGATGCGGCCACACTCCTCGTCGATGTTGACCTCGAGATTATTGACCTTGTAATCATCCCGAGCGACTTTCAGCCCGAGCTCGCTGTCCCCGCTGACGATGGCCTGGATGGCCTGGGACAACTGTGCTTCGACGAGGCCACCCATCGTCAGGACGCTGTTGCGCAGGTCCTCGATGTCCTTGTTGAATCGGCGGGAAATATGATGGGTGAGGTCGGATTTTTCCATCGGGCGCTCCGTGCCTTGGCTAGTCGAACTTGAATTCTACGTCAAGTTGCAGCCGCGTGTAATCGTGCTCCGTCCCCTGGAAGCGATCGACGTCGTTGATCATGAGCGTGCCGCCGAGGAACAGCTTCTTGGACAGGGCGTATGTCGCCTTGAGAATATGGCCGTCGGCGTCAGTGCCGCCGCCGCCGAAGTCCGAGTCATTGAACGTCCCGATCACCGCGTCAGCCTCGATGTCCTGGAAGGTATAGCTGAACTCGGACTGGCCCTTGCTCTTCGCCGATCCTATCTTGGCGCCGAACGCATAGCCCGTATCTTCCGTGCTCACCTCGCTGTTGCGGGTGTAGTGCACGAAGATCTTCATGGGCCAGTCTCCGATGGCGGTGCCCAGCTCTGCAAAGACCTCGGTATTCCTGTACTCGTAAAGGTAATTGCCGCCGATATCGACCGAGTTGCCGCTCGGCGAACCGTCGTAGAAGGGCTCGTTACCAATCGTGTCGGTATACGCAAAGTAGCCGGCCCCGGCCGTCAGTGTCATGTTGTCGCCAAGCGGGAACTCGTAGCCCGCCTGCACGACGTACAGCAGGGAATCGTCGGCGCTGGAGCGCTCTTCGACTGAGAACCCGCCCGCGGTTGCAAACAGCCCGCCGGAAGCGAACCTGATCGCCAGGCCCTCGGGATTGAGGTCGCTGTCCCAGACCAGCGGCACGCCACCGGCCTTGAACAACGGGTTCTTCATCTTGCCGCCGTAGAAGTTGACCCCGTCGCGAATCTTCCAGTCGACATAGGCCAGGTCCACACCAATGTCCTTGGTTGAGAACCCGCCATCAAACGACTGGTTGGTCGAGACGGGATTGTCTCCTCCGGTCGCCAGCTGCAACACGATCTTGACGTCCTCATCGACGGCTGCAGAGAGTCCGAAGCGCGCGCGAAAACGCATGCGCCGACGATCTTCCTCACCGTCCTCGTCGATTGACTCGTGCCGCAGGCGAACATCGCCCTTGAGCTTGATGCGGTCGGCCCAGGTCTCTTCGGCTGCCGCGGGCACGGCCGTGATGAGCAATACAGCGGACAGTACAAGCAATGATGCGAAAAATTTCATGTTGGATTCCCTGCAACGGGCGGCGCCGCAAACCACGACTGCCTTGGCCCCTGTTTCCTGAATGGTTGAAAAAAGTGCAAGCGGCAAGTTAATCCCGTCACATTTCGCTTGCATGACAGAAATGTTGCAGTTTCATGACAGGTCGACCGGCGGCGCGGGCAGGACGCGTTCAGCCGGAAAGCGGCAGCGGAACGTGCTGCCCTTGCCGGGGGTACTCTCGATAACCAACTCGGCATCGTGACGCGCCAGAACGTGCTTGACGATGGCCAGGCCAAGCCCGGTCCCGCCACCGTCGCGACTCCGGCCCTTGTCCACGCGGAAGAACCGCTCTGTCAGCCGCGGGATGAACTCGGGATCGATGCCCTCGCCCGTGTCCGCCACGATCAGTTCAGCGCCGCTCTTACCGGAGGTCCAGGTCATCACGATTTCACCGTCACTCGGCGTGGCACGAACCGCGTTGGAAAGGAGGTTCACGATCACCGTCTCGATTTCGGCCGCGCTTCCCTTGAGCCGCGCGGTCGATTCCTTGCGCGTTATGATTGCCGCAATATCGGCATGGCCGTCAAACGCCTGTCGGGCCGCATCCAGCAACGTGCCGACGTCGATCGGTTCGCCCACCCCGCTCTTGTCGGCACTTTCGAGCCGGGACAACTCCAGCAGCTCACCGAGAATATGGAGCATGCGGCGCGCCTGCGTCTGCATCTGTGCAATCGGCTTTTCCCAGCTATCCGGAACCTGCTGATCATCAGCCAGCGCGTCCAGGTACCCTGTAATGACGGTCAGCGGCGAGCGCAACTCGTGAGACGCGTTGGCCACGAAATCACGCCGCATCTTGCTGAGCCGGGCGCGTTCCGTCACGTCGCGCAACAGCAGCAATTTCTGGTCTGCACCGTAGGGTACGACGCGGCAGTTCAGCCAGCGACCGGCAGCGACGGGCGAGGCGATTTCTGCATTGTCGTCCTTGCGCTTCGAATGCAACAACCGTGTCAGTTCCGGGTCGCGCAGGATATTGTCGACACGCTGCCCCCGGTCTTTCTTGCGTTTGAGACCGGCGAGCTCCTTCGCGGCGCGGTTTGCGGCGAGGATTTCGTTGTCTTCGTTGAGTATGACGGCGCCATCCGGCATCGCGTTGGTCGACTTGCGGATTTCCCGAAGCAACTCGCGGTAACTGTGCTTGCGCCGCGAGGCCTTTTCATGTTCGAAACGAAATCGCGAAGAGACCTGCTGCCAGATGCCGTCGCCGTAGCGAAACTGGCCGAAATCGCCGGTTCGCAGCGCACGGTCGAAACTCAGTAGCTGGCGTACCTGCCAGACCAACGCGACGAGGGCCGCCACCAGCAGGCCGAGAATCGGCCGGCCGTACAGCCACCCGATCGCGCCACCGGCCGCGAGAAACAGCAGGATTCCGATGACGAACTTGCGCGCCGCGTCAGACATCACTCACCGAGAACCGATAGCCGGCGCCACGCACTGTCTGGATGTAGTTGTCAGCTCCGTAGTCGGAGAGGGCTTTGCGCAGCCGCCGTACGTGCACGTCGACCGTGCGCTCCTCGACATACACGTTGGCACCCCACACTCGGTCGAGAAGCTGAGCCCGGCTGTAGACACGCCCGGGGTGTGTCATCAGGAACTGCAGCAGGCGGTACTCTGTCGGGCCGAGCTTGATCTCTGCACCTCGGGCCAGTACCCGGTGCCCCGCTGTATCAAGGTCCAGGACTCCCGCGCGGACGACCTCGTCCGCCGGCGCGCCCGCCCGCCTGAGCACGGCCTGGATGCGCGCGATCAGCTCGCGCGGCGAGAACGGCTTGGTGATGTAGTCGTCGGCACCGCCCTCCAGGCCGCTCACTTTATCCCGCTCCTCGGCGCGAGCCGTCAGCATGATGATCGCGAGGTCTTCGCAGGCGTCATCGCGCTTCAGCATCCGGGTCAGCTCGAGACCGCTCGTATCGGGAAGCATCCAGTCGATCAGCGCCAGGTCAGGACGATTGTCGGCAATCGATTCCCTGGCTTCGCGGCAATCGCGCGCCTCGAAGATCTCGTAGCCGGCACGTGACAGGTGGAATGCGACCATTTCCCGTATCGCTTGCTCGTCTTCGACGATCAATATCTTGTTAGCGGACATTCTGGCTCGGGCATCTGCAAACCGTACATTTGAGCAACGCTATATTACAGGACTGTTACGGCCGGGACGCCGATGGCTTTGTTGCGACCTTGCTGCGCAGGTAGGACGGCACCAGGTCCTGAGGGTCGACGGCGCGCCCCTGCGCGAGGGCCTCCTGTGCAAGCGGCAGCAGGTGGCGAGCGCGCGGATACAGCACCGCGGAGTGCTGCCCGATACGGTCCTCGTTGGCGGCCAGCAGGGCCGGATAACGCTGCCAGCCGCTGCCCGCCGCAATGCGGCTGTCGGCACCGGCCCGATCGAGTTCCTCGATGGGGTGCTGCGCCTGCAGGCGTTCGGTGAACAGCGGCAGCGGTAACGGGCCGTCGGTCCGCCGCCAGGCGCCGAGATACACTTCGCCCATGTGCGCATCCTGGGCGACGACGACTTCGCCGGCAGCCGACCGGGCCAGCACCTCGACGGCCACCGCGGCGAGCGACGACACGGGCGCGATGCGAATGCCGGCACCGTGGGCGATGCCCTGCGCCACCGAGGCTGCGATTCGCATCCCGATGAACGAGCCTGGCCCGTTGCCGAGCACGACCGCGTCGAGGTCCGCCGTGGCGAGGCCCGCCGCGGCGAGGGCGTCGCGGATCATCGGTACCAGTAGTCGCGTGTGCTCGCGTGCCTTTTCCTCGTGGCGCTCGACGAGCTCGGCACCGGCTTGCACGGCAACCGAGCAGGAGAGCGATGAGGTATCGATGGCGAGGAGCTTCACGCCACGGCCCCCTTGCGTTCGTGCGCCGCGAAAAACGCGGCAACGTCGGCCGCGGAATCGGTCACCGGCATCGGCGCCAGCGCGTCGAGAAAGGTCTGCCCATAGCGCTTGCTGGTGATCCGCGGGTCGCACAGCACGACCACGCCGTAATCGCTCTCGTCGCGCAGAAGACGGCCCGCGCCCTGCTTGAGAGACAGCGCCGCGAGCGGCAGCTGGTGATCCATGAAGCCATTGCCTCCCTCGCGACGGATGAACTCCAGGCGTGCCATCATCAGGGGATCGGCCGGCGACGCGAAAGGCAACTTGTCGATCGCGACGATACTGAGCGCGGGGCCGCGCACATCCACGCCTTCCCAGAAACTGCCGGTGCCGAGCAGCACCGCGTCGCCGATCTGGCGAAAGCGGCGCAACAGGTCGTCGCGCGGCGAATCGCCCTGCACGAGCAGCTTGCGGCCGCCGAGCGCGACCGGGTTGGATTTGAACCACTTGCGCGCGTTGTTGAGCGCGCGGTGGCTGGTGAACAGGCAAAACATGCCGCCCGCGGTCAGCTCCAGCAGCGGCGCAACCTGCTCCAGCATGGCGTCGGTGTGCCCCGGATCGGACGGCTGCGGCAATCCGGCAGGCAGCCAGATGAGGCCATTGCGCTCGACCTGGTAGGGACTCGGAAACGTCAGGCTCGTGACACCGGCGAGCCCCATCCGCGTGGTGAAGTGGGAGAAGTCCTCCCCGACGGCGAGCGTCGCGGACGTGAAGATCCATGCCTGGCTGCCGTTGGCGACGAGGCCGTAGAGCTTGCCGGATACGTCCAGCGGCGTCAGGTGCAGGCGCAGGCTGCGCGGGTTGACCTCGAGCCAGCGCAGTCCGTCCCACGCGTCCTCGCTCGCGAGAATGCCGAGCCGTTCGGCCATACCCAGCAGCTGGTCGTGCAGTTTCTCGAGTTCGATGGTCGCATTGCCCAGCGCCTCCACGGCCACGCGCAGGTCGTGCAGCGCGTGCGACAAGGCGTCCAGCGGGTCGCGCAGCTCCTCGATGACCTCGCCGAGTTCGTAGCGCCCTTCCTTGCGCGGCGCCTCGGCCCGCACGTTGCGAACCGCCGTCTGCAGCCTGTCGACGCGCCGGTTCAGCTCCGCATCCGAAAACGGCAGGCTCGCCGCGCGCAATTCGTCGACGACGCGCTCGAGCTCGCGGGTGCCGAGCACCACGCCGAAGAATTGCACCGCCAGATCGGGGACCTGGTGCGCCTCGTCGATGATGATGGCTTCGGCACCCGGCAAGAACTCGACGAATCCCTCTTCCTTCATCGCGAGATCAGCGAGCAGCAGGTGGTGGTTGACGACGACGAGGTCGGCTTCCTGCGCCGCCTTGCGGGCCTTGACGACGTGGCACCCGGAGTACTCGGGGCATTGCTGGCCGAGGCAGTTATCGGCGGTCGACGTCACCAGCGGCCACACGGCCGAATCCTCGGCAACCTCGATCAGTTCGGCCTTGTCGCCGCTGGCCGTGCGATGGCGCCACGCGCGCACCGCGTGCAGGTCGCCGGACAGGCTCGCCGCGGGTGCGGTTACCTGTTCGAGCCGGTGCAGGCACAGGTAATTCGCGCGCCCCTTGAGCAGCGCAGTCGTGACCGGCCGGCCCACGGCCTTGCTGACGAGCGGCAGGTCGCGATGGTAGAGCTGGTCCTGCAGCGCCTTGGTACCGGTACTGATGATGGTCTTGCGGGAGCTCTGCAGCGCCGGGATCAGGTACGCGAAGGTCTTGCCCGTACCGGTGCCGGCCTCGACGACCAGCCGGTCGAGGCCCTCGATCGCCTCGGCAATGGCCTCGGCCATCCAGGCCTGGCCGGCGCGTGGCTGGAACCCGGGCAGGAACTGCCGCAGCGGGCTGTCGGGGCCAAAAAAATTCGACAGATCGGTCACGGCGCAAGATTACACGGTTCGCCCGCACAACGCAGAATCAGAATCGGGCGGCAGGCCCCAGAATCGCGACCGGGCGCAGTACCCGCGCTGCGACCGGCATGCGCCGCGATTGAGAACGTTTACACCCCCCATTTACCCCCTCAGCGGTACTGATTCCCGGTGCCCGATCGGCAATAATCGTCAACGCAGACTTTCAAGCCGCACGCTGCGGCCACCCCGTTCGTAAACCAGCCGAGACACGCCGACAATGACTACCTCGCTCGAAGCACTGCGTTCCTGGGTCGACCAGGTTGCCGCCCACACCCAGCCCGAAGCCATCCACTGGTGCAGCGGCACCGAAGAGGAGTACCGCGACCTGCTCGAACTGATGCTGGCGCAGGGAACCCTGTCGAAGCTGAACCAGGAGACGCACCCGAATTGCTACCTGCACCTGTCGGATCCGCATGACGTCGCGCGTGTCGAGCACCTGACGTTCGTCTGCACCGAGAAGGAAGACGATGCGGGTCCGAACAACAACTGGATGCCGCCCGCCGATGCGCGCCGAAAAATGGACGCGCTGTTCGAGGGCTGCATGCAGGGCCGGATCATGTACGTCATTCCCTACTGCATGGGACCGATCGACTCGCCCTACTCCCGTTGCGGCGTCGAGATCACCGACAGCCCCTACGTCGTCGTCAACATGAAGCTGATGACCCGCATGGGCAGCAAGGCGCTGGCGCGCATCGAGCGCGAGGGCCGTTTCGTCAAGGGACTGCATTCGACCGGCGAACTGGACCCGGAACGCCGCTTCATCATGCACTTCCCGGAGGAACTCTCGATCATGAGCTACGGCTCCGGTTACGGCGGCAATGCCCTGCTCGGCAAGAAATGCCATGCGCTGCGCATCGCGAGTTACCAGGCCCGCCAGGAGGGCTGGCTGGCCGAGCACATGCTGATCGTGGGACTGGAGAATCCCGACGGCGCCGTGCACTACGTCGCCTGCGCGTTTCCGTCGGCCTGCGGCAAGACCAACCTGGCCATGCTGATCCCGCCCGCCTCGATGAAAGGCTGGAAAGCGTGGACGCTGGGCGATGACATCGCCTGGCTGCACCTCGACGAGAGCGGCAAGCTGCGTGCGATCAACCCGGAGTCCGGCTACTTCGGCGTGGTTCCTGGCACCAACGAAAAGACCAACCGCAATGCGTACGACATGATCACGCATGACGCGATTTTCACGAACGTGGCCACGACCGCGGACAAGCAGCCGTGGTGGGAGGGCAAGAAGGACGGCAAGCCTGCACGCGACTGGCAGGGGCGTGCTTACGACGGTACCGCGGGCCCCGCGGCGCACCCGAACTCGCGTTTCACCGTCGCGGCCACCAACAACCCGAGCTATTCGAGCCTGGCGGAGGCCCCCGAGGGCGTCCCGATCGCCGCGATCGTTTTCGGCGGCCGCCGCAAGCAGGTGGCGCCGCTGGTGTTCGAGGCGAAGAGCTGGGAGCACGGCGTGCTGGTCGGTGCCGGCACGGCCTCCGAGACCACGGCGGCCATGGTGGGCGACGTTGGCGTCGTGCGCCGTGACCCGATGGCGATGAAGCCGTTCTGCGGTTACAACTTCGCGGATTACTGGGCCCACTGGCTGTCGTTCCCGGAACGGGCCGAGCACCTGCCGAAAATCTTCCACGTCAACTGGTTCCGCCAGAACGAGGACGGCGACTTCCTGTGGCCGGGATTCGGCGAGAATATCCGCGTACTCGAGTGGATCATCGAGCGCTGCGAGGGACGTGCCGGGGCCGAGGAAACGCCGATCGGCTTCCTGCCGCATGTCGAGGACCTCAATACCAACGGTCTCGACATCAGCCGCGCAACGCTCGAGGAGCTGCTGACCGTCGAGACCGGCCAGTGGCGCGAGGAAATGGCGTCGATTCTCGAGTATCTCGACGGCTACGGCGAGCGCCTGCCCGCGGCGCTCAGGAAGCAGCAGAAGCTGGTTGCGGACGCGCTCGACGAGGAACTCGCCAAGGCCTCCTAGTCCATCGTCTTGAAATAGATCGCGAGATTGGAGCCCGGTCCCTCGGCCCGACCGAGTCCGATCGTGCCCTCGCCCGCGAGCTCGGTGGAATCGCGCCGCACGAACGTCTCCTGGCCCGCCGAGCTCTTCAGGAAGGTACCGTTGGTACTCTGGTCGATGAGCAGGAACTTGCCGCGACGCATCTCGATCTTCG
Source organism: Woeseiaceae bacterium (assembly GCA_041553075.1). Lineage (GTDB taxonomy): Bacteria > Pseudomonadota > Gammaproteobacteria > Steroidobacterales > Woeseiaceae > UBA1847. The sequence continues at coordinate 68,333 of JBFEJR010000009.1, read as the reverse complement.
CGTGGATGCGCGAAATCAGGTTGCCCTTGACCACGAGATCGTTGTCGTCGGCACGGCCGAGGTTGATGGACTTGCGCTGGTCTGACAACTCGATTGTCGTGTCCCGGTAATTGATCAGCAGCCGCGACGCCCGGCGGTCCTTGTTCTCCCACTCGAGTGTGGGCAGCATGCTGGTGGCCTCTTCCGGCTGCCAGACCAGCTCGTAGAGGGCGACCTCGTCGATCCGGCCGCGCACGGTCGCGACGTCGATCTGGCGGGTCTGGTTGCGGAGTTCGGGGCTCATCTGCTCGACCGTGAATCCGGAAATCACGATCTGGCGGGCCTTGGCCTGCGACGTCATGCGGTTAGCCGTATGCACGGCAGCCCCGAAAATGTCGTTCTGCTCCTGGACCACGGGTCCGTAATGGCAGCCGATGCGGATCGACACCGGGATGCCCTTGTTCTTGGTTTCCGAGGTCACCCGGGACTGCATCATCACTGCCGCGCCCATGGCCTCGTCGACGGTCCCGAAGGTCGACATGACCTCGTCACCGATGGTCTTGATGACCTTGCCGTTGAACTGGTACGTCGCGTCCTTCATGACATCGAGGCACAGGGCCACGGTCGCGCTGGCCTTGGTGTCGCCGAACTTGTCGTAAAGCTGCGTGCTGCCGACGACGTCGGCGAACAGAATCGCAACTTCGAGGTCCTTTGCCATAACGCGGTTCACAGATCTTTGCCCAAGCGTTTAATAATACTACTATTTTTCGGCGACGACATAGGCGATCCAGGCGAGGTCGGCCTCGCCCTTCTCGTCGGCCGTGAATTCCCCGTTGCCCTCGCCATCTTCGTCTTCGCCTTCCCAGTACACGGTCGCCTTGCGAAAACCGGCTTCGAGCAGCAGCTCACGGATTTCCGGCGGCGTCCACAGGCGCCACTCGTAGGTAAACGCGTTCTTTATTTTCGAGCCGTCCTTGAACTTGAAGTGTATATGGGTCCGCATGTAATGCGTCACCGGGTGAAATTCGGCCTGCTCCCAGATGTAGGTGAAGCCGTGGCGCTTGTGCTTGGTCTTTTCGCGGGTCTCTTCCTGCGCTTCCGGTCCGCCGAACAGGTCGCAGAAGAAAACCCCGTCATCCTTGAGCGCCGCCAGGACGCGCTCGAAATACCGGCGCATCATGGTACGCGTATTGAAGATGAAATAGCTGAAATTGAATGCCACCAGGATGTCGACCGGCGGCGTCTCGACATCGAGTACGTCCGATTCGATCAGGCGAACACGCGCCCGGTCTTCGGGCGCGAGCTTGCCGATCCGGTGTTGCCGCCCCCAGTCCAGCACGGCCGGGTCGATGTCCACCCCGGTCGCCTGGTACTCACTGCCCTGCCGGACCCACTGGCACGAAGCGCTCGCCGTGCCGCAAAAATCCTCGCGCAGAAGGTAGGCGGTTCGGCCCGTGAGCGAGCGAAACGTCGCCTGGAGGAACTCTATTTCGTGCTCGACATTCTGCACCGACAACTCGTACAGCTCGTGAATGTCGGCCTGCTCGGCCATGGTGGGGTGATTCTTCGCTGACTTGGCGCTCATGGTTCGATCGGGTCCTTGCTCCTGCGGGACCCGGGATTGTACCGCGTCTAGGCGGCCTCAGGCATAGCGTTTAGTGCATTGACCAGCACCTCGCTGCCCGCACCATCGAGGTGCGCATGTTCGCTGACATACCGACGCCAGGCGCGCGCGCCGGGTCGGTGCGCAAACAGGCCGAGCATATGGCGCGCAATACGGTTGAGTGCAGTGCCGCCGGCGAGTTCGCGTTCCACGTAGGGCAGCATCTGCTCGACAATCGCTGCGCGCGACGGCAGTGGCCAGGCCGGCTCGAGATGATGCTCGAGTTCCGCCAGGAAATAAGGCTGGTGATAGGCCTGGCGGCCGATCATTACCCCGTCGACGTGCTCGAGAGCACTGTCCACCTGTGCCGCACTCTCGATACCGCCGTTCAGCACGATCTGCAGCTCGGGAAAATCCTGCTTGAGGCGGTACACGCGTTCGTAGTCGAGTGGCGGAATCGAGCGGTTCTCCCTGGGGCTCAGTCCCTCGAGAATCGCGATGCGCGCGTGCACGACAAACTTCCGGCATCCCGCCGCGGCAACGCGTTCGACGAACGTGGACAGGAACTCGTAGCTGTCGTTGTCGTCAATGCCGATGCGCGACTTGACCGTGACGGGCACGTCGGTTTCGCGCTGCATGGCGGCCAGGCAAGCGGCCACGACCCCGGGTTGGGCCATCAGGCAGGCACCGAACTGGCCGCTCTGCACGCGGTCGCTCGGACAGCCGACGTTGATGTTGATTTCGTCATAACCGAAGGCGCTCGCGGCGGCCGTCGCGCGCGCCATCCAGTCGGGATTCGAACCACCGAGTTGCAGCGCAACCGGATGCTCCTCGTCGTTGAATCTCAACAAGCGGTCCGCGTCGCCGTGGACGATAGCCGCCGCCGTCACCATTTCCGTGTACAGCAGAGCATTCGGGCTCAGCAGACGCATGAAATACCGGCAATGACGGTCGGTCCAGTCCATCATCGGGGCTACTGAAACATTACGGTGCATAGTGGTATCAATTATACTGGCTGCGACCGACTGACACAGGCCCGGGGCGCTCCCCGGTGACAAAGTGAATACGCTGACAAGCTTCTGCCGGGAAATCTACTACGGCTCGACCCCGCGCGCGCTGCGTGCCCGTTACGCGTTCCTGGTCTTCGACCTCGTCGTCATTGCCTACTTCGTCGTGACGACTTTCCTGCCGGCTTACCGCTGGACGATCATTACCGACATGGGCATTGGCGTAGTCCTGATCTTCGATTTCGCCGGCAGGCTAATGGCGGATCGCAATCGCGGTGCCTGGCTGGTCAAGCCGATGACGATCGTCGACCTCGTCGTCATTGCATCGCTGTTCATCCCGGCACTCGTGGGCAGCTTTGCTTTCCTGCGTATCGTGCGGACGCTGCGGCTGATGCGCTCGTACGCGGTCGTCAGGCACCTGCGCGGCTACTCACGCTTGTTCGCCAATAACGAAGAAATCATCTTCAGTGCACTGAACCTGGTCGTGTTCATCTTCGTCGTGACCGCCGCAGTCTATGTTCTGCAGGTACCGGTCAACCAGTCGATCAACAACTATACCGACGCGCTGTATTTCACGATCACGACGCTGACGACGACCGGATTCGGCGATGTCATCCTGGTCGGCAGCACCGGGCGTTTGCTGGCGGTCGTGATCATGATCGTCGGCGTTGCCCTGTTCCTGCGGCTGATCCAGACGATTTTTCGCCCGCACCGCGTCCGTTACGAATGCCCGGACTGCGGCCTTACGCGGCACGACGTCGACGCCATCCACTGCAAACACTGCGGCCGGCAGCTGCACATCAGGACCGAGGGAATCGCCGGGTGATCCCGGGGACATGGTAACCTGACGGCAGAAGTACCTATGCCCACCCTTGCCAGGGGCTTAAAATAAGGACCTGAGAGGTGCCTGGTTTGGCGTATCACGAGATCACAGCGGAAATCGAGAAACTCCCGGACGGCCCGGAGATCGGGGCGCTGTTCGATTTCGACGGCACGATCATCGCGGGCTACTCGGCAGTAGCGTTTCTCCGGGAGCAGCTGCGGCGCGGCGAGATGTCCCCGCGGGACCTCGTCGAGCTGATCAGCGTGATGGCGAGCTTCGGTGTCGGGGTCCTGGGCTTCCCGGCCCTGATGCTCGCCGCGTCCCAGTTCCTGCGCGGCGTGCGCGAGGACAGTTACGCGGAATTCGGCGAAGAGGTGTTTCGCTCACACCTGGCGCGGCAGATCTATCCCGAAACGCGTGCGCTCGTCGAGGCGCACCTGCGCAAAGGACACACGGTGGCCATCATCTCGTCGGCGACGCCCTACCAGGTCGCCCCGGCCGCACGCAGCCTCGATATCGAAAACGTCCTGTGTACGCGGCTGCAGGTGGAAAACGGCATGTTCAACGGCGGCGTGATGCGACCCATCTGCTTCGGCCGGGGCAAGGTCCTGGCCGCCGAGTCGCTCGTGACACAGCACGGCGTCAACCTCGACAAGAGTTTCTTTTATTCGGACAGCACCGATGACCTCGCATTGCTCGAGCGTGTCGGCAATCCGCGACCGCTGAATCCCAGCACCAGGCTGGCCGCGATCGCGGAAAATCGCGGCTGGCCGGTCCGGCGCTTTGCCAGCCGCGGCAGGCCGACGCCAACCGACTGGCTGCGAACCGCAATGGTCCCCGCGAGCCTGGTCGGTTCCTTTTTCGCCGGGCTGCCGATCTGGGCGCTGACCGGATCGAAACGTGATGCGCTGAACTTCTCGATGTCGGTATTCGCGGATACCGCGAGCGCCCTGATCGGGCTGAATCTGCGGGTCAACGGTGAGCAGTACCTGTGGTCCAACCGGCCCGCCGTGTTCGTCTTCAATCACCAGAGCAATGTCGACCTCGTTATCATCGCCCGCCTTCTGCGGCGCGACATAACCGGCGTAGGCAAGAAGGAGATCGGCGAGATTCCCCTGATCGGTCGCATCCTTGAATTTTCCGGCGTCGTGCTGATCGACCGCAAGGACACGGACAGGGCGATCCAGGCCATCGAGGCGCTCGTCGACATCATGCAGATCGAGGGCAAGTCCGTCTGCATGTCGCCCGAGGGCACGCGTTCGATCACGCCAAAGCTCGCGCCGTTCAAGAAAGGTGCATTTCACCTCGCCATGCAGGCCGGCGTCCCCATGGTGCCCATCGTCATTCGCAATTCGGGCGACGTCATGCCCAAGGGCTCCTCTTACTATCGCCCGGCGACGGTCGAGGTCGAGGTCCTGCCGCCCGTGGACACCAGTGCGTGGACAGCCGCAACTATCGACGAGCACGTGGAGAGCGTGCATGCCATGTTTCTAAGGGCTCTCGGCCAGGATGGCCGGGGCGCTGCACAACTCAAGGTGGTCAAGTCCTAATGGCCCAGCTCAGTCCCCAGGATGCCCAGTTCCTGTACATGGAATCGCCCGACAATCACATCCAGGTGACGGCCGTCGGCGTGTTCGATCCGTCCACCGTACCGGGCGGCAGCACCGTGCGTTTCAAGGACATACTCGCGCATATCGAGAGCCGCCTGCACATGAGCCCGGTTTTTCGCCGCCGCCTGGTGCGCGTCCCGCTGGAGCTCGACTTCCCCTACTGGGCCGACGACGAGCACTTTGATCTCGAGTATCACGTGCAGCACACGCGCCTGCCCGAACCGGGCGACTGGCGCCAGTTCTGCATCCACCTGTCGCGCTTTCATGCCCGGCCCCTCGACCAGTCGCGCCCGCTGTGGGAAATCATGGTCATCGAAGGGCTCGACCACATCGACGGGTTTCCCGCCGGCTGCTATGCGATCGCGACCAAGCTGCACCATGCCGCCGTCGACGGTACCTCGCTCCTCAACTTCTATCGTGCGCTGATGGAGATCGACAACCAGGGCACGCCCGTCGTGCCGCCCGATTCCGTCGCCCCGACCTACAGCTCGAAACCCGGCCTGATCGAGATGGCCGCACGCGCGACGTTCAACAACGTGCGTTCACCGATCGCCATCACGGACGCCGTCATGCGCTCGGCGCCGACGCTGTACCGCTGGGCCCAGGACGCGCTGTCATCGCGCACCGCAACGTCCGATTCGATTCCCGATACGCGCTTTAACTGCAACGCGTCGCCGCACAAGATGTTCGACGCGACGACGATCGCCCTCGACGACCTGAAAGCCATCAAGAAGGCGGTGCGCGGCAGTACGATCAACGATGTCGTGCTCAGCATCTGCGGCGGTGCGCTGCGCAAGTACCTGTTGCACCACAAGGAGCTGCCGGCGGAGTCCCTGGTCGCCTGGGTGCCGATCAACGCGCGACCCAGCCATGACGATGCCGACGAGTCGTCGGGGAACCGCCTCACCTCGATGACGACGCGCATCTTCACCAACGTGGCAGACCCCGTGGAGCGGCTGCGGTCGATCCACGCGGCCACCCAGCGCAGCAAGGCAGCCCGCGCGGGCGTATCGGCGAGGCTGATGACCGATCTGAGCCAGCACGTGCCCGCCGCCACGCTGGTGACGGCCGGGCGCCTGGTCCTCAGGGCAGGCATGGCGGCAACCGTGTGCAACCTGTTCGTCTCGAACGTGCCGGGCCCGCAGGTGCCGATGTACATGAACGGTGCGCGGCAGATCGCGACCTACGGAATTGCGCCGCTCGCCGACGGCATGGGGCTGTTCATCGCAACGCCGAGCTACAACGGCAACGTCACGTTCAACGTCACCTCGACCCGTGAAACCATGCCGGACATCCATTTCTTCGTCGAGTGCATCGGGGAGTCCGCCAGAGAACTGCGCGCAGCGCTCGCGGCAAAACCGGCGCCGCACCGCAAGACGAAGGCAAAGGCGAAGGCAAGAAAGACGAAGAAGAAAAGCAAGGCTCGGCGGCAGCCGACCTAGGCGATTGCCCCGAGGTAGATCGTCGAGGCCACGGAAAAATAGACCAGCACGCCGAGGATATCGTTGGTCGTGGTAATGAAGACACCGGTCGCCACGGCCGGGTCGATATCGAAATGATTCAACACCAGCGGGATAGTCGAGCCCAGCGTTGCGGCAATGATGGTCACGAGCAGCACGGACAGGCCCGCCGCGACGGCCAGGCGCACCGGCGCCTCGACGTCGATGAACCCGGACGCCGCGACCACGAGGATCGCCAGCGCCACGCCGATCATCGTGCCGTTGATCATGGAGCCGAGGAGTTCCTTGACGACACGCCGGCCGAGATCACCGATCCAGAGATTCCCGGCGGCCAGGCCCTGCACGGTCACGGTCGATGCCTGGATGCCCGCGTTGCCGGCCATTGCCATCACGACCGGGATGAAGCTCGCGAGGATCGCCGCCTGCCGCAGCTGCTCCTCGAAAGACCCGACGACCGCGCCGGCCATCGCCGCGCCGACCAGCCCGCCGGCTAACCACGGGAAACGGCCGCGAATGATGCGCCCCACCGAGTCGTCCGGCAGGGCATCCGGTGCCAGGCCGCTCATCAGCATGATGTCTTCTTCGGCCTCGTCCCTGACGATCTCCTGCAGTTCTTCGACCGTGATACGGCCGATGACGTGCATGTCGGCATCCACGACCGGAATCGTCTGCACGTTGTAGGTGCGGGCCAGCTCGAGAACGTCTTCCTGGTCCTCGTCCGGGCTCACGAACACCTCGACGTCGCGCATGATGTCGCGAATTCTCGATTTCTTCTTGTTGAGCAGCAGGTCTCGTAGCTGCAGCCGGCCGACGAGCTGGCGCGCCTCGTTGACGACGTAGACTTCGTAGAAACTCTCGATCTCGGCGGCCATCTTGCGCACGGCCCGGGTCGCCGTGCGCACGTCCCAGTGATCGAGCACGGCGACGAACTTCGTCGTCATGACCTCGCCGGCCGTGTCCTCGGCGAACTCGAGCCGCTCGCGCAGGTCGTCGCTGTCCGGGAGGCGCACCAGCAGCTCCTCGACGACCGATTGCGGCAGGTCGTCGAGCAGCTCGACGGCGTCGTCTTCCTCGAGGCCTCCGGCGATCTCGGCGATCCGGGTAACGGCGATGTCCTGCATCAGCTGCGCGCGCAGGTCCGGGCTGACCTCGACCAGCACGTCCACGGCCGCACCGGGCGGCAACCAGGCAAACAGGCGTCGCGCCAGCTTGATGGGCAGGTAGATCAGCAGGTCGCGAATATCGAGCGGATCCCAGCGACCCACCACACCGAGCACGTTCGCCTGCTCGTCATCGCGAATCAGGCGTTCGAGCATCGCCAGCAACTCGCGGTTTTCCGGCGCGAGTTCGCCCGGCTCGCCGCGTACCCAACGCGTGATCAGCCGGTCGCTGCTGTCTTTGAGGCTGCCTGGCATGAGGATCTCTCCGCGGTCGGCGCCTGCGCCGATACGCACGCGCCGCTGTGGGTGCAGACCTTACTGTATTGGCGAGCCGAGAGGAACCCGCAGCCGCCGCCAGGCCGGCGATCCCGATACCGGCGAACGCCGGTGCCGCGCCCCGGGTCGCGCCGGCTGGTCCCGCCAGCGGACAATCCTGCCGTGCGTACTTACCCCAATTGACCCATGTCGGCCGTCCGCCCCATAGTCCCTGCGGTGGGAGGACTACAACATGACTAAGACAATCAACAACTTACTGCTCGCGTTGCCGGCGATCCTGCTCGTTGGTTGTGGCCAGGGCGAGGTGAGTTTCTCGAACGACATCCAGCCGATCTTCGAGACGCATTGCGTTCGCTGCCACAGCGGCAGCGGCGAAGGCGCCGAGGCATCCGACTACGTGATGGTCGACTACGACGGCGTCATGGGCGGCACCAGGTTCGGCCAGGTCGTGGTGCCGGGAAGCCGCATGTCGAGCGCGCTGTACCTCGTCGTTGCCGGCAAGACGGCGCCCGAAATCCGGATGCCGCCGCACAATGACGAGTCGTTCGCCGAGGGACGCGGCTCCATGCTGTCGGCCAACATGATCGAGATGATCGGGCTCTGGATCGACCAGGGCGCCAAGAACAACTAGCCCCCTCAACTGGTTAGTGCTTGCGTCGATCGTCCTCAGGCAGGGCGAAAAACTGCAGGTCGGCCAGTTCACCGCCTAGCGACACCAGCCGCGTCTGCGGCTCGTGCATCAGGCGCTCGGCAATCCGCTGTGCCTCCGCCAGGTAGTGACGGTAGAGCTGCTGCCGCAAGGGCAGTGACAGCGTCGCCGGCTCACCCTGGCGGTGCGCAAGCGCCGCTTCGAGAGAAAACTCCGGCAATTCGATATGCGCGTGCTTGTGCACCCAGGTCCCGGTAGCCAGGTCGAAGTCGTACAGCTTCAGGAACTGGTAGCCTGCGCGCGCGAGAAAATGCACGGCCTCGATAACGTAGTTGGCCTCTGCATCGTCCATTACCCAGTGCATACCGACGCGGCACCAGCCCGGCTTGAGGCCGCAGTGGCCCAGCCGCACGGCCGAGCGGTATTTCTCGGACGTCGGCTCGTCGATATCGAGCAGGCGGTGGCCATAGGGCCCGGCGCACGAGCAGCCGGCGCGCGACTGGATTCCGAACAGGTCGTTGAGCAGCACGGTCAGGAACTTGTGATGCAGGTACTTGCCGTTGGCGTCCCTGATATTGAACGAGACGATGCCGACGCGGCTGCACGGATCCGGGTTGCCGAGAATCTCGATATGCTCGTTCTCCGCCCAGCTGTGCAGCGCACGGCAGGTCAACTCCTGTTCGCGCTTCTCGATGACGTCGGTGCCGACGGCATCCTTGATCTGGAACACGAGACCGGCCTTGAGCGTCTGCAGCACGCCCGGCGTCCCCGCTTTCTCGCGTTCCTCGACACTCGAGATGAAATCCTGGTCGGTCATGCCGACATAATCGACGGTGCCGCCCGCGCTGACGCTCGGTGGCAGGCTGCGATCGTAAATGCGTTCGTTGAACACGAGCACGCCGCTCGAGCCGGGGCCGCCAAGGAACTTGTGCGGTGAAATGAAGATCGCATCGATACTCGGATCGTCGCCCTCGCCCTGCGGCTCGGGGTTCATGTCGATATCGACATAGGGCGCACTGGCAGCGTAGTCAAAGCAGGCGATCGCATCGTGCTTGTGCAGCAAGCGCGCGATGGCCGGAACGTCGGTCCGCATCCCGGTCACGTTGGAGGCCGCCGAGAACGAGCCGATTCGCTGGCGATCCCGGTAGCGGGGATCCCGGAGCAGTTCCTCGAGATGCCCGAGATCGATCTGGCCACTGGCATCGAGCCGCACCTGCACGGTCGTGGCGAGCGACTGCCGCCACGACAGTTCGTTCGAGTGATGTTCGTAGGGGCCGATAAACACGACCGGCTGCGTCCTGGCCAAAATCTCGGGGTCCAGCAGGCGTCCGAGGTTGCGCCTTGTCGCGGGTGGCAGCGTGACACCGATAATCTGCTGCAGCTTGTCGATCGCTCCCGTGGCGCCGGTACCGCAGGCAATGATGCGGCCGTGCGGACCGGCGTTAACCGAGCGCTTGATGCTCTGCTCCGCGTCGTGCAGCAACTGGCTCATGCTGCGGCCCGTGATGTCGTCTTCGGTATGCGTATTGGCGTAGATACGCTGCAGGCTCTGCAGGTAGGACTCGACGAAACGCAGGCAACGACCCGACGCCGTGTAGTCGCAATAGACCATGAGCCGCTCTCCGAACGGCGTCTCGAAGGTCGAATCGACGCCAACGATTTGCTGGCGAAGGTACGCGGGATCCAGTCTCTTCATGAGACTATTATGCCGCTTTTTACTCGCCCGCGATGGTCTCTTCGATCGAACTGGCAATCGCGCTGGGAACCCCTACGTTGGCGGTAAACGCCCGGTAGCCCGAATCCCAGAAGTACAGCTGCATGCGCCACATCTGCCCGTAGTGCAGGACCCTGGTGGAGTTACCCTCCCGGATCACCAGCACCTCGGTCGGCAGCGCGGCCACGTGGTCGACGCCCGGATAGGGCGAGTCGTCGCTCTTGCCGTCCTTGCGAAACCGCGAATTGATGCGAATCATCCGGTCTTCGATGAACGGATTGGTTATACCTATGTAGACAGCGTCGTCGCGCAACGGAATAACCGCAACCGTCTCCCAACCCGTGGTCTCGTCCGCCGACGAAACCGAGCTGCCGGCGAGCGCATTCCGGACTCGCTCGACCACCGCGGCGAACTCATCGGCGCGATGCTCGCTGATCTGCAACTGGCTCTTCTCGAACGTGCGGAACTTCGCCATCATGCGCGCGGGGCCGTCGCCCTTGTACTTGTTGTAGTGCTTCTCGCTGCGGCGCGGCTCGAGCTGTTCCGCGGCGGCCTCGCCAGGCACCGCCGCGACCAGTTGCCTGACGTCGGCAGCCGCGGCACGGGCGGCCTCGAGCAGCGCTTCGTAGTTGTCCGAATCGGCGTAGTACACCATCGCATGCGCCACCGGGTTCGCCATGTTGATCGTCGTCGCCTGGTCCTCACCGCTCGTGTACACGGCCAGTCTCAGAACCTGAGCGGACACCGTGCGTGGCGACTCGTCCCGTGCCGCATTGGCATAGGCGGGCGACGTCAGGACGTAGACGCGGGCCCGGTGCTTGTCCTCCGGGACGCGAACGTCGTGGGTTGCATGCAGTACCAGGTCCGACGCCGCGAATGCGGCATCGAGCGCCGCCGTGGTCTCGTCGAACGGTACAGTCGCAACGCGGATGGTTTCGAAAATACCAACATTGTCATCTGCCGCAAACGAAAGCGGCGCTACGATGAGCGCCGCGATCGTGATTGCGGCCATCCAGAGTCTGGCCTTCATCAGGGTCTCCTAGAAACGATACGAGAACTCGAGTTCGAGTTGCGACATCTCGAGCTTGATCGTCTGCGTCGGGTCGAACGTACTCGTGCCCGAAATCTCTTTCTTCGGCGCGAACATGAGCGACCACGACATGATGTTGCCGTTCGCGCGTTCGCTGGTCCAGCCGACTGTCATGTGATATTCCATGACGCCCGGCGCCAGGATATTGAACAGGACTTCCGAGCTCGGAATCGGCTGCTCGGCATAGCTGAAGCCGAGGCGCCAGGTATTCCTGTCATCAGCCTGGAATGCAAAGCCGGCCTTGAACACGGTCACGTCTTCCCAGCCGAAACCGGCACCGTTGGGGCCGCCGAAGCAACCCGTTGTCGCCGGCGCGACGGCCGGGTTCGCCGTGAAGCAGCCCATCAGCAGATTCATGATCGGGTTGTGAACCGAGTCGGCATCACTGTAGGAGATGTGCTCGACGTCGAGGTTGATTCTCGCCGTGTCGGTTGCCTGGAAAGAGACGCCCGCCTTGATCGTGGACGGAATATCGAAACCGCCGTCCTGCGCAAACAGGTCGGCATAGTCGTCGAATTCGCCCATCGACATCTTCGACTGGTAGGCAAGGCCGTAGCTGAACGCCTCCGTGCCGCCCCAGACCCCGGCTGCGATGCCGAAGCCGTAGGACATGTCATGACCGTTGTTGGTCAGGGCCGTCACCGGTGCACCCATGCCGTTCTGCAGGAACGCATCGGCAAACGTCTGGGTGTAGCCGCCGAAGGCCGGCAGGCCGGTTGCCTCGAACATCTGGACTGCGGCCACGGGCCCGATGCCCCAGGCGAAACGGTCGTTGATCTTGCCCGCGTAGTTCAGGCTCATGAATGCCTGCATCAGGTCGACGCCTGCCGTGACATAGTCGGGACCGAGAACGCCGCCACCGTACAGACCCGGTATCGTGGAGACCGGCGCTGGCCCCGCCGCTCCGTCGGGATCGAACGTGGCCGACTGGCCGTTGTTCCATTCCGTGTTCATGCCGCCGCGGCCGTAGAAGATGAATGACAGGGACCTGTCATTGGACAGCTTCCAGTTCTTGGCGAGGTACGGAATCGGGAAAGCCTCGTTGGCGCTGTCGAACTTACCGGCTTCGAGCGTGAACGCGCCGCCCTGGCCCTGGATGACGCTATCCGAAGCCGTGTAAGAGCGCATCGGGCTGAAGACGGCAAAGCCGAGCTGCCATTTCTCGTCCGAGAAGACGGCGAGCGCCGGATTGGTCGCCGCGGCGATGCCGCCCAGGTTTTCCGGGCTGGCGACGCCTGCGCCGGCCATGCCTTTCGACTCGGTACCGACACCGTGCGTAAAGTACCCATTGGTCGCCATGGCTGCGCTGCTAAGTGCGAACAGGCCGGTCGCCAGCAGCGCGGCGGTGACCTTTCTCGTGGTGGATCTCATGATTGCGTGTCTCCCCGCGTTTCGCAGAACACCTCGTGAAGTGTCTGCATTACTTTCGGCGCTTCCGTGCCTGCTAGTGAGTAGCTGACCGATTGCGCGTGTTTCCTGGAACTGACGATGCGCTCGCGTCGCAGCACCGCCAGGTGTTGTGATAAGGCCGACTGGCTCAGGCCGAGTATCTGCTGCAGTTCGCTGACCGTTTTCTCGCCTTCGGCGAGCTGGCACAGGATCATCAGGCGCCACTCGTTCGCCATAGCCTTGAGCAGTTCTACGGCATGCGATGCCTTGTCGTGCAGTTCGCCGAGTTTCTCGAACTCCTCGGACGATAGCTCGGTAACAATGTCGCTCATCAGGCGCAGCCGGCGAAGCCTTCGGAGTCCATCTTCGCTTCGTAGGGCGCTGTGACGTCGGCACCGACGACCAGTGAACCCTTGACGCTGTCCCAGTCGTCGGGCTTGAGAATGATCAGCCAGCCCTTCTCGTAAGGATCCTCGTTCGCGATGCTCGGATCGCCGACGAGTTCCTCGTTCACGGCCACCACCTCACCGCCGGCCGCAGACTTGGCGGGGCCGACCCACTTGCCGGATTCCAGCGTGCCACAGGACTTGCCGGGCCGAACGTTACGCCCGACCTTCTTGGGTGTGAATGCGACCAGCTTGCCGGCCATCGCCGTGGCGACGGTCGTCATGCCGATCTTGACGGTGCCGTCGCCCATTTCCGTGAACCAGATATGGTTATCGACGTCGTAGAGCAGATCATCAGGAAGGTTACATCCCCGTACAGATGGCATACCTATGCCTCCTTTGGCGTTTTCGTTGCGTAGTCCTGCGCTGTGCGGATCGGTTTCGACGAACAACAGAATTCGCCGAGCCCGGCCACCTGCAGCTTGCCCGAAATAAACAAATACAGGTGCTTGGATACCAGACCCATCAGCTGTAAGCGATTCGTAATATCCGAATGTCCAGGCTGCATGGTAACGAGGTTGTAGTGATACGCAACCTCGCGGCAGGTCTCGCGACAGGCATTGAAGCTCGGGTCGCCGGCCGCGCCCTGCCGATGCAGGGCCAGCAGGCGGAATCCTTCGCGTTCATCCTGTGTCGGGGTCTCCCCCCGGGCCACGACCCAGTGCTCGAGAACCTCCTCGCTGGCCCGCAACAACGCGTCGGCCGCGGCCTGGTGATCATTGCCGTCGAGCGGCGCCTCGAACACCGCCTCGAGTTCGGCGAGGCTCCTCATCCGAGCCCTTTTTCCCTGAGGAAGCTGATCGAGTCGGAGACGTTTTCGTGCACGCCGACCTTCTTCGGCTTGAGGCCGAGCGCCATGCCGAGCAGCTGCGTGAAGTAGAGGATCTTGACATCGACCTTTTCGCCAAAGTTCTTCTCGGCCCTGATCTGGTGCATCTCGAGCCCCGAGTGGCAGGTCGGGCACTCGGTTGCGATCACGTCGGCGCCGGACATTTTCGCGGCCTTGAGGATATTCAGCACGAGCTTGGTCGACATATCGCTGTCCGACAGCGTGTGGGCACCGCCGCAACATGCCGTCTTCAGCGGGAAGTCGACGTTCTCTGCGCCGGCTGCCGCCAGCAAGTCATCCATGAAGTGCGGCTTGGAGGTCGACTCGCTGCCGGGCCCCTGGTCCTTTTCGGGGAAGATGTGCCGCGGGCGCGTGTACATGCAGCCGTAGTAGTTCGCTACCTTGATGCCGGCAAGGGAATTCTTGACGCGGGCCTTGAGACCCTCCTCGCCGATCGCTTCCTTGATCCAGTCGAGGGCGTGTATCGTCTCGACCTGGCCAGCCTCGTAGGTCTTGTGGCCGGCCTTCTGCGACAGCCGGCCCACGACTTCAACCGACTCCGCGTCGTGCTCGAGATCGTATTCCGCTTTCTTGAGGTTGTGGTAGCAACCGTTGCACGGCGCCATCACGACGTCCATATCCATCTCGTTGGCCGCCGTCGACATCACGCGCGACGACAGGTACGTCTGGATCTTCGGATCGATGTTCTTGACCTCCATCGCGCCGCAACAGTTCCAGTTCTTGACCTCGACGAGGTCGAGGCCCAACGCCTTGCCGACCGCCTTGGTCGAACGGTTATAGGAATGACCGGTACCTTCGAGCGCACAGCCCGGGTAGTAGGCGACCTTCTTGTACTTGTCTTTCGTGGTACTCATGCGCAATCCTCGTCAGGCAGCCACGTCCTGCTTGGCCGTCTCGACCAGCTCGGCGAGGCTCAGCGCCTCGTCCTGTTTCTCGTGCTGTTCGTCAATGTATTCCTGGATCGCGGCAGATGCCCTCGACCAGTCGTTCGTCCGCGGCGCAATCAGCGTTGCGAGCCCCATGCGTGTCAGCAGGCCAACGGGCAGCCCCTTCAGCATGCGCTTGACCATCTCGATCATCCACGGCTGCATCAGGCCCTGGCCGGTGCGCGCGAAGAACCGCCGAATCGTGCGGCTTTCCTCGATCTTGCCGGTCTTGACGATCTGCTCGGTGAACACTTCGTCAAAATGCATCGACGGCGATTTCGGCGTATGGCCCTTCCTCTCGAGCCAATGCGCCGTTGCCTTCATGACACCTTCGGGGAACACGTCGCGGGGACAGGCGTAGGTGCACTTGTTGCAGGATACGCACTGCCAGATGATGTCCTTGTCGCGCAGCAACTCGGACTGGTATCCCATGCGGATCAGGTAGATCCAGTAGCGCGGGTTGAAGTCCTCGTTGATGGCGTTGACGGTGCAGGCATTCGTGCACGACCCGCATTGCCAGCAACGGTGGATTTTTTCCCCGCCTGGAAGCGCAGCAATCTCGTCCTGCAGGCTCTCGTTGTAGTCGTCAACGACACGACTCTCGATGAACGTGCTCCAGTGACCCGAAACATCGACGCCGTCGAGCATGAGCTCATCGTGCGACTTGATGTCTTCCGGGCGAATGAGCGATTTTTCATGAATTGGCATGCGGACCTTCCGTTTAGTTCACAAGCTTGTCGTCGAGAACGTATGCCTCGCCGTCGATCGATTTCAATCGGGTGCGGCCGTCGCCGGGCTGGACGCCGTCGAGGCCGAGCAGGCGGCGCGTGTGCTGCATCGGATCCTCGGGCGCCGTGAAGTCGGCGCGCAGGTACGAGCCGCCCTGCTCACAGATGTACTGGGCATAGATCTGCGCGCACAGCACGTCAACGTAGAACAGCACGTCACGAAACACGCCGTTGTCGCTGAGGAACTGGGACAGTTCCTCGCGCAGCATGATGAAAGTGCCGTAGCCGTCGGCGACCCGGATCGTCATGCTGTCGACATTCTCGCCGTGCCAGATCTCGCGAATGACGCCGGTATTGGCCTTGGCATCCCAGACCCAGCGGTTCATCATCGGTACCCGCTCGGGATCCGCGTTGTGCAGCAATTCCGCTGCGAGGTCGCGCACCCAGCGGTGCTTCTTGTCGTCCGGGAAGTAGTCGCAGAACCGGCCGATGCGGTCGTCGATAGGGTGCGTCTCGTCGAACAATTCGACGACGCGGGCACGCATGTCCCCGAACGCATCCTCGTTGAGCCAGCCGCTGACACGTCGGCGCACGGTTGCCATGAAGGCGCACAAGCCCTTGAAGGTCTCGAGGTCCAGCCCGGCGACGTCGCTCTCGACGAGCGCCTGGCGAAACATCCGGCTCTTGAGCTTGACGGCATCGACGTAGCGCTCGATGCCGCCGTGTTCCTCGCTGCCCGCGATCATGGCCTGCAGCCCCGCCCGCAGCATATCCCCTGAGAGATCGAGCACGGGGCGCTCGAACTCATGCGGCTGCATTGCGGTCGTGGCGGCCATCCCGGATCAGGCTGACTTGAGGCTACCGGCGCTCGACAACACGGCCATGGCCGCGGCATGGCCCTGGGCGATCGAGTCGTCGATCGTCTCGGGCCCGGTCGCTGCGCCGGCCACGTAGACGCCGGGACGGGATGTCGCCGCCATCGCACCGTAGCGATTGGCAACGTCGATATATCCGTTGGTTTCGAGGTCAATGCCGAAGACCTCGGCCAGCTGCGGGTTGTCGACGTTCGGGTCCATGCCGATGGCGTGCACGACCATGTCGAACGGAATCGTGATCGGGCGTTTGACCAGCGTGTCCTCGCCCTTGACGATGACCTTCTCGCCGTCCGACGTCACCTCGGCGATACGCGCCTTGATGTACTTGACCTTGAACTCTTCCTGGCTCTTCCAGTAGTACTTGGATTCGTAGAGCCCGAACGTGCGAATGTCCATGTAGTAGATATACACATGGCAATCGGGCAGCTCTTCGCGAATCTCCATCGCCATGTTGGCCGAGACCGTGCAGCAAATCTTCGAGCACCACTCCCGCCCGATCTGGCGGTCGCGCGAGCCTACGCACAGCAGGATCGCGACGCGCTGCGGCTTGCGGCCGTCCGATGGACAACGCACACCCTGTCCCGAGGAGATCATCTGTTCGACCTGCGTCGTCGTGACGACATCTTCGTAGGTGCCGAAGCCCCATTCCGGTTTGTTGACCGAATCGAAGTGCGTGAAGCCCGTGGTGAGGATGGCGGCCTCGGCCTCGAGTTTTTCGCCGTTCGACAGCTCCGCCGTGAAGCTGCCCGGTGTGCCATCGAACCGGGCGACCGTGGCGCCGGTTACGACGTTGACCTTCGACTCTTTCTCGACGCGCTCGACCATGCCGCCGATTGCATCCTTGGCCCATTCGCCGGTCGGTACGAGTTTCGCATAACCGGACAGAATCGGCGCACCGCCGAGCCGGTCCTCCTTCTCGACGATCACGCACTCTTTCCCTACGGAGCCGAGACTGTGGGCCGCGGCCAACCCTGCGGGTCCGCCACCAACGATCAGAACAGGTTTACTCATTGTTTCTCGCCTATTGTTGTCGGCTTGATCCAGCCGGCCTTCATTCTTCAGTCTGGTGTTCCACGGCCTTGAAGCCGGGCCCCGAAGTGATCATCAAGCGCGGGTCATAGAGGTTCTCGCCCCTGCCCGCCTCGACGTCCTTGAGGTAATCCTCGAATTCCTTCTTTTTCGCCTGCCAGTCGATGCCGAGCTTGTCAAACAGGTGCTCGGTCGGCGATGCATGCCAGTGGGACTGCACGATCTTGTAAGGATGTGCGCCGCACACGAGCGCCGCAAACTGGCAATCCGCGAGCACCGGCAGTTCGACCGGCTTGCCGGCCGCTGCACCGATCCACTGGTTCTTGTCCAGCGTCGTGATGCAACCCGTGTCGTGACCGACCATCATGTCGGCACGCGCCTCTTCCTGGGCAACCCGAAGCTTGCGGTCGATGGCGAAGGAACGCGTGAATTCGCGTTCGGAAATGATATGCCGGAAGCCGAAGCCGCAGCAGTCGTACCAGGTGGAGTAGTCGATGACCTGGGTGCCGAGGGTCTCGAGGATACCGGTCGTGACGGCAACGCGATTGCCTTCGAGAATGTCGTCGTCGTAAATCGCATCCTGCGGGACCATCTTGTAGACGTGGCAGGCGGGATGCACGGTCGCACGGATGTTGCTGCAGTCGATGACCTGGTGCTCCTTGATGCGGTCGCGCATCACGTGCACCCACTCGGAGTAATGGACGACCTCTTCGGGTATCAGCAGCTTGCCGTCGATCAGGCGCCCGAGCTTGCCGAGAATGGTCCTGACGCGGTCACGCAGCTTCGCCGAATGAACCAGGTATTCGCGTACTTCCTTGTAGTTGCCGAACGACGTGCCGCAATGCACGAGCGGGTAGTAATACCCTTCCGGCAGACCCTGGGCCTTGGCGGAGACGTAGGCCTGGTGGAAGTTGCGCAGGAACACGGCTGCCAGGCTCTCGATGTTGCCGATACCCGAGCCGTGGTAATTCCAGGCCGTGCACGAGGTCTGGTCGGTTTCGTCGAGGTAGCGGATGTCCATCTTGTTCATGAGCCACAACAACGACGCCGGATAGCCCGGGATGTTGCCGCACTGGCCGCAGGACTTGTGGTGCCAGAGCTGCGTGGTCGGGATGCGCTTGTCCCAGCCGTACAAGGTCTTGGCGATGACGGGCTCGTGTTCGTCGCGGACCCGGTGCACGAGGATCTCGCCGTCTTTCTCGAGCTCCCACATTGCGTCGCGTACGTCCTCGACGCGGTCCTTGTTCGTCAGCATCGAACGTTTGTTGACAATCTGGTCGACCCAGACAGTCGCGGTGTGGGCGTCCTTTTTCGACAGGTTCGAGTCGACCCACTCCGACCCGTGCCCCGTAAATCTCTCTCCGCCGTTACTCATCTCTTCTCTCTCCTGGTGCTGCGGGAGCCCGCCTTGCGGGCGACGGGTCGCCCGCAAGGCGGGCTCCTACAATTTCTCAGTCCTGTTCGTCGAGCCAGTCTTCATAGTCATCACGCTTCTCGTCCATGATGTCCATGATGACGTCGAACAGGTTCTCGTCGATCGTTTCAAGACTGTCGAGCACGCCGGTTTCTTCCCAGATCGTGTACAACTCGACGGACGTCTTGAGATTGACTTCCCACGCGGTCTTGGTGGTATGCAGCGTGGGCATGGGAATGGCCTTGCGCAACGTAGTCAGCGGTGCGTCGACCTTCGAAATGTGCGGACCCCAATCGGCAAAACCCTCCGGGTTGATCATGTCGGGCGAGAGCTGGTTGCCCGTCGATATCAGCTTGAGCATGACGCGGCTGAACGGCCGCAGCACGCTCTTGGCAGACTCCATCCCGTGCTTGATGGCCGTCTCGCGCATCAGCATCACCAGGCCGCCCGGCGAGTTGCCGAACGGGCAACGCGCCGCGCAGGTATAACACTGCGCGCAGGACCAGATCTTTTCCTGCATCGCGTCGTAGATGGCCTCGAGATTCTCGGTCCAGAGCAGCTGCACGATTTCGCGCGGGCTGAAATCGTAGTAATGCGCCGCCGGACAGGTCGCGGTGCAGATGCCGCAATTCAGGCAACCGTTGAGTTCGTGGTCGAAGCGCAGGTCCGCCTGGATGTCCTGGAAGATCTCTTCCAGCTTCTCCCGATCGACTGGCGGCGAATCGGACACCGGATCGCCGATAAACTCCTGGACCCGGGTCGTTGCAGCATGGGACATACGGTCAGACCTCGTGTTGTCAGTAGGAAAGAACCCTGCAGTCGCCTTCCATCACTTCTTCGATCAGGTGCGCACCGCCGACAATGCCTTCGCATTCGGGGATCAGGTCGTCCTTGCTCATGTCGAACAGGTCGAGATTCGGCGAGCAGCAGTAAAACTTCGCACCGGCCTCGTGGGCATCCTGGATGAAACTGTAAACCGACTTCGGGGAGCCTTCCTTGACGAACAGGTTCTCGGCCACGCCCTTCTTCATCAGGCGTCCCGACGTCGCCGTGCAGATGACGTCGACCTCGTAGTCCATCGCCGCAGCGACCGTGGCCTGGAAGATCGGTGCTCCGAGTTCCTCGCCGTTGCGCGGGTCGGTATTCGCCATAACTATGATTAATTTTTCAGCCATTTGCTCAGAATCCCCTGCAGGTGGACGGGCGTCCAACAGTTAATTAGCATATACTAAACTACCTGTGCGTCCAACTCCCCTGCCGCCTTTGGCGACGACATCAGGGAGGTGCACTGCACAAGACCGGTCATAATGGGTACCAGCTCGTCTTCCAGGACAGGCTGCAGCGGGCGGAGCTGGTCGAGCTTCACCGCGCAGTCGGCGGGCACTTCTTCGAATTCCATGATCAGGTCTTCGACCATTCCGAGTTTAATCCCCGGATTACCCGAAAAACCATACGCATTTTCGCCGTATTGCCAGACGGCCGCGCGTTCCAGGTTATCCCGGGCGAGTACGGTCGCGCCGCCCGGCAACACGGGCCAGTCCCGCATGTAGACGACCTGGTGAAAGGTCTCGGGCAGGAAGCCGTTCAGCGCGTCGTCGCGGCAGCGCGTCGCGGTGAGCAATTCGAAGGTCAGCTCCCGTGGCTCGACCCCGCCGCCGGCCGCGAGCGCCAGGATCTGGGCACCCAGCCCGAAGCCGATCACCGGCGTGCCCTCGTCCAGCCGACGCCGGGTCAGCTGCACCTCGCGGTCCAGCGTCGGCAGGTCGCGTGATCCCGCTGCGCCCCATGGGCCGCCGCCGAGCAGGATCAGGGCATCGGCCGGCAGGTCCGGCGCCGGCAGCTTGCCCGCCGCAAACGGACGGTAATACTGGAAGCGGACACGGCGCCCCTCGAGGTGGTCCTCCAGGAGGCCGAGGTACTCACCGGCCGTATGCTGGATCACCGCCACGACGTTCATCGGGTGGGCCTCGCTGGCCGCCAGTACGAAAGCGTCGTCCGGGTTCTTGCATTGCGCCATCAGTGCCGGCCCTCGCGCTTCGCCAGTGCATCGTCGATCGCCGCGACGAAGTCGTCGGCATCGACGCTGAGCATGTCGACGGCCGTCGTCGCGAAGAATTCCCGCACGGTTGCCTCGACGTCATCGAGACGGGTGCCGGCCAGCGCGGCTTCGAGGTCGAACACGAAGCGCGGCGGCGTGACGAAGAAGTCGCCCGTAACCAGCGCGCGCTGCAGCAGGCCGAGGGACGGGCCTTCGAGCTTGACGTAGACGTTGATGGTGCCGCCCGGCCCCGTGTGGGTGCCCTCGAGCAGCCGGTCCGTGCCTGCCGGATCGTCGATTTCGCGCACGAATTCGTCCCGGCCGATCTCCTCGTCGAAGTATTGTTGCGCCAGCGCTTCTTCCTCGGGCGTGATTTCGCCGGGTTCCGCGCTGATCCCGAGGTGGCTCGTGAAGCCACCGAGCAGCGCTGCCTGGATCGTTGCCATGTCGGGCAGCTCGTCGCCGAGCAGTTCCTTGAGCGTCACCACGCGTTGCTCGGCGGTATCCAGATCGTGCTTTTCGATCTTTGCCGCCGGGATGTTGAGCGCCCTGACCATCTGTGCCGGGTTCATGTCGACGAGCACGGTGCCCTGGTAGATCAGGATGTCGCCGTCGAAGAAGCCGCCGGTGCCGCTGATCTTGCGTCCCTCGACCTCGATATCGTTGCGCGGCCTGAAGGTCGCGCGCACACCGAGCTCGCGCAGGCCCGCCGCCGCGGCATTGCAGATCGCTGCTGCCAGGTCGGCGAGGTTCGGGATGCCGAGCGAGGCGCGGTGAAACACGAGCTCCCAGCCGAGCTGGCCCTCATCGAGGTAGATCGCGCCGCCGCCGGTCACGCGGCGCACCACGCCGACGCCCTCCGCGGCGCAGTAGTCGAGATTGACCTCGCGGCTCAGGTCCTGGTGCCGGCCGATCAGGGCGGTGGGCGGGAACCGCATGAAACGGATCGTGTCCGGTACCTTGCCCTGCTGCCGCAGCTCGATCAGGGCCGGGTCGAAAGCGATGTTGGCCCGGCCTTCGCGTACGCCCGTGTCGATGATCCGGAATGGCTCACTCACCGGGCGCCTCCATCACTCGACGGCAACCGGGATGGCGAGTTGCTTGCGGATCTTCTTGAGGTCCTTGCGTTTCGGCTGGAAGGGGTAGCTCGCGATGTCGCTCGGCGGGGAATCGCCATACGGGCGGTCGCAGGCCGAGATGTCGTCCTGGAACTTGCCCGGGCAGCCGGACGTGCGGAACGCGATGCCCGCGTCGATGACATCGTCGAGTTCCGCGTTCGATATACCGTAACCCGTAACCCTGCCCTCGTCGTCGAACGCCATCTGGTCGACGCGCACGCCGCGGTAGTCGATCAGGTAACGCGCAAGCTGCACGCGCCGCCACTGGTCGCGGGGGGTAGCCGGAAGGTGATCCATGAGCGACCCCTGCTCGGGGAAGAAGCAGAACATGTGGCTGTGCCCGCCGAGATCGACGAGTTCCTGCACGAGACTGAGCACCTCGTGCTCGGTCTCGCCCATGCCGACGATGATGTGTGCGCCGAACTTTTGGGGACCGAAGATATCGCGCGCCTCGAGCATCGTGTCCCAGTACTTCTTCCACTTGTGCGGCGACTGCACGCCCTTGCCGCGAGTGCGGTCGAACAGCTCGGGCGTGGCGGCGTCCAGCGCCACCGTGAAGATATCGGCGCCGAGGTCCCTGCACTTCTGGACGTCGTCACGCGTCATCGTCGTCGGATTCGACAGGATCGATACCGGGATGGTGTCGGGGTCGATGCGGTCGGTCCACTGCTCGAGCACCGCGAACGTATCCTGCTCCGACCGGGGATGCGTGATCATCGAGATGCACATGCGGTGAAACGGGCTGTTGCCGGGATCCCGGGCCACGATGTCGATGATCTCGGCCATCGGTACGGCCGGCCAGTCGACGCGAATGAAGTTACGATCGGCGTAGTCGCGTTCGGCCTCGCGATGGCGGGCCAGGCCGCAGTAAGCACAGTTGGCGCGGCAGCCTTCCGGGTAGGTCAGCAGCAGGTTGAGGCAACGCGTGCATTCGCACCCGTACATGCGCCCGCCCATGATGCCGAGCGTGATGGCGGCCGCGTTGGACAATTGCACGTACTCGGGCGACTTCATGTGCGGCGCGAGATAGTTGTTGTTCGGCAGGTACACGCCTTCGGGCGGAATGTCGTTGGCCTTGACGTGCTTGCCGTTGCGGCGCTCGACCGGCGTCTTGCCCGGGGTCCGTGGCGCCATCTTCTCGAACGCGTTGTAATCCGTGACAGTTACCTTATCTGGGTCGGAGTTAAGGTAACTGTCCCCGATCTCGGCGGGTGATTTCTTGTGCTCTATGCAGCCCATGAATTGCTGGTCCTCTTGCTCAGGCGGCGAACGATGCCTGCAGTCGTGATTTCAGATCGCTGCCCACCTTGATGGAACAGCAGGAGTGCGCCTGCTCGAATGGCCGGCCGATCGTGTGCGCGACGGACACCGCCCCGTCGGCGGGAAACGCGATGCCGTCGAGCCCGGCCATGATGGCGTAGGCATCGGTGACGCGCTTGTGCATGCCGGGCGGCCGGGCGCAGCCGAGCAGAACCTGCTGCTCGGGAAGCCGCTCGCGCGCTTCCAGGAAAATCCTGCCGACGTCCGACGTCGCTGGCGTTACGAAGGTGCCGGGCTTGGCGTAAAACGGCATGATCACGACGAGCACCAGCGCATTGACGTCATAACGGCTGACCATGTCGAGCGCGTTGGCCTCGCCGAGAATCTGGCCGTAGTGCAGACCGATCACGATATGCGGCGTCACTTCCATCGAGGTAGCGCACAGTGCGGCGAGGGTTTGTTCGAAATCCTCGACCGGGCGCTGCAGCTTGTAAACCTGCTCGATCGTTTCCTGGGCGCCGATGACATCCATCATGACCGTGTCGACGCCGGCCGCTTCCATTTCCCGGGCGCGTGCCTCGTCGAGCAATGCCGTGTGCACGGCCACCTTGAGCGCAGGGAAGTCGCGTTTCAGCCCCTCGATGACCGGCATGTAGCGACTGTAGCGAATCTCGTTCTTCCTGTTCGAGCCACCCGACAGGAGGAATCCACTCAGCTGCTGGGTCTCGACCAGGTGGCGCACCTTCTCGTCGAGCATCGCGGGGTTGGTCGCCGGAATCATCGGTTCGAGAATCTTTTTCTGGCAATGATCGCAGTTCAGCCCGCACTCGCCGGCGGTAATCGAGAACGCCGGGAAGCTGTTCTTGCCGCAGCCCTCCAGCTCCGAGGTCTCATACTCCTTGAAGGTCGGCGTCGAGAACCGGATCGGCCGTGCTACCGCGACGTCGCGGCGGCGCTCGTACTCGGCCACGAGCCCTGCGTCGAAGGCCGCGTCCTCGAGATCCTCGATCCCGGTCAATGCATCAAGCCAGGTCATAGTCGTGTTCCTTTACGCAGTCTCGGCCAGCGCCCGAATTTCGTCGCGCACCGGCCCGGGACGCGGGCGATCCGCGATCGTCGTCAGCCATTCGTCGAGCACCTCGTCCTCGTCGATCAGGTCGCATTCCATCTGCCGCAGGTAGTCCGTTGCCGCGGCGGGCAGGCGTTCCGGGAAATCCCGTTTGCTGATGCGGCCCCACATGCCGGCCCAGTAACGCGTGACGGTCCACGGATTATACCCTCCTCCGCCGAGGATGACGGTAGGCAGCCCCCGGTCGACCAGCTTGTCGACCGCGTCCCACAGCACGACGTTCGACAGCTCCATCTTCGACAGGGGGTCACCGGCCAGGCAATCGGCACCGCAACACAGGACCAGCGCGTCGGCGCTGACCCGGTCGACGAGCGGCAAGACCGCGTGGTCGAACAGGTAGGTGAACTCGGTATCGTTGATGCACTGCGGCACGGCGAGGTTCCAGGTACCGAGCTCCGGCCGTGAGCGCGTGCCGCTGTAGGGCCAGCGTTCGGCCTCGTGCACGGACAGCGTCGTGACCCGCTCCTCGTCGAGGAACGCATCCTCCACGCCGTCGCCGTGATGCGCGTCGAAATCGAGGTACAGCACGCTGCGGCTCCCGGCCTTGAGGAACGTCAGGATCGCGAACACCGGGTCGTTGAAGTAGCAGAAACCGCTGGCACGATCGGCCCGGCCGTGATGGGTGCCGCCGCTCGGGTGGAAGACCACGTGCCCCTGGCTCGCGAGCTCGGCCGACAGGATGGAACCGCCGACCGTCATCGAGGCGCGCTCGAACAGACCGGGGAACAGCGGGTTCTCGAGCGTGCCGACCTGGTAGCGCTCGCGCACGTCCGGCTCGACCCGCCCTGTGGCGTTTGCGTATTGCAGCGCCCGGACGTAGGCCCGACTATGGAACTCGAGTAACTGGTCGACCGTGGCCGGCTCGCTCTCACGGAAGTGCTGCGCGTCCAGCCAGCCGAGCATTTCGAGCAGGTCGACGACCGCCGCGTGACGGACGATATTGAGCGGATGATTGAAACCGAAAGCCGGTTTCCTGTAGATCTCGCTTCCAATGTAGAACGGCGCGGCGCTGGGCATCGATCGACAATATTATATTTCACTAATAAAGACAATTCTGATAATCTGACAAGCGCTTTGCTCAATACCAGCACGAGGTCCGCACCATGTCCGCAGAAGAAAAAAGCATGTCCATCATCGTGACCAAAGGGTCACTCGACTGGGCCTACCCGCCTTTCATACTGGCAACCACCGCGGCGGCGATGGGGCTGCCGGTCACCCTGTTTTTTACATTCTACGGCCTGCCGCTGTTGCTGAAGGACCTGAAGCTGCAGGTAACGGCCGCCGGCAACCCGGCCATGAAAATGCCGATGATGGGGATGCACATGGGCTTGCCCAATCTCCTGACCGCGATCCCCGGCGTCGACGCCGGCTGCTCGGTCATGATGAAAAACCTGATCAAGAAAAAGGGCGTCGCCTCGATCGAGGAGCTGCGCGAGATGGCCGTGGAAGCGGAAGTTCGCATGATCGCCTGCCAGATGACGATGGACCTGTTCGAGTACGACAAGAAAGACATGATCGAGGGTATCGACATCGGCGGTGCCGCGACGTATATCGAATGCGCCACCAAGGCGGATATCAACCTCTTTATCTAATTGCCACAGAACACCGGAGAACACGCATGGCTGATGCAACACTCGACGCAAAGGGCCTCAACTGCCCCTTGCCTATCCTCAAGGCGAGGAAAGCGCTGAAGGACGTCGCCGACGGCGGCACCCTGGAAATTCTCGCCACGGACCCGGGAGCGGTGGCCGACTTCGAGGCGTTTTGCCGCCAGACGGGCAACGAGCTGCTCGAGCATTCGGAAGATGACGGCATTTACCGCTTCCTGATCAAGAAGGTCGCGTAACCCGACAAGGGCGTGCAGAGATTCCTCTCCACGCCCTTTTATCATTCGCCTCGAAGGTGGGGCCGACTCCATGAACGTAATACCCGGACTGCTGCTTGCGCTGGTCCTGGCTTTCGCCGGGCAGTTCCTTTCAGATTTCATTGGCATCGACCTGATGGGGCTGCCCAAGAGCCCGATCAGCGCCATCATGATGGCGATCATCCTCGGCATCGTCATCCGCAACACGATCACGCTGCCCGTCGCGCTGCAGCCCGGTATTCGCTTCGGGCTGGTGCGGGTATTGCGCGCCGGCATCGTGCTGCTCGGCATCCGCCTGAGCCTGGGCGAAGCGGGCTCGATCGGCCTGCAGGCCCTGCCCGTCATCATCGGTGCGGTTGCCTCGGCGCTGCTGATCGTCACGTACCTGTCGCGGCGCCTCGGCCTGAGCGGCAAGCTCGGCACGCTGATCGCGGTCGGTACCAGCATCTGCGGGGCCACGGCCATCGTCGCCACGGCACCGACCATTGCCGCCAAAGACGATGAAGTCGCCTACTCGGTCGCGTGCGTCACGCTGTTCGGCGTCGTCGCCATGCTGATCTACCCGTTCGTCGGCCACTGGTTCTTTGACGGCGACGCCTTCCGCTCCGGCCTGTTCCTCGGTACCTCGGTGCACGAGACGGCGCAGGTGGCCGGCGCGGGCCTGGTCTACCAGCAGTACTACCAGGACCCGCAGGCACTCGATGTCGCGACGGTCACCAAGCTGGTCCGCAATCTCGGCATGCTGATGATCATTCCGCTCATGAGTGTCCTCTACCACCGCAAGCACTCGGACGGTACCGAGGCGCCCAAGTGGTACACGATGATTCCCTTGTTCGTCATCGGTTTCGCGATCATGAGCCTGATCCGGACGGTAGGCGACATGGGCGACCAGGCCTTCGGCGTGCTCGACCAGGCCCAGTGGAAGACCATCGTCGGCTACACCAAGCAGACCGCCGAACTCTTCCTCGCCGTGGCGATGGCCGCCGTCGGACTCGGGACGAGCATCAAGGGTCTCAGGGATATCGGGCTGCGGCCGCTGGGCGCGGGGCTGGTCGCCGCCGTGCTCGTCGGCGGTGTCAGCATCACGTTGATTTCACTGCTCTACTAGGTTTGCACTGCAGGGGGTGACCCGTGACCAACAAGAAACGTGGTATTCACGAACTCTATCGTGACGACCCGGGCGCTGCAGACGAGCAGCTCTGGGGCCGTCGACCCGACCCGCTGACGCGGCGCGGCTTCCTGACCCGCGGCAGCCTGGTCGCCATGTCGGCCGCGGTCGGCGCATCGATTCCGTTTGCGCACCTGATGCCCGCGGGCCTGATACCGGCGGCGCTGGCACAGACGGACCAGCCGTTCGAGATACCCGGCAAAGACGGTCTCATCGTGCTGAACGACCGCCCGGTGAACGCCGAGACGCCGGCGCACCTGCTGGACGACCGCGTGACGCCGGCCAGCCGCCTGTTCGTGCGCAACAACGGGATCCCGCCCGTAACCGACGGTATCGAGGTCGACGCCTGGGAACTCCGTTTCGGCGGCGAATCGATCGCGCAGGAAATGTCGCTGACGGTCGGCGAGCTCAAGGAAAAGTTCACGCATTACACCTACCAGCTGCAGCTCGAATGCGGCGGCAATGGCCGCAGCGAATTCGTGCCGCCGGCCTCGGGCAACCAGTGGTCGACCGGCGCCGTCGGCTGCCCGGAATGGACCGGCGTGCGGCTGCGCGACGTCCTCGAGCACGTCGGCATCCGGGACGACGCGGTGTACCTCGCCTACTACGGGGCGGACACGCACCTGAGCGGCGATCCGGGCAAGGTGCCGATCTCGCGCGGGGTGCCGATGGCGAAAGCGCTCGAGGACGAGTCGCTGATCGCGTGGGCGATGAACGGCGCAGACATCCCGCTGATGAACGGCTACCCCCTGCGCCTGGTGATCGCCGGCTGGCCCGGCTCGGTCGCCGGCAAGTGGCTCAACAAGATCGTGGTGCGCAACCAGGTGCACGACGGCCCCAAGATGACCGGCACGTCTTACCGCGTGCCGTGCAGACCGGTCGCACCCGGCACGGTCGTACCCGACGACGAAATGTGCATTATCGAGGCGATGCCCGTGAAATCGCTGATCACGTTCCCGAGATCCGGCATCGAGCACGGTGTTGCCGACCGGCTGACGCTGCGCGGCCACGCCTGGGCCGGCGACCTCGACGTCGAGTCGGTGCACGTCTCGATCGATTTCGGCGCCACGTGGCAGCCGGCGCAACTCGAAAAGCCCGTCAACCGCTTCGCGTGGCAACACTGGACGGCCGCGGTCGAGTTCCCCGAGACCGGCTACTACGAGGTCTGGGCCCGCGCCACGGACAGCGCCGGACGGTCGCAGCCGATGGTCCTGCCGGGCTGGAATCCGAAAGGCTACCTGAACAACGCCTGCCACCGGATCGCCGTACAGGCCGTGTGATGCAGCGTACCCTCGCAACGGCTACGCTGGCGGCCCTGCTGCTCGGCGCCTGCGGCAAGGACGCGCCGCCGCCCGCAGCACAACAGGCCGAGGCGCCCGCGACGCCGGCTGCCACTGCGCCGCCGCAGCTGGATTCGCTGTCCGGCCTCAAGATGACGGGCGACTGGCAGATCGTGCGCGCCAACTGCACCCCCTGCCACTCGGGCAAGCTGATCACACAGCAACGCGGCACGGCCGAGCAGTGGCTCGCGATGATTCGCTGGATGCAGGAGAAACAGAACCTGTGGCAGTTCGATCCCGTGACCGAGGAGAAAATCGTCAACTACCTCGCCGAGAACTACCCGCCAGGGCGGTCGCAGCGCCGCGCCGCGCTGGCGCCGGAGCTGATGCCGCCCAATCCCTATTCCGGGGAGTAACTACGGGCTCGTTCCGCCCTGTCGGCTCGACGGACGGCGGCACGCCGGCCACGGAAGGGCGCTACTCCCGCTCGAGGCGCCTAGGGAACGACGCAGCCGAGGTCCTCGGCCAGCACGATGTCACCCGCATACCGCTCCCTGACCAGCGCGACATTGGCGTCGAGATCCTCGAGGCTGCGCGCCATGAAATGGCTGAGGACCAGCGTGTCCGGCGCGGCCTCCGCGGCGATACGGCCGATCAGGCTCGGCGGCGCATGCAGGCGACGGGCGGCACCTTCGGCATCCTCGGCAATGACCATGTGCATCACCAGCACGCTCGCGCCCGCGGCAAACTCGGCAAAGGCGGGATCGGTGCCGTTCTGGTCTGACGCGAAAACCCAGGTCGTATCGCCCGCCGTCACGCGAAACGCGACCGCCGGCACGATGCCGTGCGGCACGCGCAGTGCGTCGATCGTGAGATCGTCGCTCGTGTAAACCGGTGTGACCGCGCCTTCCGGCACTTCGCGCGGCACCAGCCGGGGCTTGTTCGCCGTCCCGTCGAGAAATGCCGACAGGTAGGCATACGCCCCCTGGTCGCGCGCGAACATGGCCTCGAGAAACCGTTTCAAACCCGGGAACGCGCCGTCCCCGGTCGGACCGGCCATCGGCAAGGGCCTGGTCCGTGGCGAAAAATTGCCGGACTTGACCAGGGCCGGGAAGTCGGCCGAGTGATCGGCATGCAGGTGGCTGAGGCCCACGAAATCGAGCTCTTCGAATTTTGCGCGCGCCTCGCCAAAACGCACGAAGGTACCGCCGCCCGCATCGATCAGGACCCGTGACGTGCCGTCGATCCACAGCAGGTAGCCCGTCGAGGCCCGCCCGTCGTCCGCGATCGGACCGCCCGAGCCCAGTACCTGCAGCCTAGC
Organism: Woeseiaceae bacterium; assembly: GCA_041553075.1. Taxonomy (GTDB): domain Bacteria; phylum Pseudomonadota; class Gammaproteobacteria; order Steroidobacterales; family Woeseiaceae; genus UBA1847. The sequence goes on along the minus strand of JBFEJR010000009.1, from coordinate 38,127 downwards.
GCCGTCGCCCTGGCAGTCAGGTTCCACGCCGGTTCCGCACCCTGCGGTCATCGACAGCAGCAGCGCTGCAGCCAACGGATTCGATAATCGTCGTTTCATTTTCCTTCGCTACGTCCTTGGCTTTCGAGTCCACCCAGGCTTCGGAGCAGCTGCCGCCGCGATACCCTGGCTTGCTTGCCAGGGTCGCCCGCCCGCTCCTCGCTGAGCAGCAGGCGCAGCGTCTCGGCGGCCACCTCCCGCGCCATCGCCTGGTCGGGAAAATCCGTCACCGTGCCGAACAACGCGGCGCTCAGCGTGGTACCCAGCTCCGCGTCGTGCGACACCGTGAAGTCGACCTTCGCACCGGGCAGCTCGATGTTACAACGGCTTCCCTGGGCGCGATCCTGCCAGCGATCGGTGCCCGGCAGCAACACGAGATTGATGAACCACGGCGTTACCAGGACGCCGAGCTCATGCTCGGCGAGCTTGCCGAACCCGACGGCCTCGACCTCGAGTTCGGGATTGAGGATCGGCAGGCCGGCAAGACGCGTCTCGAGTACCTCGCGATGGTAGGCCACGAGCCGCTCGACGCCGGCGCTCATGTCAGTCGGTGACCGGCAGGAACGCGCTCGGGTCCGCATCGCACTCGGGGCAGCGCCAGAATCCCGGCAGCGCGCAAAACGGCGTGCCCGGCTCCACCTGGCAGACCGGATCGCCGACCGCCGGATCGTAGACGTACCAGCAGATCCTGCATTCGAGCCGGGCGTCATCCTCGAGCTTGCGCTGCGGTGCGGACGGGCCCGTCATGCCTCGTCTTGCCAGTACGGCGCAAGGATCTCCCGCAGACGGGCTGCGGAGTCGCGCAGGTCCTCGGGGGCCGCCTTGACCACGGCGGGCACGGCCACCACCTCGACCGAGTTGAGGATCAGCTTGTCCATGCCGTTGTAGTAACGCACCCACCAGGTATGTGGCGTGAGGGTGCTGATGACCTGGCACTTGCCGTACGCCCGGGAGAGGATGTTGACCGGACCGCGGCCGAGGCGCTGGTCGATGAACTCCAGCTCTTCGGCGGTCGTCGGCAGCAGCGAGAAGTTGATCGCGTGCTCCGTACCGTCCGCCGTGTACTTCCTGACAGCCTCGGCCAGCTCGACCAGGATTGGCAGCGCATTCGACCGGTCCGGGGCGTCACCCGTTGCCGTGGTATCGAGGGGCCGGCTGTTGTCGAACGCGGCCGACAATACGTAAGGATAGGGTCCCACCTCGAGCAGATCGGCCACGACCCGGTCTGCGCCGTCGACGTGCAGGATTCTCCAGACACCCGCCAGCACCGACTCCTGGACCCTCACGGTCGTCTCGCCGGAACAGCGGATGCTGACCTCGCCTTCACCGAGTACCTGGTGAACGAGCTCGCGGCTCGCGGCGTCGAGGCCGCTCAGGTCGGCGAGCACCGGCCGCGCTGCGTCGTGGTGCTCCGTGAGTGCGGCGCGCAGCCATCGCATGGTGTCCCGCGCCCCGACGAGATGCCGCAATTGCTCCGGATCCGGCATCGCGGGGGCGGAGTAGGAGTCCATGCCCCGGGGCATGTCGATGTAGGACGGCCCGTTTTCCCATGCCTTGACGCTCATGCGCTGACGACCTCGATCGGGATACCCGGCCGCCGGCGCGGTGCGGCGACGAGAAACGCGTTTATCGTGGTGAGGTACTCGTCCCAGCCGCGAATCCTGGAGATCGTGCCGACGTAGCCGCCGTCGCGAACGAATACCAGGGACGGAAAATGGGTAAATCCGTACAGACGTTTGAGTTTGACGCCGTCGCCAAACGTATCCGTGACGACGCCCGCGTGCAGTGTTCCGGGAAACGCCTCCAGGAGTTCCGGCAGCACCACGGCGACGTCGGTTGCATCCTTCACGGTCTTCGGGTCACCCGGAAAGAACAGGACGTTCATGCCGGGCGTCGCAACGAACTCGTCGTGATTCCCGCTGCAGACTTCGGTGTAACCGAGGTCACGAATCAGCCTGTCGATCAGGGCGTGGCTCATCCGTTTTCCCCGTTCAGAACCGGACGCCCCTGCTCGTATTCCCGGATATTGACGGCACCTGGACCGACCCGCTCCGCCGGGGGCGAAACCCGTGGTCGAAGTGCAAAGCCCCAGTCCGCGAGAACCTCGCAAGCGAGCTGGACTGCGGGTTCGATCTGCCGCCTTACCGAGGGACGCAGGCTACCGCCATAGTCGTCGAGCAGCTCGGGCTGGACGCCGACCAGGGCGAGTTCGCGCGGCAGTTCGCCGGCCAGTGCGGCCGTGGCGAGCACTTCCTGGAAGCCGGCCTGGTGCATGCTCATTTTCTTCACACCCATGAACCGGGGTACGTCGTCGCCAACGATAAGCCGTAGCGTCGCGGGCGGCTCGCCGAAGTCGACGGCATCGAAGATCAGCAGGCGCTGCGCGTTGCGCACCAGGGGCAGAAGGAAAATGCCCTGGGTGCCGCCGTCCATGATGCGGACACCCTCGGGCACCAGGTATTGCGCGTGCAGGGTCTCGACGGCGCGTATGCCGAAGCCCTCATCGGCCCAGAGAATATTGCCGATGCCGAGGATGAGCGCCTCGTCTTTCATTGCGGGCCCATGGGCCCATCATCCCGGTAGCGACGGAACCCGCTGATCATCGCGCCGACGCCGTTCTGGCGCGAATACACATCTTCACGAATCACCATGTACACGTGAATGACGGCGAACGTCACCATGACCCACATACCGACCAGGTGCCACATGCGCACGGCCTGCGAACTGGGCTCGATGGCGAACACCCAACCGAACATCGTGTCGGCCCACGAGCCGTCGCCCAGGCCCTGGCTGTAAAGCGCAAACCCGGTGCAGATCATGAAGATTCCGCCAAGGACATTGGTTGCAAACATCGCGGTCTGCGCCAGCGGGTTGTGCCCAAGGAACTTGCTGGACTTACGGGTCATGAATCCGTACCACTTGAACTCATGCACCATCCCCGTCCAGAACTCCTTGCGCCAGAACGGCACGATGAACAATTCACGCGAATGGTAGTTGCCGAAGAACGCCCAGTAGAAGCGCATCACCAGCCCGATCGCGAACACCATGGCCGCGCAGAAATGGACCATGCGGATGTAACCCATCGTGAAGAGCGAGCTGGCCTCCCCGTGGAATGACGGCAACGGCGTTGCGATCAGGAAGCCGGTCACGACCAGCGTGCTGACCGAAAGCGCGTGCAGCCAGTGCCAGATCCGCACAGGCAGTTCGAACACGTAGAACGGGCCCGGTACCTTGTCGCGCTGCTGCAGAGAAGCAGTGGTGGTTCCCATTGTTACCTCCTCAACGCACTTTGACGTTGCTCAGCTCCTGGCCGTCGTGGGACATGACGTGTGTCGAACACGCGAGGCACGGGTCGAAGCTGTGAATGGTCCGCAGGATCTCGAGCGGCTGCTCCGCGTTTGCCATCGGCGTACCGAGCAGAGCAGCTTCGTAAGCGCCGATATTCCCCTGCGCGTCTCGCGGCGACGCGTTCCAGGTTGTCGGCACGACGCACTGGTAGTTGTCGATCTTCGTATCCTTGATCTGGATCCAGTGGCCGAGCGCGCCGCGCGGCGCCTCGCCAAAGCCGACGCCTCGTGCTTCGGCCGGCCAGGTCGCGGGATCGAACATGTCCATGTTGGCGGTCGCCGAATCGCCGTTGCGAAGATTGGCCATCAGCTCGTCGAAGACCGTGCGCATCTTGTGCGCAGTCCACGATGCCTCGAGGCCGCGCGCTGCCGTTCGACCCAGCGTCGAGAACAGCGCCGTCACCGGCAGGCCCAGCTCGGACAACAGGCCGTCGACCTGCGCCTTGATATCCTCGCGACCGTGCGCGTAGGCCACGAGGTAGCGGGCCAGCGGCCCGACTTCCATGGCATGGCCGCGCCAACGCGGCGCCTTGAGCCAGGAGTACTTCGCTGCCTCGTCGATCTGCTCGATGTTCGTCTTGCTGCCCACCGTGTTCGGGCCAAGCTCGAACTTCGGCTCGGTGACGCCGTCCCACGGGTGGTAGCCGACCGTCTCATCGGCATACTCGTACCAGGAATGCGACACGAACTCCTGTATCTGCGTCGGGTCACGCACATCGACCTCGTGCACGGTCGACAGGTCGCCATTCAGGATCGCGCCGCTCGGCAGCATGAAGCTGTGGTTCGTGTATTCGTTCGGATGCGCCGGGAACTCCCCGTAGGACAGGACGTTCTTGCCGGACAACCCGCCGCCATAACCCCAGTCCTTGTAGAACGAGGCGATCGCCTTGAGATCGGGTAGATAAACCTGGTCCGTGAACCTTATCGATTGGTCGATAATGTCCGAGATCATGTTGAGCCAGGTCATGCTGACCGTGCCGGCGGCGCCGGCGTTGTCGATGTCGATCGTGCACGGCATGCCGCCGACGACCCAGTTCGGGTGCGGGTTACGACCGCCGAAAATCGTGTGAATCTTGACGATTTCCTTCTGGAAGTCGAGGGCCTCGAGGTAGTGCGTCGTGGCCATCAGGTTGGCTTCCGGCGGCAGCTTGTAAGCCGGGCTGCCCCAGTAGGCGTTTGCGAACGGGCCGAGCTGGCCCGACTCGACGAACTTCCTGAGCCGGTTTTGCACGTCGCTGAAGTAACCCGGCGACGATTTCGGCCACGGGCTGATCGCCTGTTGCAGTTCGGAAGTCGCTTTCGGGTCGGCACTCAGCGCGCTGACGACATCCACCCAGTCCAGTGCGTGCAGGTGATAGAAATGCACGATGTGATCCTGCGTGTACTGCGCCAGCATCATCAGGTTGCGAATGTGGTTGGCGTTCGTCGGGATGTCGATGCCGAGCGCATCTTCCACGCAGCGCACGGATTGCAGGGCATGAACGCCGGTGCAGACGCCGCAGATGCGCTCCGTAAAGGCCCAGGCATCGCGTGGGTCGCGCCCTTTGAGGATAACCTCCAGGCCGCGCCACATGTTGCCCATGGAGACCGCGTTGCGGATGACGTTGTTCTCGTCGAGGTTGACTTCGATACGAAGGTGACCCTCGATACGGCAGATCGGATCGACAACGACGCGCTGGCCGCTGTCGTCGAGCTGGAAACCGTTCGGTGTGGTGATGGCAACCATTAGCTCACCTCCTCTTCAGGCTTGACTGTCGGCGTTTTCGACGTGATCTTCGCAACCACGGTCGCTGCCGCATGCGCGGCTACGCCAAGGGCCGCCGCGCCGGCGAGCACGCCACCCACGGTGTTGGCCGTGTGTTCGACGTTGCCGGTGATACCGAGGTTGGTGACCGGGCCGTAGAAACTGCCCTTGTCCCAGAAACCGTCTTCGGCACAGCCGAGGCAGCCGTGACCGGACTTGACCGGCCAGGACAGGCCGCCGTTCCACTCGATGGTGGAGCAGGAGTTGTAGGTCGTCGGGCCTTTGCAGCCGACCTTGTACAGGCAGTAGCCCTTGCGCGCGCCGTCGTCGTCGAACTTCTCGACAAACTGTCCGGCGTCGAAGTGCGGTCGCCGATAGCACTTGTCGTGCAGGCGCTGACCGTAGAACATCTTCGGCCGGCCCTGGCGATCGAGCGCGGGGATCCGGTCGAATGCCAGCATGTAGGTAATCACCCCGGTCATGACCTCGGCGATCGGCGGGCAACCCGGTACCTTGATGATCGGCTTGTCGTGGATCACCTTGTCAATCGGTACGGCTTGCGTCGGGTTGGGCCGAGCAGCCTGCACGCAACCCCACGACGCGCAGGAACCCCACGCGATGACGGCTTTGCAGTGGTCGGCCATGTGCCGGAGCTTCTCGACGAATGGCTTGCCGCCCTGGATACAGTACATGCCGTCTTCGTTCAGAGGCGGGTTGCCTTCGACGGCAAGGATGTACTGGCCATCGTACTTTTCGACGGTCTGCTCGAGAATCTCTTCAGCCTGGTGGCCGGCGGCAGCCATGATCGTGTCGTCGTAGTCGAGCGAGATCATCGACAGGATTACGTCACCCGCCAGCGGGTTGCTCGAGCGGATGAAGGACTCGGTGCAGCAGGTGCATTCGAGGCCGTGCAGCCAGATGACCGGGGTGCGTGGCTTGGTCTCGAGCGCGTGGGCGATCTTGCCGACGAACTCGGAACCGAGACCGAGGCCCGCGGCAGTGAGGCTGCAGAATTTCAGGAAGCTACGACGCGTAACGCCGTGGCGACGCATCACGTCGTAGAACGTCTCTTGGGCATGCATGGCAACTCTCCCTTCGTGCATGAATGCGAAGTGGGCTGGTTGCCTGCCGGCTGTTGTGTGATGAGCGCTGCATCCCTGCGGCTTTCTCTCCGTTGGTATTAACGGCGAAGCCACTCAGCCGATTCGATCATGCGACCCGGGGGACCCTGAATCCATTGTGGTTCCTACCTACCGGACGCTGTCCGGCGTTTGGCTGGGGTGCGTAGATTCCAGTATGGCGCATCCCCGCCCCATCCATCAGATTGACCTTATTTAGGGTCTTCTAATGTCCGCACCGCGAAAATCCGTGGCCGTGGTTGGAATCGGCAACAACCTCCTGACTGACGACGGGGCGGGCATCCACGCGCTCGAACTCGTTGCGCGGGATGCCGCGGACGACGTGACGTGCATCGATGGCGGTACGGTCGGCCTCGCGTTACTCGATCGCCTCGCCGACCTGCACGGCCTCGTGGCGCTCGACGCCATGATTCTCGGCAAGGAGCCCGGCTCCGTGACCGTCCTCGAGGGCGACGCGATGGACACGCATCTCAGGAACCAGCACGGCAGCGTGCACGAGGTCGGACTGTCCGACCTCATGGATGCGCTGCGACTGCGTGGCGAACTGCCCGAAAATCGTGCCCTGATCGGCATCGAACCGGCCGCCCTGGACTGGGGCACCGAGCCGACCGCAGCCGTGGCCGCGGCCCTGCCGGCAGCGGCGGCGATCGCGCAGCAACTGGTTCGCGACTGGCGCACGGCGCCGCGGGCCGCCTCCTGATCATGTGTTCCGCGCCGACAACCGGGGCACGCAATTACCCGTTTTACGGCAACGTACGGCCGCTGCTCAATGAAGTGCTGCACGCGGTCGACCGGCTGCTCGACAACGGCGAGCCGACCATCATCGATCTCGCCAGCCTGCCGTTCGGGCCGGGCGAACTCGAACATCTCGAAGCGACGCTGGGCACCGGCGAGCTGTCGGCCCGGCTCGATGCGCTGGGAACCAGCCGTATTCGCGAAACGGCCTGTCCCGGCGTCTGGTGGCTCGAACACCGCAACGCGGCGGACGAAGTCGTGGGCCGGTTCCTCGAGATTACCCGGATACCCGAAATTCTTTCATCACAGGACGCCGACATCGCCGCCGGCCGCGCTCGCCTGGAGGACCTACTCGAATAAGCGATATTGCGGGAGGACAACAGCATGAAAAGAACCCCCACCGTTGGGGAAATTCTGCAAGCGAAAGGAGTCTCGCGCCGCGGATTTCTCAAGTATTGTGCGACCACGGCGTCGATCCTGGCGCTGCCGCCGACCATGATCCCGCGTATCGCCGAGGCCGTGGAGAATGCCAGGCGACCCTCGGTCATCTGGTTGTCGTTCCAGGAGTGCACCGGGTGCACCGAGTCGCTGACGCGCTCGGCCTCGCCGACCGTCGAGGGCCTGATTTTCGATGCCATCTCGCTCGACTATCACCATACGCTGCAGGCCGCCTCGGGTGACCAGGCCGAAGCCGCGCGCCACGCAGCGATGGAAGAGAATGAGGGCAGTTACCTGGTGCTCGTCGACGGCTCGATCCCGCTTGGCAATCCGGGCTACTCGACGATCGCCGGCATCAGCAACGTCGACATGCTGAAGGAAACCGTCGCCGGGGCTGCGGCCGTTGTCGCAATCGGCTCCTGCGCTGCCTTCGGCGGCATCCCCGGTGCCGATCCGAACCCCACCGGGGCGGTCTCGGTACAGGACCTCGTCAAGGACAAGCCCGTCATCAACGTGCCGGGTTGCCCGCCGATCCCGATGGTCATGACGGCCGTACTGACGCAGTTCCTGACGTTCGGGACGCTGCCGGAACTCGACCCGCACGGCCGGCCGATGGCGTTCTACGGCACCACGATCCACGACCGCTGTTACCGGCGCCCGTTCTACGAGCAGGGCAAGTTCGCCAGGACCTTCGACGACGAAGGCGCAAAGGCGGGCTGGTGCCTGTTCAAGCTCGGCTGCAGGGGCCCCATCACTTACAACGCCTGTGCGACGACCAAGTGGAACAGTGGCACGAGTTTCCCGATCGAATCCGGCCATCCTTGCCTCGGCTGCTCGGAACCGGATTTCTGGGACAAGGGCGGATTCTATCAACCGCTGTCGACGGGACACTTCGGCAGCGGCACGAAACTGGCCGGCGCCGCTGCTGCCGGCGTGGCACTCGGTGCCGTCGCCGCGGTATCGGGGCGTCGCCGCCAGGCCAAATACACGAAGGAGGGATGACATGGACCTTCTCGAATTTGCACGGGGACCGGCTCTGCAATGGGCTGCCTACATACTGGTGGCAGGTACGATCTGGCGCATCGTCGGCATTCTGATGCTGAAGGAAAAACCCGACTTCTCCGAGCCGCGCGCTGGCGGCGGGCTGGGTGCCGCGCTCAAGGTCATCTACTCGCGCAGCTTCACGGCGGATCCGTTCAAGCCCGCGACGCTGTACCCGAAGATGCTGGCCTACGTCATGCATCTCGGGCTGTTCGGCGTGGTCTTCCTGTTTGTCCCGCACATCATGTTCTTCGAGGGATTTCTCGGGTTCAGCTGGCCGGGCCTGCCGAACAACGCGATCTATGTGCTCGGCGTTGCGGCCGTCGTCTCCGGCGTCGCGCTGCTGGTGCGGCGGATGACGAGCCCGGTTCTGAAGCTGATCTCGAACTTCGATGACTATTTCAGCTGGGCGATGACACTGCTGCCGATCGTGACGGGACTCATCATGCCGGTACGCTTCGGCGTCCGTTACGAGACCCTGCTCGCCGTTCACATCCTGAGTGTTGCAGCACTCATGATCTGGCTGCCGTTCGGCAAGCTCGGGCATTCGTTCCTCGTGTTCATCACGCGCGGCACGACAGGCATGGTATTCGAACGCAGGGGGGCCAAGACATGACCACCGTAGACGGCAGACATCCTCTTGATCGCGAGGCCGAGCGGCTGGCTTACAAGCCGCCCGAGATTCGTCACGACAAGCAGGGCGACATGAGCACGGAGGAGCGCGTCGAGAAAGCGATGCATCACTTCGTGAAAAACTTCAACACGCAGACGGCGTCGTACCTCGACGGCTGTCTCCACTGCGGCATGTGCGCCGATGCCTGCCACTTCCACGTGCGCACGGACGATCCGCGCTACACCCCGATCTGGAAACTCGAGCTCTTCAAGCAGGCGTACAAGCGCGAAGCCGGCCCGTTCGCGTTCTTCTACCGGATCTTCGGGTTCAAGAAGAAAGTAACGATCGACCAGCTCGAGGAGTGGCAGCACCTGCTCTACGACAGCTGCACCGTTTGCGGCCGCTGCTCGCTCGTCTGCCCGATGGGTATCGACATCGCGGGGCTCGTTTCGATGGCGCGCCACGGCATGTTCAAGGCCGGCCTGATTCCGCACGAGCTGCACGAAGTCGCCAAGCGCGCGGCCGAGACCGGCAGCCCGCTCGGCATCACTCCCGACAAGTTCGAGGAGCGTATCGAGTGGATGGCCGATGAGCACGATGTGGAGATCCCGGTCGACGTGGACCAGGCGGATGTCCTGGCCGTGATGTCGTCGATCGAGATCCAGAAGTACCCGCAATCGATCGCCGCGACCGCGAAGATCCTGAACGCCGCCGGCGAAAAATGGACCTTCCGCCTCGACGGCTTCGAAGCGACCAACTTCGGCATGCTGTCGGGCAATCCCGACTGGCAGAAAGAAGCCACGATGAAGATCATCGATGCCGCCGTGAAAATCGGCGCGAAGCTCGTCGTCTTGCCCGAATGCGGTCACGCCTACATGGCGCTGCGCTGGATGGGCGCCAACATGTACGGCAAGCCGTTGCCTTTCAAGGTTCTGCACATCTCCGAGTATCTCTCGGAGGCGCTCGACCAGGGCAAGTTCCGCGTCAACAAGGTGAACACCAGCGTCACCTACCACGATCCCTGCCAGGTTTCGCGCCGCGGCGGCGCTACCGGGGCCGCTCGCAATGTGCTCAAGCACCTCGGCGTCGACTTCCGCGAGATGGAGTACGGCGGCGACTACAACTGGTGCTGCGGTGGCGGCGGCGGTGTGGTCACGATCAAGCGGGCCGACCCGCTGCGGCGGCGCGTCTTCAAGCTGAAGATGGACCAGGTCGAGAAGACCGAGGCCGAAGAGCTGCTGTCGAGCTGTGCCAACTGCCGGCAGAGCTTCGACGACTCGCAGGAGTACTTCAACTGGGACTACAAGATGGGCAGCCTGATGGAGATGGTCGCCGAGAACCTTGAGGAGGTTCGGTCATGAGCGCACGAATCGTAGTCGATCCCATCACGCGCATCGAAGGTCACCTGCGTATCGAAGCGCAGATGGACGGAAATCGCATCGGCCAGGCGTATTCGTCGGGGACGATGGTGCGCGGCATCGAGATCATCCTGCAGGGACGCGATCCGCGCGATGCCTGGGCGTTTGCGCAGCGTATCTGCGGCGTGTGCACGCTGGTGCACGGCGTGGCCTCGATTCGCGCGGTCGAAAACGCGGTCGGCTCGAAGATCCCGCCGAATGCGGAGCTGATCCGCAACCTGATGATCGGCGCGCAGTACATCCACGATCACGTCATGCATTTCTATCACCTGCATGCCCTCGACTGGGTGGACGTCGTGTCGGCGCTGAGCGCGGACCCGAAATCGACGGCGGCGCTGGCCCAGTCGCTGAGCAGCTACCCCCGATCGTCGGAGGGCTACTTCCGCGACGTGCAGAAAAAAGTGAAGGACTTCGTCGAGGCGGGGCAGCTCGGCATTTTCGCCAAGGCGTACTGGGGACACCCGGAGTACAAGTTACCTGCCGAAGCCAACCTGATGGCCGTGGCCCATTACCTCGATGCACTCGAGTGGCAGCGCGATGTTGCGCGCCTGCACGCCATTTTCGGCGGCAAGAACCCGCACCCCAACTTCGTCGTCGGCGGTGTGCCCTGCCCGATCGACCTGAACTCCGATTCGGCGATCAATTCGAAGCGCCTGGCCGAGGTCCAGGACATCATCAACAAGATGAAAGTCTTCGTCGAGCAGGTCTATGTGCCCGACACGCTTGCGATCGCCAGCTTCTACAAGGACTGGTTCTATCGCGGCGAGGGTCTCGGCAACTTCCTGTGCTTCGGCGACTTGCCCGCAACCGGCATGGACGACCCCGACTCGTTCCTGTTCCCTCGCGGCGCAATCCTGAATCGCGACATCTCGACGATTCACGAGGTACCGCTTGAAGACCCGGCCGGTATCCAGGAGTTCGTCTCGCACTCGTGGTACGACTACACGGGCGGCAAGGAAGTGGGGCTGCATCCCTGGGCGGGGGAAACGAGCCTCAACTACACGGGCCCGCAGCCGCCCTATGACCAGCTCGATGTCACGCAGAGCTACTCGTGGCTCAAGTCGCCGCGCTGGAACGGCAACGCGATGGAGGTCGGTCCGCTGGCGCGGGTCCTGATGCTGTATGCAAAAGGCCACGAGCTGACCCAGCACCTGGTCAACAGCACGCTGCAGCAGCTCGAGTTGCCGACGCGTGCCCTGTTCTCGACACTGGGACGAACCGCGGCCCGCACGCTCGAGACGGCAATCCTCGCCGACAGCATGCAGACGTGGCTCGATTCCCTGATCGGGAATATCCGGGGAGGTGATACGAGCACGTTCGACGAATCCCTGTGGAAACCGAAGAGCTGGCCGAAGTCCTGCAAGGGTGTCGGCGTCATGGAAGCGCCGCGCGGCGCGTTGTCTCACTGGGTGGTCATCGAGGACGGCAAGATCGCCAACTACCAGGCGATCGTTCCGAGCACCTGGAATGCGGGCCCGCGCGACCCGAACGGCCAGCCGGGCGCGTACGAAGCGGCACTCGAAGACGCGCACGAAATGCACGACGCGAAGCAACCGCTCGAGATCCTGCGAACGATCCACAGCTTTGACCCGTGCATCGCCTGCGCGGTCCACGTCACGGACCCCGACGGCGAGGAACTGATACAGGTCGCGGTCCGCTAGTTCGGTGACAGTTACCTTATCTCCCCCCCCAGCCTCTCGGGGGGAGATAAGGGACAGTTTACTTATCTGCCGGCGCGGGTCCCGGCTTACACCTGCGCATACGCCTGCCGGTTATCGATTCGATCCGCTCGATAAACGAGTCGCTACCGATGGGCCTGCCGGTGCAGGTATGGCGCCGGATCGCCGCCAGGCTTTCGTCTGAATCGTTTTCTGCAAGGTACCGCAGCCAGTCCGTCACCCTCTCGAGCATCGGACCAGCTGTAACGACGTCGTCGCTCTTGCGGCTGATGTGGGCATGCACACTTGACCACGGCCAATCCGCCGGGTGCTCGCAAAGTCCCGCCCGAACAGGATTCAGTTCGACATATCGAACCGCTGAGACCAGATGTGCCTCGTCCATTGGCACCGAAAAGAAGCGCTCCTGCCACAGGTGTCCGCGCCATCCCTCTCGACGATTGATCTTCCTTGCATAATCGCGGTGCACGGTTCGAAATAGCTTGCTAAGGCTATGCTCGCTCGACGGTACCACCACGTAGTGAACGTGATTGGGCATCAGGCAATAGGCCCAAACCTCGACACTTACGTCGCGCTTTCGCCGCGCCAACATGCCCAGAAACAGGCGGTAGTCACCATCTTTGAAAAAGGTCCGCTGCTTGCGGCTACCTCGCTGCGTTACATGGTGCGGGTAACCCGGCAAAACGACTCGCGCGAGCCTCGACATCGTGGGAGCCTCCAGTATAGGGAAAAGTGGAGCATGCCATTTGCCGATTGAAGCGTTCGCTGGAGAATCGGGCCACTCTGTGGAGATAAGTGAACTGTCCCTTATCTGGGGGAGATACGTGAACTGTCCCTTATCTAGAGGCCGGCGGCGTTGGCGTAGTGCATCGGGCCGCCGCGCCAGGCGGGAAACCCGTAGCCGTAGATGTAGACGATGTCGATATCGCCGGCGCGCTGCGCGATGCCCTCTTCGAGTATCTTTCGCCCTTCGCTCACGAGTGCGCCGACCAGGCGCTCGACGATCTCAGCGGCACCGATGTCGCGCCGGGCGACGCCGAACTCGATGGCGGCCTCCTCGATGATGTTCTGCACGGCCGGATCGATCAGCGGCCGGCGATTCTCGTCGTAAGAATAAAACCCCGCGCCCGACTTCTGGCCGAGACGGCCGGCCTCGACCAGGCGATCAGGAACCACATAGGTTTTCGGATCGCCCTTCATGTCGTCGCTTAGTGCCTGGCGGGCCTTGTAGCCGACGTCGAGGCCAGCCAGATCGAATACGCGCAACGGCCCCATGGCCATGCCGAAATCCTCCATGGCCGCGTCGACCTGCTCGGGGGTCGCTCCCTCGAGCAGCAGGAGCTGTGTCTGGCTCGCATAGGGCTGCAACATGCGATTGCCGATGAAGCCATAGCACACGCCCGAGACCACGGGTATCTTGCGGATCTTCCTGGCCAGCTGCATGCAGGTTGCCAGCACGTCGGGGGCCGTCTGCTCGCCGCGAACGACCTCCAGCAGTTTCATGATGTGCGCGGGACTGAAGAAATGCAGTCCGAGAACGTCGTGTGGACGGTTCGTCGCCGCTGCGATCGCGTTGACGTCCTGATACGACGTGTTGGTTGCCAGGATGGCCCCCGGTTTGCAGGCGCGATCGAGTTTGCCGAAGATCTCCTTCTTCAAATCCGGGTCCTCGAACACCGCTTCGATGACCAGGTCGGCATCGGCGAGATCGGCATAGTCGGTGGCCCCGCCGATCAGGCCCCGGTTGGCCGTCGCCTGCGCCTCGCTCAACTTGCCCCGCTTAACGCTGCCCGCGTAGTTGCTATCGATAATCGCCAGGCCGCGCTGCAGCGCCTTGTCATCGACCTCGATCAGCGTGACCGGAATCCCGGCGTTCGCGAAGCTCATCGCGATGCCGCCCCCCATGGTGCCCCCACCGATAATGCCGACCCGCTCGACGGGTCGCGGCACGACGTCATCGGGCAGGTCGTCCACCTTCGCGGCGGCGCGTTCAGCAAAAAACACGTGGCGCAGCGCCACCGACTGCTCGCCGTCCATGAGTTCAGTGAACTTGTCTCGCTCGAGCTGCAGACCCTCCGCAATCGGCAGGCGCGTAGCCCCCTCGACGCAGTCGACGATGAACTGCGGTGCGAGCTGCTGGCGAGCACGTCTGGCCAGGGTGCTGCGGAATTCGTCGAATATGCCGGCATCGAACGCCGGCATCGGCTGCTCGGCGGAACGCCGCGGCGCGGCGCCGTCGGCGGCCAGCTCCCTCGCCCATGCGAGTGCGTCGTCGAACAGCTCGCCGTCCACGATCTTGTCGACGAGGCCGTATTCAGCGGCCTGCGCCGCCGGAATCGGCGCCCCCGACGTCATCAGGTTCAGGGCCGCCTCGACGCCCGCGAGCCGCGGCGTGCGCTGGGTACCGCCCGCGCCCGGCAAAAGTCCCAGTTTGACCTCCGGGAATCCAACCCTGGCGGACGGCGCGGCGCAGCGATAATGCGCGCCGAGCGCCACTTCGAACCCCCCGCCTAGGGCCGTCCCGTGAAGGGCCGCTACGACCGGCTTGCCAAACGCCTCGATACGATTCACCACGGCCGGCAGCCACGGGTCCCGGAGCGGCTTGCCGAATTCCGAGATGTCCGCTCCGGCGATGAACGTCCGTCCCGCGCAAATGATGAGCACCGCCGCCGAGCTGTCCTTCTCCGCCTGATCGAGCGCGTCCATGATGCCCTGCCGAACCGCCTGGGACAGCGCGTTCACGGGCGGGTTGTCGATGCGGACAACGCCGATATTGCCGTTAAGTGTGTAATCCACGGGAGATGTCATGCCGGCTCCTTTGCAAACAGCGGCGCACTCGGTATGGTAGTTGTGCGATTGGATTCTACCGGCCCTGAGACCGTACGCAATGTACCGGCAACTAACCGAACAAGCGGAAAAGTACCTGCGATCGCTGTACCAGCAGGACGATATCGTCGCGCAGCTCAAACGCAAGCTCGCGGACCTGCTGGCGTGCGGCGAGGCCAACGCAGACGCGGCCGGACGGGCCCTGCGCCTGAGCCGGCGCACGCTGCAGCGGCGCCTCAAGGCGGAAAAGACCAGCTTTCAGCGCGTGCTCAAGGAGGTGCGCGCCGAGCTCGCGGTCAACTACCTGCGCGATGCGCGCCTCAAGTCGCTGGAAATCGCGATGTTGCTCGGCTACTCCGACATCAGCTCCTTCACCACCGCCTTCAAGTCCTGGTACAACATGCCCCCGGCCCAGTACCGGCAGAAGTTCCTCGCGCTTCGCTGAGGCCCGGTCACCCGCCAAAAAAGTCGCCCGCCACGGGCCGCCCGGTCAACCCGACTGCCCTGAAATGGGCTATTATTCGCGGCCTGCCCGATTGAGGACGATTGATGCTCGAGAAGCTCCAGTTTTATATCGACGGACAATGGGTCGACCCGGTCGAACCGCGTACCCTGGACGTCGTCAACCCGGCCACGGAGGCCGCCTATGGCCGCATCAGCCTGGGCTCGGCGGCCGATGTCGACCGCGCCGTGGCCGCGGCGCAGCGTGCGTTCGAAAGCTACTCGAAGACGACCCGCAAGGAGCGCCTCGAGTTGTTGCGCGGCATCCTCGCCGAGTACAAGAAGCGCCACGACGACGTTGCCGAAGCCATCATGGACGAGATGGGCGCCCCGTGGGCGCTGGCCAAGGGCGCCCAGGCCCTGAGCGGGTCGCAACATATCCGGGCCGCGATCAAGGCGCTCGAGTCCTACGAGTTCGAAGAGCGCCTCGGCACGACCAACGTGGTGTCCGAACCGATTGGCGTCTGCGGGCTGATCACACCCTGGAACTGGCCGATGAACCAGATTGCCGTCAAGGTCGCGCCGGCGCTGGCCGCCGGCTGCACGATGGTGCTCAAGCCGAGCGAGATCGCGCCGTTTGATGCACTGGTCTTTGCCGAGATTCTCGACGCGGCCGGGGTGCCCGCCGGCGTCTTCAATCTCGTCAACGGCGACGGCCCGGGCGTCGGCACCGCGATCTCGGGCCACCCCGGAATCGACATGGTCTCGTTCACGGGCTCGACGCGTGCCGGCGTGCTGATCGCCCGGAACGCGGCTCCGACCGTCAAGCGCGTGGCACAGGAACTCGGCGGCAAGTCTGCCAATATCCTGTGCGACGACGAGACCCTCGAGAAAGCGGCCGAAGAAGGCGCCAGGGAGATGTTCGACAACACGGGCCAGTCATGCAATGCCCCGTCACGCATGCTCGTGCCGCGGGCGCGCATGGATGAGGCGGCCGCCATCGCCGCCCGCGTCGCCAATGGCCTCAAGGTGGGCAATCCGCGCGACGACGGCGTCGAGATGGGGCCGCTGGTCTCGAAAGCCCAGTGGGACAAGGTACAGGGACTGATCCAGGCCGGTATCGATGAGGGGGCCACGCTCGTTGCCGGCGGCACGGGGCGGCCCGAGGGGCTCGACACGGGCTTTTTCGCGAAACCAACTGTGTTCGCCAATGTCTCTAATGAGATGACGATTGCCCGCGAGGAGATTTTCGGCCCGGTCCTGTCGATCATCCCGTATGACGATATCGACGAGGCCGTCCGCATCGCCAATGACACGCCGTACGGCCTGTCCGGATACGTCTCCTGCGCCGATCTGGACCGCGCCCGTGACATCGCGGCGCGCCTGCGGACCGGCATGGTGCACATCAACGGTGCATTCCTCGACGCCGCGGCGCCGTTCGGCGGCTACAAGCAATCGGGCAATGGCCGCGAATGGGGCCACCACGGCATCGCGGAATTCCTTGAACTGAAGTCGGTGTACGGCTACGAGAAGAGACAGCAATAATGAAACGGACTTTCACTTTCCTGGCGTGCCTCGGCACGCTGTTGCTCGCGGCCTGCACGTCGGACTCGCAGCTGCCCCAACCCACGGGCGAGGGCGGGATCCGCGCGATCAACGCGATCCCGGGCTCACCGATCGTTACCTTTCGCATCGAGGAACGGTCCCTCGGCGACCTGCCGTACAAGGGTTCCTCGACACCGGTCCGCTACGACAACTTCGACTACAACTTCAATTTCGACATTGACGTTCTCGGGGAGTCGGACCCGGACCGCATTGCCACGGTCACCGTGCCTGTCGAGGCCAACAGGGAACACGTGTTCGTGCTGAGCGGCGACCTGGCCAACCCCACGGTTACGACGTGGACGACGGACCTGCGCAACTGGAGTGCTTCGGATACCGTGTTCGAAGCCCGCTTCGCGCACCTTGCGGAGTCGCTCGGGACCATCGATGTGTATTTCTACGAGACGTCCGGGCCGCTGCCGGTGCAGGGTGAGCAGATAGCGACCCTGTCGTTCGGCGATGTCATGGACATCGTCGACTTCGAAGCCGGGACCTACGTCGCCTTGATCACGGCCGCCGGCGATATCGGTTCGGTCTACCACGAGACGATCCCGGTCATTCTCGGCGCACAGTCGTCGCACCTTGTGTCCATTTTCGACGGCAACGAAAACGACACGAGCCCCTACATGCTGAATTCGATGTCGACGGCGGGCCAGTCCATCCGGCTTGCCGACACCTCGTTCCCGCCGACCATCCGTTTCATTCACGGCGCGCGCACGTTGCCCGCGGTCGACGTGTATGCCGACGAAGCCCTGACCAACCAGGTGGCCGAGAACCTCGTCCTCGGGGCTGCGAGCGCCGATATCGCGACCGTGGTGGAGGAAACGACCTGGTACTTCACGCCGACCGGCAGCACGGCGACCGTTCTGTTCGACCAGGTCGTCGGCGCGCCCCCGTCGAGTACGCCGACTGCGCTGTACCTGACCGGCGACACCGACCTCTGGGCCGGCGTCAACCTGTCGCAGGACCGCTCTGCCGCGTCGACCCTGGCGAAGGTGAGCCTGTACCACAGTGCGTTCACTACCGGCACGATCGACATGTACATCGTGGACCGGGGCGCCACGGTCGCCGATGACGCGTTCCCGACCCTGACCCGCATCGGCTATGGCCTGCCGTCAGGGACCGCCGCGCTGGCGGCGGGCAGCTACGACATCTACCTGGCGGAGTTTGCGACCAAGACGTTCATCGCCGGCCCCTACGAACTCGACGTGGTCCTCGGCGATGTCGTGTTCCTGCTCGGCATCGACGACGTGGACCCCGGGGCTGTCGAGATCCTGGACGTCTCCCTGCCCTAGGGCGCCTCGGTGTGAATCTGCTGCAGCGCCCGGCGCTGCGCGTCGGCGTCGAGCTCTTCGAGCGGCAGGCGCAGCAGCGCCTCGATCCGTTGCCGCAACCGGGTGTACGCGGCATCGAAATCGTGGTCGGAGGCCGGGTCGGGAATCCCCCAGTGAACGACAACCGGGGCACCGTTCCAGATGGGACAGGACTCGCCGGCAGCGTTGTCACAGACCGTGATCACGATGTCGATCTCGGGCGCACCGGCTCCCGAGAAGCGGTCCCAGGATTTCGATTCGAGCCCGGTGATCGCGTGACCGGAACGCGCCAGCTTGTCGAGCGCGCCCGGGTTGACCTTCCCGACAGGGCGGCTGCCCGCACTGAACGCGCGCACCCTGCCCGCCCCGAGCTCGTTCAGCAGGACTTCGCCGATGATGCTGCGCGCCGAGTTGCCCGTGCACAGCACGAGTACGTTGATCGTCATCCGATGATTGTAACCGAGAAACCGGCGCCTGGGACTACGAGGCCGTTGCCGCTTCGATATAGGCGGCGCGATCGTTGGCGGCTTCTTCCTCGGAAATGGACTTCGCCGAGTACATCGCGTGGTCGGCGACGCTCAGCAGATGCCACAGCTCCTCGCCGTGCTTGGGTATCAGGGCGATCCCGACGCTGGCCGTGCACTTGATCTCCTGTCCCTGGATGATATACGCCTCCGACGCGGTCTGGATGAGGCGTTCCGCGATGTGCTTGACGTCTTCTACGGCCACACCCGGGAGCACGATCGCGAATTCGTCGCCGCCGAGGCGACCCAGGATGTCCTCGGGTCGCAGGCAATACTCGAGGCGGTGACCGAAGGCCTTGAGCAGCGCGTCCCCGGCCTGGTGCCCGAAACGGTCATTGATGGACTTGAACTGGTTGAGATCCAGGTAGAGCACCGCGCCCAGGCCGGTGCGGCGAATCGTCGCCGATGCCTCCCGTTCGAAGCCGCGCCGGTTCAGGACACCGGTCAGCGGGTCGCGCAAAGCGTCGGCCAGCATCTTGTTCTCGGTGCGCTTGCGCTGGGTAATGTCGATGACGGTAACGGAGAAATCCTCGTCCACGGGTTCGGCCACGACGCGCAACCAGCGCCCGCCGTCGTCACACTCCTGGCAGACCTCGTAGCTGATCTGGCTGCGCCGCTCATCCTGCGAACGAAAGTTCTCGAGGAGACGCTCCGGGTCGAGCAACTCGATCTTCTCGAGGGGCATGCCGACCAGGGAGCCGCAGGAATCCCCTGCAAGCGCTTCGGCGGCCCGGTTGGCAAAGACGCAGCGGAACCGCCCTTCCCTGTCGTTCCTGTCGTGCGCGAACCGCAGGATGCCGTTCGACGAAGTCTCGATCAGGGTACGAACGAGGTGCTCGCTGTCCGCCAGCTTGTTCTGGGCAGCGCGCCGCTCGGTCACGTCGCGGCACACGACGACCATGCCGAGATCCTGGCCATGATTGCCCGTCAGTGGTCCGACCGACAGCTCGTAAATGTTGTTGGTATCCAGCGTGAGGGTCTGGGTCAGGTCGAGTTCGCGCGCCTGTTCGAGGATCGCCCGTGCAGCCGGGAAATCCCTCCACAGGCAGCAGCCGATCAGTTCGTGCTCGGGCGCACCGAGGAGTTCCTGCCCTGCCTTGTTGGTACAGATGATGTTCTGGTCATTGTCGATGACGAAGATCGGGTCACGCACGTGATCGAACAGGGTCTTGTATGCGAGCGGATTGAAATCGTGGACCCGTAGTTTCAGGCTGACCCAGGCGAAACCCGGCCACATCAGCGCGACGGTCACGCTGGTAAACGGAAATTGCAGCGGCCCGATGCCGAGAATCATGTTGGCGATGCTGACCGAATACGGCAGCGCGGCGCATGCCATCAGGATTCCGACCCGCCCGCGGTGCGCCGGGGCGATGGACGGCAGGCGCAGGCCGAGCCCGAGCAGGGAGAAGGCGACCAGGCCGAAGGCGAAAGGGGCGTAGACGTACCTGTACCAGTCGTGATCCATCAGGTTCGTGAACGCCGGACCCGCGGGCGTGTCGACCACGGTCCAGATCATGTGGTGAATCGAATTGGTCATCGCGAGGCCGGTCGTCGCCATCGGGACGACCGAGAGCGCCATCAGGACGAGCCAGCTCGGCCGGCCGACCGTGTACTGCCGATACAGTATGTAGAACATGATCACGACAAAGCCCGACGAGAACACGCTCAGCACCCGCCCGATCCCGAACGTGACCGGGTCCGTCGTGCCGTAGGAGAAAGCCGCGCCGGCCGCCATTCCTGCCATGAGCAGCAGGAACCAGCTGACCGGGTTGTTCGGATTGTGCGGCGAGGACCGCGAGACGCGAATCGCGAGGACCGCGTAAGCCAGGGCAGCAACCCCCAGGAACGGCGGCACGATGTCGGTCAGTGGCAACATGCTGCCAATCCTAACGGGCTACGTTGCTACATAATGCGACCTGTGCCGCATTCCACGTCCTGCAGCACGAATCAGGTCACATTTTTGCCCACGAAAGGGCGCGCAGGCCCTGCCACTAAAGGCCTTCGGCGGTATCGGCTATCAGCGTGTCGACGACGGCTTTCAGTGCCTCCTCGCGGCTCGCGCCGGACGCCCGCTCGAGTTCGTAGTCTCGCAGCTGCCGGTGGGCGCTCGTACCCCGCGTCAGGATGTCGTGCACGCCCTTGATCTGCTTTTCGCAGCCAAGCGCCTTGGCGTCTTCGGAGATCAGCGAACACAGCTCGTCGAGCAGTTCGTAGAACGGCACGACTCGCCCCTTGGCAAGATCGATGAGGCCCTCATCGAAGCTGTAGCGCATCGCGCGCCAGCGGTTCTCGCGAATCAACATCGGCGTATAGAGGCGCCAGCGTTGATTGCGCATTCTCAGGCGCCAGAGCATGCGAAGTATGCAGACCAGGAGAGACGCCAGTGCCACGGTATCATCGAGCCGGGTGCACACATCCATGATGCGGGTTTCCAGCGTCGGGAAGCGCCCGCTCGGCCGCAGATCCCACCAGATCCGCGTCGAGTCTTCGATTAGTCCCGCGTCCTGGAGTATGCGCACGTGCCGCTGGTACTCGGCCCAGCTCGCGAATCGCTCGGGTACCCCGGTGCGCGGCAACGCATCGAAAATGGTTAGCCGGTAGCTCTTGAGGCCGGTGTCCTGGCCCAGCCAGAACGGCGATGAACACGACAACGCGAGTAGGTGCGGCAAGAAGTACGACATCTGGTTCATCAGGTCGATGCGCAACTCGTCGTCGTCGATGCCGACGTGCACGTGCATGCCGCAGATCAGGAGCCTGCGCGCCGCGCCCTGCATCTCGTCGGTCAGCTGGTCGTAGCGATCCTTCTTGGTGTGCTTCTGCTCCGTCCATTCGGAAAACGGATGCGTCGACGCGGCGATCGGCGCCAGGCCGTGATTGTCGGCGACTTCGATGATGTTGCGGCGCAGCCGGGCGAGATCTTCATGCGCCTCCTGGATGTTGTTGCAGACCTTGGTTCCGATCTCGATTTGCGACTTCAGGAGTTCCGAGGTCACGTGGGCGCCGCACTTCTCCTCGGCCTCCGCCATCAGCGTGTCGGGCGGGTCGATGACGAGGCCTCGCGTCGCCTTGTCGACGAGCAGGTATTCTTCTTCTACGCCGACCGTGAACGACGGCTCTTTGGTACTCATCCCCTGCCCCCTGTGCGCGCGCTTACGCGGAAATACGCTGTTTTTTCATACCCAGCTTGTCGGGAATCGATGCGATGACGTCCCGCATGACGGCGGCAATCTCCCCTACCCCCTCGTCATCATCGATCAGGTCCTGCCGAATCTCGATACCGACATGCGGCAGGCCGAGTTCCTCGGCATGGTGGTCAATCGTAAAGTCCTGCGGCGCCTTGCCCGAATACGGCTCGTTGTCCCCGACCTTGTAGCCCGCCGCGCGGAGTCCCTCGAGAAAGATCGTGCGCGTTTTCTCGTCCTTGTCCCACAGCACGCCCATCTCCCAGTGGCGCGACTCGCCATTTAGAACGGGCGTGAAACTGTGGATCGAGACGAACGCGGGCGCCTGCCCCGTGGCGCGCAGACGATCCACCTGTTCGCCGATGGCAACGTGATAGGGCCAGTACAGGGCCGTAGCGCGCAGTTCCTTGTCCGACTGGTGCAGACCGCGATTCCCGGGAACCAGGATGCCGTCGCCGTACTCGAGGAACGCGCTCGGGTCCATGAGCTCGCGATTGCAGTCGACCACGAGGCGTGAGTAATTCTGCACGACCGCGGTGACGCCCAGTGAAGCCGCGAGCGATTCGGTCAGCGGACCCGCACCGATATCGATTGCGAGGTGACAGCGCCTGGCGAAAGGATCGAGCCCCATATCGCCCAGCGACTTCGGGAAGCGGCAGCTCGCGTGGTCGCAGACCAGCAGAATCGGCTGCTCGGACAGCGGATTGAGCACGCGAAACGGTCCCGGCTCATCGGGAGACAGGAGAGCGTGAACGACGCCAGGGTGGGATTCTCGTGTCATTGTTATTGCCGACCGGGCCAGGTTTCGCCTGCAGCGACACCCGGATGCTGCCTGAAAGCACCCCAGTTTACCGCAACGGAACCGTTACGCCACCCGTGGATTGTCCGGATGGGCCTCAGGCGAGCCGTTTGGAGGCGGTGCTGTCGGACCAGGGTTCGAACGAGGCAACCGACGCAGGTCGCGCGATGTAGTAACCCTGTGCGAACTCGACGCCGAGGGTCCCGAGCTTGTCGAGCACCTGTTGGGTTTCCACGCGTTCCGCGATCGTCTCGATTCCCATCGCGTGGCCGACCTGGTGAATGGCCCGGACCATTTCCTCGTCGACCAGGTCCTCGGCGACGTTGCTGATGAAGTGGCCATCGATCTTGAGATAGTCGACCGGCAGGTTCTTGAGATAGGAAAACGACGACAGCCCGCTGCCGAAATCGTCGAGCGAGAACTTGCAGCCGAGCTCCTTGAGCGCCCGCATGAAATGAACCACGCGGGCCAGGTTCGAAATAGCCGCGGTCTCCGTGATTTCGAAACAGATGGCGCCGGCCGGAAGATCCTGTTTCTTGAGTTCGTCGATAACGAAATCGAGAAAACGATCCTCGCTGAGCGACGTGCCCGACAGGTTGATGGCGATCGTGTAGTTGGCCTCGCCGGAGTCGTTGCGGTCCGCGAGCTGCGACAGCGCCTCGTGGATTACCCAGCGATCGAGCGTCGACATCAGGTTGTAGCGTTCCGCCGCCGGGATGAACTGGTTCGGGCCGACCAGCTTGCCCTCTTCGTCGCGCATGCGCAGCAACAGTTCGTAATGGCGGCGCCGTTCCTTGTGCTTGTCACCGATGCCGATGATCGGCTGGTAGAAGAGTTCGAGGCGGCCGTCCTCCACCGCGCTCGTAATTCTCGACACCCACTTCATTTCCTCATGGCGCAGCGAGGCGTCGCTGTCACGGTAGAAGTGAACCTGGTTGCGCCCCATGTCCTTGGCCGAGTAGCACGCCACATCGGCAGAACTCATGAGCGAAGCGACGTCGTTGTTTTCGCTCGTGACCAGTACGACCCCGATCGAACAGCGCACGGTCGTGAACGAGCCCTGCCACTCGAAGCGGTAGCCCTCGATCTCGCCGCGAATTGCCTCGGCGACCGCGATCGCGCGCTCCTCGCAGCACCGTTCCAGCAGGATCCCGAATTCGTCGCCGCTCAGGCGGGACAGCGAATCGGTCGAGCGAACCTGTGACTGGATAATCTCGGTGAGTTGCTTGAGCAGCGCATCCCCGGCCGCGTGGCCAAAGGTATCGTTGACTACCTTGAACTGGTCGAGATCGATGTACAGCAGCGCGTGCGTGAACTCGGGATGTTCGTTGAGTTTCTCGGCTGCCTGGCCAAGCCGGTTTTCGAATTCACGGCGATTGATAAGGCCCGTCAGGGTGTCGTGAGAGGCCTGGTAGCTGATCTGTCGGAACAGCCGCGACTCTTTCGAGATATCGTGGAATACGATAACCGAGCCGATGATGTTACCGATGCGATCGCGGATCGGGGCCGCCGAATCCTGGATCGGCACTTCGTCCCCGCTCCTCGTCACCAGTACCGAGTTTTCGGGCAACGTGATCGTGCGCCCCTCCTTGAGGCACCGCACGACCGGGTTTTCGCACGACGCACGCGTGTGTTCATTGACGATCATCATGATGTCCGTGACGTGCCTGCCGCGCGCGGAACGCATGTCCCAGCCCGTGAGATCCTGGGCTACCGGGTTTATGTAGTCGATGTTGCCGTCGGCATCCGTGGTGATCACGCCGTCGCCAATTGACTGCAGCGTTACCTGCGCGCGTTCTTTCTCCTCGAACACCCGGGTCTCGGCACGCTTGCGGTCGGTGATGTCGGTGATCGTGCCCTCGTGCGCCACGATGTTGCCGTCATCGTCGAAGATGGCGCGCGTGTTCTCGAGCACGACGATCTGCGATCCGTCCTTGCGGCGCAGCCGGTACTCGAAATTCCTGACGAAACCCTGTGCTTCCAGGCGGGCGAACACGCGCTCGCGATCGATCGGATTGACGTAGAGCACCGTGGTGTTGCCGACGGACTTGAGGTCCTCGACGCTGTCGTACCCGAGCATCTCCACCAGCGCCGGGTTGGCGGCGATGATTTCTCCCGCGCGCGATGCAATGTAGACGCCGTCGATCGTGTTCTCGAACAGCCCGCGGTAGCGCGCTTCGCTGTTGCGCAGGCGCTGCTCATCCTGATCTCTTCTCACGGCAATACCGGCCAGCCGCGCCATCCGCTTGACCCTGTCGATCTCATCGGTGGTCGGTGCGCGCGCTTCGTCCACGTAGACGTCCAGCGTACCCCGCACGCCCCCGGCCGAACCGTGAATCAGGAACGACCAGGCCGCCTCGATGCCGCTGCGGGCCGCCATCTTGCGCGCACGCTGCCAGCCCTCATCGCTGTCCAGACGCACGGTAAAGCGATCCTGTGCGTGATGAACCGCGGCGCCGCAGGTAAGGCTCGCAGTGCCGATTTCCACGAAATCGAGACATAGCCGGAACTCGTCGGGAAGGCTGGGTGCCTGCTCGAGCGAAAGCCGCCTGCCGTCCGGATCGACCAACATCACCGCCGCCCTCAGCCCGGGACCGATGCGCTCGACGAAGCGGCAAATGGCGCGCAGCGTGCGGTCACCGGGCGTGCCGGCTGCGATCATCTCGAGGACCTTGTTCAGCGCGTGGGTAAGCGCCTCGCTGCGTTTGCGTTCCTCGATGTCCGTGACAGAGACACGAATCAGCCTGCGCTCGTCGGACGGCAGGCGGCTGAAGCGTATCTCGCAGGGAATCTGGCGCCCCATGGAATCCTGGTGCAGCCACTCGAATGTCGGGTGCTCGCCGTTGAGCGCGGCGTCGATGTAGCCGCGCCGAACGCCGAAAGAAGGCGTGCCGTCCGGCTGCTCTTTCGGGCTGATTGCTTTGGGGCCGACCGACAGCAGGCGCGCATGCGACAGGTTGAACAGCGTGCAGGCATTGTCGTTGGCATCGACGAAGCGATCCTCGTCGACGTCGTAGACGATGATCGCCTCGGGCGCGTTCTCGACCAATGCCCGGTAGCGTTCCTCGTTCTCGCGCAGGGCAATCTCGGCCTTCTTGCGCTCGGAAATATCGCGCAGGCTGATGATGAAGATCTCACCGCCGATGGTGTCGAGCGAGCTGGCGTTGGCGCGTGCATGGAAGGTCGTATCGTCGAAACGTTGCACGAGGACCTCGCCGCCCAATACATCGAGGCTGGTGTCATCCAGGCTCGACATGAACGGCGCCAGGAAGTCGGCAATCGGCGTGTCATCGAGTTCGGGCAGGATTTCGCCGATGTGGGTACCGATCAACCGGGTACGCGGGCGCTTGAAGTAACGCGCGCATACCTTGTTGCAGTTACGGATGACACCGTCTTCACCGACCGCGAGAAATGCGTCGGTGATGCTGTCGAAAATCGCCTCGAGCGGCGTCTGGGTCTGGGTCTGGAGCGACTGCGTGATCGTCGCTTCCATCTTGTCGTAGTGCTGGTCGATCAGCTTCAGCAACGCGACGAAATCGGGCCTCGTTATCCCCGACTCCTCAGTGGCGGCCCTGATTCGTTCTCTTAGATCGCGTTCCATCGCCCGGCTTTTCCTTAAGGCTGGGCACCACTTTATAGGAGTCGCAACTCCTTGAACTGTGATCCAAATTCAATTCTGGAAAAAAATTTGGGAAATTTTTCCCTTTTATTCCGAGCTCAGGACCCGCGTCGTTTCGCCCTCCTCGTCGGTTTCGAGACGGCCGTGCTCCTGCAACGACGTGTCGACGTTGCCGACGTGAATCGGGATCGAGATCATCGTCGACGCAGAACCGTCGTCATTGCTGCGGCTCGCGCTGACGTTGATGAACAGCCGGCCTTCGCGCTGCGGAATCACCGTCACCCGTTCGCGAATCGACGACTCACCCGCCAGCGGGGCGCGCGTCAGGCTGCGTGGCTGCGCCTCGTCCATCGCCAGGGCCGAGGGATCGGGCACCTGGTACCCGACGTTGATCGGCTCGTCGCCGAGCGTCGAGCGGATATCGAGGTCGATCGACACCGGGCTGCCGACGACCGGTGTGCCGACAATCCGGTAGTCCACCTTGAACATCGTGCCCGGCCGTGCCGGCGTGCGCACGAAGCCGTCATCGGCATCGCCCTGTTTCTGTACCGCGGCGTCCTTCTGGACCCCGGGGGACGACGGCGAGTCCGCGCCGCAGGCGGACAGCCCGATGAAGGCCAGGACCAGCAGCGAAAATTGCATCTTTGTTGCCATGATATTCAACCTAGTTCAGCGTGATGTCGAAGCACACCCGGTCCGGGTAGTCGTTGGCGATCTCGGTATCTTCGTAGCGCCAGTCCTGGATGGCTACCGTGTACGTGCCGGCCGCCAGCGTGCCCATGATGAACTGCTCGCGATCGTCGTCCGGCGAGCGGCTGTCGCCCAGCCACTGACCGTTGCGATACAGGAACATGTCGGGATCGGCCCGGTCGCGAACACCCGTTGTCGGGTCGGTCGTCGGCGGCGGCACCGGGTTGGCCTGCAGCGTGAGCGTCAGGCTCTGCGGACTCGCAAGCGTGAAGCGCAGGTAACGCCATTCGCCCGGCTTGTTGCCGTGCTGGTCGATGACCTGGCCGTTGTTCACACAGAGGTTCTCGGTCGGGCCGCCCGGCACGATTTGCGTGTACAGGGGCAGCAGGTCGAGTACCGCGTTGCCGTTGTGCCAGAAGACCGGCTGGGTAGACTGTCCCGAGGCCCAGATGTCGAGCACCGCGGTGTCGACATTTTCCTCGGCGAGCAGCCCGTCGACGAAGTCGATGTCCGCCGGATCGACGTTCTGGCGCAGCCCGGTGGCGAACGAGAACAGCGTCGTGAACGCCGCCGTGTCCCGCTGGAACCCCGTCATCGTCTCGTAGATCGGGGCGAAACCGATGGATCCGTCGTCGGCCCCGTCGTTGGCCTGGTCCCAGAGGTCATAAAGGAAGGTCGCAACCGACATTTCATTGAAAAAGCCCTGCTCGTCGGCGTAGGAGTTGTAGGACTCCATGTTGAGGCTGCTGCCGCTGCTCGCCGGCGCGCCGGTATCGCAGCCAATCGGGTTGCCCGGCGCAATCGCGCCCATGGCGTTGCCCCAGCCCTCGCCGAACGCGACGCGCGCCTCGACCGTACCCGGAATCCAGTGCGATCCGCCGATGCTGTCGCTGCGCGCGAGCTCGTCTTCGAAGTAGTGGCCCCATTCGTGGAGTATCACGTAGGCATCGAACTCGTCGGTATCGATGATCGACTCGGGAAAGCGCCCGATGGCGTCGCCGCGCAGGAACAGCGACGGGTTGCGGGTGAAGTTCCGGTCCGGGTCGCTTGAATAGTAGGCCGTCACCAGTTCGCCGTTGTCGACATCCGGATCGTCCAGCTCGACCCACGAGTTGTTGATGCTCCAGAACGCGTCGATGCGCCCGAGATCGACGTCGGGGTCGACCCCGGTCACCAGCAGGACACCATCGAGGATCGAATCGAGCACCGCGAGGGGTGCCGCGGCGCGTTGCTGGTCGTCATAGGCGCGGGCAATGCTGTCCCACCCGGTCCGGGCCGTGAAATCGTTGTCGTTGCTGTCGGTGCTGCCCGTATTGAACAGCGGCCACTCGATCTCGTAGACGGGGCGCTGCGGCAGGCTCACGCCGACGTTCGACGTGTTGTCGCGAACATAGACCCGCCAGGTCTGCGGCCCGCTGTCCTGGACGAGCTCGGCGCGCACCCGCACGCGCACGTCCGTGTTGGCCGCGATACCGGTGAACGCGTAGTTACCGTCGATGTCGGTCTGCGTCGTGCCCAGCTCGTTGCCCGCGGCATCCAGCAGGTACACGGTCGCGAGCCGCACCGGCTTGTCGAGAATGAAGTTGAAATCGTAGCCGCGGCAACCCTGGTTCGGCAGCGGCCGCTCGTAACCGAGGCGCCCTGCCACGGTCACCGCGGACAGCGCCTCGGAGACGGTGATGACGACCGTATCGGTCGCGGTGTCGCTGCCGTCGTCGACGGTCAGTTCGAAAGTGAACGCGACGCTCGTACCCGGCTCGACGTCCGGCGCAACGAAGCTCGCGGTGGCCGTACCGGCCCCGGCCAGCGCGACATCGGGTCCGCCTATCTGCACCCACGAATAGCTCAGCCCGTCGCCGTCGGGATCCGACGAGCCCGTGCCGTCGAGATCGACCGGTGTCAGCTCCAGCACCGTGCGGTCGCCGCCCGCAGCAGCCGTCGGCGGGCTGTTGGTGCCGAGCCCGATATCGACGACCGATATTTCCACCGTATCCGAACCGGAGGCCGTGCCATCGCTCACGGTCAGGCGAAAGGTCAGTGTCTCGGGCGTGCTCGTCGCGAGCACGTCGGGGGCATCGAAATTCGCCGTCGCGGACGTGGCATTGTTGATGGTGACACCGAGCCCCGTGGTCTGCTCCCACTCGTAGGTCAGCACGTCGCCATCGGCATCGCTCGCCGAGCCGCTGAGCGTCACGTTGGCGAACTCGTCGACGGTTTGCGCGGTTCCGGCATTGACGATCGGCGCCCGGTTGGCCACCTGGTTGCCGCCCGAGTCGCCGCCCCCACCGCCGCAGGCCGAGAGGCCGGCGAGGCAAAGCGCGAGAATCCCCGATTGCAGAGCAGACTGTGACTGCATACCTTATCTATCCTTGGTGACCAGCGTGCATGTTAGCGTTACTTACCTGAACGGGCCATAGACCGCGATGTGCGATTTTGGCGACATATCAGGCCCTTAGCGCACACCCGGCAGTGCGACCCATGTCCCGATATCGATGCAACAGTATTGATAAACTTTGTCTCCTGGACGAGCGCCGGGTTCACATTTCCGGCGCCCAACCCGAGATAGCCAGGAAAAAGCGATGAAAAACAAGATGATATTGGTCACCGGCGGCGCCGGCTATATCGGCAGCCATGTCGTGCGCCAGCTCGGCGCGGCCCGGGAAAACGTCGTGACGCTCGACAATCTGTGCACGGGATT
Source organism: Woeseiaceae bacterium (assembly GCA_041553075.1). Taxonomy (GTDB): domain Bacteria; phylum Pseudomonadota; class Gammaproteobacteria; order Steroidobacterales; family Woeseiaceae; genus UBA1847. The sequence goes on along the minus strand of JBFEJR010000009.1, from coordinate 8,243 downwards.
CGAAGCCGCCGTCACGTCCGGCGAACTGATCGTCGGCGATACGGGCGACGCCGTGCTGCTCGAACGCCTCTTCAGCGAATACGACATCGATACGGTCATGCATTTCGCGGCCCACACGATCGTGCCGGAATCGGTTGCCGACCCGCTCAAGTACTACCGCAACAACACGGCCTCGAGCAGGACGCTGCTCGAAGCCGCATCGCGGCACGGGGTTCGCAACATCGTTTTCAGTTCCACGGCCGCGGTGTACGGCATACCCGACGGCGGCAAGGCGGCCGAGGATTCACCGACGCAGCCCATCAACCCCTACGGCACCTCGAAACTGATGACCGAGTGGATGCTGCGCGATCTCGCGGCCGCCGGCGGGCCCCGCTACGTGGCACTGCGCTACTTCAACGTGGCCGGGTGCGAGCCGACGGGAACGATCGGACAGTCCACGCCCAAGGCCACGCTGCTCGTCAAGGTCGCCTGCGAGGCCGCCACGGGACGCAGGCCGGGCGTGGCGATTTACGGCACCGACTACCCCACCCCGGATGGCACGGGACTGCGCGATTACATTCACGTCGAGGACCTTGCCACGGCGCACCTCGACGCCCTGACCTACCTGCGCGCCGGCGGCGACTCCACGGTGCTCAACTGCGGTTACGGCCACGGCTACAGTGTCCGGGAAGTGCTCGCCGCCGTCGAACGGGCCAACGGCAAGCCGCTCGATATCAGCGAGGAAGCACGCCGCGCAGGCGACCCGCCCGAACTCATCGCCGTCGCCGAACGAATACGCGACGTGCTACGCTGGACCCCTCGTTTCGATGATCTCGACACGATCGTTCGCACCAGCCTCGCTTGGGAGCAGAAGATCGCATCCCAAGACCCCACCGCTTACTGGGCCGCCTGAATAACGTATGAAAATCCGCCGCCCACGATCACTCAACGGACTGCTGCTGGTCGGCTTCGGTTTCGTGGCCTTGCCATTGCTGCTGGCCGTGATCTGGGCGCTCGTCAACCTCGACCGCGTCGCGGCACAGAGCGAGAAGCTCGTATTTGCCGGCGTCGCGGCGGCGGAGAACAACCGCCGGCTCCAGGAGTACCTGGGCTCCCTCGAACGTGTCGCCTTGCAGTACCAGGTCCTGCGCAGCGCCGACAGCCTGCAGATTCTCAAGGACGATCTCGCGGCTCTGCAAGCGCACCTCGGCGACATGGCGCCCCTCGTCGCGGAAGCCGATGCCACCGAGCTGGCAGCCACGATCGGCAGCGGCGCTCACGCGATCGTCACGACGCTGTCAGAGCCCGAGATTACGGACGCACGGCTGGCGAGCGCCATCGCCGAATTCTCGGAATTGAAGGCCCGGGTCAATCGGCTGACCGGCATCCTGTCGGCCTACGTCGACACCGAGCTGTCCGAACTGCAGGCCAGGGCGCGGGACGCACAGAGAGTGTCCGGCTGGCAGGTTGCGGCGCTCGTACCCGGCACGATTGCCCTGGTCCTTATCTTCACGTTCCTGGTCGCGCGCCCGATCTCGCAAATTGACGCCGCGATCCACCAGCTCGGCCGAAGCGGCTTCTCCAAACCCATCCGCATCAAGGGTCCGACGGATCTCGAACGCCTCGGGCGCCAGCTCGACTGGCTGCGCATCCGCCTGCTCGAACTCGCCCAGGAAAAAAACAAGTTCCTGCGCCACATGTCGCACGAACTCAAGACGCCGCTCGCGAATATCCGCGAGGGCACCGAGCTGCTGCTGGACGGATCGGTCGGGGAACTCGAGGATCCCCAGCGCGAGGTTACCGACATCCTGCGCAGCAACGGCCTCAAGTTACAGCAGCTGATCGAGAACCTGCTGTCTTTCAGCGCCTGGCAGACGAAGAGCGAAGTGCTCACCCTGAGCGACTTCGCGCTGCGCGCCCAGGTCATCGCAGTTGCCAAGGCCCAGCGGCTCGCCCTCAAGGCCGCCCATATTCAGCTCAAACTCGAAGTCGAGGACATTATTGTGAACGCGGATCAGGACAAAATCCGCACGGTGATCGATAATCTCCTGTCGAATGCGGTCAAGTTCACGCCGAAGGGCGGCCTGATCACGATTCGGGCGCGACGGGAAGCGACGAGCTTCGTCCTCGAGTTTGGCGACACCGGCCCCGGCGTACCGGAGGAAGAAAGTCCGCTGATATTCGATGCCTTTTTCCAGGGGCGTCGCGAGCAAAGCGGACAGGTGGGCGGAACCGGGATCGGGCTGTCGGTCGTTCTCGAATGCGTGCAGGCGCATAACGGAACGGTAGAGCTCGTGGACTCGGGAGAATTCCCGGGCGCACATTTCAGAATTCAGATCCCGCAGCAGCGGGCCGTGGCACAACAGCAGATGGCGGCAAATGGTTGACGCACGAATGACAATGAAAGTCTGGCTGCTCGCGCTGGTCGCGGCCTTCGTGTTGTCCGGGTGCGGCACGACGGCGCGCTTGGGCGACTGGCTGCGCGGCGGCGACAGCGATGCCGAAGAAGCGATCATCATCGGTGCGCCGGACGCCGAGTCCTACCTGGCCGAGCTCTACGAACTCACCATGGGCGACGCGCGGCGGCAGGCAGCCATTTACGAGGATGCGAGTTCCGCTGCGCGGCTGACACCCGGCCCGAGCAGTAACCTGCGCCTCGCGCTGGTGCTCGCCACGCCCGGACACGCCAACGCCGATCCGGGCCGCGCCGTGACCCTGCTGCAACAGGTACTCGAGCAGGAACCGCTGCTGACATCCGCCGAGCTGTCGCTGGCGAGCATTTACCTTGCGGGCGCCGAACGTCTGTCCATGGCAACGGGCGAAGCGGCCCGGCTGCGCGACGCCAGCGCGCGCGCGGCGCGCAGCGAACAACAGGAATCGGCCCGGCGCATGGCGGCGATCGAGGCAGAGAACCAACGCCTGCGCGAGGAACTGGCCGAGGCCGAACAGAAACTCGAAGCCATCACCTCGATCGAGCGCTCCATCCGCGAACAACAGTAGGAGCCCGCCCTGCGGGCGACCGTCACACCACCCCGCAGGGCGGGCTCCTACGGGACTCGGGGACGTGCTGGCGTGCCGCGGTGATATCCTTTCACATTGATCTTTAGATACTGGATAATCCCGGCATGGTTGCAAAACAGGATCAACGCGAAGGCAAGATTCTACTCGTCGATGACGACCCGGGGCTGCTGCGGCTCCTGAGCATCCGGCTGCGCGCCGAGGGCTACGAGGTCGAGGCCGTGGAGTCGGCCCACAAGGCGCTCGGCGTGCTGCACCGCTTCGGACCCGACCTCGTCATTACCGACTTGCGCATGGACAAGATGGACGGTATCGGCCTGCTCAAGGAACTGCAGACCAAGTCGCCCGGCCTGCGCGTCATCATCGTTACCGCGCACGGCACGATTCCCGATGCCGTGACGGCAACCCAGCACGGCGCATTCGGCTTTCTGACCAAGCCGATCGACAAGGACGAGCTGATGACGCTCGTCGACCGGGCCCTGAAAGTCTCGGGCACGGCCGAGCCGGAGGAAGACTGGGCCGCCGAGATCATCACGCGCAACGCGGCCATGAAGGAAATCCTGCAGCAGGCCAAGATGGTCGCGGCGACCGATGCCCGCGTGCTGATAACGGGCGAGAGCGGCACGGGCAAGGAACTCCTGGCGCAGGCGATTCACAAAGCCAGCGAGCGCCGCAACAAGCCGTTCACGGCGATCAACTGTTCTGCGATGGCCGAGAACCTGCTCGAATCGGAGCTGTTCGGTCACGAAAAGGGCGCGTTCACGGGCGCCACGCGCTCGCACGAAGGCCTGTTCCAGGCAGCCGAGGGCGGTACGCTGATGCTGGACGAAATCGGCGACATGCCGATGCGCCTGCAGGTGAAACTGCTGCGCGTCCTCCAGGAGAACCAGGTGCGGCCGGTCGGCAGCACCGATGCCAAGCACATTGATGTGCGGGTCATCTCGGCGACGCACCGCGACCTGCAGGAACTCATGACTCAAGGCCGCTTTCGCGAGGACCTGTACTATCGCCTGAACGTCGTCAATATTCGCCTGCCGACGCTGGACCAGCGCCGCGAGGATATCCCGCTACTGGTCGCGCATTTCCTGCAGCAGATCGCGGCCGAGGGCGAGCAGGAACGCAAGGTGTACGCGCCGGAAGCCGTCGAGATGCTGGTGACCGCCGAGTGGCCCGGCAATGTGCGACAGCTTTACAACGTCGTGCGCCAGAACGTGGCGCTGTCGCGCTCGCCGGTGATCAGCGGCGAACTCGTGCAGCAGTCGCTGGGCGAGCATGCCGGGAAGCTGTTGTCGTTTTCCGATGCGCGGGACGAATTCACGCGCAACTACCTGTCACAGATACTGCAGATCACGATGGGCAATGTCAGCCAGGCCGCGCGGCTCGCCAAACGCAACCGCACCGATTTCTACAAACTGCTCGCGCGCCACGACCTGAACCCCGACTCGTTCAAGAGCCGCTGACGCGGGACGTCGTTCAGCCGATCGGCACGACGTTGTCGCTGCTGAGGATCAGTGCCTCGTTCTCGGCGTCCCTGAGTACCTCTTCCGGGCTGGCCCCGATGCAGCTGACGGTCTGGCCGTGCCGATCCCGGCCTCTGACCTGCCAGTGACCCGTCGGCAGTTCCTCGACACGAAAGAACCAGCCGCGTACCCGGCCCCGCACCGGGAAGGACTGCCGGATATCGCGGTCGGGGTGCCTCGCTCCAATGTAGTCCATCGCTCTTTTCCCTCTCCTGCGCGCCCTGCAACGCGTTGGACAATATTTTTGAACGAAATATCGGGTTTTTTTGTAATCCCGGCGATATCGCGACCGGCAGACTTAAAGTGATTTCTCAGGTCTGAGAATCAGCTGTTTGAAAAAGATCAACAAGTACAAAATTGAGCACTGTGCGAGTTTTTGTCACGCGCCGCGCGAAAAGCGCAGGGATGCGCGGACCAGGTGGAAAACTTCTGGCTACGGCGCCGCCGACTTCGAATAGCTGTCCGCGCTCAGGCCGTACTTGTTCAGCAGGTCATACAGCGTCGGGCGCGTAATGCCGAGGAGTTCCGCGGCCTTGGAGATGTTACCGAAACTCCGGGTCAGGGCCACGCGAATTGCCTTCGACTCGGCGACCTGGCGCACCTCGCGCAGGTTCAGGGACTCGCCCTCGCCTTCCTGCAGGCCGAGATCCAGGGCCGTCACCATCTTGCCGTCGGCCATGATAACGGCGCCCTTGATCTTGTTTTCGAGCTCCCGGACGTTCCCGGGCCATGCGTAGGTCTCGATGGCGCGCACGGCATCATCCGAGAATCCGTTGATCGGCCGTTTCTGTTGCTGCGCATACTTTTGCAGCAGCGTGCGGGCGAGCACGAGGCGGCCCTCCTCGCGATCGCGATACGGCGGGATATTGATCGTGATTTCGCTGACCCGGTAGAACAGGTCTTCACGGAACAGACCTTCCTTGATCAGGTCCTGCGGATCCTGGTTGGTCGCGCAGACGACCCGCACGTCGACCGGTATTTCCTTGCGGCCGCCCACGCGCTCGATGACCCGCTCCTGCAGGAAGCGCAGCATCTTGGCCTGCAGGGCCATCGGCATGTCCCCGATCTCGTCGAGGAACAGGGTACCGCCGTCGGCAACTTCGATCTTGCCCATGGTCTGCTTGTGCGCGCCCGTAAACGCGCCCTTTTCGTGACCGAACAATTCGGACTCGAGCAGGTTCTCGGGGATCGCCGCACAGTTGATCGCGACGAAACCGGCGTCGGCGCGCGGACTGAGCCGATGCAGGGCGCGGGCGAGGAGTTCCTTGCCCGTGCCACTCTCACCGAGCAGCAGCGTCGTCACGTCGGTCGGTGCGATCTTCTCGATCATCCGGCAGACGGCCAGCATCCCCTCGCTTGCGGCCACGATTCCATCGAGCGGCGACTCGGCGACCTGGTGCTGCAGGCGACGGTTCTCGGCCTCGAGCTCGGCCATGTTGAAGGCACGGTCGACAAGCAGCTTGAGCGTGTCGGTGTCGACGGGTTTCTCGTAGAAATCGTAGGCGCCCTGGGCCACCGCGGTCAGCGCATTTTCCTGGTCGCCGTTGCCGGTCACGACGATGACCTTGGTATGCGGCGCGAGCTTGAGGGTCTCGGCCAGCGTCTTCAGGCCCTCCTCGACGCCCTCGGGATGCGGCGGCAAGCCGAGGTCCTGCAGGATCACCGCCGGCTCGTGGCGACGCAGCTCGGCGATCGCATCCTCGCAATTCTCGGCCGTGCACACGTCGTACTCCTCGAAGCACCACTTGAGCTGCTTCAGGAGACCCGGGTCGTCCTCGACGACGAGAAGTTTACGTGCGTTTTCTGTCATGTTGCCCAATGCGCGGCCGGCCAGTGACCGTAAGCAGACGGCAATGGTGCCATGAACGACGGCCGGTTTGCAGTAGGTGGATCACACGGCCGCATGTGAATTCGGGGACAGTTTACTTATCTGCCGTTGCGAACACGCGTGCGGGACAGTACCAGGCCGGTAACACCGAGCAGGATCATGGCGACGGCAACCAGGTCCAGCAACAACCGGCCCGGCAACGCGAAGATCCGGCCGCTGTGCAGATCGAGCAGCACGCGCTCGATCGTCAGCCCCTGGCCGCGCCAGGCCGTCTGCAGGGCTTCGAGGCCGGTCGTATCGCGGTCCACCTCGGTCGACCAGCCGACCTCGCTATCGGCACCGGCCGTCCAGGGCTCGAAGACCGTCACGTCCCGGTCGCTGCGATAGAGAATGCCCCGGCTGTCCAGCACGGCGCGATCGCCGGCCTTGCCCACTCGCTCGATCTCGCCCGGCAGGATCGCGCTGAGATCGAACGACTCGATCAGCTCGCCAGTGTCGAGAAGAACGTGCACGCGTTGGCCCTCCCCGACGACCACCAGCGCCGCGAGCGAGACGCTGCCGGCGTAGGGTGATGGCGCCTTCATTCCGTAAGCCTCGAGCAGCCACGGCCACCTGATGTAGCGTTGGTCCAGGCCGAAATCGTTGGCGTGATTCAGTGCGATGCCACTCAGCGACAGGAACACGATGAACACGAGCAGCGGCACACCGATCCAGCGATGCAGACGACGAAGCCGAGGCAGCTTATTGCCGTTACGACGTGACGTGTTCATGCATCACCAGCGCGACACGCGCGATCCGTGTCACGGCGCCGACAGACAGCGTGGCCCCCGTGATGCCGTCGATTGAACGGTCGAGCCGCGCACCCGGCCCCAGCCGCGCATTGGCGAACTGGTCGGTGAAAAACGGGTACCGCACCTCCCACCCGCGGCTCTCGCGAAACTCGAGAACCCGGACGTTGACGATCGCCGCGTCGGAGACCGTGACGCCGATCGTGATGGGCAACTCCTTGCCGATCTCGTCGAGCACCCAGACGCTCGTCTCGCCGTCGTACCAGTAGCGCACGCGCAGCGACGCGAAGCGATGCCCGAGGACACGCTCCACGCTATCGCGCAGTTCGCCGGAAACCCACAGGGTGCGGGCCGCCGGCACCTCGCCTGCGAACGCGCTGCGCAGGTAATCCTGGGTTTCGATGTACCGACCCGCCTCACCACCGGGCCCGGCAAAAGCCGGGCCCAGGGCAAGCGTCAATAACAGGAGTAGTCTGCAAAGCATCGCGATTACTGGTCTCAGAAGTTGTACCCGAACCCGAGGTCGATCGCGTCGAAGTCGGAATCGCCGAGTTCGGGCAGATCGAAATCGCGCTTGCGGAAGTCGACTTTCAGAACGACACCGTCGGTCGGCCAGTAATTGAAGCCGATCTCGCTCTGCGAGAACCGGTCCTGCTGACGCGCGGCGTCGACGTCCTCGTAGCGCGCATAGACGCCCCACTTTTCGTTCAGGCGAAAACTCGGCTCGACGTACCAGCCCGTCTGCCGGTCCGCATCGGCAGCCTCGACGGCGTCGCCGTCGAAGTTCCACTGCGCGTACAGCGCACGCAGGCCGAAGCGATCGTAACGGTAGATTGCGTGCGCCGTGAACAGCTGGCCCGAATCAAGCCCGTCGCCGGCCAGCTGGCTCGGGTCCGACTGGTACTGGTAACTGGCCGCCAGATCGAGGCCCGTGATACCCGTGTAGCGCAGGCGCACCGTGGCAGCCAGGTCGCTGGCGAGCGCCTCGGCGACTTTCTGGCGGCCGCTGCGCACGCGGAACGCACTGCTGCCGTCGGTCGGCATGGCGAGGCCGGAGTGGACGGCCGCATCCCAGCTCAGACCGCTGCTGAAATTGCCGCGCAGACCGGC
>JBFEJR010000008.1:0-85950 GCA_041553075.1 Woeseiaceae bacterium | reverse complement strand
GACATCACCGAGAAGTTCGGCGAGGACGTGGCGCTGATCGTCGACGGCGTCAGCAAGCTCGACCAGATCCAGTTCCACAGCCGCGCGGAGGCGCAGGCCGAGAGCTTCCGCAAGATGATGCTCGCGATGATCGAGGACATCCGCGTCATCCTCGTCAAGCTGTCCGATCGCCTGCACAACATGCAGACACTCGGTCCGATGCCGGCGGCGAAGCGCAAGCGCATCGCGCGCGAGACGCTCGATATCTACGCGCCGATCGCGAACCGACTCGGTATCAACAGTCTCAAGGTGCAGCTCGAGGACCTCGGCTTCAAGCACCTGCACCCGTTCCGCTACCGCGTCCTCGAGAATGCCCTGAAGAAAAGCAAGGGCAGCCAGAAACAGATCGTCAAGCGCATCTCGGACCAGTTCGCGAAGGCGATGAAAGAGGAGGGCATCGAGGGCGAGATCATCGGCCGCGAAAAACACCTTTACAGCATCTACCGCAAGATGGCGGAAAAAAAGCGCGTGCTCTCCGACATCGTCGACGTCTACGGTTTCCGCATCATCGTCGACGACGTGACCACCTGCTACCAGACGCTGGGCCTCGTGCATCAGCTCTACAAACCCATGCCGGGCCGCTTCAAGGATTACATCGCGATACCGCGCATCAACGGCTACCAGTCCCTGCACACGACGCTGTTCGGCCCGAAGGGCCTGCCGCTCGAGGTGCAGATCCGGACGCGTCACATGGACCGCGTCGCCGAATCCGGCGTCGCGGCTCACTGGATCTACAAGGCGGACGAGAAATCGGACGGTACGCCGCAGCGGCGTGCGCGCGAGTGGCTCGCCAACCTCGCGGAGCTGCAGCGCACGGGAACATCGGAGGAATTCCTCGAAAGCGTCAGGGTCGACCTGTTCCCCGACAAGATCTACGTCTTCACGCCCAAGGGTGACATCATGCCGCTGCCCAAAGGCGCGACCACGGTCGATTTCGCCTACGCCGTGCACACCGATGTCGGCGACCGCACCGTTGCGGCCAAGATCGACCGCCGGCTGGTGCCGCTGCGCACGCCGTTACAGAACGGCCAGACCGTGGAGATCGTTACCGCCCGCGGCGCTCGTCCCAATCCCAACTGGCTGACGTTCGTGCGCACCGCGAAAGCGCGCACGGCCATTCGCCAGCACATGAAGAACCTGCGGGCCACGGAATCCGTGGATCTCGGCCGGCGACTGCTCGACAAGTCACTCAAGGACCTCGGCTCCAGCCTGCGCAAGATCGGCAAGGTGCGGATGGCCGAAGCACTCGCGGAGCTCGGCCTCGACAGCAGCGACCATCTGTTCGAGCAGCTGGGCCTCGGCGAACGCCTGGCCCCGCTCACTGCGCGCCTGCTGCTCGGCGCCGACGCGCAGGAGGTCGGCGAGACCGCGGCCAGTCTCGTGATCGCGGGCACCGAGGGCATGGTAGTGAGCTACGCGAAGTGTTGTTACCCGCTGCCGGGCGACGACGTCATGGGCTACCTAACGGCCGGGCGCGGTGTCGTCATTCACCGTAACTCCTGCGGCAACCTCTCGAACTTCCGCAAACAGCCCGAGAAGTGGATCACGGTTTCGTGGGAGAAGAACATTGCGCGCGACTTCAACTGCCAGATCCAGTGCGAAACACGGAACCGGACCGGCGTGCTCGCCGAGGTCGCTGCCACGATCGCCGACAGCGGCTCGAACATCGAGCAGGTCGAAGTCATATCCCGCCACGAAGGTGTCTCGGTGCTGACCTTCCTGCTGCGGGTGCACGACCGCACCCATCTCGCCAAGATCATGCGCAACGTGCGCGCGATGCCCAATGTGATTAAAGTCTTACGCACGATCGCGTAACGCGCAAAACGGACAGGCCCATGCAAAAAGAAACCATTCACACGGACGCCGCGCCGGCGGCCATCGGCACTTATTCGCAGGCCGTCCGGGTCGGTGACCTCGTGTTCGTCTCCGGGCAGATTCCGCTGGTCCCCGGCACCATGGAAATCGTGGCCGGCGATTTCGCGGCACGCGCACGCCAGGTCTTTGACAATCTCGCGGCCATTGCCGCGGCCGCCGGGGGCGGTCTCGACGACGCGGTCAAGCTGACGATCTTCCTCACCGATCTCGACAACTTCGCGACGGTCAACGAGATCATGGCCGAGTACTGCAGCGAACCCTACCCGGCGCGCGCCGCGGTGCAGGTTGCGGCGCTGCCGAAAGGCGTGGACGTAGAGGCCGACCTGATTCTCGCGTTGTAGGAGCGCGCCTTGCGCGCGAAACCCCTCACAGACCTCAAGGGCGTCGGCCCGGCACTGGCCGCGAAGCTCGGGAAGCTCGGCCTGCACGCGGTCGAGGACCTCCTGTTCCTGCTGCCGCTGCGCTACGAGGACCGCACCCAGCTCGTGCGCCTGGGCGCGCTGGCAGCGGGCACCCGCTGTCTCGTTACGGGCGAGGTGCTGTTGTCGGAGGTGGCCTATCGCGGCCGCCGCAACCTGCTCGTACGCATCAGTGACGGCAGCGGCCAGCTAACGCTGCGCTTCTTCCATTTTTCGCGCCAGCAGCAGGCGCAGTTTCGGCAGGGCATCCACGTCAGCTGTTTCGGCGAGGTGCGCCGTGGCCCGGCGGGGCTCGAAATGATTCACCCGGAGTATCGCCTGTTGCGGCCGGACCAGGATACGGCGATGAGTGATGCGCTGACGCCGATCTACCCGGCGACCGAGGGCGTCCAGCAGGGCCGGCTGCGCAACCTCACCGACCAGGCGCTGCGCGTCATGGAGCAGGCGCCGCCCGCCGAGCTGCTGCCCGCCGCCATCACCGGCAGGCTCGGCATGCCGTCGCTGGCTGAGGCGATTCGTTACCTGCACCGCCCGCCCGCCGATGCCGATGTCGCGCAGCTGCAGGAGGGCCGGCACCCGTGCCAGCAGCGCCTCGCGTTCGAAGAGCTGCTGGCGCACTACCTGAGTCTCAGGAACCTGCGCGCGCTGGCCCGGACCGAACCGGCGCCGGCGCTGACCGGCGGCCAGGGACGGGTCGACGCGTTCGTCGCGGGATTGCCGTTCGCGCTGACCGGGGCGCAGGCGCGGGTCGTCGCGGAGATCCTCGCCGACCTGGCCGTGCCGCACCCGATGATGCGGCTGGTCCAGGGCGACGTCGGTTCGGGCAAAACCATCGTCGCGGCCATCGCCTGCCTCAAGGCCATCGCCTGCGGTGTGCAGGTCGCCATCATGGCACCAACCGAAATCCTGGCCGAGCAGCACTGGCGCAACTTCTCCGACTGGTTCCGGCCGCTCGGCGTCGAGCCGGCCTGGCTCAGCGGCAGCCAGAAAGCCGCGGCCCGGCGCCAGACGCTCGAGGCCATTGCCGACGGCAGCGCCGCCCTGGTGGTCGGCACGCATGCCCTGTTCCAGGAAGGTGTCGAGTTCCGCCGGCTGGCCCTCGTCGTGATCGACGAGCAGCACCGCTTCGGCGTGCACCAGCGCATGGCGCTGCGCGACAAGGGCGTCGGCACGCAGGGCCACCCGCACCAGCTCGTGATGACGGCGACGCCGATTCCCCGCACGCTGGCGATGGCTGCGTATGCCGACCTCGACACCTCGGTGATCGACGAACTGCCGCCCGGCCGACAGCCCGTGACGACGATCGCGGTTCCCGACACGCGCCGCGGTGAGATCGTCGAGCGGGTCCGCGCCGCCGTCGCCGCCGGGCAGCAGGCTTACTGGGTGTGCCCGCTCATCGAGGAATCGGAGGTACTCGACTACCAGGCTGCCGAGAAGAGCTACGCGATGCTCACCGAGGCCCTGCCCGAACTGCGCGTCGGCCTCGTTCATGGCCGCATGCGACCCGCGGAAAAAGACCAGGGCATGCGGGCGTTCAAGGAAGGCCTGATCCAGGTGCTCGTTGCGACGACCGTCATCGAGGTCGGCGTGGACGTGCCCAATGCGAGCCTGATGATCATTGAAAATTCGGAGCGCATGGGCCTGTCGCAGCTGCACCAGCTACGCGGTCGCGTCGGGCGCGGCTCCGCGCAGAGCCACTGCGTGCTGCTGTACAGGAGCCCGCTCGGGCGCATCGCCAGGGAACGGCTTGCCGTGCTGCGCAACACCAACGACGGCTTCCTGGTCGCACAGCGCGACCTCGAACTGCGCGGACCCGGCGAGCTGCTCGGCACGCGGCAGACCGGCATGCCCGACTACCGCGTCGCGAACCTCGTGCGCGACGCCGAGCTGATGCCGCAGGTACAGCGCGTCGCGGAAGACATCCGCCGCACCGCACCCGCGCAGGCGGCGGCTCTGGTGCGGCGCTGGCTCGGCGATGCCGGTCGCTACGGCAAAGTGTAGAATCGCGCCCATGAAGACCTCTGCCTTCACCCTGTTCGCCCCCGAGATCGTGTCCCAGGTGCGCAACTACGGCAAGCTCATGCGCGTCGACAAACCGGTCGGCATCTGGCTGCTGATGTGGCCGACACTGTGGGCACTGTGGCTCGCGGGAGAAGGCACGCCCGACCAGGGCCTGTTCCTGATCTTCATGGCCGGCGTGTTCGTCATGCGCTCGGCCGGCTGTGTGCTGAACGACTTCGTCGACCGCAAGATCGACCCCTATGTCGAGCGCACGCGGTCCCGCCCCCTGGCGTCGGGTGCCGTTGCGCCGTTCGAAGCACTGCTCCTGTTCGTCGCGCTGGCGCTCATCGCCGTCGGCCTCGCAACGATGCTCAACAAGCCGGCCCAGCTGCTCGCGATCATCGGCGGGTTCCTGACGTTCGCCTACCCGTTCGTAAAACGCTGGGTGTCGATCCCGCAGTTCATTCTCGGCGCGGCGTTCGGCTGGGCGGTGCCGATGGCGTTTGCGGCGCAGACGGGCGAGACCCCGGAGCTCGCGTGGCTCGTGTTCGGCACGGCGCTGGTCTGGGCCGTGATCTACGACACGTTCTACGCCATGGTGGACCGCGAAGACGACCGCAAGATCGGCATCAAGTCGACCGCCATCCTGTTCGGCGAAGTCGACCTGTTCGTCATCGCCGGCCTGCAGGGACTCATGCTGCTCGCACTGCTGCTGATCGGCTATCGCGCCGGCCTCAGCGCCTGGTACTACGCCTCGGTTGCCCTTGCCGCGGCGCTGATGGCCTGGCACCTCTGGCTGGCGCGCGATCGCAATCCCGCCGGCTGCTTCGCGGCGTTTATCAGGAATCACTACATCGGCATGGTGATTTTCATCGGCATCGTCCTGCACTACACCTTCCATCCGGCCGGTTGATCCAGGTCAATGCGGTTTTCCCGGCAGCCGGCCAGACTGCCTGCCATGATCGAACGCTCTTCCCAGGTGCTAAGCTTCCCCTCCATGGAGAAAGATTCGCCGCAATACGCGGTGGTGCGAAGCCACTACCTGTTCTCGGGTCTCGAGGATGCCGTGTTCGACGCGCTCGTCGCCGAGATCGCGGTCGAGGCCGTCGAGAAGGGCGAGGTGCTGTTTCACCGCGGCGACACCGCCGCGTGTTTTTACTACGTCGAGTCCGGGCACATCGAGCTGAACCTGTTGTCGCCCGACGGCCAGAAAAAGATCATCGAGGTTGTCGGCCCCGGGCGCACGTTCGCCGAAGCGATCATCTTCATGCGCGACAGCAAGTACCCGGTGTCCGCGGAGGCGCTGGTCGACAGCGTCGTCTATTCCATCCCGAACGACAGCTACCGGGCCCTGCTGCGCAACGACGCGGATGCATGCCTGCGCCTGCTCGGCGACGTGTGTCGCCACCTGCATGAGCGGGTCCACGAGATCGAACGGCTGACGATCCAGAATGCGCGGAGCCGCCTGTCCAGTTACCTGATCGACCACATCGTCGACGTCGATGACGATGAGGCGACCGTGCGCCTGGACCTGCCGCGGCACATCATTGCCTCGCGCCTGTCGATCACGCCGGAAACGCTCTCCCGCCTGCTGCGCGTAATGGCCGACGACGGCATCATCACGGTCGACGACCGGCTGATATTCGTGCACAGCCTCGCGCGGCTGCGCCCCTACGACTGAGTCCCGGGCCTGCCGGGAAGGCGATGCCGCAGCGCGGCACCGCCCCCGGTGTTGTGTCAGTAGACGTCGTGCAGGGTGTTGTAGATGTTGAACTTGCCCGTCGGCGTGACCAGTTCGGGGCCCTTGATGACGGTCTTGAGCTGGCGCGTCTTGTCATCCACGACGACGATTGCCGACTCCTGCTCCTTGCCGCTCCAGACCGAGAACCAGACCTCGTCGCCCGCCTTGTTGTATTCCGGCTGGACGATGCGCTTCGGTCCTTCGCCGAGATCCGCCCACTCGCCGATCGGCAGGGTTTCGAACCCGGCATCGAGATTCGCGATGTCGAACACGGCAACCGACTGGCTGATCGACTCCTCGGGGTTGAGCGGTGCGTCGACCCAGAGGTTGCCGGAGTTCGGGTGCGACTTGACGAAGAGCGAGCCACCGCCCATCCCTTCGAGAATGCGCACCGTCTTCCAGGCGGAGTCCGGATGGCCACCCGGGTCCGTGCCGAGGAACGTCACGTTGGCGTTGCCCAGCGCGCTCGTTACCCAGACGGGTCCGTGTTCGGGGTCGTCGAGGTTGGCGCCGCGGCCCGGGTGCGGTGTCCGCGTTACTTCGGGCAGCGCGACCAGCCGGCGCTCCTTCGAATCGACGACAGCGATCCTGTCCGACTGGTTCGCCGCCGTCAGGAAGTAGCGCTTCGTGCGGTCCCAGCCGCCGTCATGCAGGAATCTCGCGGCGCCGATATCGGTCACCGACAGCGAGTCGATGTTGCTGTAGTCGACCAGCAGGATATGGCCCGTTTCCTTGACGTTGACGATGAAGTCCGGATGCTCGTGTGACGCCACGATCGCTGCGACGCGCGGTTCCGGGTGATATTCCTGGGTATCGACGGTCATGCCCCGCGTGGACACGATCTTCAGCGGTTCGAGCGTGTCGCCGTCCATGATGACGAATTGCGGCGGCCAGTAACTGCCCGCGATCGCGTACTTGTCTTCATAGCCCTTGTACTTCGAGGTCTCGACCGAGCGCGCTTCGAGGCCGACCTTGATCTGCGCGACCGTCGCCGGCGGATCCATGTACAGGTCGACCATGTTGATCAGCGCATCGCGGCCGATCGTGAACACGTAGCGTCCCGATGCGGACACGCGCGAAATGTGCACGGCGTAGCCGGTATCGATGATCGTGAAGATCTCCTTGGTGTCGCCGTCGATGATGGCGACCTTGCCGGCATCCCGCAGCGTGACCGAGAAGAAGTTCTCGATATCGCGGTCGTGCTGGGGCTTCGTCGGGCGCTCCGCGGGCGGGACCAGGATCTTCCACGTGGCCCGCATGTCGTCCATGCCGAATTCCGGCGGCGCGGGCGGCTCCTGCTGCAGGAAGCGCGCCATGATGTCGATTTCCGCGGCCGTCATTTCGCCCGAGCTGCCCCAGTTGGGCATGCCGGCGGGCGAGCCGTAATTGATCAGCGCCTTCAGGTAGTCGGTGCCTTTCTCCCGGGTGATGTCCGGTGTCAGCGGTTTGCCCGTGGCGCCCTTGCGCAGGACCCCGTGACAGCCGGCGCAGCGCTCGAAGTACACCTTCGTCGCCACCTTGAACTCGGCCTCGCTGAGAACGGGACCGGCAACGTCCATCACCTGGCGAGCACCCTCGGCCGTCATGGCGACCGGCGCGCCCTCGTACTTCAGCTCACCCTCGGTCGTGCCGACGTGGCGCTCGCCCGCCGCACGGTCTTCGGCGCCGAGTTCGCGCCGCACGGCGGCGACCTCGTCGACGCCGACGGCCGCGAGGTTGTTACCCCACGATCCGAAAACGTAGCTGAGAGCGGCCGCGAGGTCTTCGTCCGGCAGGTGGCCGAGGCTCGGCATGACCCCGTTGTACTCCATGCCGTTGACCGTGATGGGCCCCGACAGCCCGAACAGCGCCGCGCCGATGACTTTGCGCCGGTCACCGCGCAGGTAGTCCGACCCGGCGAGCGGCGGAAACGCGCCCTTGAGGCCCGTGCCGTTCGGCTGGTGGCAGGCGGCGCAGTTGGCGTTGTAGACGGCCTGGCCCCGCGCCATCAACTCGGCGGTGGATGCCGCCGCCACCTCGGCGTCGTGCACCGCCGTCTCGCTGCCTTCGGCGGCGCTCGGCCCATCCTGCCCCCAGGCAAGAACCAGCAGCACAGCCAGCGGCAGCGCCAGCCACAGACGTGATTCGCGGATACTCATTGCATTTACTCCCATGTCGTAAATCACCAGTTGAAATTGATACTCAGCGACGCGCTGCGCCCGGCCCGTGCCAGGTACGGCAGCATCGGGTCGCCCGATGACAGGCCGCGCACATCGGCCCAGTGCCAGTAGGTGCGATCGGCCAGGTTGTGCAGGCCGGCTCGAACGACCATGTTGTCGCCGAGCCGCTGCAGGAAATAGAGATCGATGACGGCGTAGCCCGGCGGCTTGAACAGCTCGCCGGCCGATTCGTCGCGCTTCGACCACGCGGTGGTCAGGGTGCCCTTGAGGCGCACCTGCCTGCGCTCGTCCGCCGCGTGCCACGCAAGACCGAGAATCGCCTGTGCCGGCCCGACCGAGTTGAGCGGCGCGCCGCTCTCGGCGTTTTCGCCCTTTGCATAGTAGGCGGCGGCGTCGAGGCTCAGCGGACGCCGCGGGCCACCCCAGCGCCACGCCAGGACGGCCTCCACGCCCGCGATCGTCGCTTCGCGCAGGTTGCGCGACTGGAACAGCATGCGGCCCGACACCGGGTCGATTCCGAGCCGCACCTTGGTCTCGATGAAGTCCTCGTAGCGGGTGCGGAATATCGCCAGGCGGGCGTTGACGTCTTCGCCGACCAGGCGCAACCCGAGCTCGATCCCGTCGGACGATTCGGACCGCAGGTCCGGGTTGGGAACGGCACGAATGTTAAACAGCGGAATGTCGAGCCCGATGTTGGCATCGGAATAAGGCGGCGCCCGGAAGCCGTGCGCATACTGCGCGTAAATGTCGAGCGACGGGCTGGCCTGGAAGATCAGGCCGAGCTTCGGCGACACATCGGATTCGTCGAGCGAGACCGGTTCCGTGAACGGGTTGTCGTCGGCATACATCGAATCGAGGCGCGGGTCGAGTTCGAATCGATCGAACCGGACGGCCGCAATCGCGATCCAGTTGCCGAACGCCATGGAGTCCTCGAAGAAGGCGCCGGTTTCCGTGGTGTTGCTGATCGGGAAGTCGCGCAGCGGAAAGGTCTCGCCGAGCAGGGTACGCGTCTCGGCGCCGTCGGCCAGCGTGGTCTGCAGCCCATCGCGAAATTCCTCGGTCCGATGATCGCGGTACTCGACACCCAGGCCGAGACGGTGGGTAACGCGCGGTCCCGCGATGCGCTTGTGGACGATGAGTTCGGCCCCGTGCGTATCGTGATCGAACGAGAACCGCCGATCGATGCTCACCGGCGTGGCGGCCGCCGCACGTTCGTCGAGCGTCAGCTGCTCGATCTCGGTACGGCGGTAAAAGGCCCGCGCGACCGCCCGGTCGTAGAGACCGCCCGGCTTCCCGAAATCCCACGCCACCTGGAACAGGTCCATGCGGGCGCGGTCGTCGCCCTCGAGCGCCGTGGTCGCAACGTAGCGTCCCGTGCCGAGCAGGGACCGGATGTCCGACAGCGTGCGGGCATCCTGGCTGATCACCGATGCCCGCCAGGTGCCGCCATGCCGGCCCTCTGCCACGATCTTGGCGAGTGCCGTGCGGCGGCGCGAATCGCGGCGGTCCAGGGCGGCCTCCGCGGCGGCGGCGTCCGGCTGCTCCGCGCTGCGCCAGCTGGCGCCCAGCAACAAACCGAACTCGCGGTCGCCGAGGCCGATCATCGACTGGCCGTGCAGGCCCGCGTCGCTGCCGCGCCATGTCAGCAGGGCGTCGCCGCCGCCAAGCTCGGCCGGATCCGGCGTGCGCACGGCCACGACGCCACCGATCGCGGCACTGCCGTAGAGCGCCGAGGCCGGGCCGTGCAGGACCTCGATGTCGCCGATCAGGCCGGCGTCGATGAAATCCCGCGTCGCGTTGGAGAAACTGCCGATGTCGAACTGGTCGGACAGGGGCACGCCGTCGACGAGCGTGGCGACGCGATTGCCGCCGATGCCGCGAATGTTGATCCCCTCGGTACCGAAGCGCAGGCCCGCCGCCTCGTAGTCGATGCCGGGCGTGTAGCGAAACACGTCGGTAATCGAGGTCGCGAGCTGGTCCTTGAGATCGGCGCGGGACAGGGCCGTTACGTGGGCCGCGATGTCCCGGACCGAGCGCCGGTCCTTGTGCGCCACGACCGTGATCTGTTCGACGGTCTGCCCGGCGGGCTCCTCGGCCCGGGCGGACGGCGGCGCACACAGCGCACCGGCGGCGGCGAACGCGGCCGGCAGCATGAGAATCGCGTGGTCCCGGGTCATTGCGTGTACCAGGCAGTGTGACTGATGGTCGCCATCGTCTCGCTCCCGCGGCCCGGTAGCAATGACCTAAATCAAGGCGGCGCCGCTCATGCACGGGCGACGGCCAGGCCGCTGACCCGAGCGGCCCCGGCGCTCACCAGGGCACCGGCAACGTGGCGCATCGTCGCGCCCGTCGTCATCACGTCATCGATGACCAGCACATGCTCGTGCCGGAGCGTGCCGCGCACCCTGAACGCGCCCCGCAGGTTGCCGGCGCGGGCGCGCGCGGTCAGGCCCGCCTGCGGCCGGGTCGCCCGGCAGCGCACCACGTTGTGAATGACGGGCAGCCCGAGATGCCGCGCAAGCGGCTTCGCGATCTCGAGCGCCTGGTTGAAACCGCGCCGCCACTGGCGCCGCCAGTGCAGCGGCACGGGCTGGACGGCGTCGATGCCGGCCGGCAGCTCGGTGCACGCCTCCTGCAGCAGCTGCGCCAGCGCCGGCCCGTAGAACAGCCGCCGCCGGAACTTGAGCGCCTTGATCGCGGCATCGACCGGGAACGCGTACGCCAGCGGCGCGAGTTCGCATTCGAGCGGCGAATGCGGCGGCGCGGGCGCCGGCCGGCCCCACGGCAGGTCGTCGTAACAGCCCGCGCAGATAACGCCTTCCCGGGCGCGCGTTCGCGTCCCGCAGAAAGCACAACGCAGCGGCAGGACGGCCGCCTCTGCGACGCGGAACGCGGCGCGCAAATCCATGCCCCGATCGTCGCTGCGCGCGCGGCGCGCGGCCAGCGGCGTTTCCCCGTGTTTTGCCGGGAAAGCGTGCTAGGGTTCGCGCATGCTCGTCCAGCGTGACATACGGCGGCGCTTCGACCGGGCGGCGGCGCGTTTCGACGAGGCGGACTTCGTGCACGCGGTTACGCGGGAAGGCCTGATCGAGCGCCTGCGGCCACTGCGCATCGACGCACGGACCGTCCTCGATCTCGGCGCCGCCACGGGGGCGACCGGACGCCTCCTGCGGCAGCGCTTCCGCCGCGCGCACCTCGTCTCGCTCGACCTCAGCCACCCGATGCTGGTGCACGCGCGCCGCCCTCGATCCTGGTTCTCGAAAGCGTCGTGCGTGCAGGCGGACGCCAGCCGGCTGCCGTTCGCCGGGGGCAGCTTCGGCCTCGTCGTCGCCAACCAGCTTCTGCCCTGGATTCCGGATCCCGCCGGCGTCTTCGCGGAGGTTGCGCGGGTGCTCGGCAAGGGCGGCGTCTTCGCGTTCGCCACCCTCGGCCCCGACAGCCTGCGGCAGCTGGCCGCCGCCTGGGCCGAGGTCGATGCGGCCGCGCACGTGCACCCCTTCGCCGACATGCACGAGATCGGCGACGGCCTGGTCCGGGCCGGGCTGCGCGACCCGGTCCTGGACGTCGACCGGCTCACCGTGAGTTACGAGAATACCGACAGGTTGTTTCGCGACCTGACGCTGGCCGGGGCGCGCAACAGCCTCGCCGACCGCGGCCGGGGACTCGTCGGCAGGCGCCGTTTCGAGTCGATGACCGGGGCGCTGACGCGGCGCGATCCCGGTGGGCCGATCCGGCTCGAGCTCGAGCTGGTCTACGGCCACTGCTGGGGCGCCGGACCTGCCGGGGATCCGGCCGAATTTCGCGTGCCCGCGAGCCAGATTCGGACGCGCCGGTAAGCTCTTGTAAATCAACAATTAATAACATCGCCCGCTGCATTAGGAGGATTGCATGAACAGGCCCGATTGAGTACACTGCGGACGCTTTTTTGACCATCTGCAAGGTCAAACCGGCCAATCGACGAATTCCCGGGTTCACCGGGCCAGCGCTCACTGGCAGATCCAGTATTCGTCACATCCGGAAATTACGATGAGTGCGATCGCTCGGGCGGTTGCAGGGTGGACAACTAATGATACGACAATCGTTTCTGAGCCTGCTTGGTCTCGTGCTGGCGAACACGGCAAGCGCCGACTGGGAAGTGAACATGCCCAAGGGCGTCACCGAGCTTTCGAAAGAGACCTACGATCTTCACATGATGGTCTTCTGGTGGTGCGTCGCCATCGGCGTGGTCGTGTTCGGCGTCATGATCATTTCGCTCGTGAAGCATCGCAAGTCGAAAGGTGCCAAGCCTGCCTCGTTCTCCCACAGCACGGTTGCCGAGGTGGCGTGGACCGCCATCCCGGTCGTCATCCTGCTGCTGATGGCGGTGCCGGCTGCGGAGACGATGATCAAGGCAGAGGACACGCGCGACCCGGACCTGTCGATCGTGATTACCGGGTACCAGTGGAAATGGCATTACAAGTACCAGGACCAGGGCATCGACTTCTACTCGAGCCTTGCTCGTCCGAGCCTCGAAGCACGGCGGCTCGACGCGGGCGTCGACGTGACGAGCGTCGACAACTATCTGCTCGACGTCGATCGCCCGCTCGTGGTGCCGAAGAACGCCAAGGTCCGCGTGTTGCTGACGTCGAACGACGTGATTCATTCCTGGTGGGTGCCTGACCTGGCCATCAAGAAAGATGCCGTGCCCGGAATCGTCAACGAAACCTGGTTCAAGGCGACCGAAGCCGGTACCTACCGCGGCCAGTGCGCCGAGTTGTGCGGCAAGGACCACGGCTACATGCCCATTGTTGTCGAGGTCGTCGAGCCCGAGGCCTTCCAGGCCTGGGTCGAGACCCACAAGGACGGCGACGCGAAGCTCGCCAGCGCAGATTAAGGAGTAAACGAATATGGCGACTACTGCAGCGGACATTCACGCCGCCGAGCACGAGGACCACGGCCCGGACAAGGGCATCAAGCGCTGGCTGTTCTCGACCAACCACAAGGACATCGGCACGATGTACCTTATCTTCAGCCTCACGATGTTTTTCATCGGCGGGGCGATGGCGATGGTCATTCGTTCCGAGCTCGCCGTGCCGGGACTGCAGTTCGTGCACCCCGAGTTCTTCAACCAGATGACGACCATGCACGCCCTGATCATGGTGTTCGGCGCCGTCATGCCGGCCTTCGTCGGCCTCGCCAACTGGATGATCCCGTTGCAGATCGGCGCCCCCGACATGGCGCTGCCGCGCATGAACAACTGGTCGTTCTGGATCCTGCCGATTGCGTTCGGCATCCTGCTCTCGACACTGTTCATGCCGGGTGGCGCGCCGGCCGGTGGCTGGACCATGTATCCGCCACTGATCCTGCAGACCGGTGACGCGTTCCCGTTCCTGATCTTCTCGGTCCACCTGATGGGCCTGAGCTCGATCATGGGTGCCATCAACGTCATCGTGACGATCATCAACATGCGGGCGCCGGACATGACGCTCCTCAAGATGCCGATGTTCGTCTGGACCTGGCTGATCACGGCCTACCTGCTGATCGCCGTAATGCCGGTCCTCGCCGGCGCGGTGACGATGCTGCTTACCGACCAGTTCTTCGGCACGAGCTTCTTCCTCGCGGCCGGCGGCGGTGACCCCGTGATGTTCCAGCACATCTTCTGGTTCTTCGGGCACCCCGAGGTCTACATCATGATCCTGCCGGCGTTCGGCGTGGTCTCGGAGATCATCCCGACGTTCTCGCGCAAGAAGCTGTTCGGCCACGACTCGATGGTCTACGCGGCAAGCTGTATCGCGTTCCTGTCGTTCATCGTCTGGGCGCACCACATGTTCACCGTGGGCATGCCGCTGACGGGCCAGCTGTTCTTCATGTTCGCGACGATGCTGATCGCCGTGCCGACGGGTGTGAAGATCTTCAACTGGGTTGCGACGATGTGGCGCGGCTCGATGACCTTCGAGACGCCGATGCTGTTCTCGCTGGCCTTCGTGTTCCTGTTCACCATCGGCGGCTTCTCCGGCCTGATGCTTGCGATCCAGCCTGCCGACGTCCAGTACCACGACACCTACTTCGTCGTGGCGCACTTCCACTACGTCCTCGTGCCGGGTTCGATCTTCGCGATCATGGCGGGCGCCTACTACTGGCTGCCTAAATGGACGGGCTACTACTACAATGAGTCCCTCGGCAAGCTGCACTTCTGGCTGTCGACCATTTTCGTGAACGTCACGTTCTTCCCGATGCACTTTTTGGGGCTGGCCGGCATGCCGCGGCGCATCCCGGACTACTCGACGCAGTTCACGGACTTCAACACGATAGCGAGTATCGGTGCGTTCGGCTTCGGCCTCTCGCAGCTGATCTTCGTGCTCGTCCTGCTGACGGCGAAGAAAGGCGCCAAGGCGGACGACCGGGTGTGGGAGGGCGCTCATGGCCTCGAGTGGACGGTACCGTCGCCGGCACCGTGGCATACGTTCACGACGCCGCCCACGGCGCGGATCAGCGACGAGGCGTTCGAATAGGCATGGACGAGCAGGCGCGGAAAAAGAACATCCGCCGCACGACACTGATCGTGGCGGGCGTTGCGCTCGCGTTCTATGTCGGCTTCATCCTCGTCGGGGTCCTGCGGTCCTGAGATGAGCGCGCAGCAACGGGAAAATCGCTCGCTGACGGGCCACTTGCTGATCCTCGCGGTCGCGATGTTCGGCTTCGGTTTTGCGCTGGTGCCGCTGTATGACGTGTTCTGCGAGATCACGGGCTTCGGCGGACGCACCAACACCGCGGCCGTAGTGGTCGAGGAGGCGCCCGACCTCGGCCGCGAGATCCGCGTCGAGTTCATGACGACCGTGAACGCCTACGCCCCGTTCGAGTTCGCGGCTGACGCCGACAGCATGACCGTGCACCCGGGCAAGATGTACTTCGCAACGTTCACGGCGAAGAACCTGACCGGGTCGGACAAGGTCGCACAGGCGGTGCCGAGCGTCGCACCGGGCGCAGCGGCCGAGCACTTCGTGAAGATCGAGTGCTTTTGCTTCAACAGCCAGCAGTTCGCGGCCCATGAAGAGAAGGCCATGCCGCTGCAGTTCATCGTGGACCCCGATCTTCCCGACTATGTCGACACCATTACCCTGCAGTACACTTTCTTCGATACCGCGAGCCTGGCGTCGACCAACTGACAAAGCAGAAAACCAGAGAACCGCAAACCATGACGACTCACACTGACGAACACTATTACGTCCCGCACGGCAGCCACTGGCCGATTGTCGGCTCCGTCGGCCTCCTGTTCATGATGGTCGGCGTATCGAGCTGGCTCAATGGCGCGGACTCCGGTTTCTACGTAATGCTGACCGGCGTGGCCGTCATCGTGTTCATGGTCACGGGCTGGTTCGCCGAGGTCATCGCCGAGAGCCGTCGCGGGCTTTACAACGAGCAGGTCGACAAGTCGTTCCGGCAGGGAATGTTCTGGTTCATCTTTTCCGAGGTGATGTTCTTCGCGGCCTTCTTCGGCGCCCTGTTCTACGCACGCAACATGTCCATTCCGTGGCTGGGCGGCGACAGCAACAACTTCTTCACGAACCTGCTGCTGTGGGAAGGCTACGAGAGCACGTGGCCGACCAACGGCCCGGGAAATATCGGTGGTGAGTACGAGGCAATGCCGCCGTTCGGCCTGCCGCTGATCAACACGGCGCTGCTGCTGACGTCGTCGATTACGGTGACCATCGCGCACCACGCGCTGATCGCGAACAAGCGCACGCAGCTGAAGTTGGGCCTGGCCGCGACGTTCATCCTCGGCTACATCTTCGTCTACCTGCAGGGCGTCGAGTACATCCACGCCTACCAGGAGATGAACCTGAAGCTGACGTCGGGCATCTACGGCTCGACCTTCTTCATGCTGACTGGCTTCCACGGCATGCACGTGACGATCGGCGCCATCATGCTGACGACGATCTTCTTCCGGGTGCTCAAGGGGCACTTTACCCCGGACAACCACTTCGCCTTCGAAGCCGTGGCCTGGTACTGGCACTTCGTCGACGTAGTCTGGATCGGCCTGTACGTCTTCGTGTACTGGATGTAGGCCCACCCCGAAATCCGGAAAACACCGAAAATACGGTGCCAGTCACCCTATTTCCCCGAAATGAGGAAAATACGGTGCCAGTCACCTTATTTCGGGGAAATAAGGTGACTGGCACCGTATTTTGGCACCGGATTTTCCGGATTTCGGGGCCTTGATTCGGGATGGGCGCTGCGGCGCCCGTTTTCGTCAGCGGGTCGGCGGATTGATCCAGCCGAAGAAGTAGGCGGCGACGAGCACGACGATCAGGACCAGCGACAACGCGACCCGGACCTGCAACGCACGCAGCATCTTGGGCGAATCGGCGTTTTCGCCGCGCAGGTAGAACAGGCCCGTACCCAGGCTGATCACGATCGCGGCTAACAGGATGTAGACAACGTATTTCATGGCGTCAGTATAACGTGAACACGAATCGAGCAAACACGCTGCCCGCCTGGCTGCCGTTCGCTGTCGGCTGGACCCTCGTTGCGCTGTTTGCCGGCCTCGGGGCCTGGCAGATCAGCCGCGGACTCGACAAGCGCGCCGAGCAGCAGTTGTTCGAGGACGATACCGGTTTTTCGGCGTGGCACGACGGCATGAGCGTGCGCCCATACCAGCGCATTAGGGCGACGGGTCATTACGATCCCGAGCACCAGGTGCTGCTGGAGAACATCATCGTCAACAGCCGTTACGGCTACTACGTGATCACGCCCCTGCTCGGCCTGCCGGGCGAGCCCGTGCTGCTCGTCAACCGCGGCTGGGTCGAGAAGCACGGCGACAGCGTCGATCCCGCCGCGCTCGCCGTGCCGGATACCCGCGTCACGGTCCGGGGACGAGTCGGTTGGCTGCCGCGGGCCGCCATGAAGATGGGCGATGCGTTCGTGCCCGGCCCTGCCTGGCCGAAGTTCGCGGTGTACCCGTCATTCGACGAGGTTGCGGCCGAGCTCGGCCGCGAGGTGCAGCCGTTCGCGCTGCTGCTGGACGCCGGGGAGGCGCACGGGCTTCATCGCGAGTGGGCGCCCTCGGGGTTCGGCCCGGGCAAACACTTCGGCTACGCGCTGCAGTGGTTCGCCATGGGTGTCGTCCTTTCGGCGCTGCTGATCTGGAACTACCGCAAGAAGCGATTCACATGATGACTGAAACCAGGAAAGGCAAGGGGCGGCTACAGCTGTTGCTGATTGCCGCCGTATTTCTCGGCCCGCTGGCGCTTGCCGCGTGGCTCTACTTCGCGGAGCCCGGCCTGACGCCCGAGGCCCGCACTAACCATGGCGCACTGCTGCAGCCGATCGTGAACCTGCCCGAGGCCGTACCCGGGTCGCCGCTGCACGCCAGCAATGACGGCAACTGGGTGCTGCTGCATGCCAACCTCGGCGAGTGCGACGAGGACTGCGAGTTCTCGCTGTACACGCTGCGGCAGTCGCGGCGCATGCTCGGCAGGGAAATGGACCGGCTCGTGCGGGTCTTCTTGCACGGTGACAGCGCGCCCGATACAGTCTTGCTCACTGAAGAACACACTGGCCTGGTGACGCTGCAGGATCGCGCTCTCGCGGACCTGCTGCAGCGGCAACGGCCCGACGACCTCGACGCCGGCGGGTACTACCTGGTCGATCCCCTCGGAAACCTCGTCATGTACTTTCCTCCGGACATCGACCCCAGCGCAATGGTCGAAGACATCAAGCATCTGCTGGAACTGTCACGGATCGGCTGATGGGGAGCGCGGTGAACACGACGGTAGAGACCTATACCGACTGGCGTGACTACTACGAGTTGACGAAGCCACGCGTCGTCATGCTGATCGTGTTCACGGCCGTGGTCGGCATGTTCCTGTCCGTACCGGGCTGGCCCGGCGCCTTGCCGCTCATCTTCGGCACGCTCGGCATCGGTCTCGCGTCGTCGTCGGCAGCGGTTTACAACCACGTGCTGGACGCGCGCATCGACATCCAGATGATGCGGACCCGGGGCCGTCCGTTGCCGCAGGGCAAGCTCACCGAGCGGTCGGCACTCACGTTCGCCACGGTCTTGTGCATCGTCTCGATGCTCATCCTGGCCTTCCTCGTCAACCCACTGACCGCGGTGCTGACCTTCATCTCGCTGATCGGCTACGCGGTCGTCTACACGGTATGGCTGAAACGCGCGACGCCGCAGAACATCGTTATCGGCGGCGCGGCCGGCGCGGCACCGCCGGTCCTCGGCTGGACTGCCGTCACCAACGAGGTCAGCGCCGCCCCGCTGCTGCTGTTCCTGATCATCTTCGCGTGGACGCCGCCGCACTTCTGGGCGCTCGCGATCGCTCGCAAGGAGGAGTACGCCAGGGTCGACATCCCGATGCTTCCCGTCACGCACGGCGAAGCGTTCACGCGGCTCAACATCCTGTTGTATACGATCCTGCTCGTGCTGGTCACGATCCTGCCGTACCTGATCGGGATGAGCGGCCTTCTGTACCTCGCGGCAGCACTCGTTCTCGACGCGATCTTCCTCTACTACGCCATCCGCATAATGCGCGACCCGGGTGACCACGAGTTGCCGATGAAGACCTTCAAGTACTCGATTACCTACCTCGGGTTCCTGTTCGCCGCGCTGCTGGTCGATCACTACTTCCTCGTCCAGTTCGAAATCTGATCCCGCACCGCGAAAAAATGCCAACCGCGTGCATGATGTCGACGGCCCGCCCGTACTAGACTGGACAGAGCATGAGCCGCGAATCGCACCAGGCAAACTTCGAGAAGCTCGTCCGGCCGCACCTGGACCGGCTGTTCCGCCTCGCATTCCGGTTGACCGGCAGCAGGCCGGAAGCCGAAGACCTGCTCCAGGAACTGCTCATCAAGGCCTACGGCAAGCTCGACGACCTCGTCGAGATCGACGCGCCGGGCTCCTGGCTGGCGCGGGTTATGTACCACCTGTTCATCGACGAGCAGCGGCGGTTCAGGCGCCGCCGGCTGCACACGGTCGAGGAGGGATTC
Organism: Woeseiaceae bacterium; assembly: GCA_041553075.1. Classification (GTDB taxonomy): domain Bacteria; phylum Pseudomonadota; class Gammaproteobacteria; order Steroidobacterales; family Woeseiaceae; genus UBA1847. Next base: position 66,736 of record JBFEJR010000008.1, on the reverse strand, counting down.
CTGCCCTCCGGGGGCCTCGAGGGCCTGGCGGGCGGCGAGGACCCGGTCCGCGACCACGAGCGCCTCGAAAAACTGCACCAGCTCGACCTGGCCCTGGCCCAGCTGAGCGACGAACACCGTATCGTGGTCCTGCTACACGATACGGAAGGCTACAAACTCGAAGAAATTCATACGCTTATGGATACGCCCGTGGGAACCGTGAAATCCCGCCTGCATCGGGCCCGGGCGCGGCTCCGAGAAATACTCAGCGCCAGCGGAACCTTTTGGTGACGACGCTCGTTTAAGGAACCAGGAAGGACGAAAACATGCAGGAACATGAGACAAATCAGCAGGATCAGGAGATCCTCGAGCTGCTGAGGGATTACCCGATGGCCGAACCCTCCGCGGGCTTTTTCGACCGTGCCCTCGTACGCGCGACGCACGAGGGCATGCGCCGGCAGCGCAACCGGTGGGTGCTGACCGGCTTCGGATCCGCCGTGGCGGCCGGCATCGTCCTGTGGCTCGCGGCGGGCCTCTTCCTGGCCACCCCCGATCCGGCGCCGCCCGCGCCGACGATTCCCGGCGTGGTCATGACGCTCGAGAAGCCGCAGACCGTGAACCTCGTGTTCGCATCGAAAGCGGCGCTCGACAGGGCGACGCTGACCGTCAGCCTGCCCGCCGGCATCGAGCTGGCCGGCTTTCCGGGCCAGAGCGAGATTACCTGGCAAACCAGCCTGGTCGAGGGCAGGAACCTGTTGCCGCTGGAACTCATCGCCCTGACGCCCGCGGGCGGCGAGGTACTGGCACGACTCGAACACGACAATCGCAACCGGACGTTTCGCTTGCGCATAGAAGTGAGCTAAGGGAGTAGACACATGAAAAACCTGAGCATTTTTCTCGCCACTATCGTGCTGACCTTGCTGGCGTTCGCGCCGGCCGCGGCGCGGGCCGACGACGGGATGGACGACCTCGAGGTCACGATGGAGGTGATCGACGACACCAGCAGGCTCCGCGGCACCCTCGCCGAGATGGAAGGTCCGGACGACGACGAGGTCGACGAAGCCGACTGGGAAGACGATGGCCACGAGGTCGAGTCCGATGAGGAAGGCGCCGAGCACGAAGACGAGGTCGCCGACGAACAGGAGTCCGAGGCTGACGAATTCGAAGACGAATTCGAGGAAGAACTCGAGGACGAGCGCGAAGACGAGTTCGAACACGACGAAGACCACGAAGACCACGAGATGGAAGACGAAGACGACTTCGAGGACGGTGAAGACGTCGATGAGGACGAGTTCGACGAGGACGATGACGAGGAAGACGAGGAAGACGGAGAAGACGACGATCCTTCCGACGACGACAGCATTTGATCGCCTGGGCTCAGCGTAAGTCCGAAATTCCCCCCGTTTGGCCACATTCGGGGGGTTTTTTTTGCGCCACGTCATAGTTTCTTCTGCCGAATAGCCGATAATCTCCTAACCCGACATAACGCTTGGCCCTCTATCGCATGCATCACAGGCTTCTCGTCAAAGCGCTGTTCGTCCTCCTCACGCTCCTGGCGGCTCCGTCCGCCGTGGCGATGACGGCCGAGGACTATTTCGCCGATGGCAATCGCCTGTTCCGCGAGGACCTGTACTGGGCCGCGCTGCTCAGGTACCGGCAGGCCGCCGAACAGGGCATGGATACGCCGCTGCTTCACTACAACATCGGCGTCGCCCACTACCGCGCCGGCCAGCACATCCGCGCGCGCGATTCGCTGCTCCGGGCGCTCGCCGACCCGGCGCTGCAAAACGTCGCCCGCTACAACCTCGGGCTGAACGCCTGGGCGCTGGGCGATACCGACGAGGCGCTGCGCTGGTTCCGGCTGGTGCGCGACCAGGAAGCCGATCCCGAGCTACGAACATTCGCGGTCGTCGCGATTGCCCGTATCCGCGACGCCCTGGAAGCCCCGACGGAATACGAAGCGCTGGTCGAGGAGCGCGAGGAAAAGCGGGATTTCGCCGACCTGCGGCTGCGCGCAACGGTTGGTTACGGCAACGACAGCAACATCTTCCGCTCACCCGACCGCCCCTACGTCGACCGGTCCAACCCGGCGCTGCCGATCGTGCGGCCGGTGGTACAAAGCGGCGCCTACGTACCGGTCCGGTTCTCGGCCCGTTACCAGGTCAACAGCCTGCCGTTCGAGGGCTTCTACGGCGAGTACCGGCTCGCAGGCCGTTACTACACCGACGAACTGTACGAGAACGCCAACGAATACGTGCACCAGGTCAGCTTCGGCAGCGAGTACGAGCGCGAAGAGGAGGGCCGCAGCCGCCGCGTACACAGCGCGTTTGCGATCGCCCGCAACGACGAGGTCTACTACGACCCCGATGACGGCGCGGTGCGCTCCGTCGACGGCGAAGACATCGACGACCGCATGAACTACACGCGCTTCGGCCCGGAGCTCTATGCCCGGCAGTCCGGCGAGAAGCTGTCGTTCGGCATCCGCCTGAAAGGGCAGCTCTGGGATTACGAGGACACCGGGGTCGTGCCCGAATACGACCACGAGTACTTCGCGGCCAGGCTGTTCGGGCAGTACCGCTTCACCCGGACCTCGCTGCTGCGCATCACGGCCGATTACTACAGCCGGCGTTTCGGCGACCGGCCCTCGTTCGACCTCGACGGCCAGCAGCGCATCGGCAACCCGGGCGTGCGCTACGACTACGTGGCCGCGGCCCTGCGTGCCCGCCAGCGGATCCTCGACAACATGTGGTTCGGATTCGAGGTCGCGAGGACCATGCGCACGGACCAGTACGTCGGCTACTACGATTACACGCGGGACAGCTTCGGCTTCGAGTTCCGCTGGTCGCCCGGACGGCGCTTCGACATCAAGGCCGGCGGTGTCTACAACCTTTACGACTACCCGAACGCGTTTGCCTTCCACGATCCGACGGCCGCCCGCAGGACACAGGAATCGCTCGACCTCGACTTCAGCGCCGCCTACCACGTCACGCGTCACCTGAGCATCGTCGCCGAGGCGGCGCTCCGGGAAGTCGTATCGAACGACATACGCATCCAATATGAGCGTACCCGGTACTTAATTGGCGTTCGTTGGCAGCAGTAGAGCTGCTAAACTCTCGCGCTTTCCCGCACCGGGCCGAGCGCCAGATGGACGTCACCCCCATCCTCGAAAACCTGAATGACGCGCAGCGCGAGGCCGTGTCTGCGCCGGCCAGCCCGACGCTGGTCATTGCGGGGGCCGGCAGCGGCAAGACGCGCGTCCTGGTACACCGCGCCGCCTGGCTGATCGAGGTCGAGGGCGTCTCGCCGCACAGCCTGCTGGCCGTGACCTTCACCAACAAGGCCGCGGCGGAAATGCGCAGCCGCATCGAGAGCCTGCTCGAGGTGCCGGTACAGCACCTCTGGATCGGCACGTTTCATGGCCTCGCGCACCGCATGCTGCGGCGCCACTGGCGCGAAGCGAACCTGCCGCAGAATTTCCAGATCATCGACTCGGACGACCAGTTGCGGCTGATCAAGAGACTGCTGAAGAACCTCGAGATCGACGACAGCCGCTGGGTACCGAAAGAAATCCAGTGGTTCATCAACGCGCAGAAGGACGAGGGCCTGCGCCCGCAGCATCTCGACGACGAGGGCGACCCGAATCGCCGCCAGATGATCTCGCTGTACCGGTCCTACGAAGAGGTCTGCCAGCGAGGCGGCCTCGTGGATTTCGCGGAGCTGCTGCTGCGCGCCCACGAGTTGCTGCGCGACAACGCGGAGCTCCTCGAACACTACCGCCGGCGCTTCCAGCACCTGCTGGTCGACGAGTTCCAGGACACCAACGCGATCCAGTATGCCTGGCTGCGCCTGCTGGCCGGCGGCGACGGCGTACCGTTCGTCGTCGGCGACGACGACCAGTCGATCTATCGCTGGCGCGGCGCCCGTGTCGAACACATCCACCAGTTCCAGAAGGATTTCCCGGGAACACGGGTGGTCAAGCTCGAGCAGAACTACCGCTCGACCGCGACGATCCTGAACGCCGCCAATGCCGTGATCGCCCATAACACGTCGCGGCTCGGCAAGAACCTGTGGACCGAGGGTGCCGAGGGCGAGCTGATCAGGGTGTACTCGGCGTACAACGAGCGCGACGAGGCGGACTTCGTCATCGGTCGGCTGCGCGACTGGATCGACCACGGCAACCTGCGCGCCGACGCCGCCATCCTGTATCGTTCGAACGCCCAGTCTCGGGTTCTCGAGGAAGGCCTCATCAACGCCGGTATTCCCTACCGCGTGTACGGCGGCCTGCGCTTCTTCGAGCGCATGGAGATCAAGGATGCGCTGGCTTACCTGCGCCTGATTGCGCATCGCGACGACGACAGCGCGTTCGAGCGTGTCGTCAACAAGCCCACGCGCGGCATCGGCGCACGCACGCTCGACCTGGTCCGCGCCTATGCCCGCGCCAACGCCTGTCCGCTCTGGCGGGCCGCGGGCGCGATCGCCTCGGACGACCTGCACGGCCGCGCCGCCAATGCCGTCGCGGCGTTCATGTCGCTGATCGAACGACTCGACCGCGAAACGAAAGGACTCCCGTTGCATGACCAGGTCGATCACGTGATCTACCAGAGCGGGCTCATCGACTTCTTCAAGAAGGACAAGGGCGAGAAGGGCGAAACCCGCGTCGAGAACCTCGACGAACTCGTCAGCGCGGCGAAGAGCTTCACGCCGGACCCTGCGAACGAGATGTCACCGCTCGACGAGTTTCTTTCCCACGCCGCGCTCGAGGCCGGCGAGGGCCAGGCGGACGCCTGGGAAGACTGCGTCCAGCTCATGACCATGCACTCGGCCAAGGGGCTCGAGTTTCCCCTCGTTTTCATGTGCGGCATGGAGGACGGCCTGTTCCCGCACCAGCGATCGATCGCCGACCCCAACGGTCTCGAGGAGGAGCGCCGCCTCTGCTACGTCGGGATCACGCGCGCGATGCAGACACTGTACGTGACCTATGCCGAGCAGCGCCGGCTGCACGGCATGGACAGCTTCGCGCAGGCGTCGCGTTTCATCGCCGAGATTCCGACGGAACATGTCGAGGAGGTCCGCCCGCGCGTACAGGTTGCGAGGCCGCTGCACGCACAGTCGTCGCGCCGCAAGTCCGCCTCCGCCGGGCCCGGTAACGAGCTCGGCATCCGCCTCGGACAGCGGGTCCGGCACCAGAAGTTCGGCGACGGCGTCATCCTGAACTGCGAGGGCCAGGGCGCACACGCCCGGGTCGAGGTCAATTTCGAGGCGGCGGGCACCAAGTGGCTTGTGCTTAGTTATGCGAATCTGGAGTTGATGTAAACTAGGGCGTCGACGCTGAAGGAATTACGGCGCCCCAGGAAGGCTCGTTAACAACAATGAAAATACTCATCCTCGGCGCAGGTCAGGTCGGCTCATCTGCCGCGTATCACCTGTCGCGTGAAGAGGCTAACGAAGTCACCGTCGTCGACATGCGGCCGGACGTGCTGCGCGAGCTGCAGGACCGTCTCGACATACGCACGGTCGTCGGCCATGCCGCGTACCCCGAAGTGCTCGAACGCGCGGGTGCGGCGGATGCCGACATCGTCGTCGCCCTGACCGACTCGGACGAGACCAACATGGTCGCGTGCCAGGTCGCGTACACGCAGTTCCGGACGCCGACCAAGATCGCCCGCATCCGGTCCGCTGAATACATGAATGCACACAAGCTGTTTACCCAGGACGCTATCCCGATCGATGTGCGCATCAGCCCCGAGCAGCTCGTCTGCGGGTTCGTCGAACAGCTCATCCACTACCCGGGCTCGACGCAGGTCCTCGAGTTCGCCGATGGCCGCGTGCGTCTCGTCGGCGTCATGGCCGACCGCGACGGCCTGCTGGTCGGGCAGCGCATCGCGACGCTCAAGGACCACATTCCGAATACCGAGGCCCGCATCGCCGCCATCTACCGCGAAGGCATCGCGATGCTGCCGGGCGGCGAAACCGTGATCCAGGAAGGCGACGAGGTGTTCTTCATCGCCGACCGCAAGGACATCCGGGTATTCATGAGCGAAATGCGCCGCCTGGAGGACCCGGTCCGGCGAGTCGTCATCGCGGGCGGCGGCAATATCGGCGTGCGGCTGGCACTGGCGCTCGAGCAGACCAACCAGGTCAAGATCATCGAGCGCGACCCGACGCGGGCGCGCGTGATTTCGGAGCAGCTCAACAAGGCCATCGTCCTGGTGGGCGACGCAGCCGACGAGGAACTGCTGCTCGAAGAGAACATCGACAACGCGGATGTCTTCTGCGCGCTGACCAACTCCGAGGAAGCCAACATCCTGAGCTCGATGCTGGCGAAGCGCCTGGGGGCGAACAAGGTCATGGCGCTGATCAACCGCGCCTCCTACGTCGACCTGGTCGAATCGGGCACCATCGACATCGCCATTTCGCCGCAGCAGGTCACGATCGGTTCCCTGCTGGCGCACGTACGCCGCGGCGACGTCGTCCAGGTCCACTCGCTGCGCCGCGGCGCGGCCGAAGCCATGGAGGCCATCGCGCACGGCACCGAGGACAATTCGAAAGTCGTCGGGCGCACGATTGACGAGATCGAGCTTCCCAAGGGTACGGCCATCATCGCCGTGGTGCGCGGCGACCAGGTCATCATTGCGCACCACGACACGGAGATCCAGGCAGACGACCACGTGATCATGTTCATGACCGACCGGCGCAAGATCGAGAAACTCGAGTCGCTGTTCCAGGTCGGCGTTTCGTTCGTCTAGGGGCGTAGTCGGGACACCATGAACTGGACGGTCGTACAACGCATTCTCGGCCTGCTGCTGATGATGTTCAGCCTGACGATGCTGCCGCCAGTGTTGTTCAGCCTGTACTACGACGATAACTCCTGGCTGCCGTTCGTCGAGGGTTTTGCGATCACGTTCGCGGCCGGGTTCGTTTGCTGGCTGCCGGTGCATCGGTCGAAGAAAGACCTGCGACTCAGGGACGGCTTCCTCGTCGTAGCCTCCTTCTGGACCGTGCTCGGCACCGCCGGTGCTGCGCCGCTGTACTTTGCCGATGCGGTCACGCTGTCGTTCACCGACGCCGTGTTCGAGTCGATGTCGGGCCTCACGACGACCGGCGCGACCGTGCTGACCGGTCTCGACGAGCTGCCGCGCTCGGTTCTGTATTACCGCCAGCAGCTGCAGTGGCTCGGCGGGATGGGCATCATCGTACTCGCCGTGGCCGTGTTGCCGATGCTCGGCGTCGGCGGCATGCAGCTCTACCGCGCCGAGACTCCCGGCCCGGTCAAGGACACCAAGCTCACGCCGCGCATCACCGAGACCGCCAAGGCCCTGTGGTACGTCTACCTTGCCTTCACGATCACCTGCATGCTCGGCTACCGGCTGGCCGGGATGGGCTGGTTCGACGCGCTGTGCCATGCGTTCTCCACGGTGGCGATCGGCGGGTTCTCCACGCACGACGCGAGCATCGCGTACTTCGACAGCACCCCGATCGGCCTGGTCGCGGTTTTTTTCATGTTCGTCGCCGGCATCAACTTCTCGCTGCACTTCTTCGCGTGGCGCTACGTGTCGGTCAAGCATTACTTCAAGGACCAGGAGTTCCGCGCCTACTCGTTCATCCTGCTGGTCCTGTCCGGTGTCGTCATCGCATCGCTGTTCTTCTACCGGGGTTTCGCGGACCCGTTCCAGACGTTCCTCGACGGACTCTTCCAGGCCGTATCGATCGGCACGACCACCGGCTTTACGACCGACAGCTTCGCGCTCTGGCCTGCAGCGCTGCCGGTCCTGCTGATCTTCTCCAGCTTTATCGGCGGGTCGGCCGGATCGACCGCGGGCGGCATCAAGGTCATTCGCTGGCTGCTCGTGTACAAGCAGGGCGTGCGCGAAATCGCGCGGCTGGTTCACCCGAACGCCGAGATTCCCGTCAAGCTCGGCAACACCGCCGTGCAGTCGCGTGTCGTTGAAGCGGTGTGGGGATTCTTCTCCGTCTACATCATCGTCTTCGGCGTCATGCTGCTCGCGATGATGTCGACCGGGCTGGACCAGGTCACGGCCTTCTCCGCCGTCGCCGCGACGCTCAACAACCTCGGTCCCGGCCTCGGCGATGTGGCCTCGGGCTTCATGACCCTCAGCGACACGGCGAAGTGGATTTCGGTCGCCGGCATGTTGCTCGGGCGTCTCGAGATCTTCACCCTGCTCGTCCTGATTACGCCCACCTTCTGGCGGACCTGAGCCTTGGGGCCGTCCGGTCACGGTAACGCGATCGATCGCTTCAGTGCCGCAGTCGGCAAGGCCGCCGCGTGGCTGACCCTCTTCATGGTCGTGTTCACGTTCGTCATCGTGATCCTGCGCTACGTGTTCGACCTTGGCTTCATCTGGCTGCAGGAATCGATCATCTGGATGCACGCGGCCGTCTTCATGATGGGGGCTGCGTATACCCTGCAGCAGGAGGAACACGTTCGTGTCGATGTGTTTTATCGCAACATGAGCGCTCGGCGCCGGGCCTGGGTCGACCTTGCCGGCGTGCTGTTTTTCCTGCTGCCGCTGTGCGTGTTCCTGGCCTGGAACTCGGTCGACTTCGTGCTGCAGTCATGGCGTATCGGCGAGGGCTCGAGGGAGCCGGGCGGGTTACCGTACCCGCTGTTGCCCCTGCTCAAGACCATCATCCTGCTGATGCCGGTCACCGTCGCGCTGCAGGGACTGTCGCTGTTCCTGCGTTCGCTCGCCGTCGTGAGGCGGCGCTGACATGGAATGGGTTGCGGCACTCCTGTTCGTCACGGTCGTGCTCGTCCTGCTGGCCGGCTTCCCGGTGGCCTTCACGCTGGGCGGCACCGCGCTGATCTTCGCCGGGATCGGTATTCTCGGGGGGACCTTCAACGAGGCACTGCTCCTCGGGCTGCCGAACCGGGTCTTCGGCATCATGTCCAACGAGACGCTCGTGGCCGTCCCGCTATTCGTCTTCATGGGCGTGACACTCGAGCGGGCGCGGATCGCCGAGGAGTTGCTCGAAACACTGAGCGCGCTTTTCGGCGCCGTGCGCGGCGGGCTTGGCGTCTCGGTCACGCTGGTCGGCATGCTGCTCGCGGCGAGCACCGGGATCGTGGGTGCGACGGTCGTCACGATGGGGCTGTTGTCCCTGCCGACCATGCTCAAGAGAGGCTATTCGCCCGAGATCGCGACCGGCACGATCTGCGCCTCGGGAACCCTCGGCCAGATCATTCCGCCCTCGATCATTCTCGTCATGCTCGGCGACGTGATGACGACGGCTTACCAGCAGGCGCAGCTCGAAATGGGCACGTTCTCTCCCAAGACCGTGTCGGTTGGCGACCTGTTTGCGGGCGCGCTGCTGCCGGGCCTGCTGCTGGTGCTGCTCTACGTGGCTTACATCCTTGCCGTGGCGCTGTTCAGGCCGCAACTCATGCCCGCCCACGAGCAGGCCGCCGGGGAGCGGGTGTCGATAGTGCGCGTGCTCAGGGCGCTGGCGCCCCCGCTGGTCCTCATCCTGGCCGTGCTCGGCTCCATTCTCGCGGGCCTCGCGACGCCGACCGAGGCGGCGGGCGTCGGCGGCATGGGCGCGCTGTTACTCGCGCTGCTGCGGCGGGCGCTGAACCTTGCGCGCCTGCGCGACATCATGAGATCGACGTTGCGCATCAGCAGCATGGTCTTTTTGATCCTGATCGGCGCGTCGATATTCTCGCTGGTGTTTCGCGGCTATGGCGGCGATGACGGCGTGCGCGCGGTCCTGGAGGCGCTGCCCGGCGGCGTGCTCGGCGCCGTTGTCGTCGTGATGCTCGTGATGTTCCTGCTGGGCTTCGTGCTCGACTTCATCGAGATCACGTTCGTCGTCGTGCCGATCGTCGGCCCGGTCCTGCTGGCGATGGGCCTCGACCCGGTGTGGCTCGGCATCATGATCGCGCTGAACCTGCAGACCTCGTTCCTGACACCGCCTTTCGGCTTCGCGTTGTTCTACCTGCGCGGCGTGGCACCGCCGGCGGTCACGACAGCCCATATCTATCGCGGCGCGATTCCGTTCGTTGTGATCCAGCTCTTTGCACTGCTATTAATCGCAGCGTTTCCGGACCTCGTTACCTGGCTGCCACAGAAGATTTACGGTTCGTGAGAACAGGGCGCGGCCATTAGCCCGTCGTAGCGGCCGGCCGGCCGTGACCGTCTTCGGTGTGGCCCCGCTTTCCCATGGCCTCGGCGCCGCGCATGATCATTCGTAGCTGGACGATGGCGTCCTCGATACCCTGCTCGCGCTTCTCCGCCGGCATGTCCAGCAACGCGATACCGGCCGTGAACAGCACCGCGACTGCGGCGCTGGCGGCAAGCTGCGGGTGGCTGAAAGGCACGCCTCGCTCCTGTGCGTCCCAGGCCAGGAAGTCCGCGAGATCAACCGACAACGTGACGAACAGCTTCTTCGCTGCCTTGCGAAAAGTCGGTTCGCAGGCCAGGCTTTCCTGCAGGATCATGCGCGACACGCCCTGGTTCCTGAAGATGTAATCGAACAGCGTCGCCACCGAGGCCCTGATCACCGAATGGCCCGCGGATGCCTGTTCGCGAACACGGTGCATCAGCGTCAGGAGGCCCGCGCCATGTTCCTCGATGAGCGCCAGGCCCAGGCCCTCCATGTCCTGGAAGTGACGATAGAACGATGTGGGGGCTATGCCTGCCAGCTTGGCGACCTCCCGCAGGCTCAGCGTATCGAAGCTCCGCCCGGCAGCCAGCTCCGCGGTCGCCGCATCCATGAGTTTCTGCCGCGTCTCCTCTTTTTGTTGTTTTCTCGTGACCTTCAAGTCGGCCTCCATGCGATGCCGGGGCGGTTCGTTTCGGTTTCCCGAATTGCATCCTAGCAAACTCGTGGTACAGTTGTGCGCACAACTGTACGCTGAAATGCCAGAGGAAGGGTATGACAACTTACAAAGCGCCCCTGCGCGATATGCGGTTCGTGATGCAGGACCTGCTGAACTACGAGAAACACTACCAGTCGCTGCCCGCCTGCGATGAGGTCAACCAGGAGTTGATCGACGCCATCCTGGGCGAGGCCAGCAAGTTCTCCGAGGAAGTCGTAGCCCCGCTCAACGCCGTGGGCGATGAAGCCGGGTGCGTGATGCTCGAAGACGGGGAAGTCAGGACCCCGCCCGGGTTCAAGGAGGCTTATCAGCAGTACGTCGACGGTGGCTGGCCGTTGCTGGACCAGCCTGCCCGTTATGGCGGCCAGGACCTGCCCATGTCGCTCGGCACCACGATCCGGGAAATGAACGGCACGGCAAACTGGTCCTGGGCCATGTATCCCGGACTCTCCCACGGCGCCGTGGAAACCATCGACCGGCACGGCTCCGACGAGCAGAAGGCCATGTTCATGGAGCCGCTGTCGAGCGGGCGCTGGACAGGCACCATGTGCCTGACCGAGGCGCAAAGCGGTACGGACCTCGGGCTTCTCAAGACCAGGGCCGAACCTGCTGCGGATGGCACGTACACCATTACCGGATCGAAACTGTTCGTCTCGTCAGGCGAACATGACCTTGCCGAGAACATCGTTCACATCGTGCTGGCCCGCATCCCGGGCGCACCCGCGGGCACCAAGGGGATTTCGCTGTTCATCGTTCCCAAGTTCATTCCCAACGAGGACGGCACGATCGGTGCGCGCAACAATGTGCGGTGCGGCGCCCTCGAGCACAAGATGGGCATTCACGGCAATTCGACGTGCCTGTTGAATTTCGACGGGGCCACCGGCTACCTGGTCGGCGAAGAAAACAGGGGATTGAGCTACATGTTCACGTTCATGAACTTCGCTCGGCTTGGCACGGGTCTGCAGGGCCTGGCGCATTCGGAGCTCGCGTTCCAGAGTTCGCTGGCCTACGCCCGGGAGCGCCTGCAAATGCGCTCCCTGTCGGGGCCCAAGAACCCCGAAGGACCGGCCGACCCGATCATTGTGCATCCGGACGTGCGTCGCATGCTGCTGACGCAGAAGGCGTTCGCCGAAGGCGGCCGTGCGCTGATCTATTTCGCGAGCACCCAGGGCGACATCCTGACGAAGTCCGAGGACCCCGAGGCCAGGGAACTCGCCAACCATGTCCTGAGCTTCCTGACGCCCATCATCAAGGCGTTCCTGACCGAGACCGGCTTCGAAAGCGCCAACCTCGGCCTGCAGTGTTTCGGCGGGCACGGCTATGTGCACGAATGGGGCGTGGAGCAAAACGTGCGCGATGCCCGGATCAGCATGCTCTATGAAGGCACGACGGGTATCCAGGCGCTGGACCTCCTCGGCCGGAAGGTCCTCGGCACGCGAGGCAAGGCCTTGGCCCCGGTTACCGCCTTTATCCTGGACTTCTGCAAACGCAACCGAAGCCGCAAGGAACTGCGGCCTCACCTGAAGACGCTGGTTCGGCTGACCAAGCAGTGGAAGTCGTTGACCCGCAAGATCGGCTTTGCCGCGATGCGCGACCGCGATGCCGTGGGGGCCGCCTCGGTGGACTACATCATGTTCTCCGGCTACGTGCTGCTCGGCGTCGCCTGGGCCGCCAGCGCGGCGGCCGCTTACCGGAGGCTCGAGGAAGGCACGGCGGAAGAGGACTTTTATCGCGCGAAGATCCAGACCGCGGAGTTCTATTTTGCGAAGATCCTGCCGCGGACCTCGTCTTTGCTCGAGACGATGTCGGCGGGTCCTGGCTCGCTCATGAAGATGGAAGCAAACCAATTCATGTTCTAGGCAATCCTGACCAAATACAGAAGAGGAAGGCAATGATCTATTCGGGAAAGGCGATAACCGTCAAGGCAACAGAAGACGGCATCGCGGAACTGTGCTTCGACCTGCAGGGTGAGTCCGTCAACAAGTTCAATGCACTGACACTCGATGAACTGCAGGAAGCGACCGCCGCCATCGCATCGGATGCGTCGCTCAAAGGCGTGATTGTCACCAGCGGCAAACCCGTGTTCATCGTCGGGGCCGACATCATGGAGTTCGGCGCCCTGTTCGGTGCGGGCGAGGACGAGGTCGCGGACAAGATCCTGCGCATCAACCTCGATGTGTTCAATGCCTTCGAGGACCTGCCCATTCCCACGGTGGCCGCCATCAACGGCATCGCCCTCGGTGGTGGCTTCGAGATGTGCCTGGTCTGCGATTACCGGGTGATGGCGCAATCCGCGCGCATTGGCCTGCCGGAAATCAAGCTCGGCATCATTCCCGGCTACGGTGGCACCACGCGCCTGCCGCGCCTGCTCGGCGCCGACAACGCCATCGAGTGGATCGCCTCGGGCAACGAACAGAACGCCGCCGAGGCACTGCGCTGCGGCGCCGTGGACGCGGTCGTTGCACCCGAGTCGCTGCACGAGGCCGCCACGTCGCTGGTGAAACAATGCATCGACGGCAAGCTCGATTACATGGCGAAGCGGCGGGAGAAGCAGGCGCCGCTGCAGCTGAACAAGATCGAGGCCGCGATGGTGTTCGAGACGTCCAAGGCCTTCGTTGCCGGCAAGGCCGGTCCCCATTACCCGGCGCCGGTCACCGCCATCAAGGTCATGGAAAAAGCAGCCACGATGGGTCGCGACGATGCCTTGCGCGAAGAATCCCGGGGTATCGCCCGGATGGCTGGCACGCTGGCGGCGAAAAACCTGGTTGGCCTGTTTCTCGGCGACCAGCTGTTGTCGAAGAGCGCCAGGGCGCTGGCGAAAAAGGGCGGCAAGGTGGAACGGGCCGCGGTCCTCGGCGCGGGCATCATGGGTGGCGGCATCGCCTACCAGTCCGCCTTCAAGGGTACGCCGATCATCATGAAGGATATCGCCCAGGAAGGTATCGACCTGGGCCTCCGGGAAGCCGGCAAACTGCTCGCCAAGCAGGTCGAGCGCGGCAAGATGTCCGTCGCGGATATGGCGGGCGTGCTCAACAAGATCCAGCCGGCCCTGAGCTACGACGGGTTCGACAAGGTCGACGTCGTCGTCGAGGCCGTCGTGGAAAACCCGAAGGTCAAGCACGCCGTGCTGGCAGAGACCGAAACGAAGATCCGGGACGACGCGGTGCTCGCGTCCAACACGTCGACCATTTCGATCACCCATCTCGCCGAACCGCTGAAGCGGCCCGAGAACTTCTGCGGCATGCATTTCTTCAACCCGGTGCACCGTATGCCGCTGGTCGAAGTCATCCGCGGAGAGAAGACCGGCGAGGACGCCATCGCCAGGACGGTTGCCTATGCGCTGGCCATGGGCAAGAAGCCCATCGTCGTCAATGACTGCCCGGGCTTCCTGGTGAATCGTATCCTCATGCCGTATTTCGGCGCCTTCATGGGGCTGGTGCGGCGCGGCGTCGACTTCGTCGCCATCGACCGCGCGATGGAGCGCTTCGGCTGGCCGATGGGGCCGGCCTACCTGGCCGACGTCGTGGGCATCGACACCGGCGTGCACGCCGGTGCCGTCATGGCGGCAGGGTTCCCCGACCGCATGAAGTACGACCTCAGGACCAGCCACGACGTGATGTTCGAGAACAAGCGCTTCGGCCAGAAGAACGGCCGCGGCTACTACGCGTACGAGGCCGACAAGAAAGGGCGTCCGAAGAAGACCATCGACGAAGAGGTCGCGGCGCTGCTCGCGCCCGTGATCGAGGGCAACGAGACGCTCGACGAGCAGACGATCGTCGATTCGATGATGGTCCCCATGTGCCTCGAAGCCGTGCGGTGCCTGGAAGACGGCATTGCGGCATCGGCCACCGACGTCGACCTGGCCCTGATCTACGGCATCGGTTTTCCGCCGTTCCGGGGCGGTGCGTTGCACTACATCGACGACGTCGGCATCGCCAGGTTCGTCGCCAGGAGCGACGAGCTTGCGGCGGCAGCGGGGCCGCTGAAAGCCATGTACCTACCCACTGAAAAACTGCGTGAGATGGCGGCCGATGGCGCCGCCTTCTTCGCCTGAGCTGCGAGCGGGAGTAAAGAAATGAGCCTGAATCCGAGAGACGCGGTAATCGTCGATTTCGCACGGACCCCGATGGGTCGGTCCAAGAACGGTTGCTTCCGGCACACTCGCGCGGACGACATGTCAGCAGCACTTATCAACGGGCTGTTTGCCCGCAACCCGAAACTCGATCCGGCAGAGGTGGAGGACGTGCTCTGGGGGTGTGTCATGCAGACGCTCGAACAGGGCTTCAACGTCGCCCGGATGGTGTCGCTGTTGTCCGTCATACCGCACGAGGTACCGGCGCAGACAGTCAACCGGCTATGCGGCTCGTCCATGTCGGCTTTGCACAGCGCGGCGCAGGCAATCATGACGGGCAACGGTGACATGTTCGTGGTGGGTGGCGTGGAACACCTGGGCCACATCGGCATGAACCATGGGGTCGATATCAACCCTGCCTTGTCGAAGCATGCCGCCAAGGCCGCGGGTTCCATGGGCCTGACAGCGGAGTTCCTGGGCAGGATGCACGGCATTACGCGCGAAGCCCAGGACGAGTTCTCGGCGCGCTCGCACCGACGCGCGCACGAGGCAACGCTGGCGGGCCGGTTTGCCGAGGAAATCATCCCGATCGAAGGCCATGACGCCAACGATTTCAAGGTACTGGTGGAGGTCGACGAAACCATTCGTCCGGATACGACAGTCGAGGGGCTCGCTCAACTCAGGCCCGTCTTCGATCCGGCAAACGGCACGGTCACCGCGGGCAGTTCGTCGCAGGTCACGGACGGCGCGTCCTGCATGATCGTCATGGCAGCGGAGCGCGCGCAGGCACTGGGCGTGGAGCCGCTGGCGCGAATTCGCGCGATGGCGGTCGCCGGGGTCGACCCGTCCATCATGGGCTACGGGCCCGTTCCCTCGACGCACAAGGCATTGCAGCGCGCCGGCCTGACCATGTCCGATATCGATCACGTAGAGCTCAACGAGGCTTTCGCGGCACAGGCATTGCCCGTGTTAAAGGACCTCGGGCTGCTGGACGTCATGGACGCCAAGGTCAACCTGAACGGTGGGGCCATTGCACTCGGGCATCCGTTCGGCTGCTCCGGCGCCCGCATCACGGGTACCTTGCTGAATGTCATGCGGCAGAACGACGGCACCCTGGGCGTCGCCACGATGTGCGTCGGCCTGGGCCAGGGCATTACCACGGTTGTCGAGCGCGTGTAGCCGGAGCGACATAGTCACGAGAGCGGTTCGCTTACACTCGCCTCTCGGCATTGTTCTCGTTCGCTCGGATCATGCATACTGGGTAGCGACGAACGCGTCGCTCCAAGGGCCAAGGGCTGCCCGCCGAACCCGTGCTGGACGCGGCAGCAACGACAGCTGGCCAGGCGCGCTCGGCAGCGCGACAAAATATTCATAAAAACGTGCAGCGTGGCCGAAAAGCCGAAAACCGAAGAGTCCAAAGACCCGCGGGGAACGGATCGCACCGCAGGTCGTGTCGATAGCGACGACGATGCCACGTCGGAGCTGTCCCTGCCTTTCGATTGGACTGTCGACGACAGCCTGGGCGGGTCACTCATCGATCCGGACACCGACAATATCCTCGAGCTCGGCACGCTGCTGAACGATCGCTTCGAGATCGTCGAGCTCGTGCATTCGGGTGGCATGAGTCATGTATACAAAGCCATCGATCGCCGCCGGCACCCGGGGGGTTCGGATCAGATTCACGTTGCGATCAAGGTGCTGAGAGACTCGCTCTCGGACGGCGATGAGTTCCGCATAATGCTGGAACGTGAAGCGGCAAGAGCACAGGCGCTTGCGCATCCGAATATCATCAACATTTACGATTTCGATGAGCACGAAGGCCGGTTCTTCCTCGTCATGGAATGGCTCGAGGGCGAATCGGTCAGTGCCCTGCTGCAACGCACCGCCGGGCAGCGGCTCGCACCGAGTTTCGCCTGGGCCGTGATCGGGGGCGCCGCCACTGCGCTGCATCACGCGCATCTCAATAATGTCGTACACGCCGATATCAACCCGTCGAACATCTTCATAACGGCAACCCTCGACATCAAGCTGCTCGACTTCGGGGTCGCTCGCTGTGCCGACGATTCGCGGGATCCGGCGGAAAGCGGGACCACGTGGGTGACGCAGACCTACGCGAGCCCGGAGGTCCTCTCGGGGCTGCCCCCGGCATTTCAGGATGACGTGTTTTCTCTCGGTTGCGTTGCGTATCGGCTTCTGGGCGGCGAACACCCCTTCGGCGGTTTGCCGTCGATCGTAGCCAGGGATCGCGACATCGCGGTTGAGCCGATACCCGGGGTGCCCGAAAACGAATGGCAGGTCGTCAGTCGGGCCCTCGCGTATTCGCGATCTGAGCGGCCCGAGACCATCGACGTATTCCTGCGAAACCACTACCCTGGGGCGGCAACCGGCTTCAGCGCGGGCGAACCAGGATGGAGCACCGCTTTCTTGCGCTGGGGGCTGCCGGTGGCCGCGGCCGTGGTGGCTGCCATCGCCGTCGGCTGGTGGTTCCGGCCGGATGGTTCGGTGACTGATTCCCTGGCGGAGGCCGTACCGGAAACGCCGACGGCCGAGGTTGTTACCGAGGCAGACGCGCCATTCGTCGAAGCACTCCTCATGGCCGCCAGGCAGGCTACCGAGGATGAGCGGCTCGTTCTTCCCGAGGACGACAACGCTCGCGAATGGTACCGCGAGATGCTTCTCGCCGAACCGGGGAATCGCGAAGCATTGCGCGGCCTGCGCTCGATCAGTGATGCTTTCGTCGAGCGTGCGGGTACGGCACTCAAGTCCGGGGATCCGCAGGCGGCTTCGTCCGCATTGGCGATCGCAGCCGAAACGGATGCCGGTAATCCAGCTATCGGCATGGTTTCCGAGTTGCTTGTTGCACAGGGGGACGCACAGCTGACGGCTGCGCGCATGGCCGCGGCAGCCGGTGATATCGACCAGGCAACCGCGGCGCTTACCCGGGCAGAGCAATACGAGCACATCGACCGCTCGGCGATCGATGCGATCCGTGAGCAGCTTGCCGGGCTGGCGCTCGAACTCGCACTGCTTGATGGCCTCGCCGTCGTCGATAGCCACATCGCTGCGGGCCGGCTGCTGGAGCCGGCCGCCATCAACGCGCGTGACAGCCTCGCCGTGTTGAGCGACGAGTACGGTGACGACCCGCGATTGGACGCTGCTTACGAACGGCTCGCGGAACGGTTGCTGACGCGGGCAGCATTCGCCACAGCGGCGGGCAGCGTTGCTGAAGCGGAGGCCCTCATCGATGCGGCCGATTCTCTGGGCGTCCTCGAGGCCGAAGTCGATCTCGCGCGGCAGTCGATGGCAACGGCGGCCGCGGCCGCTGTTCCTGTTCCTGTTCCTGTTCCTGAAGAGGTGCTTGCCGACGAAGCGCCGGGTGACCCCGGTTCCGCGGCTATCGAAGATCTGCCGCTCGTTGAGCTCGATAGCGAACCCGATACGCTGGCGGCACCGCGGCAGGAAGTGTTGACGGAAACGAGCGAAGCCGAGCCGACGCCGTCCCGTTTGGACCCTGAGCCCGGTGCCAGCGAGGTCGCGCAGGGCGCACCATCGGGCGGATCGGACGCCACGAGCCTCGAGGACCTGGGACTTGAGCGCTTCATCGCGCCGACGTATCCGCGCAGGGCCGAACGGCGAGGACTGAACGGCTACGTCGAAGTGGCGTTCGATATAAATCCGGACGGTCGCACGGACGCGATCGAGGTACTGGGTGGCACGAATGCCGCGATCTTCGAGAGAAGCGCGGCCGACGCGGTTCGGAAGTGGCGTTTCGCGCCGCGACCGGACACCGTTCGGGAAAGCGTCATCCTGCGCTTCGAGATCGCCGACTAGGCGGTGTCCGATCTCCGTCCTGGTGTCTACCTTGACGGATCAACACCGCCTGTGAGGCCCGCTTGCGGAATGTGCCACGCGTCGTCGCTCTCGGAGACGGAACCGGACATTTCATCGCGCACCGCCTGGTCGACGACCCGGATGCCGTTCTGCGCCATGTTTGCAAACGTATCGATGCCATCGGCGACCGGAAAGCCCCTGCGGGTTCGATGAATGTCGAAGCGATTCGAGAACTCCGTTTCAAACAGCTTTTCCAGCTCGTCTTTGCCCAGCATGAAGCCGAGCAGGCCGCCCCAGGTCGCCGCAGGATTGTCGGAGTCCCACCCTGCCAGTACTGCGATTTTCACCGTCTCCTTGTAGTCGCCTTCGCCGTACAGCAGGCTCACGATGCTGGCCGCGAAGTTGATGCCGGACGCAAAGCAGCCGTTGCAGGTCATGTTTCGTGAGCTGATGTCGTAGCCGTCTTCCTGGTTGACCTGGTACCGCAAGTAGACGTCGTCCCGCGCCTGTTCCCAGGGGACGCCTGCCGAGTAACGACTCATTACGAAATCGAACATCCTGGCCGTGTAGGACTCGTCGGGAAGATGCTTGCGGGCTTCGGCGGCCAGCCAATGCACTCTTTGTTTCATGGGCTGGCGAGGGTCGGTCACCGATGCCAGCGAGTGCATGATCACGTAGAACTCGGCAGCCAGCGCCGCTTCGCCGCGCGCCGTCGTCCTGATCGGCAGGTGGGCCATACGCAAAGCGGCATCGGGCCGCCCCGGCGCAAACAGGCCGAAAATCTCGGTTGTCAGTTGTGCATCGATCATCTCGAAGTGCGGATTGGCTTGCGGGTCGCTGGTTGCCGGCGGCACGGCCCCTTGTTCCGACATCAGGTCGAATGCGCGCTGGTTCGATACCCACAGGTAGTTTTCCGGCTGGCCCTCGCCGTTTCTAAACGGCGTATCGTCGTCCGAATAGATATGCCGAAGCCAGCCGTCGCGGATCTGTTCTCCGGTTAACCGGCTGGTCCGGTTGGTCAGTAACAGGTGCTGATAGAGGTACTCGATGTCGGTGTCGTCATCTGCACCCCACACGCCGTCCGGCCCCTCGAAGACCCAGTCGATGATCGGCGACAGGGGACTTTTTTCGCCGCTCCAGATATTGGGCTGGTCGGGCTTTCCCCAGTCGTCGCGGGTATAGAACCTGCCCGCGGCCCCGTCACCGCCGATCTTGTCCATCTCGGTCACGAGGCCGGTCCAGTTCGCGATGCTCTGGCCGAGCCAGAAGCCCTCGAGTCGATCTGCGTAGTCGCTTCGTGACACGGTGAGAACATCGATGTTGGCCGCGGGGATCAATGCAACCCCGAGAATCCCGATCACCCCGCTAACGAGGCGAATGAACGGAGAGATGCGAACCCGCTCGCTCATTTGTTTGATCGCCTGGTCAGCCGCGGACAGATCGGGCGAGCGGGTGCGGCATTGGTCGAGAGAAATAGCGTTGTCTTATCGACCATCGAGGTCCTCTTTTTCGTCATGCGTCGACCCGGGTCATTCGTTCAGTTCGACTCGAACAAGCGCAAATTATATGGCACGGGCTCCGGGTGCGATTTGCAAAGTCGCATGACGGCGCGTAATTTGGTTGAGCTGTAATAGAAGATACATAAACGACGGTAAAGAAGGGGGCTTTATCATGAAGTCAAGAAATAGCGGTGCGCCGGGTCGGCGCACGACGTTCTCAACCAGGTCGATTTTCGGTGTCTCGGGCATTGCCATGCTCTGCGGCGGCGCGTTGTTCCCCGGTGCCTCACTGGCACAGGACGACGATGACGAGATGATCGAGGAAATCGTGACGCTCGGTACACGGCAGGCCGGTCGGGTCTCATCGGAACTCGCGGTTCCGGTAGACACGCTGACATCGGATGACATGGCGGCCACGGGCCAGACCGAGGTCGGGCGCATGCTCCAGGTGCTCGCTCCATCGTTCAACTTTTCGAGCTCGTCGATTTCCGACGGCACCGATGCGCTGCGGCCGGCTACGTTACGTGGTCTCGGTCCGGACCAGACACTGGTCCTGGTCAACGGCAAGCGGCGGCACCAGGCGGCGCTGATTCACATCAACAACTCGGTGGGCCGCGGTACCGCGGGCACCGATCTCAACGCCATCCCGGCGGCCGCGATCAAGCGGGTCGAAGTGCTGCGCGACGGAGCGGCCGCCCAGTACGGGTCGGACGCCATCGCCGGCGTGATCAACCTGCAACTCAAGGACGACCCGGAAGACGGCATGCTGGCCCTGTCAGGTGGTGAGTACACCGAGGGCGACGGCCGGACGACGAATGTCGACCTCTACAAGGGCTTCGATCTCGGCGGGGACGGTTACCTCGGCGTCGCGGTCAACTACCGCGACCGGGAACGCACCAATCGCGCCAACCCGCAGGGTGTCTGCCTGTACGGCGGATGTGTCGACACGGATGACAACGGCTTCCTGGAGCCGGCCCCGGGTAACGAGCAGCGCGAGGTCAACGGCCCCGGACGCAATGGTTTCCGGATCGGCGATGCGGATTCGACGCAGGTCGCCGTGGTCATCAACGCCGGCTTCGGCCTGGGTGACGGCGAAGCCTACAGCTTCATTACGTACTCCGGCCGCGAGAATACATCGGGTGCGTTCTATCGCAACCCGGCCGGCTCCGGTGCTGCGCTCGATGACGGCGAGAACGTCATCGTTGACGGCTTCCTGCCGAACATCAACAGCGAGATCGACGACTTTTCGTTCAACGCGGGCTACCGCATCGATTTCGCGGACGATTCGAGCCTGGACCTGTCGTTCACGACCGGCCGCAACGCGATCGACTACGTCACCAGCAACTCGGCGAACTACTCGTTCGTCAACGAGCTCAACTTCGGGCAGGGCCTGTCGGACGCCGACATTCGCTCCCGGATACCGCGCGAGGCATACGCCTACGGACTCGAGTTGACGCTGGACACGATCAACCTCGACTACACGACCTCGCTCGGCGAGGCGCTTCTGGCTATAGGTGCCGAGCTTCGCGAGGACGGCTACAAGATTCACCCCGGTGACGAATATGCCTGGCGCGACTACGACACGGACGACGAAGGCAACGCCCTGTATGCGCAGAACGCATCGGGCGGCATCCAGGGTTTCCCGGGGATTTCGCCGTCGAACGCGGTAGACGAGACCCGCAAGGTCGTCTCTTTCTACGGTGACGTCGAATACCAGGTTACCGACAGCCTGCTGGTCAACGGTGCCGTACGCTACGACGACTACGACGGCTTCGGTGACACGACCAACTTCAAGTTGGCCGGCAACCTGCGCGTGACCGATACGTTCCGGCTGCGCGGCGCGGCAAGCACCGGTTTCCGCGCACCTTCGATGCAGCAGCTGTACTTCAACAACATCAGCA
Source organism: Woeseiaceae bacterium (assembly GCA_041553075.1). Taxonomy (GTDB): domain Bacteria; phylum Pseudomonadota; class Gammaproteobacteria; order Steroidobacterales; family Woeseiaceae; genus UBA1847. The sequence continues at coordinate 44,617 of JBFEJR010000008.1, read as the reverse complement.
CGCAGTTCATCGGCGGTGTCCAGGTCGAAACCGGCACTTTCCGCAACGACAGTGCGCTGGCGCGTGCGATCGGCATTCCCGAGCTCAAGGAAGAGGAGTCGACCAACCTGAGCCTCGGCGCAGTGATCGACATCAGCGACCGATGGAACGTCGCGATCGACTTCTACTCGATCGACATCGACGATCGCATCGTCATCAGCAACAACCTCGGGTTCGGGCTCTCCGACGCTCTCGATGCGGCGCTGACCGCGACCGGGGCCAGCGGTGGCCAGTTCTTCCTGAACGCGATCGACACCGAGACGCAGGGTGTCGACATCGTCTCGACGTTCAGCGACATCCGGTTGTTCAGCGGTGAGATGTCGGTGACCTTTGCGGCCAACTTCACAGAAACGGACATCACGCGGATCTTCAGTAACACGCCTTCGCTGACCACGATTCCGCCCGAGGAGATCTTCGGCGGATTCCAGCCATCGGTGATCGAGACCTGGCAGCCGGAGGATCGCATGAGCCTGACGGCCGACTGGGTCCGCGAGAGGTGGACCGCCAATCTCGGCTTCCATCGTTACGGCGAGTACACCACCGTGGACTCGGGGCCGCAGACCTACGGCGCCGAGGTGTTGACGGATATCCGCGTGGCGTACCAACTGGATAACGGCCTGAGCTTCTTCCTTTCCGGGAACAACGTCTTCGACGTGACGCCGGACGAAGTGACCAATTCGGGTTCGCGTGGCGGCAGCTTCGAGTCGGCGCCGGGCCTGATGGACATGTTCAGCCCGACCGTCTTCCGGTACTCACGCCGCTCGGCACCGTTCGGTTTCAACGGCGCGTACTGGTCGGTGGGCGCCAACTGGCGCTTCTGAGCCACTGACGAACGCCTGTCACCAGGCCGCGCACGCAACCCGCGTGCGCGGCCTTTTTTACGTGCGCGTCGCGAGGTAGGCCTGGTCGGACAACCGGGTATTGGCTGCCACCCTGGCCAGGTAGTCGAGGTACGCCGTGCCGACCTTCCGCGACATCGGGTCGTTCGCCATCATTTCCTCGATGACATCCGACGCAATGGACTTGAGCAGAGCGAGGACATCGTCGGGGAACGGCCGGATCTCGATGTTCGGATCCCGCTCGAGCTGTGCCAGCGACATCGCGTTGCCGTGCGTGTACTCGGCGGCCATGTCGGTCGTGATCGCCTGGCAGGTGATCCGCACCACTTCCTTGAGGTCGGGCGGCAGCGCATCCCAGGCGGACTTGTGGATGATGGTCTCGAGACCCGGTCCGGGTTCTTGCCAGCCCGGGTAGTAGTAGTACTTCGCGGCCTTGTGCAGGCCGAACGAGGCGTCGTTGTAAGGCCCGACCCACTCGGTCGCGTCGATCGCGCCCGTCTGCAGCGCCGTGAAGATTTCCGCGCCCGGCAGCGTCACGGGCGTGCCGCCGGCGCGTCGCAACACCTCGCCGCCGAGTCCCGGTATGCGCATCTTGAGCCCTTTCAGGTCGGCGATCGAGTTGATCTCCTTGTTGAACCAGCCGCCCATCTGGACGCCGGTATTGCCGGTCGGAAACGGCACGAGATCGAAGGGGGCGTAGAGTTCCTGGTACAGCTCGAGACCGCCGCCGTAGTACATCCAGCCGTTGAGTTCGTTGTTGGTCATGCCGAACGGAATGGACGTGAAGAACACGGCGGCGTCGACCTTGCCCTTGTGGTAGTAGCTCGCGCCGTGGCCCATCTCCACGGTGCCCCGCGATACGGCATCGAACACCTCGAAAGGAGGCACGAGCTCGCCGCCACCGTACACCTTGATCGCGAGGCGGCCGTTGGTGGCGGCCCCGATCCGGCTCGCGAGGTTTTCCGGGGCCATCCCGAGCCCCGGGAACCGGGGCGGCCACGAGGTCACGCAGGACCACTCGACCGGCTTCCCGCCGGCGGCGACACCCTCCTCGCAGCTCGTGGAGTCCTGCGCACAGGCCGTGAGCCCTGCTGCGGCGGCCAGGCCGCCGACGAATTCTCTTCGTTTCATGGTTATTCCGTACGCTGAGGTCGGCCACCAGTGTAGTGATCGGCCGCGCGATTGCCAGCGGCCGGCTTGAGCTTCTGGTGGGATTATTAAGGTGTTTGTTTATCCCACATAGAATCTCGTTTTCCGGTCTTTTTGGTATTTTGTTACCACTTTAGTACGAAAATGGCCCCGGCAGCGGGGCCGGGGCCATACCTTCCCTGGTCCGGCCGGCAGAATACTGCCCGATCCCTCGTCCTTTAGGTCCCTGGTCGGAGAAATATCGTGACTTTCTCCCACCGGCCGGTCCAGGGAGTCTCACACGCACGGGGGCGGGAAGTGCCTTATCATTCTCGCCCGTGCGCCGATAAACACCGGTCGGCGCCAGAAACCGGGTAAACACGCCAGATATGATCGGATTGCTACAACGGGTGACGCACGCCGAGGTCAGCGTGGCGGGCGAGATCGTCGGCCGGATCGGGCGCGGCCTCATGGTGCTCGTGGCCGTGCACCGTGATGACCAGCAGCGGGACATCGGGCGCCTGGCAGAGCGGCTGCTCGGTTACCGCGTGTTCCCCGACGACGCGGGGCGCATGAACCTCAGCGTGCAGGACATCGGGGGCGGCCTGCTGCTGGTGCCGCAGTTCACCCTGACCGCGGACACGAAAAAGGGCACGCGAGCCAGCTTCACCAGGGGCGCCGCCCCCGACAAGGCCTCGGACCACTTCGATCGCCTCGTAGCCGCCTGTCGCGAGGGCCTCGCCACGGTCGAAACGGGACGCTTCGGAGCCGACATGCAGGTCAGCCTCACCAACGACGGACCCGTCACGTTCTGGCTCGACACCCGACAGTAGGGCCTTCCCCGGAGTTCCCGGCGTTTACTGGGCGTTTAGGGGGAGTTTAGGGACAGTTACCTTAACTCCCTTCGGAGTTAAGGTAACTGTCCCTAAACTCCCTCTGAGCTCCCCAGACTCCCTCAGCCCCCCAAGCCCCCCCGCGAGCGCCGGGGCCGGAATTGGTCACAGTTTTATTGCGCGCTCGGAGGTATCATGAACATAATTCGCGGCTTGACTGAAGGGGCGCAGCCCCGGGAGTGAAAGATGTTTTCCAATATTGGCCCGTGGCAGCTGCTGATCATCCTGGTCATCGTGCTGGCCATTTTTGGCACCAAGAAGCTCCGTAACCTGGGTTCGGATCTCGGCGGTGCGGTAAAGGGCTTTCGTTCGGCGATGAACGAGGCGGAAGAGACGGCCGAGCAGATCGACGACAAGTCGAAGGACGCAAATTTCGACGACACGCCGGCCGAAAAGCCCAGCAAGGAAAAGGACGCGTAAGACCCGGAGAGGGACATGTCCGGAATCGGCGGCTCTGAATTCATCCTGTTGTGCCTGATCGGGCTCCTGATTCTCGGGCCCGAGCGTCTGCCGCGCGTGGCACGCCAGCTCGGCGGCTGGGTCGGCAAGGCCCGGCAGCTGACGCGCTCCTTGCAGCGCCAGCTCGAAGAGGAACTCGACGCGGAGAAGAACTTCGGCTTCGATCCGAAGAAGGAGCTCGGCAAGATCGACCCCCGGCAGATCATGACGCCGCGCGACGACGACACCTATTCGCCGATGCACGTCGAGGAGGAAACCGGCGTCGCCGCTCCCGCCACGCCCGAGGACGGCGAGAAGCCCGCGTAATGGCCGACGAACAGCAGGAAAAGCTCGCGGAAGGCACGCTGCTGTCGCACCTCGTCGAACTGCGCAGCCGCCTGTTCAAGATGTTCGGTGCGGTGTTCCTCGTGTTCCTGGCGCTGCTGCCGTTCGCCAAGCCCATCTTCAACTACGTGGCCGCACCGCTGGTCAGCGTCGTACCCAACGGCGAACTGATCGCGCTCAGCCCCGTGTCGCCGCTCACGGCCACGATCGCACTGACGTTCTACCTGGCCCTGTTCATCGCGATGCCCGTGATTCTTTACCAGATCTGGGCATTCGTCGCCCCGGGCCTCTACCGCAAGGAAAAGCACTTCGCATTCCCGATGCTCGCTACCAGCATCGTGCTGTTCTTTGCGGGCATGGCGTTCGCGTATTTCGTCGTCTTCCCGCTGGTCTTCGGTTTCGTCTCGACGTTCACGCCCGACTCGGTCAACTACCAGCCGGACATGACCGAATACGTCAGCTTCGTGATGATGGTGGTGCTCGTGTTCGGGCTTGCCTTCGAGACGCCGATCGCGACGGTCCTGCTGGTCTGGACCGGCCTCACGACGACCGAGAAGCTCGGCAAGGCGCGACCTTATGTCTTCCTCGGCGCGTTCGTCGTCGGCATGCTGCTGACGCCGCCCGACGTCATCAGCCAGACGATGCTGGCCGTGCCAATCTACATCCTCTTCGAAATGGGCATTCTCATGTCCCGGCTGTTGTCCAAGAAAGAGCAGGAACCTGCCGAAGAACCGGCTGTCAAGTAGCAGGAGCGGCATCAAATAGTGTTTAATGCCTGACACTTACCCGCTTATATAAGTACAAAGGCTGCACAGGCCTGACAGGGGACGATATGACCGATTCCGTGACCGCTGCGGCGGAGGACTACTCGCAGGAACGCGAATTCCTGGGCCACCCGATTGGCCTTTACGTCTGCTTTACGACCGAGCTGTGGGAGCGCTTTTCATTCTACGGAATGAAATACCTGCTGCTCCTGTATCTCACCAAGTACCACCTGTTCACCGACGAGATGGGCCTCGACGTCCTCGGGTCGTATGCGGGACTCGTCTACGCACTGCCGTTGATCGGCGGCATGATCGCGGACCGTTTCCTCGGTATGCGCAAGTCGGTGCTGTTCGGCGGCATCTCGCTGTCGCTCGGGCACATCCTGATGGCCGTCGAGGGCTACCAGGCGCAATTCTATGCTGCCGGAACCCGGCTGACCGAGAGCCTGACACTCGCCAGCGGCGAAGTACTCGCGGCCGGCACGGTCCTGACCCAGGACATCACGATGCGCGACACGGCCGCACTCAACGTTTTCTATTTCGCCCTGGCGCTCATCGTCATGGGGGTGGGCTACCTGAAGCCCAATATCTCGACCATCGTCGGCAAGCTGTACTCGCAGGAGGACCCGCGCCGCGACTCGGGTTTCACGATCTTCTACATGGGTATCAATATCGGGTCGTTCACAGCGACCCTGCTGTGCGGCTGGCTCGGTGAGACCTACGGCTGGAGCTACGGTTTCGGCGCCGCCGGCATCGGCATGATCATCGGCCTGATCACGTTCACGATGGGCCAGAAATACCTGCACGGCCACGCCGAGCCGACCGAGCCCGAGAAGCTCAAGAAGAAGGTGTTCGGCCCGATCAACGTCGAATGGTCGATCTACCTGCTCAGCATCCCGGTACTCGGCGTGTTCTGGCTGCTCGTGCAGCACGAGCCGGTCGTGCTGATCACGCAGAACGTCTTCCTGATCGTGGCGATCGTCAGCCTGATCCTGTACTCGATGGTGCACACGAAGAAGGACCACAACAACACGCTTGCCTACTCGATCGCGGCGGTCGCGATTCTCTCGGGCATCTTCGCCGTGATTGCCAACCTGCACCCGATCGCCGGCATCGAGGCCTTCGCCGACCAGGCCCTGTACCTGTCGATCATCCTGATCGTCGGCTTCGTCATCTACGGCTTCCTGACGCATTATTCCGAAGAGTTCGGCCGCACGGTCGTGCTGATGATCCTGATCCTGTCGACGATCGTTTTCTGGGCGCTGTTCGAGCAGTCGGCCGGTTCCATGACCTTGTACGCCGACCGTGTCGTCGACCGTTCGATCGGCACCACCACGTTTACCGCCGCGCAGTTCGGCTCGCTCAACGCCGGCTTCATCATGCTGCTCGCGATCCCGTTCGCGGCACTCTGGACGTGGCTGGCGAAGAGAAACCTCGAGCCCAACACGCCGGTCAAGTTCGGCCTCGGCATCCTGCAGGCCGGCCTCGGGTTCGGCGCCCTGGTATTCGGCGCCCAGCACCCGAACGAGGCCGGGCAGGTCGCCATGATCTGGCTGGTGCTCGCCTACCTGCTGCATACGACGGGCGAGTTGTGCCTGTCGCCCGTGGGGCTCTCGGCGGTTACGAAGCTCTCGATCGGCAGCGTCGTGGGCGTCAGCATGGGCACCTGGTTCCTGGCCACCGCGCTGTCGGAGACCGTGGCAACCCGCATCGGCAAGATGGCGGCCATCGACACGACGGCCGGCGAGACCGCCGATGTTGCGACGGCGCTCGCCACCTATAGCCAGCTGTTCGAATTCCTGATGTGGTTCGGCATCGGTGCCGGCGTTATCATGATCGTGATCTCGCCGATCCTGCGTCGGTGGATGCACGGCGTACATTAAGCTTGGAAAGGACCATGAAATACTACGTGAAGATCTTCGCGGGCCTTGCGCTCGCCACCCTGATTGCCGCCTGCTCCGAGCAGGCTTCCGAGGAATCCGCCACGGCAGCCGCCGCGCCGGCGGAGACGGCCGCTGAATTCGTTGCCCGGGCGAATGCCGAGCTCAAGGAGCTCGGCCGTGAACTCGGTGCCGCGAGCTGGGTGCGCTCGACCTACATCAACCAGGACACGGCCATCATCGCCGCGGCGGCCAGCGAACGTTACGCCAAGTGGCACAGCGAAATGGTGCAGCAGGCGCTGCAGTACGAAGACCAGGAACTCGACGCCTCGACGCGGCGGGCCCTCAACCTGCTCAAGCTCGGAACCTCGGCCCCGTCGCCGAACGATGCGGCCAAGCGCAAGGAGCTTGCCGAGATTACGACCGACATGGAGGGCCTGTATGGCGCCGGGCAATACTGCCGCTCCGACAACGACTGCCTGTCCGGCTCCGAGCTCGAACTGCTGATGCAGGAGGCGCGTGACTACGACGAGCTGCTCGACTACTGGACGGGCTGGCGCAAGATCTCGGTGCCGATGCGCGAGCAATACGCGCGCTTCGTCGAGCTTGCCAACGAGGGCGCGGCCGAGCTCGGCTATGGCAACGTCGGCGAGATGTGGCGATCGAATTACGACATGAGCCCGGCCGGGTTCGAGACGGAAAGCGCCAAGCTCTGGGACCAGGTCAAGCCGTTGTATGACGAGCTGCACTGCCACGTACGGGCGAAGCTCGGCGAGATTTACGGCGAAGACAAGGTGCCGCAGGACGGCCCGATCCCGGCACACCTGCTCGGCAATATGTGGGCGCAGGAATGGGCGCCGCTCTATGACCTGATGGAGCCGTACCCGGGCGTCGGCGACATCGACGTCGATACGACACTCAAGACCAAGAACTACTCGCCCCAGGAAATGGTGCGCTCCGCCGAGAGCTTCTACGTGTCCCTCGGCATGCCGCGCCTGCCCGACACGTTCTGGGAGCGCTCACAGTTCTCGAAGCCGCGCGACCGCGATGTCGTGTGCCACGCGAGCGCCTGGGGGCTCGACGGCGGCAATGATCTGCGCATCAAGATGTGCATCAACCAGACCTACGACGAGCTGCGCGTGATCTATCACGAGCTGGGCCACAACTATTACCAGGGTGCTTACAAGCACCAGCCGCCGTTGTTCCAGGACGGTGCCCATGACGGCTTCCACGAGGCGATCGGTGACACCGTCGTGTTGTCGATGACGCCCGGCTATCTCGCCGAGGTGGGCCTCGTGAAGGCGGCCGAGGACGACCCGCGCGCCGTGATCAACCGGCAGATGCAGATGGCGCTGGACAGCATCGCGTTCCTGCCGTTCGGCAAGCTGATCGACGAATGGCGCTGGGGTGTCTTCTCGGGCGAGATCACGCCGGAGAACTACAACCAGGCCTGGTGGGACCTGCGCAACAAGTACCAGGGTATCGCGCCACCGGTCGAGCGCAGCGAAGCCGATTTCGATCCCGGCGCGAAGTATCACATCCCGGCCAACGTGCCGTACTCACGCTACTTCCTTGCGCGCATCCTGCAGTTCCAGTTCCACCGCGCGCTGTGCGAGATCGCCGGCCACGAAGGCGATCTGCATGCCTGCTCGATTTACAACAGCAAGGACGCCGGCACGAAGTTCTATGCCATGCTGCAGGCTGGCGCGAGCCAGCCGTGGCAGGATACGCTCGAGGTCATGACCGGTGACCGCGAGATGGATGCCACCGCGATCATCGACTATTTCGCGCCGCTCATGGGCTTCCTGGAAGAGCAGAACGAAGGCCGCAGCTGCGGCTGGTAAAAAATAAAGTAGGAGCCCGCCCTGCGGGCGACAGCCACGGTCCTCGACTGTTGTCGCCCGCAGGGCGGGCTCCTACTGGCAGACACAGCAGGGGACAGAGATGACAGACCAAGTACAAACAAAGGGCGGCGGCTTTCTCGGCACCGTAGAACGCATCGGCAACAAGCTGCCGGACCCTGCCGTGCTGTTCATTGCACTGCTGTTCATCGTCTGGGTCCTGTCCTGGCTGCTGTCCTACGTCACCTTCAGCGTCGTCGACCCGCGCACCAGTGAGCCGCTGGTCATCAACAACCTGCTGGCCCCACGGGCGATAACCGAGTTCCTTTCGGTCATGGTGACGAACTTCTCGCACTTCCACCCGGTCGGGGTGGTACTCGTTGCCATGCTCGGTATCGGGGTCGCGGAGCATACCGGGTTCATCAATTCCGCGATCCGCTCGCTGCTGAACGTAACGCCCGCGGTATTGCTGACGCCGATGGTAATCCTGGTCGGCATCGTCTCGCACTCCGCCGTCGACGCGGGCTACGTGCTCGTGATACCGCTCGGCGGCGTCATCTTCTACGCGGCCGGCCGGCATCCACTGGCCGGTATCGCCGCGGCGTTCGCCGGCGTGTCGGGTGGCTTCTCGGCGAACTTCGTGCCGAGCTCGCTCGATCCGCTGCTGCAGGGGCTGACGCAGGCCGGCGCCCAGATCCTCGATGCGGACATCATCGTCAACCCGCTGAACAACTACTTCTTCACGACGGCCTCGTCGGTCCTGATCATCGGCCTCGGCTGGTACATCACCGACAAGATCGTGGAGCCGCGCATCAGGGCGACGGAGGTCGACGGCGATGCGGAAGACCTGCCCGAAATGCACGAACTGCAGCCGCACGAACGCAAGGGTTTGCGCTGGTCCCTCGTTGCGATGGTGATCGGCATCGTCCTGCTGTTCGCGACGGCGCTGCCGCAGGGCTCGGCCTGGCGCACCGTCGACGGGGACCTGACGGCGTTCAGTGCTCCGATGATGCGCTCGATCGTGTCGTTGATCTTCCTGCTGTTCCTGGTGCCGGGCATCGTCTACGGCATCGTCGCGGGCACGATGAAGAGCTCCAAGGACATGATCGAGGGCATGACGCACGCGATGCACGGCATGGCCTACTACCTGGTCATCATGTTCTTCATTGCCCAGTTCGTGTACGCGTTCGGCCAGTCGAACCTCGGGGTGCTGCTCGCGCTGGAGGGCGCCGGGTTCCTCAAGGCCATGAATGCATCGGCGTCCGTCACCATCGTCGGCATCGTCATCCTGACGGCTTTCGTCAACATTTTCGTGGGCTCGGCGAGCGGCAAGTGGGGTCTGCTGGCGCCGATCTTCGTACCGATGCTCATGTCGCTCGGCATTTCGCCCGACCTGACGCAGGCGGCGTATCGCGTCGGCGATTCGAGCACCAACATCATCACGCCATTGATGCCGTACTTCCCGCTGGTCGTCGTGTACTGCCAGCGCTACGTGAAGAACACCGGAATCGGTACGCTGACGGCCATGATGTTGCCGTACTCGATGTGGTTCCTGCTCACCTGGACGATCTTCCTGCTGATCTACTTCTTCATCGGCCTGCCGCTCGGTATCGGGGCGAGCTACACGTACCCGGCGAGTTGAGGGCGAATCAGTGAATCTTGAGCCCGTAGAATCCCACCAGGATCGAGAGCAGCCAGAGTAGCGCGGTGGGAACCAGCAGGATCGCGGCAACCACGCGGATGATCTTCCGGTTGCTGCGCAGCGCAAAGAGAGGCGCGGCGAACACGATCCAGATGACGGCGGGCACGAGCACGTAGAGCAGGATCTCCTCGAACCGGCTGTTCTCGTCGATGAACCGATAGGTCCACGCGATCGTGCTCAGGAGCGCGGTAACGATGGCGACTGGCTTGATGGCTTTCATGTTCGTTCGCATGCGACGCTTTGGGCCTGTCACGCATCTTCACCCTGTCGACCGGATCGGAGCAAGTCCATGACCAAGGCAATGGCATTTCGCAAGCCCCGCCAGCAACCCTTCATCGCGAGCCTGGTGCTGCTCGCGGCCCTGGCCGCCCCGGCGCCCGCTGCGGCAACAGGCCCGGAGATACAGAGACCGCCAGGCCCGCCGCCCGGCGTGCCGGTCCGGCCGCTCGAGTTGCCGGAAGGCCTCGGCGATGCGGAACTCGCGGGCGTGCTGAGCCGGGAGCTGGCCGAGCGCGCCGCGCGCGACGAGTTCTCCGGGGTCGTGCTGCTGAAGAGAGATGACGAGGTCATCTTCCACGAGGGTTTCGGCTTCGCAGACCGCAGCACCGGCCGCGCCATTACGCGGGACACGACTTTCGACATCGGGTCGATCACGAAGCTGGTCACGCGCACGGCCATCGCGCAGCTGTTGCAGCAGCGCAAGCTGTCACTCGACGACCGCATTGCCGACCACCTGCCCGACTACCCGAACCGGGAGGTGGCCACGCGCGTCACGGTCCGCCACCTGCTCGAGCACAGCTCGGGCCTCGGCGACATCTTCAACGAGCGCTGGATGACGGCCGACACGGCGCGATTCGTCACGCCCCGCGACTTTTTCGAGCTGTTCGCCGATGAGCCGCTGCGGTTCGCGCCCGGCTCGTCGCGGGAGTACTCCAACGCCGGGTTCGTCGTGCTCGGCGCCATCGTCGAGGCGGTATCCGGCGAAGCGTATGCCGAGTACGTCGAAAAGCACGTCTTCGCGCCCGCGGCCATGACGCGCTCGGGATTCGAGCTGCGCGACGGCAGCAACGCATCGCACGCGATCGGCTATGTGCCGCTCGGCAAGGACGGCGAGCTCGTTTCCAACCTCGGCATGCTGCCCGTGAAGGGTTGTCCTGCCGGGAGCAGCATGCACACGGCCGCGGACCTGCTGGCGCTGGACACGGCGCTGCGTGACGGCACGCTGCTCGACCCCGAATGGACCGCGTGGCTGTTCCAGGCTTCCGAGCCGCTCGCCGACGCGTCCTACGCGATCGGGGTTGCCGGCGGCGCGCCGGGGGTCAACGCCGCGCTGGAAAGCAACGGCCGGATCACCGTGATCGTGCTGTCGAATTTCGATCCGCCGACCGGTGACGCGCTGGCTCGCGAGCTGTTCCAGGTGCTTTGCTGCCCGGGCGAGTGACTGGCAGCAAGGCCCGGCGAACAGGGCACGTACAGGCCCGCTTCACGGGTCGTCGTACCGCGCCCGTGGCCCGTCGAGAAAATCAGGCAGCCGGCCCATCGTGGGCTCCTCCTTCCTGGCGGGCCTGCAGCGCGCCGCGCTCGTACCATGCCTTGCTGCGGTTGACGATCTTGACGACCGACAGCATCACGGGCACCTCGACGAGCACCCCGACGACAGTCGCGAGCGCCGCGCCTGACTCGAAGCCGAACAGCACGATGGCCGTGGCCACCGCGAGTTCGAAGAAGTTGCTGGCGCCGATCAGGGCCGACGGCGCCGCGACGCAGTGCGCGACCCCGAAGCGGCGGTTCAGGAGATAGGCAAGGCCCGAGTTGAAGTAGACCTGGATGAGAATCGGCACCGCCAGCATGGCGATGATCAACGGCTGGCGGATGATCTGCTCTCCCTGGAAACCGAACAGCAGCACCAGCGTCGCGAGCAGCGCGACCAGGGAAACCGGACCGAGACGGTCGAGCGCCGACTGCAGCGCCGCGGCACCGCCCATTGCGAGCAGTCGCCGGCGCAGGACCTGGGCAATGACGACCGGCACCACGATGTAGAGCACGACGGACAGGAACAGCGTGTCCCAGGGCACCGTGATGGCCGACAAGCCGAGCAACAGCCCGACGATCGGCGCAAACGCGAAGATCATGATGACGTCGTTGACCGCGACCTGGCTCAGCGTGAAATGGGGCTCGCCGTCCGACAGGTTGCTCCAGACGAACACCATGGCCGTGCACGGCGCGGCGGCGAGGATGATCAGTCCCGCAATGTAGGAGGTGACCTGGTCGGGCGGCAGATACGGCGCAAACAGCTTGCCGATGAACAGCCAGCCGAGCAGGGCCATCGAGAACGGTTTCACGGCCCAGTTGATGAACAGCGTGACGCCGACGCCGCGCCAGTGTTCGCGGACCTGCCCGAGCGCCCCGAAGTCGATCTTTACGAGCATCGGGATGATCATGAGCCAGATCAGCACCGCGACCGGCAGGTTGACGCTGGCCACCTCGATGCCCCCGATCACGTGGAAGACGGCCGGGAACAGGTGGCCCAACAGCACGCCGACAACGATGCACAGCGCAACCCAGACGGTCAGGTACCGTTCGAAAATACTCATTCAGACGCTCGCGAAGCAGGCTCAGTCGCCGATACAGGCACCCGCGTAGGCTTTGGCCACACCGGCGTTATCCAGCTGGCAGTCATTGTCGTAGGTTACGCCATCCATGCCGCAAACGGGAGCGTACTCGTCGGAGCAGTTGCTGCCGAGGTTTTCGCAGACGCCGGCATACTCGACACGCACGCCGCGGCGCTCCGCGTGACAGGCGTTCGCGTAGGTCATGCCGTCAGCGCCGCACACCGGGACGAACAGGTTGGGGCAGCGACGCACATCGCACGCGCCTTCCAGGTAGGTGTTCACGCCGGCGGCGTCCGCGTAACAGGCGTTATCGTAAGTGGTGCCGTCGTCGCCGCAGACCGGCGCGAAGACCCTGGGGCAATTGTCGAAATCGCAGTCGCCCTTGCGCTGTACGGGCACCCGCTCCACGCCCGCCTCGCAGCGGTTGATGAAGGTGCGGCCGTTCATGCCGCAGACCGGCTCATAGACGCTCGGGCAACCGTTGGCGGTGCAGGCGCCGAGGCCGGCAATCTCGACGATGGACTTCGCCGCGAAGCACTCGTTGATGTAGGTGTTGCCGTCGATGCCGCACACCGGGTCGTAGGTTTGCGGACAGCCGGTGTTTTCCTGCTCAACGCATACGCCGCGGCTCACGACCGCCACACCGGCAACGCGCGCCACGCAATCGTTGCTGTAGGTCTGGCCGTCACTGCCGCACACGGGATCGTATTGCTGGGTACAGGCCGTTTCCTCGTTCTGCGCCAGCACCAGCGGCGACGGCGGAAAGATCGACTGCAGGTCGACGTCACCGGCAAGGGCCGGGGCGCTGCCCAGCAATGCCAGCAATACGGGGAATGCTCTGTTCATGCTCTTGCGCTTCAAGGTAGTCCCATGTCTCGTTAGAGGGCGTCGCCCGGGGGTGGTTCAACGCGCCGCACCCCAGAAGTTGTAGCTGAGGGCACGGATGCCCGGAATATACATGCGATTGTCGTCTTCTATCGCAAAACCCGCCTCTGCGAGCAGCCCGGGGATGTCCCGGTCCATGTTGCAGCCGCCGGACACCAGCCGCCACGCCGGGTTGATGCGGCGCTGCCAGCGATGAACCGCTCGGTCCGGCGCCTTGCCGTGCTCGCAGAAAAACAGGTGGCCGCCGGGCTTCAGGACGCGCCGCATACCCCGCAGGGCCGTCACGACATCCGGTATCGTGCACAGCGTGTAAGTGACCAGGATCGAATCGACCGAGTCATCGTCGAGCGGTATCTGCTCCCCGGGCAGGTGGATGAACTCGACCGGGATCGCCGTGGACGCCAGCCGCGCGGCCGCCAGCCGGCGCATGCCTGCCGAGGGTTCGAGTCCGAACACGCGCCGCACCCTGGCCGGATCGTAATACGGCAGGTTCAGGCCGCTGCCGAAACCGATTTCGAGCACCTCGCCGTACGCGCGCGGCACGATCTTCTCGCGCTGCTTGCGCGCCGGCTTCGTGCTGCACGCCAGGTTCGTGAGTCGCGGCAGAATACGATCGTCGTAGAAGCTCACGGCAGCAGCTCCCTGACGCGTACGAGCTCGAAACCTTCGTCCGCAAGGCGCGGCAACTCGCGCTCGAGCAGTTCCAGCGTCGCCGGGTGCGGATGGCCGATGGCGACGACCTGCCCGCGCACGCGTGCCAGCTCCTTCATGCGCGCGAACTCCCGGGCAACGGCCTCGGGCGACGGGTCGGGATCGAGGAACACGTCGCGCCTCATCGCCGGCACGCCGTTCTCGCGGGCGATCTGCAACGCCACGCTGTCGTGATGCGTGTAGCTGTCGATAAAGAAAAGATCCTCGCGTGCGACGATCGCCTCCATCAGCCATTGCATGTGGCCCGGGTGACGGGTGAAGAGCGAACCGCGGTGGCTGTTGATGCCGATGACGTGCGGGACCGCCGCCAGCGCCGCTGCGAGCGTGCTGCCGACCCGGGCGCGGCTCATGTCGATGTGAATTTCCGCCGGCTCGCGGCGCGCATCGTCACGGTACGCCTGCAGCGGCAGGTGCAGCAGCACGTCCTTGCCCTGTTCGTGGGCGCGCTCCGCGAGGTCCCGCGCCCGCGGTGCGCCCGGCAGAAAAGAGAAAGCCACGGGCCCCGGCAGCTCGATTGCGCGCTTGCCGTTATCGAAATGATAGCCGAGGTCGTCGATGATGATCGCAATGCGCGGCCCGTCGGCGGGCACGATGCCCGGCAGGATGAGCAGCAGCGCCGCCAGCAACCCCCGCAACGTCACGCTAGTCGGCGTTGCTGTGCATCACGGGCCGGGCCCGCAGGTGTGCGATGGCCTCGGCCAGCTGTTGGTCCGCCTCGCGGTCGAGCAGCCCGGACAGGTTCAGGTCGGGAAAGCCCGGCGTGTCCTCGACATAGACATCCGGTGCGATCCCGACGTCCTGGATCGAGTCCCCGGATGGCGTGTAGTACCGCGATGTCGTCAACTTGATGGCGCGGCCCTTCGACAGCGGTACCACGGTTTGCACGAGCCCCTTGCCGAACGTCTCGGTGCCGACGACCAGGGCGCGGTTATGATCCTGCAGCGCCCCGGCTACGATTTCGGACGCCGAGGCGGAGCCGTGGTTGACGAGCACCACCATGGCCGCACCGTCGAGGATGTCGCCGCGGTGAGCCGAGCGCCGGAAGCGTGAATCGATCGAGCGGCCTTCGGCCGTGACGATGACGCCGGCGTTGAGAAACAGGTCGGTCACGTCGACCGCCGCATCGAGCACGCCGCCCGGGTTGTCCCGCAGGTCGAGCACCAGGCCGTGCAGCATGTCGCCACTCGCCTCTTGCAAATCGTCGATGGCCCGGCCCAGTTCGCGGGCCGTATTCTCGTTGAACTGGCTGATGCGCACGTAGCCGTAGTCGGGCGCGAGGAACTCGCGATGGACGCTGGCCATGCGAATGACCTGCCGGCGCATTTCGTGATCGATGAGCTCGTCGTCTCGAAGCACGCTGACCGTGACCCGGCTGCCGGCGCCGCCGCGCAGGTGGTGAATGGTCTCCTGCAGGTTGTCCGTATCGAGCGACACGCCGTTCACTGCGACGATCTGGTCACCCCCGCGAATGCCGGAACGCGCCGCCGGGGAACCGGCGATCGGCGCGACCACCATGACCTTGCCGTCGACCGCGTCTATCTCGATGCCGATGCCCGTGTAGCTGCCCGTCGTGCTGACCCGGATGTCCCGGTACTCGCCGGCATCGAGGTACTGCGAATGGGCGTCGAGGTCGCTGACCATGCCGCGGATCGCGCTTTCGAGCAGCGTCGCATCGTCGAGCGGCTCGACGTAGTCACGCTTGACGCGCTCGAGCACCTCGGCAAACAGCCGGGCCTGCTCCCAGGCCAGCGCTTCCTTGTCCGGCGCGCCGCCGCGCTCGACCAGCCCGCCGCCCACCGACAGGCTCAGGCCCAGCACGAGACCGATCACGACTACCAAAACTGCGCGGACTTTCAATGACATACGGGCTTCCAGAATTCGACCATCGACCTTATCACAGCACGCAGCGATCGTGTGTGCAACCCGTCAATAAGCGGCGCTATCCGCCGGGCTGCCGGGTGATCCAGCGCCGCGGGTTCTCCGGGCGCTTGCCGCGGCGCAGCTCGAAATACAGGCTTGCCTGGACCTGGCCCCCGCTGTCGCCGACCGTGGCGATCACGTCGCCCGGCGCGACCCAGTCGCCCGTGTCCTTGAGGAGCGTCTCGTTGTAGCCGTAGAGCGTCATGTAGCCTTCGCCGTGATCGACGATCACGAGCAGCCCCATCCCCGCCAGCCAGTCCGCGAAGGCGATGCGCCCGTGGTACACCGCCCGCACTTCGCGACCGCGCGGCGCCGCCAGCACGACCCCGTTCCACTTGATGCCCCCGGCGCGGGGTTGCCCGAAGTCATGCACCAGGGTTCCGGCAACCGGCCAGGTCAGCTGCCCCTTGAGCTCGCTGAACGGCTGTTCCGAGCTGATCGGGTAGTCGGAGAGAATGCTCGTCAATTCGGTGATCAGGCGCGTCAAGTCCTTTTCCTGGGCCGCGAGGCGCTCGACCTCCTTGCCTTCGTCGGCGATCCGCTGCCGCAGCGACGCGAGCAGCGCCTGGCGGCTTTCCTGTGACCGGTTGAGCCGGCCGAGCTCGTCGTAACGCGACCTGGCGAGGTTCTCGAGGCGCGCCGCCTCGGCGGCAATTTGTGCCCGCAGTGTCTCGAGTTCGCGGATCTCCTCGAGCACGGCCTCGATATTGCCCGCGCGATAATCGTTGAGGTAGCGGTAGTACGCCATGAGCCGGCCCAGCGTCGCCGGGTCGCGCTGGTTCAGCAGCAGCTTGATCTTTTCCTGGTTGCCGCTCATCCACGCGGAGCGCACCTGCGCGGCGAGCGCCGACGCTTCGGCGTCCAGGTGCGACTCGCGCTCGGCCAGTTCCGCGTCGAGCTTGTTCTTGCGGGCAACCGTGTAGTCCCGGTCGCGCTCGAGCTCGCGAATGCGTGAGCGGTGTTCGGCGATCTGCACCTCGAGGTCCTGCAGCTCGCCGGTCAGGCGGTCGCGATCCTCGGCCGCGGCGTCCATGCTCTGCTTGAGGTCCGATATGCGTTCGCGCACCTCTTCGAGCTCCTGCTCCTTGATTTTGGCCAGCTCGCCGCCGCTCTCCTGCGCCGGCGCCGCGGCCGCGGCGGCGAACAGCAGCAGGGCAAGAATCGATCTCCGGTACGCCATGGGGCGCGAGTGTAGCGTTTCGAGGCTATTCCCTCCCGCCCAAACGGGTATAATCCCGGCTTCGATCACCCTGGAGGCGCCTTGTCGGGCGCCAACTTGTTGTTTAATGGATAGATTTCTAGAATTCACGGGCAACCATACGTTGCTGGTGACGGCCCTGCTGGTCAGTTTCTTCGTCGTGATCTTCTCGGAGTTGCGCCGCAAGGCCAGCGGCCTGATCAACGTCGAGGCGACCGAAGCCGTCAAGCTGATCAACAACGACGCCATCGTCATCGACCTGCGCAGCGCCGAGTCTTACGGCCGTGGCCACATCGTCAATGCGCGCAACCTCGCTGCCGGCGAGGTGCAGGCCAAGGTCCCGGCGATCGCCAAGGACAAGTCGAAACCGGTCCTCGCCGTGTGCGACAGCGGCATCTCGTCCAATCGCACCGTCACCGAGTTGCGCAAGCTCGGGTACGAGAGCGTCTATGGCCTGAAGGGCGGCATGAACGGCTGGATCCAGGCCGGCCTGCCGCTCGTGACCGGCAAGAAGACCAGGAGCAAATCCGGCAAAGGCAAGAAGCGGGGCTAGGCCGCGCTTGAGTTATCATTATTCGCCCGCATCAAGCGGGACTGGAAAGAAAAACAGGAGCCATCATGGCAGAGCAGGAAAAGGCCGCTGAAAAACAACTGGCCATCAGCAAGATTTACGTTAAAGACTTCTCGTTCGAATCGCCGCAGTCGCCGGCCGTATTCAAGGGCGGTGAGTGGAAGCCCGAGACGAACCTCAACCTGCGCAGCGTGCACAGCGCAATCGAAGGCAGCGCGCACGAAGTTATCCTGACAATCACGGTCGAAGCCAAGGACAGTGACAAGACCCTGTTCCTGGTCGAGCTGCAACAGGCAGGCATCTTCGAGATCGCCGGGTACGAGGGCGACGAGCTGGGCGCCATCCTGGGTAGTTTCTGCCCGAACATCCTGTTCCCGTACGCACGCGAGGCGATTGCGTCCGTGGTCCAGAAGGGCGGCTTCCCCGAGTTCGTTCTGCAACCGATCAACTTCGATGCGCTCTACATGCAGGCCAAGCAGCAGCAGGAGCAGCAGGCGGCTGGCACGGAGGCGCACTGATCAACAGCAAGGCCCCCTCGACGATTGCGGTCGTGGGTGCAGGTTCCTGGGGAACCGCACTCGCCGTCCATCTCGCACGGGTGGGCTGCGATGTCCGGCTCGGCGGTGTCGTCGAGCTGGACCTGCTCGAGGCCATGGTCGACGAGCGGGAGAACCGGCAGTATCTGCCGGATGTCGCGTTTCCCCCGAATCTCGCGGTATGTCCCGAGCTCGAGGATTGCCTGGCCGGCGCGCAGGACGTTCTGGTCGTCGTGCCGAGTCATGGCCTGCGCGACACGCTGGCGAAGATCAAGCCGCTGCTCGGCCCGGACTCGCGCGTGTGCTGGGCGACCAAGGGCTTCGAACTCAGCACCGGCAAGCTGCCGCACCAGGTAGCCGCCGAGGTGCTCGGCCCCGATATCCCGGTTGCGGTATTGTCGGGCCCGACGTTCGCCAAGGAAGTCGGCCAGGGGCTGCCGACCGCCCTGACCATCGCCTCCAATAATCACGCGTTCGCACGCGACCTGGCCGAGGCGATCTCCTCGGATAATTTTCGCGCCTACACCTCGGACGACATCATTGGCGTCGAGGTTGGCGGCGCGGTCAAGAACGCACTCGCGATCGGTGCGGGCATGTCGGACGGGCTCGGTTTCGGCGCCAATACGCGCATTGCGCTGATCAATCGCGGTCTCGTCGAGTTGATGCGCCTCGGGGTCGCGCTCGGCGCCAAGAAGGAAACCTTCATGGGCCTCGCGGGCATGGGCGACCTCGTGCTGACCTGCACCGACGACCTGTCGCGCAACCGCCGCATGGGCCTCGCGCTCGCTGCCGGCAAGACCGTGGCGGAGGCACAGGACGAAATCCAGCAGGTCGTCGAGGGCGTCAAGGCCGCCAAGGCCGTGCACGAGGTGGCCGAGGAGCTCGGTATCGAGATGCCGATCGTCAACCAGGTCTACCGGATCCTCTACGAGGGCGTTTCGCCGCGCGATGCGGTGGAAGCCCTGATGCGCCGCGAACTCAAGCCCGAATCCGAGCAGCACTGAGCCCGGTCCTGCCCCCGCGGCCCGCGGCACCCCACACAGCGCGGCTGGCGCTCCGTCATCCCTGTACTAGACTTGGTACAAAAACGATGACAGGGGAGGCCCCTTATGAACCGACGCAAATTCGTTAGAACTTCGCTCGCCGCCGGCATCGCCGCGACGTTTCCGGTACTGACCGCGTGCGGCGAAAAAGCCCGGGTCGCGACCGAGGCCGACACCGGTATCGCGGCCGTGTCTCTCGACGGCGCGGAGATGGAGCTGCCAAGAGCGGCAATCCGCGAGTTCGGCGAGGCCCTGTCCGGACCGGTGCTGCTATCCGGGGATCCGGGTTACGACCGCGCCCGCAAGGTCTGGAACGGCATGCACGACAAGCATCCGGCCCTGATCGCGCGATGCCGCACGACCGAGGACGTGCGGTACGCCGTCGATTTCGCGCGGGACAACAACCTGTTGCTCGCCGTGCGCGGCGGCGGTCATAGCTGGCCCGGCAAATCGGTCTGCGAAGGCGGGCTCATGCTCGATCTCGCCGAGATGACCGCTGTCGACGTGGACACCGCCAGCCAGGCCGCCTGGTGCGACGGCGGGGCACTGCTCGGCAATCTCGACGATGCAACGCTGGCGAAGGGCCTCGTCACGACCGCGGGCGTCGTATCACACACGGGCGTCGGCGGGTTCACGCTCGGCGGCGGCTTTGGGCGGTTGAACCGCAAGTACGGGCTGACGATCGACAACCTGCTCGCGGCGGAGATCGTGACAGCCGATGGGCGCGTCAGGGTTGTCAGCGCGGAGGACGAGCCCGACCTCTTCTGGGCGATCCGCGGCGGCGGCGGCAATTTCGGGGCCGTCAGCCGTTTCCGTTACCAGCTGCATCCCTTCGAGCGCAACGTCCTGTCCGGCCTTATCGTCTGGCCGTTCGACCAGGCGCGTGACGTGCTCGAGTTTTATGCCGGCTGGCAGGGCGGCCTGTCACGCGAGCTCTACACGGGGCCCGCCATGCTGACCCATCCCGAGCTCGGGCCGGTGATCGCGATGGAGGTCGTATACAACGGCGACCCGGGGCGCGGCGAGAAAGAGCTCGCGCCGCTGCGCGCCATTGGCAAACCGGCGGTCGACAGTGTGGTCGTACAGGATTACAAGGTCTTGCAGACCCACGAAGATGCAACGGTCGCGCACGGTATTCGCTCCTATGCCAAGAACGCGATGGTCGGCGAATTCTCGCAGGAGCTGGTGGACGACCTGATCGACTCCTTCGTCGCCGATCCGCGCGCAGCGATCTTCACGCATACCTGTGGCGGGGCCGTCGGTGACGTCGGCACGACGGATACGCCGTTCCCGCACCGGGACGTCGCGACAATGCTGGTCTTCTTTACGGGCTGGATGGACCCTGCCGAGGACGAAGAGGGCAAACAGATGTGTCGCGACTGGCACGCCGCGCTCGAGAAGCACTCGCTCGGTTACTACGACAACATCGAGCAGGACGGGGCCTCTCGCACCGCGGGGAACTTCGGCCCCAACTATGACCGGCTGCGCCGCATCAAGGCACAGTACGATCCGGGGAACCTGTTCCGGCTCAACAGCAACATCGAGCCGGCCTAGGCGCCGCCGCGAAACCCGAGCTGCCGCCAGGCTTCGTAGACGACGACCGCGGCGGCGTTCGAGAGGTTGAGGCTCCGGTTGCCCGCGCGCATCGGCAGCCGCAGGCGCTGCTCAGCGGGCACACCGCTCAACACGTCGTCCGGCAGGCCGCGGGTCTCCGGCCCGAACAGGAAGGCATCGCCTGCACGAAACCGCGCCCGGTCGTAGCGGGTGGCGTTGCGCGTCGACAGGGCGAAGAGGCGTGGCCCGTCAAGCGCCTCGAGGCAGGTGCCCAGCGACGGGTAGGTGCGGACCTCGACGAACTCCCGGTAATCGAGGCCGGCGCGCCGCAATTTTTTCTCGTCGAGGTCGAAGCCGAGCGGCTCGATAAGGTGCAGGCGCGCACCCGCGTTCGCACACAGCCGCATGATGTTGCCCGTGTTCGGCGGAATTTCAGGCTCATAAAGAATGACCGAAAACATTAAGGGACAGTTTACTTAATTACCCGTGGCGGCCGTAGCGCGCGTTCGCGCCCGGACAATTAAGTAAACTGTCCCTTATCTTTTCGGTAGAATCGCGCCCCGATGGTTAACAACCCCCTGCGAACGACCCTGTGCGGCCTGGAGATGGCGTCGCCGATCGTGCTGCTGTCCGGCTGTGTCGGGTTCGGCGAGGAGTACACGCGGGTCGAGGGCTTCTCCAACGCGGACGTCGGCGCGGTGTGCCTCAAGGGGACGACCGGGCAGCTGCGGCTCGGCAATCCACCGCACCGCCTCTGCGAAACCCCGGACGGAATGCTCAATGCGATCGGTTTGCAGAATCCGGGCGTCGACACCGTGGTCGCCGACATCCTGCCGGGTCTCGACTTCAGCGAGACGCGCTTCATCGCCAACGTGTCGGGCTCGACGGTCGAGGAATATGAGTACGTCACCCGGCGGTTCGACGAGTCGGACATCGACGCCATCGAGATCAACATCTCCTGCCCGAACGTCAAGGAAGGTGGCGTGGCGTTCGGCAACGACCCCGAGATGTCGGCCCGCGTCGTCGCGGCCTGCCGCAAGCAGACCAGCAAGCCGCTGATAACCAAGCTGTCGCCGAACCAGACGGATATCCAGGAGAACGCCCGCCTCTGCATCGAGGCCGGCACCGACGGCTTTGCGGTCATCAACACGGTGATGGGCATGGCCATCGACAGCGCCACGCGCAAGCCCGTCATCGGCAACGTGCAAGGCGGCCTGTCGGGTCCGGCGATCAAGCCGATCGCGCTACTCAAGGTGCACCAGGTTTACCAGGTGGCGAAGCAGCACGACGTGCCGATCATCGGCCAGGGCGGCATCACCACCGTGAATGACGCACTCGAATTCCTGATCGCCGGCGCCGCCGCGATCGGCATCGGTACCGCGCTGTTCTACGATCCCCTCGTGTGCCGCAAGATCAACCGCGGGATCCTCGCCTACCTCGAACAACACGGCATCGCCAGCGTCACCGAGCTCACGGGAACGCTGCAGCTATAGGCGCCCGTCAGTCGAGGTGCAGCGCTTTCATCTTGCGCGTCAGGGTATTGCGCCCCCAGCCGAGCAGCTTCGCGGCCTCCTGGCGATGGCCGTTGGTGCGCGCGAGGGCCAGCTCGATCAACGTTTTCTCGAACTCGGGCAGCGCCGCATCGAGCAGGGGCGTGCCCGTATTTTTCAGTTGCCGGTCGGCCCAGCTCGCCAGCATGCGCGTCCATTCGCGCGCACCCTGGCTACCGGCGTCGGCGCCGCCCAGTTCGGACGGTATGTCCTGCGCCGTGATGACGCTGCCGGGCGCGGTCACCGTCAGGCGGCGAGCCGCGTTGACGAGCTGGCGGACGTTCCCCGGCCAGTCGAAGGCGGCCAGGGTTTCGAGCGCCTGCGCATCGACCGACTTCGCCGGCGTGCCGAGCTCTTCGCCCGCCTCGGCCAGGTAGTGCTGCAGCAGCGCCGGTATGTCTTCGCGCCGGTGCCGCAGCGGCGGCGTGGTGATGCGGATGACATTGAGACGATGGTAGAGGTCTTCGCGAAAACGGCCTTCCTTGACCGCGCGCGCGAGGTCCTGGTTGGTCGCGGCGATCACGCGCACGTCGACGCGCAGCGGGACCTGCCCGCCGACGCGGTAGAACTCGCTCTCGGCGAGCACGCGCAGCAGGCGTGTCTGCAGGGCCGGGGACATGTCGCCGATTTCGTCGAGAAACAGCGTGCCGCCGTCGGCCTGCTCGAAGCGACCGATGCGCCGCGCGTCCGCACCCGTGAATGCGCCCTTCTCGTGGCCGAAGAGTTCGGACTCGAGTAGCTCCGAGGCGATCGCCGACGTATTCAATGCAACGAACGGCCGATGCGCCCGCGGGCTGTGGTCGTGCAGCGCCCGCGCAACCAGCTCCTTGCCGGTGCCCGACTCGCCCGTGATCAGCACGGTCATGCTGGAGCCTGCGAGCCGGCCGATCGAGCGATACACCTCCTGCATCGCCGGCGCCTGCCCGATCATCGAGGCCATCGCGCTGGCCGGCGTCTCGGCCACGTCGTGCGCGCCGTTCAGGCGTGCGGCCTTGTGCACGAGTTCGATGGCCTCGTCGATGTCGAAGGGCTTGGGCAGGTATTCGAAGGCGCCGCCCTTGTAGGCCGCGACCGCGTTCTCGAGGTCGGAGTGCGCCGTGATCACGATGATCGGCAGCTCCGGCCGGGTCGTCCGCAGGCGCTCGAGCAGCGCGATGCCGCTCATGCCCGGCATGCGCACGTCGGTAATCAGGACGTCGGGCGCACCGTCGTCGAGCGCCTCGAGCAGGTGCTCGGCGCGTTCGAAACTGCGCGAGTCCATGTCGGCCTGCTTGAGGGCCTTCTCGAGCACCCACCGCACCGACTGGTCGTCATCGACCACCCAGACATCGAGGCGCCGGCTAGCCATCGGCGGGCGCCTGGTCGAGGGGGATGCGGACATAGAAGATCGTGCGTCCCGGGCGGCTGTCGAATTCGATCAGCCCCCCGTGGCGGCTGATCAGTTCCTGCGCGGCCGGCAGCCCGAGGCCCGTGCCTTCGGGTTTGCCGGTAACGAGCGGGTAGAACACGGAGTCCTGCAGGTCGTAAGGAATGCCGGGCCCGTCGTCCTCGATTTCGATCGACGCGATGACGCGATGGCGCTGGGTGCCGATCGTGAAATTACTGACCGCGCGCGTGCGCAGCGTAACGGTCCCGAGCCCGTCGAGCGCCGCCGCCGCGTTGCGGACGAGGTTGAGAAACGCCTGCACCATCTGGTCGCGGTCGAGCAGGATCTCGGGGAGGCCCGGATCGTAGTCGCGCCGCATCGTGACCTTGCCCGTGTCCTCGGCGGAAATGATGCGCACGACGTACTCGAGCAGTTCGTGGATGTTCACGGGCCGCTTTTTCGGGGGTCCGCCGGGTCCGAGCAGCGTGTCGACGAGGCCGGCCAGGCGGTCGGTTTCGCTGATCACGACAGCGGTGTACTCGCGCTGTTCGGCGTCGGCGAGCTGCTTTTCGAGAAGCTGGGCCGCGCCCCGGATGCCGCCCAGCGGGTTCTTGATCTCGTGCGCCATCTGCCGAATCATCTGGCGCCCGGCGCCATGCTGGATCAGCAGGGCATTTTCGCGGCTGATCTGGGTGCGGCGCGTTACGTCGCTGATCTCGACGAGCAGCACGGCCGGATCGATATCGATCGGCGAAACGCGGCAGTCGACCACCCGCTCATGCGGGTGAACCTCGGTCGGCGACAGGCGCATCTCGTTGGCATACTGGTCCCCGGTCACTGCGACGCGGCCCAGGATTTCGCGCATCTCGGGCTCGTCATCGACCAGCCGCAGCAAGGACTTGCGGCGCGCACGAAAGCGGCTGATGCCGAGGATGTTTTCCGCCGCCGGGTTCAGGTCGACGATCAGCAGGTTGTCGTCCAGCAGGATAATGCCGGAGTTCAGGCTGTCGAGAATGCTGGCGGCGTGCTCGTGAAGCGGCCCGTCGCCGGAGCCGCGGCGTTTCAGCGGACGGTCGTCTGCTGGACGTAAAAGCGGTTGGTCCGGCTGCGGATCAGCATGTTCCCCGTCTCGTCCAGGACCTCGGCCTGCAGATTGTGGACGCCCCGCCACACTTCGTCGAGCGTGAAACTCGTGCTCGACAGGGTCCGCGGACTGCCGTCGAAGTAGACGCGAACCTGGTGTCCTGGCTGCAGCGGCGGATTGAGCGCCAGCCTCACGTTGAGGACGCCTTCTATGTTCCATAGCGTCTCTTCGGCGCCGGGGGAAGCAATCTCGAAGGTCTCGTACTTGAATGGGCCCGTATCGGCTGGCGGTGTATCGCCCGCGTTCTCGGCTGCCGCGCGGCGTCGCGCAGGGGACTGGCTGGTGTTGGGTTCCGAGAGCTCGATGCGCTGCGCGCCGGGCACCGGCCGGTCGGAGTAATGGACCACGCCGTCCTCGTCTGTCCAGACGTACGCTTCGTCAGCCACGCCGAGGGGCATGGCGAGCAGCCCCAACAGGACGATAATCGGTCGTTTTTCCATGTACTTAGCATAGCAGCGTAAGCGCTTCCCGGGCTAGTGACCGGGCGGCCAAAAATGCCGCCCGGTTCACAGTTTCGGCCTCTAGAGGCTGTAATACATGTCGAATTCGACCGGATGGGTCGTCATCCGCAGGCGCGTGACGTTTTCCATCTTGAGGTCGATGTAGGCATCGATCAGGTCGTCACTGAACACGTCGCCGGCCTTGAGGAACTCTCGATCGGCATCGAGCGCCGCCAGCGCCTCGTCGAGCGAGAACGCCACGACCTGCAGGTTCTTCTCCTCTTCGGGCGGCAGGTCGTAGAGATCCTTGTCCGCGGCATCGCCCGGATGGATCTTGTTCTGGATACCGTCGAGGCCTGCCATCATCATCGAGGCAAAACACAGGTACGGGTTTGCCATCGAGTCGCCGAAGCGCACCTCGATGCGCCGTCCCTTCGGGTTCGAGATGTACGGAATGCGAATCGAGGCCGAGCGGTTGCGGGCCGAGTACGCGAGGATCGTCGGCGCCTCGAAACCCGGTACCAGGCGCTTGTAGCTGTTCGTCGCGGGATTGGCGAAGGCGTTCAGAGCCTTGGCGTGCTTGATGATGCCGCCGATGTAGTACAGCGCGGTCTCGGAAAGGCCGCCGTAGCCGTCGCCGGTGAACAGGTTTTCGCCGCCCTTGAACAGGGACTGGTGCACGTGCATGCCGTTGCCGTTGTCGTTAACGAGCGGCTTCGGCATGAACGTCGCGGTCTTGCCGTAGGCGTGTGCGACGTTGTGCACGACGTATTTCAGCACCTGCACCTCGTCGGCCTTGGCAACGAGCGTGTTGAACTTGACGCCGATCTCGCACTGGCCGGCCGTCGCGACCTCGTGATGGTGAACCTCGGTCGTCAGGCCCATCTCCTCGAGCGCGAGGCACATCGAGCTGCGGATGTCGTGCAGCGAATCCACCGGCGGTACCGGGAAGTAACCGCCTTTCACCGTCGGGCGATGGCCCGTGTTGCCCTCCTCGAGGCTGCGGTCGCTGTTCCAGGCGCCCTCTTCCGAGTCGATCTTGTAGAACGCACCCTGCATGTTGTCGTCCCAGGAGACGTGATCGAAGACGAAGAACTCGTTCTCGGGCCCGAAGTACGCGGCGTCGGCAATACCCGTCGACTGCAGGTAGGCCTGGGCGCGCTGCGCCAGCGAACGCGGGCAGCGATCATAGCCCTGCATCGTCGACGGCTCGACGACATCGCAACGGATGTTCATCGTGGTTTCGTCGGTAAAGACGTCGAGCACGGCCGTGGCAGGATCCGGCATCAGGATCATGTCGGACTCGTTAATGCCCTTCCAGCCTGCAATCGACGAGCCGTCAAACATCTTGCCGTCTTCGAAGACGTCGTCGTCCATCGTGTGTGCGGGCACGGTTACGTGTTGTTCTTTGCCTTTCGTGTCCGTGAAACGAAAATCGACAAACTTGACTTCGGCCTCTTTGAGTTTGGCCATTACCTCTGCGGCTGTCATGGGATTCCTCCGGTTCTCCTGCAGTAAATGAATACGGCCGCTGTGCGCGGCCCGCTGCCTCTCCTACTGCAGGAAGTGTGCCAAAATGGGGCAAACTATAAGCGTTTGTTTTTAATGGTATTACGATTCGGGCGCGCTGGTAGCCCGCACCATTATAGTGCGATTAGGCCCCGGGAGGCACTATTTTGGTGCGATTTGTCCGCGCGTGGGGCGGCCCCGGCTCGATCGCTATCCCGGGCCACCCGCCCGGCGCGCCCCGGCGACGCTCCCGCATTCACGCATTGAGCGGTTCCAACGGTCCCCGCAGGGCAAAAACTCGTTATACTGCGCGCCTTTGAACCCACCCAAGAACCTCGCATGAGCACCCGAAACGCGCCCGGGCACCTAAGTTTCCAGGACCTGATCCTCAGGCTGCAGCAGTACTGGGCAGAGCGGGGCTGCGTCGTCATGCAGCCCTACGACATGGAAATGGGCGCCGGCACGTTCCACCCGTCGACGTTCCTGCGGGCCGTCGGCCCCGAACCCTGGTCGGCTGCCTACGTGCAGCCCAGCCGCCGGCCGACCGACGGCCGTTACGGCGACAACCCGTTCCGGCTGCAGCATTACTACCAGTACCAGGTCGTGCTCAAGCCCTCGCCCGATGATATCCAGGACATGTACCTGGGGTCGCTCGAGGCCATCGGCATCGACCCGACCGTGCACGACATTCGTTTCGTCGAGGACAACTGGGAGTCGCCGACGCTGGGCGCCTGGGGGCTCGGCTGGGAGGTCTGGCTGAACGGCATGGAGGTCACGCAGTTCACGTATTTCCAGCAAGTCGGCGGACTCGAGTGCCGGCCCGTAACCGGCGAAATCACCTACGGGCTCGAGCGCCTCGCGATGTACTTGCAGAACGTCCCGAGCATCTTCGATCTCGTGTGGACCGACGGGCCGCTCGGCCGCATCACGTACGGTGACGTCTACCACCAGAACGAGTTCGAACAATCCCGGTACAACTTCGAGGTGGCCGACATCGACGAGCTGTTCCACGCGTTCGATCACGCCGAGCACGAGTGCGAACGCCTGATCGAGCTCGGCCTCGCGCTGCCGGCATACGAGCAGATGCTGACGGCATCGCACACGTTCAACCTGCTGGACGCGCGGCAGGCGATCTCGGTCACCGAGCGGCAGCGTTTCATCCTGCGGGTGCGCACGCTGTCGCGGTCGATCTGCGAGGCGTACTACGCGAGCCGCGAGGCGCTCGGCTTCCCGATGGTCGACTCGGTCGTCGGAGGTGGGTCGTGAGCAGGCGCCAGGATTTCTTGGTCGAGATCGGCACCGAAGAGCTGCCGCCCAAAGCGTTGCGGCCGCTGATGGAGGCGTTCGGTGAGAACCTCGGCGCGGGCCTCGTCGAGGCGCGCCTCGACCATGGCGCGATCCGGGCCTTCGCCAGCCCGCGCCGGCTCGCGGTGCACGTGAAGAAACTCGCCACGGCGCAGGATGACCGCGCCATCGAGCAGAAAGGCCCGCCCGTGCGGGTGGCCTTCGACGCGGACGGCAACCCGACGTCCGCGGCCGATGCGTTCGCCGCGAAGTGCGGCGTTCCGGTCGACGAACTGGAGCGCGCCCGAACCGACAAGGGCGAGTGGCTCGTATTCAACACGGTCGAAAAGGGCAGGACCGCGGCCGAGCTGATGCCCGAACTCATCGAGCGCGCACTCGGCGCGCTGCCGATTCCGCGCCGCATGCGCTGGGGCGCGGGCGATGCCGAGTTCGTCCGCCCGGTGCACTGGGTGGTGATGCTGCACGGCGGCGAGGTGGTCGATGCCACGATCATGGGGATCGCAACCGGCCGCGAGTCGCAGGGCCACCGGTACCATTCGTCGGGGGCCGTCGAGATCGCCGACCCGGCCGCGTACCTCGATGTGCTCGAAACCGAAGGCTTCGTCATCGCCGACTTCGAGCGACGGCGCGAGATGGTCCGCACGGGGGTCGAGGACGCCGCCAGGCAGGTCGGCGGCAGCATCGTCGACGGCGAGTCCCTCTATGACGAGGTCGCGGCGCTGGTCGAATGGCCGGTGCCGATCGTCGGTGCGTTCGACGAGGTGTTCCTCGAGCTGCCGCGCGAGGTGGTCGTGTCCACGCTGACCGGGCACCAGCGGTACTTCCCGGTCGCCGACGAACACGACAAGCTGTTGCCGTACTTCGTCACGGTCGCCAACCTCGAGAGCAAGGATCCGGAACAGGTCATCGAGGGCAACGAGCGGGTCATTCGACCGCGACTCGCCGATGCCGCGTTCTTCTGGGACACCGACCGCAAGCAGAGCCTCGCAAGCCGCGAAGCGGCACTGCACGACGTCGTCTACCAGGCCGGGCTGGGCAGCCTGTTCGATCGTTGCCAGCGCATCGCGAACCTGGCCGGCTGGCTGGCCGGCGAGGCAGGCGTTGATGCCGCCGTCGCGGAGCGCGCGGCGGCGCTTTGCAAATGCGACCTGCTGACCGGCATGGTCGGCGAGTTCCCGGACCTGCAGGGCCTGATGGGGCGCTACTACGCGCTGTCCGACGGTGAGCCCGAGGCCGTGGCCGAGGCGATTGCCGAGCATTACCTGCCCCGGTTCGCGGGTGACGCGCTGCCCGAATCCGGGCCCGGACAAATCCTCGCGCTGGCCGAAAAGCTCGACACGCTGGCCGGCGTTTTTTCGATGGGCAAGAAACCGACCGGGAACCGCGACCCGTTCGGCCTGCGGCGCGCCGCCCTGGGCGTGGTGCGCATCCTCGTCGAACGCAGCATCGACATCGACCTCAAGGCCGCGCTCGCCCAGGCTGTCGCCGCGCAACCGCCGGGCAAGGCCGATCCCGCCGAGCTGGCAACGGAACTGTACGCTTTCGTAACCGAGCGCCTGCGGCGCTACTTCCTCGACCGTGACGAGGGGCTCCGGCCCGAGACCTTCGAGGCCGTGATGCTGCGGCAACCGGCCTCGCTCGTCGATTTCGACCGCCGCCTCGCGGCCGTGCAGACGTTTGCCCGCCTCGAACAGGCCGAGAGCCTCGCAGCCGCGAACAAGCGAATCGCTAACATCCTCCGCCAGGCCGGCGATCCGCAGGGCCTCGTAGTCCAGAAGAAAGCCCTCGAGCTCGACGCCGAGAAGGCCTTGCACAGCGCGCTTGCCAATGCGCGCGACAAGGTCGGCCCGATGCTCGAAGAGCGCCGCTACGCGCAGGTTCTCAACGAGCTCGCCGACCTGCGCGATCCCGTGGACCGGTTTTTTGACGACGTCATGGTGATGGTCGACGACGAGGCGCTGCGCAATAACCGTTTGGCGCTATTGGGCGAACTTCGCGCGCTTTTCCTCGACGTTGCCGACATTTCCCGCCTGTCGATCGGCTGACCATGGCGGTGCGGCGGGGCGCAAGGGGGCTCGTGATTCTCGACCGGGACGGCGTGATCAATCGCGACTCCCCCGAGTTCGTCAAGTCGCCCGACGAGTGGCAACCCCTGCCGGGCAGCATCGAGGCGATCGCGGCCCTGAGCAAGGCCGGTTTCACGGTCGCGGTGGCCAGCAACCAGTCCGGGCTCGCCCGGGGCCTGTTCGATCGCAACGCGCTGCGGGCCATGCACCGCAAGCTGCGCCGGCTCGTGGCCGCCCGCGGCGGGCGGGTCGACCGGATCGTCGTGTGCCCGCACGGCCCCGGCGACGGCTGCGGCTGCCGCAAGCCGGCGCCCGGGCTCTACCTGCGCCTCGCGAAGCACTACGGCACGCCGCTCGACGGAACGCCCGCCATCGGTGATTCCCTGCGCGATCTCGAGGCGGCGCGCGCGGCCGGCGCAACGCCGCTGCTCGTGCGCACGGGTAACGGCCGCAAGACCGAGTCGGCGCTTCCCCCGGAGCTGCGCCGTGTCGCCGTATACGACGACCTGGCCGCCGCGGCTGCGGCGCTGATCGGCTCATGATTCTCTGGCTGCGCTCGGCGCTGTTCCTGGCGTTCGGCTTCTCGACGGTCCTGCTGTTCGCGGCCTTCGCGCTGCTGGTCTTCTGGGCGCCGCGCACCTTTCTCTGGAAGATCGTGGTCAGCTACTGCCGGCTGACGCTGTGGGCGGGCGAGTTCTTCTGCGGCATGAAAGTCGTGGTCGAGGGCCGCGAGAACATCCCGGATACGCCGTCCGTCATCATGATCAAGCACACGACGACGCTCGAGACTTACGGCCACGTACCGATGTTCCCGCGCACGGCCTGGGTCTTGAAGCGCGAGATCATCTGGATGCCGGTCTTCGGCTGGGCCATCGGGCTCGTCTTTCGCCCGATCGCGATTCGCCGGAGCGCACGCAGCGCCTCGGTGCGACAGGTGATCGAGCAGGGCAAGAAGAAGCTCGCCGAGGGCACCTGGGTAACGATCTTCCCCGAGGGCACCCGCATGCCGCCCGGCGAAACGCGTCGCTACGGCGTCTCCGGTGCCGCGCTCGCCAAGGAGGCCGGCGTCCCGATCGTGCCGGTCGCGCACAACGCCGGCGACTTCTGGCGCCGGCTTGAGTTCACCAAGCGGCCCGGCACCGTGCGTTTCGTGATCGGCCCGCCGATCAGCGCCCAGGGCCGCTCGCCCCGCGACACCAACCTGGCCGTCCAGGACTGGATCGAGGGCACGATGCGCGAGATCAGCTCCGCGTACCGCGAAGACGCGTCCTAGTAGCCGTCCTCGCCCGACTCCGACCCCATGCCGACCAGCTCCTGGGCGTGGGCCAGCGTTATCGGGTACATGGCCTTGACCGGGCAACCACGAAACGTATCGACCTTGACGTAGAGCGCGCGCGTATAGCGCCGCTTGTCGGAAGGCCGGTCGCCCGAATCCAGCCGGGCCAGCCGGCACTCGTGCGCGTACTGCAGCAACCACTGCTCGTGCCGGAGGTACGCGACAATGTAGCGCGGGTCCTGCATGAACAGCACACCGGGGTTTTCGAAGCCGCGGATCACGCTCACCTTTTCGAGGTTGTGCAGCTGGATGAAGTCCTGCACGGGGTCAGTCTCGTGGACCGCCTCGGTTGGGGTGCTCGTCGCACAGGCCGCCAGCAGCAGCGCAGTAAAGATCAGGATCGTTTTCTTCATGGGTATCCCCTGTCGGGAGTTGGCCGGGCGCCTTACCAGATCTTCACGCGCTCTTCTGGCGGCAGGTACAGCGCATCGGTCTCGAGAACGCCGAACGCCTCGTACCATTCCGGTACGTTGCGCACGGGCCCGTTGGTCCGGTACACGGCGGGTGAGTGTGGGTCGGTGGCGATGCGGCGACGCAGCTCCTCGTCGCGAATGATGCCGCGCCATACCTGGGCGAACCCGAGGAACACGCGCTGCACGCCCGTGAAGCCGTCGATTACCGGCGGCTCCCTGCCGTCGAGCGACATCTTGTAGGCGAGCAGCCCGATCGTGATGCCGCCGAGATCGCCGATATTCTCGCCCTGCGTGAACTCGCCGTTAACCGACAGGTCCTCGAACGGCATGAAGGCATCGTACTGCGACACCAGTCGGCCGGTCCGCTTTTCGAACTCGGTGCGGTCTTCGTCGGTCCACCAGTTGCGCAGCACGCCGTCGCCATCGAAGGTGCTGCCCTTGTCGTCAAAGCCGTGGCCGATCTCGTGGCCGATCACGGCGCCGATGGCGCCGTAGTTGACCGCATCGTCCGCCGCCAGGTTGAAAAACGGCGGCTGCAGAATGGCGGCCGGGAACACGATCTGGTTCTTGAGCGGGTTGTAATAGGCGTTGACGGTCTGCGGGTTCATGGCCCATTCGAGCCGGTCGACCGGCCCGTCGTGCCGTTCGAGCTGGCGCTCGTACTCGGCCAGCGTCGCGCGCTCGATGTTGCCGTACAGGTCGTCGACCTCGATATCGACCTTCGAGTAGTCGCGCCACTTGTCCGGGTAGCCGATCATCGGCGTGAACTTGTAGAGCTTATCGAGCGCCTGGGCCTTGGTTTCCTCGCCCATCCAGTCGAGCTCCTTGATGCTCTTCTCGTAAGCCTTGACGAGATTGCCGACCAGCTCGAGCATGCGTTCCTTCGCCTCGGGCGGAAAGTGCCGCTTGACGTAGACCTTGCCGACCACCTCGCCGAGCACGCCATCCACGACCGCCGTCGCGCGGCGCCAGTCCGCGCGCTGCTCGCTGACGCCCGAGAGCGTCTTCTCGTAGAACTCGAAATTCTTCTGGTCGAGCGCCTGGGTCAGGCGGGACGCCGACTGGTTCAGCGCGCTCCAGGTCAGGTAGGTCTTCCAGGTCTCGAGGTCCGTGTCACGGATGATTTCGTCGAGCGCCTTCAGGTAGTCCGTCGTGAACACGATGATGAACGGCTCTTCCGGGATCATGAGCTCGCCGAGATAGCCGTCCCAGTCGAAGTTCGGCATCAGTGCCGGAAGCTCCTCGCGGGCGACCTTGTTGTAGTTCCCCATGATGTCGCGGCGCTGCTCCTTGGTCATTTGCTGGCCGGCGAGCGTCGTCTCGAGCGCCATGATCGCCTGCGCAGCCGCGGCGCCGTCCCCGAACCCGGCGAGGTCGAACATGGCCTCGATGTGGGCAACGTACTTCTCGCGCAGCGCTTTTGATGCGTCGTCGTCTTTCAGGTAATACTCGCGATCCGGCAGGCCGAGGCCGCTCTGCCCGGCGCCGATGGCATAGCGCTCGGGGTTCTTCGGATCGGGAAACTGGCCGACGCCGAAGGGCGCATCGAGGCCGCGCTTCAGGGCCCCGGCGAAATAGACGGCCAGGTCGTCGTAGTCCGTGATCGCGGCAATGCGATCGAGCTCGGGCTGCAGCGGCTCGATGCCGCGCGCGTTACGCGTGTCCCAGTCCAGGAATGACTTGTAGAGGTCGCCGACTTTTTGCTCGTCGGTCCCTTTCGGGAAATCGCCGTTGGCGGATTCTTCGATGATTGCCTTTACGGCCTCCTGGGATTCGTCGCGCAGCTTGTCGAAGACGCCGTAGCGCGACTTGTCGGCCGGCATGTCGGTTTGCTTTACCCAGGTGCCGTTGACGTAGGCGAAGAAGTCGTCGCCGGGGCGGACGCCCGGGTCCATCGCCGCCAGGTCGATGCCCGATACCGGTGCGGCGGGCGCGGCGCCCTGGCCGGTGGGCTCGTTGGTGGTGTCCTGGCCGCAGGCCGCAATAACCAGCGCCGCAGCAGCGCCGAGCAGCAGTTTCTTCACGTGGTGCCCCCTTTGGAGTGCGTACAGCCGGTCGTCGCCGGCATGGTTCAGTAACAAGAGTTGAGACCTGCCGCGAATGAAAAAATTCACCGGCGGCGGCCGCTCAGATGTCGAGATTCTCCACCGTGAGCGCGTTCTTCTCGATGAATTCCCGGCGCGGCTCGACGTTGTCGCCCATGAGCGTCGTGAAGATCTCGTCGGCCTTGACGGCATCCTCGATCTTCACCTGCATCAGCCGCCGGGTCTCCGGGTTCACGGTCGTATCCCAGAGCTGGTCCGGGTTCATTTCGCCGAGGCCCTTGTAGCGCTGGATGTTCTGGCCGCGGCGCGCTTCGCCCATCAGCCACTCCACCGCTTCGGCAAAGGTCTCGACCGGCGCTTCGCGCTCGCCTCGCTTGACGAAAGCGCCCTCTCCCAGGAGATCGGTGAGCTTCGCGGCGAGCGCCATGATGTGCCGATACTCGTTGGTGCTGAAGAACTCGCGCGGCAGGTAACGGGTTGTGCCGAGGCCGTGCTGGATCCGGGTGATGGCGATACGCACGCCCTCGCCGTCTTCGTCGCCGCGGTCGAGTTCGGCCGTGTAGCTGCCGATGCTGCCGTTGCCGGCCCGGTCGCCGCTGTGCTTGGGCAGCGCGTCGCTGAGCGCTGCCGTCCATGCCGCCAGCGCATCGAGGTCCTCGCCGTCTGCATCGCTCACGGCGGGCAGGTGGCTGAGCGCGCGCAGCACCACCCGGTCGTAACGACCCGACAGGCGCGCGATGATGTTCTCGACCGCGATGTATTCCTTGGCGAGCGTCTCCAGCCCGACGCCCGACAGCGGGGGCGCATCGGCGGTGACGTGCAGCGCTGCGCTGTCGAGCGCTGCGTTCAGAAGATACGCGTCGAGCTCGGCATCGTCCTTGACGTAGACCTCCTGTTTGCCGCGCTTGATCTTGTAGAGCGGCGGCTGCGCGATGTACACGTGACCGCGCTCGATCAGTTCGTGCATCTGGCGGTAGAAGAACGTCAGCAGCAAGGTGCGGATGTGCGAGCCGTCGACGTCGGCATCGGTCATGATGATGATGCGGTGGTAGCGCAGCTTGTCGGGGTCGAAGTCGTCGCGCCCGATGCCCGTGCCGAGCGCCGTGATCAACGTCCCGACCTCGGCCGACGACAGCATCTTGTCGAAGCGCGCCTTCTCGACGTTGAGGATCTTGCCCTTGAGCGGCAGGATCGCCTGCGTCCGCCGGTCACGGCCCTGTTTCGCCGAGCCGCCGGCGGAGTCGCCCTCGACCAGGAACAGCTCGGACAGCGCCGGGTCCTTCTCCTGGCAATCGGCGAGCTTGCCCGGCAGGCCCGCGATGTCGAGCGCGCCTTTGCGGCGGGTCATTTCGCGGGCTTTGCGCGCGGCTTCACGGGCGCGCGCCGCATCGACGATCTTCGAGACGATCGCCTTGGCTTCCTGCGGGTTCTCGAGCAGGAACTCCTCGAGCCGCCCGGCCATCGACTGTTCGACCACGGCTTTAATTTCAGACGAAACCAGCTTGTCCTTGGTCTGGGACGAGAACTTCGGGTCGGGCACCTTGACCGACAGCACGGCCGTCAGGCCCTCGCGCGCGTCATCGCCGGACGGCGTGAACTTGTCCTTGCGCCCGGACAGCTCTTTTTCGATGTAGCCGTTGAGCGTGCGCGTCAGGGCCGAACGAAAACCGGCGAGGTGGGTGCCGCCATCGCGCTGCGGGATGTTGTTCGTGTAGCAGAACATGTTTTCCTGGTAACCGTCGTTCCACTGCAGCGCAACCTCGACGCCGACGTTGTCCTTTTCATCGCTGAAATGAAAGACCGTGCCGTGAATGCGCGTCTTGTTGCGGTTGAGGTGCTCGACGAAGGCCCGGATGCCCCCCTCGTACTGGAAGACGTCTTCCTTGTCTTCCACGCGTTCATCGACCAGGTGAATGCGGACGCCCGAGTTAAGGAACGACAGCTCGCGCAGCCGGCGCGCGAGGATGTCGTAGTGAAACTCGATGTTCGTAAAGGTCCTCGAGCTCGGCTTGAAGCGCAGCGTCGTACCGGACCGGTCCGTATCGCCGACGGCCGCCAGCGGCGCCTGCGGCTCGCCGTGCACGTACTCCTGCTGGTAGGTCTTGCCGTCGCGGTGAATCGTCAGCACCAGGTGTTCGGACAGCGCGTTGACCACGGACACGCCGACGCCATGGAGGCCGCCCGATACCTTGTAGGAATTGTCGTCGAATTTGCCGCCCGCGTGCAGCACCGTCATGATGACCTCGGCCGCGGAGCGTCCTTCCTCGGGGTGCAGGTCGACCGGTATGCCGCGGCCGTCGTCCGCCACCGTCACGGACTCGTCGGCGTGGATCGTGACCGTGATCGTGTCGCAATGGCCTGCCAGGGCCTCGTCGATCGAGTTGTCGACGACCTCGAAGACCATGTGGTG
This sequence comes from Woeseiaceae bacterium, assembly GCA_041553075.1. Lineage (GTDB taxonomy): Bacteria > Pseudomonadota > Gammaproteobacteria > Steroidobacterales > Woeseiaceae > UBA1847. The sequence continues at coordinate 8,134 of JBFEJR010000008.1, read as the reverse complement.
CAGGCCGGTCCCGTCGTCGGTGTCGCCGATGTACATCCCGGGGCGCTTGCGGACCGCCTCGAGGCCCTTTAACACCTTGATATTACTGGAAGTATATTCTGACTTGTCCGTCATCCGGAGTCCCTTCGCTAAAACTGATCCATTGTAGCAAAACGGGGCTCCTAAAGTACCCTCAACGCATTATTTCTCAAGGTATTTTGGGGTTTTATTGACCAACCTGGAAACCCCTGCTCGGGGCGGCTTGTGCCGGGCCCAGGTCGCCCTGTTCCACGTGAAACACCACGGCGTCCGGCGACAGCTCGAGCGCGTCCGGCTCGAGGCTCGTGGCGACCACCTGGCACCCGAGCCCCGCAACCGCAGCCAGCAGGCGCGCCAGTGCGCCGGCATCGAGTTCGGCCGCCGGATCGTCGAGTAGCAGCAACAGCGGCCGTTCGAGCGCCGCCTGGGCCGTCTCCGTCGCCGCCAGGATCATCGCGCTTGCCAGCAGCTTCTGCTGGCCGCGGGAAACCAGCTTGCGCGCCTGGCGCTCATCGGTCGTCACCTTGAGGTCCGCTCGATGCGGGCCGTGCTGGGTTATCCCCTGCTGCACATCGCGCTCGAGGCCTTCGGCCAGGACGTCCCCGAGGTCCTTCTCGCGGTTCCAGCCGCGCAGGTATTCGAAGCCGAGATCCGCCTCGAGCAGTCGCGCCCCGTAATCGGCGAGCGCCTCGATCGCGATGTCGAGCGCCCTGCGGCGCGACGCATCCAGCGCCGCGCTCGCCTCGACGAATTCCGTGTTCCAGCTGCGCATGCTGGCCGCCGTCGCGCGCGCCCGCAGGGCCGCGTTGCGCTGCTTGAGAACGCGCCGGAAGCGCCGCCAGGTCTGCAGGTGGTCATGTTCCACGTGAAACGCGACCCAGTCGACGAAGCGCCGCCGCTGCTCGGGGCCCCCGGCCACGAGATTGTGAACCTCGGGATCGATAACCTGCAGCGGCAATACCTCCGCAAGGGCGGCCGCCCCGCCGTCTCCGCTGCCGTCGACCCGCACCTCGAGCCCCTCGCGGCTGTTGCGCACCCCGACCCGCCGCGTGCGGCCGTCGCTCTCGGCCTCGCCAAACAGCACGAACTCCTGTTCGCCGTGACGGATAAGGTCGGTCGTGGACGCGCCGCGGAACGACTTGCCGCGGCCGAGGTACGCCATCGCCTCCAGGATGCTGGTTTTACCGGAGGCGTTCGCGCCGTGAATCAGGTTGAAGCCGGAGCCGAGAACCAGCTCCACGCTCTCGAGACACCGAAAATTGCTGGCTGTGAAGCGACGCAGCATCGCTACACCGAGCCCGTGCGCGGCTTACAGGCGCATCGGCATAACGACGAACGTGCAGTCGTTGCTGCCGGGCTGCCGGATCAGGCAGCTCGAGTTGCTGTCCTGTACCGACAGCGTCACCTCGTCGCCTTCGACCGCCCCCAGCGCGTCCAGCAGGTAGTTGACGTTGAAGCCGATCTCGATGTCCTCCCCGCTGTACTCGACCTCGAGCTCTTCCTCGGCCTCTTCCTGCTCGGGGTTGTGCGCCTGCAAGACGACGCCGCTGTCCCGGATCACGAGCCGGATCCCGCGGTATTTCTCGTTCGAGAGGATCGCCGTGCGCTGCAGTGCGCCCTGGAAGGCCGTGCGGTCGGCCTTGAGTTCGTTCGACGATTCTTTCGGGATGACGCGCTCGTACTCGGGGAAACGCCCGTCGATGAGCTTCGAGGTAAAGCGGATCCCGTCGAGCTGGATGCGAATGTGGTTGGCGCCGAGCTCGATATTGAGGTCCCCGTCGCCGCTCATGAGGCGCTGCAGTTCCAGCACGCCCTTGCGGGGCACGATGACCTGCTGCTCATCGAGCTTGCCCGTGACGCTGGCCTGGCACATCGCGAGCCGATGCCCGTCCGTGGCCACGGCCCGCAGCTGCTTGGCGCCGGTCTCCAGCAACAGCCCGTTAAGGTAGTAACGCACATCCTGCTGTGCCATCGAGAAATGCGTCTTCTCGAACAGCCGGGACAGCACCTCCTGCGATACGCTGATGGCCTGGCCCGCCTTGATGTCTTCGACGACCGGGAACTCCGCGGCCGGCAACGTCGCCAGGTTGAAGCGGCTGCGCCCGGCCCGCAGTGCCAGCTTTTCTCCGCTGGCGCTGACCTCCACCATCGATCCCTCGGGCAGCGCGCGGCAGATATCGAGGAGCTTGCGCCCGGAGACCGTGATTTCGCCGCCCGTCTGGGTCTCGACCTCGGCCTGTGCCACGAGCTCGACCTCCAGGTCCGTCGCGGTCACCGCGAGCTGCCCGTCCTTCGCGACCAGCAACACGTTCGACAATATCGGCATCGTCTGGCGCCGCTCGACGACGCCGATCACGGCTTGCAAAGGTTTCAACAATGCCTCTCGAGCAGCGCTAAACTTCATGGTTCCACCTGTTAATAAATATTGGAAAATTTTGATTTATTGTTATTATTAAGCCAGCCAACACCTGTGCATAACTTTTTTATAACCATAAATATCAGTAACTTACGTACAAAAAACCGCACTAACATAAACCGGAACAGCAGTCGGTCTCCTGTGCATACCCTGTGGACAAAAACCCACCCCTAAACAATCCACCGGTTATCCACATCATCCTGTCAAGGTTCTCAACAGGTTGAGGTAATCCTCGTCAACGCGTTTGTCGGTCTCACGCAGCGCCGCGATCCGCCGACAACCATGCAACACGGTCGTGTGGTCGCGGCCGCCGAACGCATCCCCGATTTCCGGCAGGCTGTGGTTGGTCAATTCCTTGGCCAGGGCCATGCCGATCTGGCGCGGCCGCGCGATCGAGCGACTGCGCTTCTTCGACAACAGGTCGGCAACGCGGATCTTAAAATACTCGGCAACGGTTTTCTGGATGTTCTCGATCGAAACGAGCCGCTCCTGGAGGGCCAGCAGGTCCCGTAGCGCTTCTTTCGCGAAATCGAGGTTGATTGCCCGCCCCGTGAACCGGTAATTGGCAATGACACGCCGCAGTGCGCCCTCGAGCTCCCGCACGTTCGAGCGAATGCGCTTGGCGATGAAAAAGGCGACCTCGTTGGGGAGCTCGACCCCCTCGGCCTGGGCCTTGCTGATCAGGATCGCAACCGAGGTCTCCAGTTCCGGTGGCTCAATGGCGACGGTCAGGCCCCAGCCGAAGCGGGACTTGAGTCGTTCCTCGAGGCCGTTCACTTCCTTCGGATAGCGATCGCAGGTCAGGATGATCTGCCGCTGCCCCTCGAGGAGCGCGTTGAAGGTGTGAAAAAACTCTTCCTGGGAGCGCTCCTTGCCGGCAAAAAACTGGATATCGTCGATCAGCAGCGCGTCGAGCGAGCGGTAAGCGCGCTTGAACTCGGAAATCTTGTTGTGCTGCAGGCCTTTTACCATGTCGCTGACGAAGCGCTCCGAGTGGACGTAGCTGACCCGTGCCGCGGGGTTGTCGTCGAGCATGGCGTTGCCGATGGCATGCATCAGGTGGGTCTTGCCGAGCCCGACCCCGCCGTAAATAAACAGCGGGTTGTATGACTTGCCGGGGTTCTCGGCGACCTGGCTGGCTGCCGCCCTGGCGAGCTGGTTACTCTTGCCCTCGACGAAGCTCGCGAAATTGAACTGCGGATTCAGCCGGGAAACGACCGGCGCCCGGCTGCGGGTGCCGACGGGAGGGGCCGGCGGCCGTTCGGCGGGCACGGCGGCCGGGTTCGCGGCGCGGGAGCCGACCTCGACGACGACCTCGGTGCTTGCGTTACTGTCGTCGACAACCTCGAGAATGCGGTCGAGATAGTGCTGGCGCACCCAGTCGATAACGAAGCGGTTCGGCGCCAGCAACCGCAGCACCGAGCCGTCGTCGACGGCCTGCAGCGGCCTGATCCATGTATTGAACTGCTGCTCGGGAAGCTCCGCCTGCAGGACGCGGGTGCACTGGCTCCAGAGCGTCGATTCGGCGGACAAGGGTTTTCCGGGGATCACGGCAGGCGATGCAGATACAATATGACGTATGACGGACCGGGCAGTCTATACCGTATCCTGTGGCGCTGCCAGATGCGGTTATCCACAGGGCCCCAGCGGGCGAAACTCCAATGTTTACATTAGTCTATTGACAGTCTCAGGCCATCTGCGTACCCTTGCCGCCCTTCCTAGAACACGGCCGCAAGCGGGCCGTTATTTCAACCGAATTCTGCCCCGTCGACGGGGCCCCGGGAAAGGCCATGAAACGCACATACCAGCCCAGCAAGATCAAGCGCGCCCGCACGCACGGTTTTCGCGCCCGCATGGCGACCAAGGCCGGACGTCTCGTCCTGAAGCGCCGCCGCGCCAAGGGCCGCGCTCGGCTGACACCGTAACCCGTTCCGCGCCCGTCGCGACGACGAGCACCACGCCCGGATTGACGAGCGACGCCGGCAACCGGTTCAGCAAGGACAACCGGCTACTCGACGCGGCAGCTTATGGCCGGGTATTCGACAACGCAGCACGCAGTCGCGACACCTTATTTACCGTGCTTTGCCGCAAAAACGACAGCGCCCACGCCCGGCTCGGGCTCGCCATCTCCAAGAAGCATTGCCGCCTGGCGGTCGCGCGTAACCGCATCAAGCGAATCATCAGGGAGTCCTTTCGCCAGCACCAGCAGCAGCTGGCCGGACTCGATATCGTCGTGATCAACCGTCCTGCCGCCGGTACAGCGAGCAACCCGGAGCTCATCGCCAGCCTGGACCGCCACTGGCGGCGTTGCAGCGCGTCACAAACCCGAGGACCGCAAGCGAATGGATAACCAACGTCTCCTCATCTGGGGGTTCTTCCTGCTTTTGGGCTGGATGACCTGGCAAGCCTGGCAGCGGGACTATGGGCCGCAGCCACCGGTCCCGACGGGGGCCCAGCAAGAGGCGCCGGCTGCACAAGCGGACTCGCTCGAGCTCGACCCGGATCTGCCGGCCATCGTGGCCGAGGACGGCGCACCCGCGGTGCCCGACATCGCTGCGAGCCGGGAGGCGGTCCCGACCGCGACCACCATCTCGGTGAGCACCGACGTCTTCGACATCACCATCAGCACCGTGGGCGGCACCCTGCAGGGTGCGACCCTCAAGAAGTACCCGATCGAAAAAGACCATCCCGAGCTCGTGCGGCTCCTCGACACGGCCGGCAAGTCGTTTGCCCTGATCGAGTCCGGCGTTCGCGCCGCGTCCGGCGGCCCCGAGGCCACGCACCTGGCCGAATTCACTGCGGCCAGGACTGCGTATGCCCTCGGCGAGGCGCAGGAGCTCGTGGTGCCGCTGACCTGGACCGACGGCAGCGGCGTGACGATCGAAAAACGCTTCCGGTTCCAGCGCGGCAGCTACCAAATCGATCTCGAGCAGCGGGTAGTGAACGACTCGGACGCGCCCTGGCGCGGCGCGGAGTACGTGCGCATCAAGCGGCGCTCCGCCGAACTCGAGCGGTCGATGTTCGACGTCGATTCCTATTCGTTTACGGGTCCCGTGATCTATGACGGGGAGGGCTCCGAAAAGCTCGACCGCGACGACCTGCTCGATGACGGCCCGCTCGAATTCAATTCACCGCAAGGGTGGATGGCGTCGATCCAGCACCATTTCCTGCGCGCCGCCGTGCCGCCGCCCGGCGTCGATTTCAAGTACTCGGTTGCGGTACGCGACGACGTCGCGACGAGCAGCGCAATTCGCCGCAGTCTGGAGGCGGTCGAACCGGGTGCCAGCACGACCTTTGCCACGACGCTGTTCGTCGGCCCGAAACTGCAGGACCAGCTCGAAGCAATAGACGAAAGCCTCAAGCTGACGGTCGACTACGGCTGGCTCACGATCATCTCGCAGCCGCTGTTCTGGCTGCTCAGCTTCATCTACGACTACGTCGGCAACTGGGGCGTCGCGATCATCTTCGTTACCTTCCTGATCAAGCTCGTGTTCTACAAGCTGACCGAATCGTCCGGCCGCTCGATGGCCAAGATGCGCCAGATCCAGCCACGCATGAAGGCCCTGCAGGACCGTTACAAGGACGACAAGCAGGCGTTGAGCCAGGCGATGATGGACCTGTACAAGCGCGAGAAGGTCAACCCGGCCGCCGGCTGCCTGCCGATCCTGATCCAGATGCCGTTCTTCCTGGCGTTCTACTGGGTGCTGCTCGAGAGCGTCGAGATGCGCCAGGCACCGTTCGCGCTGTGGATTACCGACCTGAGTACCCGCGACCCGTACTTCATCCTGCCCCTCATCATGGGCGCGGCGATGCTCATGCAGCAAAAACTGAACCCGGCGCCGACCGACCCGGTCCAGGCGCGCGTGATGCAGATCATGCCGGTCATGTTCACGGTGTTCTTCGCGTTCTTCCCGGCCGGCCTCGTGCTCTACTGGGTAACCAACACCGTGCTGTCGATTGCACAGCAGTGGCAGGTCAACCGCGTCGTAGAGGCCGAGACCAAGGCGCAGAAGGGCGGCAAGAAGCAGGGCTAGCGTGACCGCCGACACGATCGTTGCGGCGGCGACCCCGCCGGGAACCGGCGGCGTCGGCATCGTGCGGGTCTCCGGGCCCGCCGTGGAGCGCATCGCCCGCCGGCTGCTCGGCAGCCTGCCCGAGCCGCGCACGGCCACGCTGCGATCGTTCCGGGGCGCCGACGGGCAGCCCGTCGACAGCGGGCTCGCGCTGTACTTCCCGGCACCGGCGTCGTTCACGGGCGAGTCGGTCCTCGAGTTGCACGGCCACGGCGGCCCGGTCGTCGTATCGATGGTCATCGACGCCGTGCTTGCGCTGGGCGCGCGGCTGGCGGAACCGGGCGAGTTTTCGAAGCGCGCGTTTCTGAGCGGCAAGCTCGACCTGGCGCAGGCGGAGGCCGTTGCCGACCTCGTCAGCAGCGGCACCGCGCAGGCAGCGCGCGCTGCGCTGCGCTCGCTGGCCGGCGAATTCTCCCGCCGGGTCGCGGCGCTCGCGGTGCAGCTCGAGCAGCTCCGCATGCACGTCGAGGCCGCGATCGACTTTCCAGAGGAAGAGATCGACTTCCTCTCCGACGCGGCGCTGCGACAGCGGCTGGACGACTGCGCCGCCGCGTTCGACGGGCTGCTCAACGCGGCGCAGCAGGGCCGCGTCCTGCGCGACGGCTTCCAGGTGGTCATCGTCGGCAAGCCCAACGCCGGCAAGTCCAGCCTGCTGAACCTGCTGAGCGGCCAGGAGGCGGCGATCGTAACGGAAGTGGCGGGAACGACGCGCGACGTGCTGCGCGAGCAAATCGACATCGACGGGCTGGCCGTCGAGCTGGTCGACACGGCGGGCCTTCGCGACGACCCGGATCGCGTCGAAGCCGAGGGCATTCGCCGGGCCCGGGCGGCGCTGGCCACGGCCGACGCCGCGCTCTGGATTCACGACGCCGCAAACCCGGACGCGGGTTTGCAAGAGGAGCTGCCGGCCGGGCTGCCGGTTACCGTGGTGCACAACAAGATCGACCTGAGCGGCGACGCCCCCGGTTTCCGCGACGGCGCCGTCTGGCTGTCCGCGGCGACCGGTGAGGGTGTCGACGCGCTGCGGCAGTGCATCCGCGGGCTCGCCGGCTACGAGGGCGGCGGCACGTTCACGGCGCGCCAGCGCCACGTCCAGGCGCTGCAGGAAGCCGCCCGCCACTTCGCCGCCGGCCGGCGGGCGCTCGAGGACCAGCGGGCCGGAGAATTGCTTGCGGAAGAGCTGCGCCGGGCGCATCATTCGCTCGGCCAAATTGTGGGCTACGTCACGCCGGACGAGTTACTCGGGAAGATATTCTCGTCGTTTTGTATCGGCAAGTAGTCATTCATGCTGCGTTCATGGACGCCGGCGAGAATGATGCAGTTATTTCACCATTTTGGGCGAGAGCGCCCGAAGGAGTTTCAACATGTTAAGGAAAACAAGTATTTTGGGTTTACTGTTGTTCGCGATGCCCGTATTCGCGGCCGACATCAGCTACAACTACGTCGAAGCCGGTTACCAGAAGATCGATATCGACGACGACCTGTCCGGTGGTTTCGACACCGACGGTGACGGCTTCGGTATTGCCGGGTCGTTCGAGCTGAACGAGAACTGGTTCATGAACGCAAGCTATTCGGACGCCAGCTTCGATTTCGGCATCGACCTGACCCAGCTGTCGATCGGCGGCGG
>JBFEJR010000007.1:0-88925 GCA_041553075.1 Woeseiaceae bacterium | reverse complement strand
ATTTCGAGCCTCGGCGGTATCGGCGGTACGGCCTTCACGCCGATCGTGAACGCGCCGGAGGTTGCGATCCTCGGCGTATCGCGATCGACGATGCAGCCTGTCTGGAACGGCGAGGAATTCGCGCCGCGGCTCATGCTGCCCCTGTCGCTGTCGTACGACCATCGCGTTATCGACGGCGCCCAGGCCGTGCGGTTCACGACCTTCCTCGGCCAGCAGCTGGCCGACGTTGACGGTTTGCTGCAGGCGATTCCCTAGTGGCGGTCAGGCTCACGATTCCGGACCTGGGCGATTTCCAGGACGTCGAAGTCATCGAGGTGCTCGCGGCGCCGGGCGACGTCGTGGCCGTCGAGGACCCGCTGATCACGCTGGAGACCGACAAGGCGACGATGGATGTGCCGGCGGAGCAGGCCGGGACCATCGTATCCGTCGACGTCAGTGTCGGCGACCGGGTATCGAAGGGCGATCCGCTCGTCACGATCGAGGCTGCGGCCGGCGACGAAGCCGATGCGGCGGCCGACGAGGCCGTAGCGGAGCCCACCGAGGAAACGCGGCGCATGTCGTCGCCGGAGATCAGGGCGGCGGCGCGGCCCACCGGCGATGCGACGCACAGCGCGCAGCTCGTGGTCATCGGCGCAGGGCCGGGCGGTTACACCGCCGCGTTCCGGGCTGCCGATCTCGGCATGGACGTGATCCTGGTCGAGCGCTGGCCGGTACTCGGCGGAGTCTGCCTGAATGTCGGCTGCATTCCGTCCAAGGCACTGCTGCATGCGGCCAGGGTCATCGAGGAAGCCGCCGCGATGGCAGAGCACGGCGTCGTCTTCGGTAAACCGCAGATCGATGCCGGGAAGCTGCGGGACTGGAAGAACGAGGTGATCGGCAAGCTGACCGGTGGCCTGGCGACGATGGCAAAGCAGCGCAAGGTGCGCGTCATCGAGGGCACGGCGGTCTTCGAGTCGGCGAACCGGTTGCGCCTCGACAACGACGACACGATCGACTTCGAGAAGTGCATCATCGCGGCCGGTTCCGAGCCGATCATGCTGCCCGGCCTGCCCGACGATCCGCGCATCGTGGATTCGACCGGCGCCCTCGAGCTCGCCCCGCTGCCGCAACGCATGCTGGTCGTCGGCGGCGGCATCATCGGCCTGGAGATGGCGTGCGTTTACAGCGCGCTGGGCACCGACGTTACCGTGGTCGAGCTCATGGACCAGCTGATGCCCGGCACCGACAAGGACCTGCTGCGGCCGTTCACGAAGGTCGTGAAGGAGCGCTACGAGGCGATCATGCTGAAGACGAAAGTCACGGGCATGCGCGCCACGGTACCCGGAATCGAGGTCAGCTTCGAAGGCGACGGCGCACCGCCCATCGGCGTCTATGACCGCGTACTCGTCGCGATCGGCCGCCGCGCCAACGGCGACAAGCTCGATGCCGCGAAGGCCGGTGTCGAGGTTGACGAGCGCGGTCTGATCAAGGTCGACAAGCAGATGCGCACCAACGTGCCCCACGTATTCGCGATCGGCGATCTCGCCGGCGGCCCGATGCTCGCGCACAAGGCGACGCACGAGGCGAAGGTTGCCGCGGAAGTGGCGTGCGGCGAGAAAAGTTATTTCGATGCGCGCGGCATTCCGTCCGTCGCCTATACCGACCCCGAGGTCGCCTGGGTCGGGCTCACGGAGAACGAGGCACAGGCGCAAGGCATTGCGTACGAAAAAGCCCAGTTCCCGTGGGCGGCCAGCGGCCGCGCACTGTCGCTGGGCCGTCCCGAAGGCTTCACCAAGCTGCTGTTCGATCCGCAGTCCGGGCGCGTACTGGGCGGCGCCATCGTCGGTCCGAACGCCGGGGACCTCGTGGCGGAGATCGGGCTGGCCGTGGAGATGGGTGCCGACGCGGCGGACATCAGCCTGACGATCCATCCGCATCCGACCCTGTCCGAGACGGTGGCGTTCACAGCCGAGGCGTTCGAGGGGACCCTGACGGATCTCTACCTGCCGAAGAAGAAGCGCTAGTCCGGGCGCTGCTCGAGCGCTGCGCTGATCACGTCGCGCGCCGCACCCGAAACCAGGCCGGGCGCATGCTCGAAGAGCAACACCGCCTCGGCGACGCGTATCGCGTCATCGTAGCGTCCGACATACAGGTAGGCATTGGCCAGCAACAGGCGGCTGGCCTGGTCGTGCGGCGCCGCGGCCGCGGCCGCTTCCAGGTACTCGATGGCCTCGTGCGGGTCCTCGCCCCGGGCGAGGTAGCCGAAGCCCATCAGCGAGTTGAGTTCGGGCGTGGGTTCGGCGACGGTCATCGCGCTTTCCAGCGCGTCGATCAGCTTCGCGGCGTGCCGGCTTCGCTCCTGCGCGTCGTAGGTCGTCGACACGCGCTGTGCCCAGTACTGGGCGTAGTCCATCCAGATCGTGAAGTCCCAGGCCATCAGGAAGATGGCGGATTCGAAGCGGGCCTTGGCCGCCGCGACGTCGCCGCGATACCCGGCGATCCGGCCGAGCCCGGCCTCGGCCAGGGCTCGCAGGTCGCTGTCCGACAGCACGCTTTCGAACCAGCGCTCGGCCCCATCGATGTTGTCGAAGCGCATTGCCATCTGGGCAAGCGCGAGCCGTGTCTCGGCTGCCGACATCTTGCGGGTGTGGGTCGCGAAGCCGGGCAGCGCCGTGTCGGTCGGCAGCGAACGAGGAGTGAACTGCCGGTCGAGGAAGTACTTGAGGAGATCATTCTCGAGCTGCTCGACATCGAGGCCAAAGGCCTGTTCGAATGCGGCAACCGGCGCCAGGCCGCGGGCGCTTTCCCTGGCGTAGCGAGCCAGCTGGCCCGGGATCTGCAGGTCGGCATCCGGACGGCTGCGCAGGTAATGCACCAGCAACCACGACTGCGCATAGAACATGGCGCCATCGGGTTCCGGCAGTGACGCGGCATCCGTCACCTCGAGAATCGTCGCCAGCGGCGCCCAGGCCCCGAACCCCAGGGTTGCGAGATACGGCCTTGGTGCGAGTGCATACTCGAATGCCTGCTCCCGCAGCCGTGAATGGGACAGGTACTCGGCGTTGCCTTCCTCGTACCAGCGCGGATAGCGAATTCTGCCTGCCCGGCGATTCAGGTAGTGCGCGTACTCGTGCAGGATGACCTGGATTCCGGCCGACTCGTCGCTGTCCTCGATCAGGATCGCATTCTCACGCAAATCGGAAAAGAAGTAGCCGGCCGAGTAGCCGGGGCCGCCGATGCGGACATAGTCGTCGTGCTCGTCGACCGCAATAATGATGGTCGGCACTGCGGCTTCGTAGGTCGATTCCTCGCCCGCGTCGCCCAGCGTTGCGCGCATGACCTCGAGGTGCCGCAGCAGTTCGACGGTCCGCTCGGCCCCGACGATGCTGTAAATGCGGAAATTGTCGCTGCGAACATCGAGCCACGCCCGGTCGGCGAGCTCGTCCTCCGGCCCGGCAGCGGCCGCTGCGCTCCACAGGCACAGGAGAAGGGCCGCCAGTTGTTCGTTCATGCGCCGCACAGACCTATTCTAGCGCGGGCTTCCCGATCCGGCCCGCCTAGCGGGCAATCGGCGCGCCGGCGCGGCCGAGGCCGAGCTTCCCGGCCAGTACATGATCGAGGCTCAGCTTGCCGGCGCCGCGCAGCACGAGCGGCAGGAGCATGACCAGGAACAACAACGGAATCCTGTAGTTGCCGAAGCCCTTGTCGGTCACGGCGTAGCCCTTCCAGAGCTCCGCGAGCGTGTTCCAGTCGTCTGGCCAGTGCACGCCGGCGATCGCCACGACGGTCAGGATCATCAGGCTGAAAGCCCAGAACCGGGTGAACAGGCCCAGCAGCAGGCCGAACGCGCCGAGAATCTCGAACCAGGTCGCGAGGAACCAGCTGATCTCGACCGGGATCACGTTGAACGGGAACGGGAAATTATCCTGCACGTTGGCAAACCAGTTGCTGCCGTTGAATTTCATCATCCCGGCGCGTCCGAACTCCCAGGCCAGTATCAGGCGTATCGGCAGCAGCGCGACCCAGTCACCCGCGGGTTCGAGTACGCCGATAGTCGTCTTCCACAGCCTGAACAGGGCGCTCATCGTCTTCTCCATTAATCCGGTTGGCGTGTGTCGAGCACGATCTCGCGCCGGCGCATCTCCTCGAGGGCGGCGGCTCCGTGGCTGACCAGCGCATCGGCATCGGGATAGTCGATCCTGCCGGCCAGCTGCCGCAGCAACGCCTCGCCCGTGAGCCGGTCGTTGGCAGCGATATCCTCGAGCAGGGCGGCCGTGACGGCGTTCATCTCGAGGAAGCCGACGTTCCCCTCGCGGTTGCGGTGAAGGGCCAGGTACACCGGCTGCGCCGCTGGCTCGTCGGGCAGGAAATCCGGTGAGATACGGTGCACAGGGAAATGGTAGGCAAAGGCCCGGGCCAGCGACGACTTGACCGGAATACCGGCGAGCAGGTCGCCTTCCGGATCGATGCCGGCCGGATCGTTCACCTCGGTCGAGACCGACAACGCGAGCTCCGCGTACTCGTAGTGCGCCAGCTCGATCAGGAACGGATAGTCGTCCGCGGCCGCTTCCAGTTCGTGCTGCAGGTAAGCCAGGAATTCTTCCGGGAGCTGCAGGAAATACGGTGTCCGGGCCTTGTGGTGACGCATGAAGCCGCGGATGAAGCGGCGCCAACGGGCATCGTCGTGGATCTTGCGCAGCACCGGGAAGAACTTGCCGAGCAGGCTGGACAGGTTGTTGAAGAACAGGTTGCGGTAGATCGCCATCCGCCGGGCTTCGATTCCGTCGGGCGCCGCAACGTTCTCAGGATCGCGAATATGCGCCGCGAAGGCATACTGCTTGTCCCTGAAACTCGGCGAGTCAGCCATGCACCACCTTCCTGTCCGCGCACTCGAGCTGCAGGGTCTTGATGCGCCGCACCTCGTCGAGGAGCTCATCGAGCGGGGGAAAGTTGAAGTCGCGCTCCAGCAGCGTCGGTACCGGTCCGAAGCGGCCGTAAGCCTCTCTCAGCAAGTCCCATGCCTGGTTGTCGACGGCCGTTCCGTGCGTATCGATGCGCAGGTCTTCGTCTTCGACATAGTGGCCGGCCAGGTGAAAATAACGGATCCGGTCGGCGGGCATGGCTTTCAGGAATTCGCTCGCATCGTAGCGGTGGTTGATGCTGTTGACCACGATGTTGTTGATATCGAGCATCAGGTCGCAGTCGGCTTGCTCGAGAACAGCCAGCAGGAACTCGCGTTCTGTCATCGATGTATCGAGCGGTGCGTAATAACTGACGTTCTCCAAAGCCATGCGCTGCCCCAGGATGTCCTGGACGCGCCGAACCCGCTGCGCTACCCAGTAGACGGCCTCCTCGGTAAACGGAATCGGCATCAGGTCGTACAGCTGGCCGTCGTCGCCGCAGTAGCTCAGGTGCTCCGAGTACAGGCGAATGTCGTGTTCGGCCATGAAATCCCTGACGTCACGCACCAGCTGTTCGTCGAGCGGCGAGGGCGCACCGATCGACAGCGACAGGCCATGAATCACGAACGGGTAGCGTTCGGTGAAGAACCTCAGCTTCTTGCCGAGCTTGCCGCCGACGTGAATCCAGTTCTCGGGCGCGACTTCCATGAAGTCGACGTCGGCCGGCGGCTCGGCCATCAGCTTGTCGAGCAGGGGCCGGCGCAGCCCGAGGCCAGCGCCGTGCACCGGATACTGCGACTCCCCGGTTGGTGGTCGGTCGGTCATGGTGTCCCCACGTAGTGTTACCTCTAGGGACCAGCGACGGTCCCGGATTATTACAATGCTTTACCCGCGAGCTGCCGCAGGCACTCCAGGTAGTGTTGTTCGTCGGGCGGGCGGTTGGCACTCTGTGCCGACCACAGCGTTTCGGCAAGGCACTCGATCATTGCGTGCTCGGCTGTGTGCACGTCACCGGTTCGTGCGGTAACGGCCGCGTACACCTGCCGGATGCCTGCCGGTCGATCGGTCGACACCTGCTCGCGTATGCCGAGGTGCAGGCCCATGTGCAGGAACGGGTTGGTCGTGCCGTCGTCCGGCGTGTAGTCCCTGTCGAGATCGCCGGTGGTCAACTCGGTGTGGTACTCGGGATGCATCGCGATGACGTCGGCGATCTCGGTCTCGAGCGGTGACATCGGCAGGTTGTCACGGCGCTTGTTCCAGGCCGTGGCATACATCCGCCGCAGCTCGTTGCGGTCCTGGCCGAAAATCATGGCAGTTCCTTGTTCCTGTACTCACACAACTCGACGATCGCACACTCCCCGCACAGCGGCTTGCGGGCCTTGCAGACGTACCGGCCGTGCAGGATCAGCCAGTGATGCGCATCCTGCACGAATTCTTCGGGCGTCAGCCGCAGCAGCCGCTTCTCGACCTCCAGCGGCGTCTTTCCGCGCGCGAGGCCGGTGCGGTTGGCGACGCGAAAAATGTGCGTATCCACCGCGATGGTCGGTTCCCCGAAGGCCGTGTTCAGGATGACGTTTGCCGTCTTGCGTCCGACACCGGGCAAGGCTTCGAGTTCCGATCGCGTGCGCGGTACCTCGCCGTCGTGCCTCTCGAGGAGGAGGCGGCAGGTCTTGATGATGTTCGCGGCCTTGCTGTTGTAGAGGCCGATCGTCTTGATGTAGGGCTTCAGGCCTTCGACGCCGAGCTGCAGCAATGCCGCGGGCGTCCTGGCAACCGGGTACAGTTTTCGCGTTGCCTTGTTGACGCTGACATCGGTCGCCTGGGCCGACAGGATCACCGCGATCAACAGCTCGAACGGCGTCTCGTATTCGAGCTCGGTCGTCGGGGCAGGCATCAATTCCCGAAGCTTGCTGAAAATCGCGATGCGTTTTTCCCTGTTCATCGATTCACCGGTTGATCAGGCGGGCCGGGCGCGGCAGCGCGTCGCGGCGGCGGCGGCCGTCGATCGCGTTCTTGGCCGCGATCGCGAGCGCCAGGCTGAAGAACGCCCCGGGCGGCAGCAGGGCCAGCAGCCAACCCAGCGCGACCAGCTCGCGGAATGCGCCGATCGCCATCAGCAGCAGCGCAAATCCCGTTCCCATGACGAGTCCATCGACGATGCTGGCGCCGACCGGGTTGCGCGAGGCAAACAGCTCTGCGCGGGCGACGATCGCGCAGTTCGTGACAATGAGCGGAATGAAGATACCGAGCGAGCGGTCGAGTGCCGGAAACCAGGCCTTGAAGACAAGCTCGGTGCAGGTGACCAGGCTGGCGATGATCAGCACGTAGATCGGGATGCGAATCTCGTCGCGAAGCCATCGACGGGTCGCGGATACGAGCGTGTTCGATGCGACCAGCACCGCGAGCGTGGCGACGCCCAGTCCGAGCCCGTTGACGAAGGTCGAGGTGACGGCAAGGAGCGGGCACAGCCCGAGCAGCTGCACGAGCCCCGGATTCTCGTCCCAGAGACCCGCGCGGAGGCGATCCAGGAAAGTCGTCATGGTGTCATTTCCTCCCCGGCGTCGGTGGGGGCCGAGAAAATCATGTCCGCATTGGACTCGAAGTACTGCAAGGTCTCGTGAATCGCCTTGACGACGGCGCGCGAAGTGACCGAGGCCCCGGTGAGCTGGTCGAATGCGCCGCCATCGCGGCTGATCTGCCACCCTGCCGTAGCCGGGTCGCCGAGCGAGCGGCCAGTGAAACGCTCCAGCCAGTTCGACCGGGATGGCTCGATGCGGTCGCCGAGACCCGGCGTCTCGCGGTGCTGCAATACCTGCACACCCGTGACCGCGCCGTCGACGCCGATGCCGATGAGCAGCCGGATCGCATCGGTGTAGCCGTCACGGGCGCTGACCACGAACAATGCCGCAACCGGTATTCCTCCCGAGTAGACGCGGTAGACGACGGCGTCGGCGGAGCCCGGCAGGCCGTGCGGCGCGGGAATCGTGAGGCGGGCGTCGGTCAGGCCGCCGTCGAAGGACAGGCCGGATAACGCCGGGTACAGGCTCTGTTCGAGCCAGGCCTGCTCGTTGGCTTCGATGCGGTCGGCCGTCGCCAGGTAGGTGAGCGCAACGAGTGCCGTGCAGACCGCGGCGATCGCGGCCAGCGTAATCCCGCTTTTTGCGACCGACAGGTCAGCCATGGCTCGCTCTCCGCCCGGCGTGGCCGACAATGCGCGGCCGGGTCACGTAGTCGATCGCCGGAACCGCCATGTTCATGATGAGTACCGCGAAGGCAACGCCGTCGGCGTAACTTCCCCAGGTACGGATCGCGTAGACCAGGAACCCGATGCCGAGCCCGTAGATGAACCGGCCCCTCGGGCTGGTGGCGGCGGAGACCGGGTCGGTCGCGATGAAAAACGCGCACAGGATCGTCGCTCCGGCGAACAGGTGGAAGGCGGGGCTCGGGTTGGCGCCCGGGTCCAGCAGGTACATGAGGGTCGCCGGGACCAGCAGGCCGATGCCGACACCCGCCGGGATGTGCCACTGCACGATCTTCCTGAGCATCAGCCAGAAGCCGCCGAGTGCGACGAAGTTGCCGATCCACTCCCAGCCGCGCCCGCCGAAGTCCCCCATCAGCGGGTGGGCACGGATCTCGATTGCCGTGGCCATGTTGTTGAGGCCGGTTTTCATCATGTCGAGCGGTGTTGCCCGGGAGACGGCGTCGAAGGCGAGCGTCTCGGGCAGGTTGCCGGTCAGCGTGAATGTCAGCGTCTGGAGGATCGACAGGTGCTGGTAGTCGAGATCCCCCATGCGCGGCGCGACCCAGAGATTCAGCTCCTTCGGGAAAGCGACCAGGACGACGACGTAGCCGACCATCGCCGGATTGAAGATATTGAAACCGAGCCCGCCGTACAGGTGCTTGGCTACCACCACGGCGAACAGGGCGCCCGTGGCAGTCACCCACCACGGCGTGAGCGACGGCAACGCGAACGCGAGCAGCACGGCCGTCACCAGGGCGCTGTAGTCACGCAGCGCGATTTCGGGGCGGCGGCCGCGCGCCCACATCATGCCGGCTTCGCCGACGACGGCGAAGATCCCGGCGACCAGCAGGTTGAAGATCAGGCCGGGACCGAAGAACCAGACGTGCGCGACCGCAGCCGGTACCAGCGCGGCCAGTACCTGCAGCATGATGTTCCCCACGTCGCCGCGGGGCGCGATAAACGGGGCGGCGCGGCGTTCGAACTTCATGACGGGTCGTCCTTGCGCGCCCGGCGCTTGCGCTCGAGGATCGCGGCGATCGCTTCGGGCCCCGCTGCTTTCGCGGACTCCTTCTGGCGCGCGAGCTCGGCGTCCCGTGCTTGTCGTTCGCGCTCGAGGCGTACGTTACGCGCTTCGAAACGCTGCCGGGCGCGCTCGGCACGGGCCTTTTCGTCGGCGAGTTCGCGCATGCGCCACTTGGCCTTGCGAAATTCCGCGGTCAGCCGGATGTGGCTGGGACAGACGAGGTCGCAGCAGCCGCATTCGATGCAGTCGATGAGTCCGAAGTCGCGCAGCGCGTGTTCGTCGTCCGCACAGGCATGCCGGTAGATCTGCTGAGGCAAGAGCTGCACCGGGCAAACCGCGGCGCAGTCGCCGCAGCGAATGCACGGCAGTTCGGGGCCGGTGGGCGGGACCTCGGCCAGCACCAGGATGCAGTTGCTCGCCTTCACCAGCGGCACCCGGTCGGTCGTGACCGACTTGCCTGTCATCGGGCCGCCCATGACCAGGTAGCGGGGGCTGCCGCGATAGCCGCCCGCCACCTTGACGAGGTCTGCCACGGGCGTCCCGAGACGCGCGCGGACGTTCTGCGGTGACGCGACGCCATCCCCGGTCACTGTCGTCACCCTGGATATCAGCGGCTCGCCCTGGCTGATCCAGTCGTGGACGGCTGCGGCAGTGCCGACGTTCTGCACGACGCAGCCCACGTCGATTGGCAGGCCGCCGCTGGGGACTTCCCGGTCGGTTACGAGCTGTACGAGCTGGTCTTCGCCGCCGGAGGGGTAAATCGTCGGCACCTGCTTGAGAGTGAGGCGTTCGTCGTCGGCCCTGGCAAGCTCGTCGGCAAGGCGGCGCAGCGCTGCGGGCTTGTCGCTCTCGACGACGATGCAGCAGGACTCGATCTGCAGGGCCTGCATCAGGATTTGTGCGCCGCTCACGACCGCCGGCGCGCGCTCGCGCATCAGGACATCGTCGCAGCTGATGTAGGGCTCGCACTCGGCGCCGTTGAGGAGCAGGCACTCGACCTTGGCAGTGCGCGCCTGCATGAGCTTCTGTGCCGTGGGAAACACGGCGCCGCCGAGTCCGACGATGCCGCCGTCGAGAATGCGCAGCAGGAGGTCGGCCGCCGGCATCGAGCGGTAGTCCGCGGCCGGCATGGCGGGCAGCGCCTGGTCTCTGCCATCGCAGTCGATCACGATGCAGGGCGCTTCCTCGCCATGGCGCCGCGCGACCGGCCACGGGCGGATCGCAGCAACCGTGCCCGATGACGACGCGTGGACCGGAGCGCCCATTTCGCCGTCCGGTTCGGCGATGACCTGGCCCCTGAGGACCGGGTCACCCACGTCGACGACCGGCTGCGCGGGTGCCCCTGCATGCTGCTGGATCGGCAGGATCAGCTGCCGCGGGACCGGGACCTCGACAATGGGACGCGCCGTCGACTCGCGCTTGTGCGACTCCAGGCGCAGCCCGCCGTGCAGCCTGCCAAGATCGTAAGTCGGTGCGCTCATCGCAGCGGGCTCATCGTGATGCAGTCGACCGGGCAGGGGGCGATGCAAAGCTCGCAGCCGGTGCACTCCGCGGCGATGACCGTATGCATGAACTGGGGGGCGCCGACGATGGCGTCGACCGGGCAGGCCGTGCGGCAGTGAAAGCAGCCGATGCAGGCCGCCTCGTCGATCAGGGCGACCGCCTCGCTCGCGGTCTCGGCGAGCGGCAGCGGATCCCTGCCCAGCAGTCGCGCCAGCCGCCTGACCGTGGCGTCGCCGCCCGGGGGACACAGGTTGAGCGGTGCCGAGTTATCGACCAT
Organism: Woeseiaceae bacterium; assembly: GCA_041553075.1. GTDB lineage: Bacteria > Pseudomonadota > Gammaproteobacteria > Steroidobacterales > Woeseiaceae > UBA1847. Next base: position 78,000 of record JBFEJR010000007.1, on the reverse strand, counting down.
GGCCTCGGCATAAGGCCGGCACCCCGGGTAGCCGCACTGGGCGCACTGGGTCTGCGGCAACAGGGCGTTGACCTGCTCGACCAGGTCGCCGTCCGCGGGCGGCAGGCGGCGTTGCGCCAGAGCGAGCAGGACACCGGCGGCCAGCGCGATCGCTGCTATCGTGACGACGGCTACCAGCATCCCCTAAGGCCTCGCCATACCGGAGAAGCCCATGAAGGCGAGGGACATGATGCCCGCAGTCATCAGCGCAATGGCCGAGCCGCGAAAGGGCGCCGGGATGTCGGCGGCTTCGAGCCGCTCACGCACCGCGGCGAACATCACGAGCACCAGGGCAAAGCCGCCGGCGGCGCCGAAGCCGAAAAACACGGACTGCACGAAGCCTTTCGATTGCTGGATATTCAGCAGGGCGACGCCGAGCACGGCGCAGTTGGTGGCGATCAGCGGGATGTAGATGCCGAGTACCTGGTCGAGCAGCGGACTCATGCGCCGCACCATGATCTCGGTGAACTGCACGCTCGCCGCAATGACGAGGATGAACGCGATCGTGCGCAGGTACTCGAGGTCGAGCGGCACCAGTACGTAGCGGTAGAGCAGGTAGGCCGAGGCCGACGACAGCGTCAACACGAACGCCGTCGCCAGGGACATGCCCATGGCGGCTTCGAGGTTCCGCGAGACACCGAGAAACGGGCACAGTCCGAGAAACCGCACGAGCACGAAATTGTTGACGAGAACGGTCCCGACCAGGATGACGACAAGCTCTGTCATGCGGCCATTGTAAGGGTAGCCGCGCCCGCAGGACTACTTGACCCGCATCCCCGGTGCGGCGCCGTCATCCGGCGAAAGCAGGAAGATGTCTTTGCCGCCGGGTCCCGCCGCGAGCACCATCCCTTCGGATACGCCGAATCGCATTTTGCGGGGAGCGAGATTGGCAACGACGATGACGTGGCGACCGACGAGGTCGGCCGGGTCGTAAGCGGCCTTGATTCCCGCAAAGACCTGGCGCCGGCCGTCGCCGACATCGAGTGTCAGCGCCAGCAGCTTGTCCGCGCCCTCCATCGGTTCGGCTTTCTCGATCTTCGCGATGCGCAGGTCGACTTTCATGAAATCGTCAATGCTGATCGTATCGGTGTCGGCATCTTTACTTGTCACGGGCGTACTCTCTTTCGACTGTTCCACCATGCGTTCGATCTGAACGGGCTCCACGCGTGTCAGCAGCGGCTTGTATTTCCTGACGCGATGGCCCAGCAGCGGGGTCCCGGCATCCTGCCAACGCCACTCCGGTTCGTCGAGGAAGGTCCGCGCGCCGGCCGCAACCACGGGAATGACCGGTGCCAGGTAGATCATCAGGCTGCGAAACATGTTGAGCCCCTGGGTGCACACGAGCTGGACGTCGGGCAGTTGTTCCTCGTTCTTCGCCATGACCCACGGCTTGTGCTCGTCGATATAGCGATTGGCCTTGTCGGCCAGCGCCATGACCACGCGCATGGCTTTCGAATATTCGCGCTTCTCGTAGTGAGCGGCGATCGTCTCGGACGCCGCGGCAAACTCGCCGAACAACGCGGTATCGGCCAGGTCCCCGGCCAGTTCGCCGTCGAAACGCTTGCTGATGAAGCCCGCGCAGCGGCTCGCGATATTCACGAGCTTGCCGACGAGGTCGGAATTGACGCGCGCGACGAAATCATCGAGATTCAGGTCGATGTCCTCGATCGTCGGACCGAGCTTCGCCGCGTAGTAGTAACGCAGGAACTCGGGGTCCAGGTTGTCGAGGTAGGTGCGGGCCTTGATGAAGGTGCCTCGCGATTTCGACATCTTCTGCCCGTTGACGGTCAGGAAGCCGTGACAGAAAACGCTGCTCGGTTGGCGGATACCGGAACCCTCGAGCACCGCCGGCCAGAACAGCGTGTGGAAGTACATGATGTCCTTGCCGATGAAATGGTACAGCTCGGTCGTGCTGTCGACGGCGAAGTACTCGTCGAAATCGAGGTCGTCGCGCCGCGCGCACAGGTTCTTGAAGCTCGCGAGATAACCGACCGGCGCATCGAGCCACACGTAGAAGTACTTGTCGTCGGTGCCCGGGATACGGAAACCGAAATAGGGCGCATCCCGCGAGATGTCCCAGTCCTGCAGGCCGGCCGCAAACCACTCCTCGAGCTTGGCGGCAACGTTCCTGTCGAGCGTCGCCGCGGTCATCCAGTCGCGCAGGCGCTGTTCGTACTCGCTGAGCCGGAAGAAATAGTGCTCCGACTCGCGTGTTACCGGCGGCGTGCCGGACAGTACCGAGACGGGATCGAGCAGGTCGCCCGGTGCATAGGTTGCGCCACAGACTTCGCAGGCGTCGCCGTACTGATCCTCGGACTTGCAGCGCGGGCAGGTGCCCCGGACGAAACGGTCGGGCAGGAACATGCCTTCCTTCTCGTCGTAGGCCTGCTCGATGGTGCGCGTGTAGATGTCGCCCGACGCGCGCAGGGCCTCGAATATCTGCGTGACGAGCGCCTCGTTCTCGGGCGAGTGGGTCGTGTAGTAGTTGTCGAACTCGACGCCGAAGTCCCCGAAGTCCTTGACGAACTCAAGCGATATGCGCTCGGTCAGTTCCTCCGGCGTCACGCCGAGTTCGCGCGCCTTGAGCATGATCGGCGTGCCGTGCGCGTCCGACGCGCACACGTAGGTGCACGTATGGCCGCGCAGCTTCTGGAACCGCACCCAGATATCGGTTTGCAGGTATTCGACCAGGTGCCCCATGTGGATCGAGCCGTTGGCATACGGCAGGGCGCTGGTAACGAGGATTTTTCTGTGGCGTTCGGGCATGGGGCGCGATTATGCCACGCCTCGGGGCTTAATCCATGTCCCGGACTTGCTCGAACTTTTGCTTGTTGCTCGCCTGCAGGTAGGCCTCCTGCCCGGAAACCCAGCCTTTTTCCACGAGTTCCATCAGCGCGGAGTCCATCGACTTCATGCCGATGCTGCCGCCGGACTGGATGGCGGTCTCCAGCTGGTCGAGCTTGCCCTGGCGGATCAGGTTCGAGACCGCGGGCGTATTGATCATGATTTCGAGCGCAGCGGCCCGTCCCGGGCGATGAATGGTCGGCAGCAGCTGCTGCGAGACGACCCCGCGCAGCGAGGTCGAGATCATGGTGCGGATATGGGCCTGCTTGTCGGCCGGAAACGAGTTGATGATGCGGTCGACGGTCGGGGCGGCACCGTTGGTGTGCAGCGTGCCCATAACCAGGATTCCCATCTCGGCCGCCGTAACGGCGATGCCGATGGTCTCGAGGTCGCGCATCTCGCCCACCAGGATCACGTCGGGGTCCTCGCGCAGGGCCGAATGCAGGGCTTCCGCGAAATTCGGGCTGTGCACGCCGACCTCGCGCTGGCTGATCAGGCAGCCCTTGGGCTGGTGTACGAACTCGATCGGGTCCTCGATCGTCAGGATATGGCCCTTCAGGCGACGGTTCATTTCGTCGATCATCGCCGCGAGGGTCGTCGACTTGCCTGAGCCGGTCTTGCCCGTGACGAGGATCATGCCTTGCGTGTGCCGGCACAGCTCGTGAATGACCTTGGGCATGTTGAGTTCTTCGAGCGACAGGGCCTTGGACGGTATTGCGCGCAGGATGGCGCCGATACCGTTGATGTGGCGGAACGCGTTGACGCGAAAACGTGAGACGTCGGGAATTTCGTAGGCAAAGTCGGCGGCGTCGACTTCCGCAAAGGATTTCTTGGCGGCGCCGTCCATGATCTCGAAGATGGCTTCCTCGGCGAATTCCGTTGCCAGGGCCTCGTCTCGCAGGTTCTGCAGTCCGCCATGTATCCGGGCGCGGACCGGGTCGCCCGAGACGAAATGCAGGTCCGACGCGCTTTGTTGGAGCGCCTGCAGCAGGAATTCGTCGATCTTCGCCATCGCGCTAAAGCTTCGCCGGGTCGCCGATGTCGAGGACCGGTACGAGGTCCGTGTCGGTCACGAAGCGCTGGAACTTCTTCTTGTCGGTGGCAAAACGGATGGCGTCGTCCGGGTCGATCTCCTTGTTGTTGATGGCCTCGAGCAGCGCCGAGTCCATGATCTGCATGCCCTTGTCGCGGCCCATCTGCATCTGCGAGGGAATCTGGTGGGTCTGGTCCGTCGTGATCAGCTTGGCGATCGCGCGGTTGTTGACGAGGATCTCGAGAACGGCGCGCCGGCCGCGCCCGTCCGGCGTCTTGATGAGGACCTGCGTGATGACGGCCTTGAGGCTCATCGACAGGAACCCCTTGGTTTGCTCGCGCAGCTCGCCCGGCAGCGCGTCGATGATGCGGTCGATGGTCTTCACGGCGCCGGTCGTGTGCAGCGTCCCGAGCACGAGGTGGCCGGTCTCGGCCGCGGTCATCGCCATCGAGATCGTGGCGGCGTCGCGCAGTTCGCCGACCAGGATGACGTCGGGATCTTCACGCATGGCCGAGCGCACGCCGTCGGCAAAGCTGGTCACGTGGGTCCCGACCTCGCGCTGGATCACCTGGCTCTGCTTCGAGGGGTGCACGAACTCGATCGGGTCCTCGAGGCTGATGATATTCAGATTGCGCGTCTCGTTGATGTAATCGATCATCGCGGCGAGCGTCGTCGACTTACCGGTACCGGTGCTGCCGGTCACGAGCACCATGCCCTGGTGATAGTCGCAGAACTTCTTGAGGATGGACGGTACCTGCAGCTGTTCGAGCGTCGGTACGTTTCCCGGGATGAAACGGAACACGGCGCCGATGCCGGTCGCCTTGCGAAATACGTTGACGCGAAAACGGCCGCTTTCTTCGCCGACGTAGGAGAAATCCAGGTCGTGGCCTCGCGTGAGGCGCTCTTTCTGCTTGTCTGTAAGGATCTCGAGCAGGTAGGTCTCCAGCTCGGTATCGCTGAGTTCGCGGAACTTGATCGGCCGCAGGTCGCCGTTCATGCGCAGCATGGGCGGCACGCCGACCGCGAGGTGAACGTCGGAACAGCCCTGGGCGAGTCCGAGTTTCAGGAATGCGTCTATGCGTGCCATCGTGGCCTACAGTGTAACGGTATCGAGCGCGTCTGTAAGCTCTTCCATCGTCTGGTAGCGCTTGCTCTTGTCGACCGACATCGCCTTCGCAATGATCGCCGCGAGTTCGTCCGGGATTTCGGGGTTGATCTCCTGGCACTGCTGCGCCTTGCCCTGGACGTGCTGGTACATGACCGACATGTGGTCGCCGCGGCTGTAGGGCGGCACGCCGGTCGCCATCTCGTACATGATGACACCCACGCTGTAAACGTCCGCGGACTGGTCGACTTTCTTGCCCAGGATCTGTTCGGGTGCCATGTACTTGGGTGAGCCGATGACGTAGCCGGTCTTGGTCAGCTGCGTGTCGCCGCTCGAGGCGGCTGCCGCAACGCCGAAGTCCACGATCTTCAGGAGTCCCTCGTCATTGACGAGTACGTTCGCCGGCTTCAGGTCACGGTGGATGACGCCGGCCTGGTGCGCGACGGTCATGCCCGTGGCCATGTCGCGCGAAAACTTCAGCAGCTTGTCGAGGGGCATCGGCTTGTTGTCCGGGATTTCCGCCGACAGGGTGTGCGAGGGGAAGTACTCCATCGAGATGGCGTAGCTGCCCTGCAGGTTGAGGAAGTCGTAGATGCGGATGATGTTGCGGTGCGTGATCTTGCGCGAGTACCGCAGCTCGTGGACGAACCGTTTCATCATCTCCTCGTCGGAGGAGACATTGGGGTTCAGGAACTTGAGAATCAGGCGCTCGTCGACGATTTCGTCCTGCATCAGCAGCACCGTGCCGAACGCGCCCTTGCCGATTTTCTCGATGTACTTGTAGCGCCCGTCGATGACGTCGCCCGGTTTGAGCTTGGAGATATCGAGCGGTGCCTGTGCCGTGGGCGCGCTGGCGGCCGCCGGCACGATTTCCCCGCTGCCATCGGCCTGCGCCACGGCGCTCTGCTCCTTGGCCTGCTGCAGCAGCTTGTCGAGGTCTTCGTTGTCGACCAGCAATGTGCGCGTGTTCTCGGCGATTTTCTCGGCGCGCACGTTCTGCTCCAGCACGGTTTCCGAGTACTTGTCGTCGATCTCCCGGAGCGCCTTGTCGACGACGTTGATAATCGTGATGTCCTCGGACTGCTTCAACTTGCGCAACAGGTTGCGAATGCTGTCGGCCTGCGAGTCATTGGCCAGGTGGGATATCGCCTTGATGGCCTCTACCTGGATCTCGCGCTCGGGCCGCTTCAGAAGCGGCAGGATCTTGGCGATGTGCGTGTGATTACCGAGTTTGCCCAGCGCGCGCACCAGCACGGTGTCGGTTTTCGGGTTTTGTCCGAGCATGCCCTCGAGCTTCGGCAAGGCCTTGGTGCTGCCGATCTTCGACAGGGCATCGATGGCGCGCTCCCGTACCCACCAGTCGCTGTCGTCCGTCGCCTTGATCAGGTGATCCTCGGCGCGGTCGCTCTTGGTCGCGTTGAGAATCTCGATTGCGGTGCGGCGGATGTCTTCGTCCTTTTCGCCGATCAGCTTGACGACCGAATCAACCACCCGGGGCCCGCCGATCTCGGCCAGCGCGTCGCCGGCACGGGATCGCACCCACCAGTCGTCGTCCTTGATCGCGTCGAGCAGGTCCTTGACCGATTCCTCGTCGCCGATTTCATTGAGAACCTCGACGGCCGCGCGGCGCGCATACTCGGACTCGTCCTTCAGCGCCGTTACCAGGTGCTGCACCGTGTCCGGGTGCTTGGCGTTGATCAGGACATCGACCGCCTGGTTCTGCACGTCGAGATCCGGGTCGGTCAGGAGCGCCGCCACCTTGTCGACGTTGATTTCCCTGCCGCGCGTGCCGAGGGCCTTGAGGGCCGCGCTGCGAACCATCTTGTTGTTGTCCTTGAGCTGCATCTCGAAGGCCGTGGTGATCTCGGCCTTGTTGAACTTGGCGAGCAGGTTCATCAGGTGGATCTTGATCATCGGGTCCTTGCCGCCCATGCGCGCAATCAGGTCAGGGACCATGTCGGGCTTGACCGCTTCCTGGATGATCTTGAAGATCGCGGCTTTTTCCTTGGGCTCGCAGTCGTAGGCGCGCTGCAGCAGCTCGTGGACCGACAGATCCTGCTTGTGGACCCGCAGGACCTCGATCAGGGCTGCTTTCGAGACCTCCTCGTCGTCGAAGAAGTCGAGCAGGCTGTTGGGGTTGTAGTCCGTGCTGCTCGACAGCGCCCAGGCCGTCCCGGAAACGACGCGCTCGTTGCCGTCCGCGAGGCCCTCGCGGTACATGTCGAGATTCTTGTCGTTGACGAGCGCGCCGAGGATATCGACGAGCACCATCGTATGGGACTTGTCCGACAGCGCCAGCGCATCGATGATCTTGGGAACGGCCTTGCTGCCCGCCTTTTTCAGCTTGTCGACGAGCTTGAGCGCGTTGGCGGAGGTCGGATCGGCCTCGGCGATCAGTTGCGACAGCACCTGGTCGGAGCGAAACGAGGCGAGAAAACTCATTCCTGCGTCCCTGCGGCGGCAGTGTTAGCCTGTATTGTCGTCGTTTGCGCCAAACCTGCGTGCTCTTGCCCTAAGCTGCAACGCGGCATTATGCCACATGAAGGCCCACAGATTGCCCGCCACGGCTGGCTTTCAGCTCGTCGTGACCAGTACAATGTGGCCCGTTTTTGATCCGTACAACCCCGGATTTCCTGGGGAGATTTTACCTAATACGAGCACCGGAAGTGTGACGCTGTCAACAAATTCAGATCTAGCCAAGTTCCTAAATTCAATCGAATTATCGGTGGCAGGGCGGCCGCTGGGCGAGGTCGCTGTCGCGCGTGTCGTGGACAGCGCAGGTACGCGAATCGAGGTAGCCGTCGAGCTCGGATTCCCGTGCCGCAGCGCGCACGCGGGGATCGAGCAGGCGATCCGCGACGCGCTGGGCCGTGAATTCGGCGCCGGGGACGTGCGCGTAGCGCTCACGACGCGCGTCAGGCGGCACGGCGTACAGCGCAACCTGAAGCCGATTCCCGGCGTCAGGAACCTGATCGCCATTGCCTCGGGCAAGGGGGGCGTCGGCAAGTCGACGGTTGCCGCCAACATTGCGCTCGCCCTCGCAGCCGAGGGCGGCTCGGTGGGCGTGCTCGATGCCGACATCTACGGGCCCAGCCAGACCCAGATGCTGGGCCTGGTCGGCCAGGTCCCCGACAGCAAAGACGGCAAGACCATGCTGCCGCTGCGGGCGTACGGCCTGCAGGTCATGTCGATGGGCGCGCTCGTCGGGGCCGACCAGCCCATGGTATGGCGCGGGCCGATGGTCACCTCCGCGCTGAGCCAGCTCGCGACCCAGACCAACTGGGAGGATCTCGATTACCTGATCGTGGACATGCCGCCGGGCACCGGTGACATCCAGCTGACGCTGGCCCAGCAGATCCCGGTTTCCGGTTCGGTGATCGTCACGACGCCGCAGGACATCGCCACGCTGGACGCCCGCAAGGGCCTCGCGATGTTCCGCAAGGTCAATATCCCCGTGTTCGGCGTGATCGAGAACATGGCCACCCATATCTGCTCGAACTGCGGTCACGAGGAAGCCATTTTCGGGGCCGGCGGGGCCGACAAGATCGTCCGCGATTTCGACGTTCCGCTGCTCGGCCGGCTGCCGCTCGACGCGAAGATCCGCGAGCAGACCGATGCCGGCAAGCCGACCGTGGTCGCCGAGCCCGACTCGGCCATCGCGCAGGCCTACCGCGAGGCCGCCTGGCGCATCGGCGCCGCGCAAGCTGCCGAACGCATCGATCACAGCGCCAAGTTCGGCCCCATCGTGGTGGAGCCTGCCAAGTGAGCATCAAGTCGGATCGCTGGATTCGTCGCATGGCGGCCGAGCACGGCATGATCGAGCCGTTCGAGCCCGGCCAGGTGCGGGAGAACGACCGCGGCCGGATCGTCAGCTACGGTACGTCGAGCTACGGCTACGACGTGCGCTGCTCCGACGAGTTCAAGATCTTCACCAACATCAACTCGGCGATCGTCGATCCGAAGGCCTTCGATGAAACCAGCTTCGTGGACGTCAGGAACGACGTCTGCGTGATTCCGCCCAATTCGTTCGCGCTGGCGCGCACGGTCGAGTTCTTCCGTATCCCCCGCACCGTGCTGACCATTTGCCTCGGCAAGTCGACGTATGCACGCTGCGGCATCATCGTCAACGTGACGCCGCTGGAGCCCGAGTGGGAGGGGCACGTGACGCTCGAGTTCTCCAACACGACGCCGCTCCCGGCCAAGATCTACGCTAACGAAGGGGTCGCGCAGATGCTGTTTCTCGAGTCGGACGAGGCCTGCGAAACGTCGTACAGGGACCGCGGCGGCAAGTACCAGGGGCAGACGGGCGTGACGCTGCCGAAAGCCTGACGCGCATCCGCCGCAGCGCTAGTCCTTGCGGCGCCGGTACACGATGTCGAAGTTACTGACGGTGCCGGTGCGGGATTCGAGCACCAGGCGCTCGTTGAGCTGGTAGCGAAGCAGCAAGGTGCCGAGCTTGTCCACCAGCCCGTAGCCGTACTCGACCAGCAGCCGTTCGCCGAGCCGTTTCCCGGCGATCAGCCGGCTCTCGTCGCCGATGCCCTCGATCGTCAGCGTCTCGAGGCCGAGCTGGGCGCGAATCTGCGCCGAGATGAGTCCCGCGCCCGACAGGCCGAGCGCGAATGCGGCCTGGTCGAGCGCCTGTCCCTCGCTGGTGCTCGTCGTGTCTGCCAGCGGTCGGCCGGTCAGGAGGTAGGAAAGTGCCTCGGCATCGCTGAGCACCGGGTCACTGAAGATCTCCGACTGCAGGCGCGATGGCGTTCCGGAAAGCTGGATGCCGGTCCGCACATCGCGTGCCTGGCGCACCGCCAGAACATCCAGCAGCGGCTCACCGATCGGGCCGTTGAAGATCAGGTCGCCGCGCTCGATGCGCAATTCCTGCCCGTACGCCTTGTAGCGTCCGTCGATCAGGCTCAGTTTGCCCTGCCCGGTGTACGGCGCATGCGTCCCGCCCCGCAGCAGGACGCTGCCCTCCAGGTCCGCGGTCAGGCCGAAGCCCGTGAAACTGACGTCGTCGCCGAGCGAGGCGCGCACGTCGATGTCGATGCGCCGGCGGCGCTCCGGTTCCGCGGCATCTTCGCGGTGCACGACCGTATCGGACGATGGCTGCACGGCCGTTTGCGGGACCTCGCGCATCGTGACCCGGGCGCTCGGGATGGCAAGCTCGCCAGTGATCCTGGTCACCCGGTCATCGAACACGGCCGAAATGTCGGGCGAGGCCGAGACCTGCCAGTTGGGCAGCCGCGCCAGCTCGAAATTCTCTCCCGTCAGCTTCACTTCGGAGCGAATGCCGAGGTCCTGGCCGACCCAGGTGTTGCCGTCCACGGTGATCATGCCCTCGCCGGAGCGGGCGCTGCCGCTGAGCCGGATCTGGCCGGGCTGGAACTGGGACAGCTCCATGTTCAGCTCGGTTATCGCGATGCCGGTGGGCCGCACCCCGAAGGTGCCGTCCGTAACGCGCACCGTACCGATCAATTCGGGCGCTGCCGCGTAGCCCGAGATCTCGATCTCGCCATGAATCCGGCCCTGGGGCCGTGAAATGCCGGGAACGAACAAGGCGAACAGCGATGCGTCCGAAATTTCGACGCCGCCGTTGCCCGCGAGCAGCGGCTGGTCCGCCATGATATCGGGGATCGCGAGCGTGACGTTGGCCGTGCCGCTGCCATCCGCGGTGACGATCCGGAAAGAGGAATCCAGCCGGTTGTTGACGACGCTCGCCTGTCCCTGGGCCTCCGCCAGGGCGAGCGTGAAGCTCTCGTCCATGTAGACGGCGTCAAAGGCCGTGTCGGCAAACTCGAGGCGCGCGTCGGCGCGCAGCCGCTGGTTGACCCGGGCGGCCGTCACCCTGGCATTGGCGAAGCCGGTAACGCCGACCCCTGCGGGGAGGACGATCGGCAGGGCTGCAATCGGCAAGCCCCTGACCGACACGTCGATGGCCGCGCTGCCGTCCGCCGTGTACGCACCGCCGAGGCAGGCCATGCCCGGCGTGTCCACGCGCTCCAGGCAGATTTCCGCGAGCCGCGAGAGCGCCGGCGAAACGGCGGCGGCGCCGGTACCGTTCGCAATCCACCGGCCCGCCAGCGGGTTGTCGATCTCGAGACGGGTTACCGTGCCGGACCAGCTGCGCTGACCGAATTCACCGTCGGCTGCCACGATCGTCTCGGTGTCGTAGGCCGACACAGTGGCCTGCAGCTCGTGCTCGCCAGAGGATCCCGCGATGCGGATGTTCGCCCGGTCGATGCGGACGCCGCGCGTCGCGAAATCGGCGACGTCAAGTTCGCCGCGAACATCGGGACTGGCGGCGGTGCCCTGCAGCGCTACCCGGCCGCGAGCCGAACCGGCCATGTCCGGCACGACCTGGCTGATCGCGCCGAGCTCGGCCGAGACATCGAGGGCGATGCGCTCGCCGATGCGCCCTTGCATGCGGGCCAGGTTGTCCCCGATCCGGATGTAGGCCTCGGAAAGCAGAAGGTCGCCCGGCGCGTAGCGGCCCGTGACCGCACCCTCCAGCGGGTAACCGTTGATTTCGCCGCGCAGTTCCTCGGTCTGCAGGTCCAGGCCGAATACGCCATCCTGCAGCGCCCCGCTAAGCCGGCCCCGCGATGCCAGGCTGCCCGCCAGGCCGTCGCGCAGGTACCCGGGATCGAGGTCCGCCACGCGATAGGAGACGGCAAAGCCGGGCTGCGGCTGCCAGCGCGCATCACCGGTCGCCACCAACGCGGCTTCGGGGCCTCCGTCAAGCCCGGCGAGGACGTCGAGATCGATGAGCAGCTCGTCGGCCTGGCCGCGCACATGCAGCCTGCCGCGCGAAGACGAGAGCGTCCCCTGGGGGAGATCCCATTGCTGTTGTTGCCACTCGTTGACGAGGTCGGCGCGCACCGTACCGGCCTCGAAGGCGAGACGGCCGGTGGACGCGACCGCCAGCGGCTCTCTCAGTTGGTGGTCGATCTCAATTGCCTGCAGCGTGCCCGTCGCCCGCAGCTGCCCGGCCAGCGGCGGCAGCGCCGCGTCCTTCCAGTGCCAGCTGGCAGAGGCGTCGAACGCGAATGCATCCGCCAGTTCGATGCTGCCCGCGAGATCGAGGTCTGCCCAGTCACTGCGAACCGCGAGGTGCCGCACCTGCAGGCGACTGCCCCGCAGTTCCCCGGCGAGGGAAATCTCGCGGACCCGGCGTTCGGCCGTATCGTCGGCGTACCGTACGTCATGCAGTGTCGCCGCGTGGAGCGTGATGTCGATGGGTAGATCGACCGAGAACGGCGTGTCGTCAGCGCGCGTTTCAGTGCGCTTGAAAAGCCGCACGTCGACGGCCGCCGCGCTCAGCGACGGAACGATGAGATGCCGGTTGACGAGCGGCAACAGTTCGACCTGGAGCGCGACCTTGCGCGCCTGCAGCCGGACAGTGTCGCTGTGCCATTCGATCGTGTCGAACTCGATGCCGCGCAGCAACGTGCCCTCTGCGCTGCCGATGACCAGGCCTTCCGGGGTGCGGTCCGCCGCCTGGCGGAGCAGCCAGTTGGTACCACCCTGCGTGCCGGCCACCCAGTAGGCTGCGCCCAGTACGACGGCCAGCGGCACGGCAACGACGAGCAGCGCGCGCAGCAGGGCCCTCACAGGTCCGCCCCGAGCCGCACGTGAACGCGAACACTGCCGTTGTCGGCGGAAACGGGATAGCCGAGATACAGCCGCAGCAGACCGAGCGGCGAACGCCACTTGATGCCGATTCCGGCACCCACCTCGGGCTCGAAGTCACTGCCGTCGAACGCATTACCGGCGTCGACGAACACCGCGCCGTAGAACTTCCCGCGCAGGTGCCTTTCGTACTCCATGCTGCCGACGAGCAGGTTGTTGCCGCCGATCACGTTGCCACTGGTGTCCGTGGGACCGAGACTCTCGTAATCGAACCCGCGGATCGACTCGTCACCGCCGGCGAAGAAGCGCACCGACGGGGGCAGCCTGTCAAAGTCCTTGGACGTGGTGACGCCGGCGTTGAGGCGCGTAAGCAAGCGGTTCCCGGTGCCGAACGAGTACACCCAGCGGATTCGCGCGGTGGCCTGCACGAAGGACGTGGTCGAGCCGAGCACGTCGTCGGTCCCGCGCAGGTCGAAGCCGAGCCGCCGGCCCCGTGCCGGGAACAGGTCGCGGTCCGCGACCTTCTGATCGAAGGTGATGCCGGGCACGACCAGGCGGCTCGTATCGACGCTTTCACCGACTCGATACGACTCGTTGTTCAGGTCGAGCGACAGCGTGCGCAGCCACTTGCTGCCCATGATCCGCGTCCAGCGCAGGCCGAGCCGCTGCGCATCCTCGTCGTAGGAATCGGTGTCCTCCTTCGACAACGCCGCTGCAATACTGAACCACTCGCGCCGCGGATCGCGGAGTGGGATACGGTACTCCGCCGTGAGCCCCTGGACGACCGTTGCTGCGTTCAGGTCGCTGATGAAGCGATGGCCGCGCTCGTTGAGGCGGTTGTGCCGGAAGCCGGCGCGAAAGCGAACGCCGGTATCGGTCGACGCGCCCACGCCCACCGTGTACTCGATGCGACTGCCCGGCCGCAGCCTGATGGTAATGGGGATTTGCCCGTCCGCCGCCTGGTCCACGTCGGGCGATACCTCGACGCTGCCGAAGTAGGTGCTCTCGGACAGGTCCCGATGGGCCGCCGCGAGCTCGGCGCCGTCATAGGGCCGGCCGGTTTCGAGATCGATATAGCCGCGCACGATCGCGGGATCCAGGAACGATTGCTCGATACGGATTTCGCCGAGGCGATAGCGCGGTCCACTGTCGAACTGCAGGCTCACGTCCGCAGCGCCTGCGGCCGGCCACACGTCGAGGCGGCTGGATTCGAACCGGGCTTCGAAGTACCCGCGGTCGGCGGCCAGGTTCTGCAGGCGCCTTTTCAGGCCGTCGTAGTCTGCGTGCCGGAGCACGTTGCCCGGCCGCAGCGCGTCGCGGCCCGGCAGTGTTCGGAACGCGGCATCGTTGGCGGCGTCGCCGCTGATCTCGAACCGGACTTCGCGGTAACGCACCGGTTCGCCGGGACGGATCTTCAATTCCGCGCGCCAGCAGTTGTCGTTGAACTCGAGCTGCGTCTCGATGATCGGCTCGTAGTAGCCGAAAGGCTCGAGCGCTTTCCGTGCTTCCTGCGCCAGGTTGCGAAAGCGCCGCCGTATCAGCCAGTCTTCGGCGTCGCAGGCCTCGTCCGCGAGCGCGACGAAAGCGCGGACATTGCGTTCCAGTTCGCCGTCGATGCCCTGCACGACGAGTTCGGTCCTGCCGGCAACGGGCAACAGCGTGCCGGTGATGACGGCGAGGGCGATGAGCTTGCGGAATGACATGTTTTGGACGCCGGAGGACGCCTCGCTACAACCACTTCTTGAAGCGGAAGAAGCCCAGCAACGCCGCACCGGAGACAATCATGACGATCACGGAGCCCTTGAAACCGGCTTCGCTGTCAATGCCGGGCAACCCCCCGACGTTCATGCCGAGCAGCCCCGTGATAAAGGTCAACGGCAGGAAGATCGCGGCGACGACCGACAGCACGTACATGCGTGAATTCTGTTGCTGTGCGATGTGGCTCAGGAGTTCTTCCTGGAGCACGATGGCGCGCTCCCGGGCCAGCTCGAGGTCCTCGAGGTAGCGCGTGATGCGGTCGGCCTCTTCGCGCATTACCTGGGCGTCCTTTTCCTCGATGAACTCGACGGGCTGCCGGTAGAGCCGGTCGAGCGCGTCGCGCTGCGGCGCGAGAAAGCGCCGCACCGCGGCCATCTGGCGCCGCAGCGGCGACAGCCTGGCGCGAATCGAAGCCGGGGCCACCTCGCCGATCTCGTCCTCGATGGTATCGAGCCGGCTCTCGATGGTATCGACGAAATCACCGATCCTGGCGGCCAGCCTGTCGACGAGCGTCGCGAGCAGCGCGCTGCCGTTCTCGGGCCCGTTGCCTTCCTCGAGGGCCGTGGCGATGTCGATGACGGACAGCAGCCGCCGGCGCCGCGTCGAAATGACGCGATGCGGCTCGAGCCAGAGGCGCACCGAGACCATGTCCTCGGGGTCCTGTCCGGGGTTGGTGTTCACGCCGCGCAGGACGATCAGCAAGCCGTCGTCCGACACCAGGGTCCGGGGACGGGTCTCCCCTGCGAGCAAGGTGTCCAGCGCGATCGGGGGCACGCCGCTTTCCTGTTCGAGCCACTGGCGCGACGCCTGGTTCGTAATATCGAGATGCAGCCACAAGTCGCCGTCCTCGGGAGACCAGCGGCTGATCGCTGCGGCATCCAGTGGCGCGTGCTTTTCCTGTGAGCCGAGTATGAAGCCGAACAGGAATGGCGATGCGGCGTTGTCAGGCGTGTTGTTCTGCATGGCGATTTAGTTTGACCCGTTTGTGTCGGCGGCGTTCGCCGGCATGAGCCGGATATCGAGGGGCTGCAGCGTGTCGAGATGAACGTCCCGCTGCGGAAATGCGATGGTGATGCCATTTTCCTCGAACAATGCGCTGATGCGAAAACGAATCTCGCTGCGGATCTCACGCAGGAATTTTTCCCCGCCGACATCGCACCAGAAATAGGCATCGAAGATCAGCGCATTGTCGCCGAAGTCGTCGAACACGACGGACGGTGACGGACTGGTCTTGATTTCGGGCTGTGCCAGCACGGCTTTCATGATGAGCTCGGCGACTTTCGTCACGGGTGAGCCGTAGGCGACCCCGACTCTCACCACGGTACGGATTTCCCTGTCGATCAGCGTCCAGTTCACGACGGTCCGCTCGAGCAACAAGCTGTTCGGCACCAGCAGGTGCACGCCGTCGGTGCGGCGGATGCGGGTAGAGCGATTGCCGATCAGCTCGACGACGCCATTGGTGCCGTCGATTTCGATGAAGTCGGCAATGCGAATCGGCCGCTCGGCCATCAGTATCCAGCCGCTGATGAAGTTGTTGATGATGTTCTGGGCACCGAAACCGACGCCGATGGCGATGGCGCCCGTGGCAAAGGCAAACGCGGTCAGCGGCACGCCGAGCAGGTTCAGCGCGGTCAGGCCGACGAGTACGAGCAGGGTCAGGAACACGATCCGCTTGATCGTGTACGCGACGTCGGGACCGAGCTTGGTCGTGGCCAGGCGCTGGCCGAACAGGTAGCCGATGAACCGGGCAGCGAGATAGCCGCCGACCACCAGCAGCAGGACGGCGACGAGATTGCCGACTGTCAGCGGTTTGCCGTCCCCGGTCGAATAGAGGACGAAGTCCCAGATTTCCCTGAACTCAGCGGGCATATGCAACGCGTCCTTTCGCTTTCCTTGAATGGTGGAACGATTATGGGACCCACCGGGCTGCCCGGCAACCGGCCAATACCGGCGTATTGCCGCCCCGGTTAATCGTAGGTCTGCACGAGCGGTTGCGGCGCGGGCTTGCCGTCGATCCAGGTTTCGCCATCGCGAAACGTCACGCGGCCCGAGCCGACAAGGCTTGCAGCCTGCGGGTAAATGCGATGCTCGATCGCCTGTACACGGCGCTGCAGTTCCTCGGCCGACTCGCCGGGATTGACGCGCAGGCGCCCCTGCAGGATACGCGGCCCGCCGTCGAGTTCCTCGGTCACGAAGTGCACCGTGCTGCCATGCCACTCGTCACCCGCGTCCAGCACGCGCCGATGGGTGTGCAGGCCCGGGTACTTCGGGAGCAGCGCCGGGTGAATGTTGAGAATGCGGCCTTCGTAATGCCGGACGAACCAGGGGCTCAGGATGCGCATGAAGCCTGCGAGAATGATGAGCTCCGGTTCGTACACGTCGAGGATGTCGGCCACGGCCCGGTCGAACAGCTCGCGGCTCGGAAACGTGCCGTGCTCGAAACACTCGGTCGGAATACCGGCCTTGAGTGCCCGCTCGAGGCCGAGCGCATCCGGGTTATTGCTGAACACGATGCACAGGTCGAGGTCGAGCTGGCCCGCGGCCACCTGGTCGATGAACGCCTGCAGGTTGGTGCCTGAGCCCGAGACCAGGATCGCGGTCCGGCAGCTCATCCGGCGTAGGTCACGTCTTGGGCGCCCGGCACGATCCGCCCGAGGCGCCATGCCGCTTCGCCAGACTCGTTGAGCAGTGCGACCGTGCGCTCGACATCGGCCTCGGTGACGATGACCGCCATGCCGACCCCGCAATTGAACGTGCGACGCATCTCGGCCGTTGCGATGTTGCCGCGTTCCTGCAGGAACGCGAACACGGCTCCGGGCTGCCAGGTCGACGTATCGATTTCCGCCGCGGTTCCGGCGGGCAGGACACGAGGAACGTTCTCGGTGATCCCGCCGCCCGTGATATGGGCGAGGCCCTTGACCGCGACCTCCTGCAACAGCGCGAGAACCGGGCGCACGTAGATGCGGGTCGGGGCGAGCAGGCGCTCGGGCGCCGGCATGCCGTCGATTTCTGCATCGGGTTCGCGCTCGAGAACCTTGCGAATCAGCGAGTAACCGTTGGAGTGCGGCCCGCTCGACGCGATCCCGACAATGGCATCGCCCGGCGCAATCGCGGACCCGTCGATGATGGCGGTGCGTTCCACGGCCCCGACGGTAAAGCCCGCGAGATCGTATTCGCCTGGCGCGTACATGTCGGGCATCTCGGCGGTCTCGCCGCCAATCAACGCCGCGCCCGCCTGCACGCAGCCTTCGGCAATGCCCGCGATGACGTCGCCAGCGACCGCATGGTCAAGCTTCCCGCAAGCGAAATAGTCGAGAAAAAACAACGGCTCCGCGCCTTGCACGAGCACGTCGTTCACGCACATGGCGACCAGGTCGATGCCGATCGTGTCGTGGCGGCCGAGCTGCTGCGCGAGCAGCAGCTTGGTCCCGACGCCGTCCGTCCCCGACACGAGCACGGGTTCGCGGAAGCGTCCGGGCGGCAGCGCAAACAAGCCGCCGAAGCCGCCGATACCGGCCAGCACCTCGGGCCGCCGGGTGCGCCCGACCAGGGGCCTGATGCGCTCGACGAGCTCGTTGCCCGCATCGATGTCGACGCCGGCATCCTTGTAAGTAAGTGGTTTATTGCTCATTGTGGGGTGGCATACTTCGCGAGGGCGATATAATAGAGCGTAGGGCCAATAGGGGAAACCACCCTAGTGAAATCTGATCGATATAAATGGGCCGGCTGGTGCCGGCGGGCTGCGATTTTGGCCTGTGTTTTGCTGGCCGGTCCGGTCGGCGCCGTCCAGGTGCCCGGCCTGTACACGGCGGAAGTACCGCTCGACGACCGGGCGAGCGATCCGCGCGCGGCAGCCTACGAGGCGGCATTGGTCGAGGTGCTGCGGCGCGTCTCCGGCTCCGAGCTCGCCGCGGACGCGGAGACGGTGGCGATGCTGTTCCCGGATCCCCGCGCCTACGTGACGCAGTTCCGGCCCGGCGCGGACAGCACGCTCTGGGTGTCCTTCGATGGCCAGGCCATCGAACGCGTGCTGCGCAACGCGGGCCAGACGGTCTGGGGTGCCGATCGT
This sequence comes from Woeseiaceae bacterium, assembly GCA_041553075.1. GTDB lineage: Bacteria > Pseudomonadota > Gammaproteobacteria > Steroidobacterales > Woeseiaceae > UBA1847. The sequence goes on along the minus strand of JBFEJR010000007.1, from coordinate 59,523 downwards.
CCGCTGACGCTCGTGTGGCTCGCCGTCGACTGGGGGCAGGGTGACCGCGAGATCATCGCGGCGGACGACGCGGATCGCGGCGAGCTGCAGGCGCGCTCGATCGACCGCAACCGGATGATCCGCGGGCGGCTGCTGGAGATCGCCCAGCGGCGCGGGTTACCGCTGTTGTTCCCGCTGCTCGATACGACCGATCGGCAGCGCGTCAGCTTTACCGACATCTGGGGCGGCTTCGACGAGGCCGTGCTGGAAGCGTCGGCGCGCTATGACGCGGGATCGATTCTCATCGGCCGCATTCGACCGGCCTCCAACCAGCGTAATCGCTGGACCTATTACCTCGGCGGCGCCCAGGCGGCATTGTCCGGTTCGCCCGAAGCCGTGCTTGGCCAGGTCGCAGACCGGCTGGCGGCGGAGTTCGCGATCGGCGGCGACCTGCCGCTCGAGTCGGTCACGCTCAACGTGTCGGGCGTTACCTCGGTCGAGGCATACGGCAGCGTGCAGCAGATCCTCAGCAACGTCACCCTGATCGAACGTTTCGCGGTTACGGAGGTCGCCGGTGATCGCATCAGCTACCGCGTCGACGTTCACGGCGGGGCGCAACGTCTCGGCCGGGCGCTGCGCTACAACGGGCTCGTCGAGCAGGATATCGTCACTACCATCGAGGGTGAGGCGGTCCTCGAGTATTTCTACACACCCTGAGACGGACCGCATGCCCTTGAGCTGGTTACCCAACGCGATCTCCCTGATGCGCATCGTCCTCGTTGCGCCGATCGTGATCCTGATCGCGCGGGGCGATTACGGCTGGGCCCTGGCGTTGTTCGGGGTCGCCGGTTTTTCCGACGGCGTGGACGGTTACCTCGCCATGCGGTACGGCTGGGCCAGCCGGCTGGGCGCGTTGCTGGACCCGGCCGCCGACAAGCTGCTGATGACCGCATTGTTCATCACGCTGGCCTGGCAGGAACTGATCCCCGTGTGGCTGGCCGCTATCGTGATCCTGCGCGATGTCGTCATCGTGCTCGGCGCGCTCGCCTATAATTACCTGATTAAGCCGGTGCCGGGCGAACCGACGCGCATCAGCAAGCTCAATACGGCGCTGCAGATGCTTCTCGTGCTGTTCGTGCTCAGCCGCGCGGGTTTCGGCTGGCCCGACCAGATCAGCATTACGCTGCTGGGTGCGGCCATTGTCGTCACGGTCGTCATCAGCGGCGTCGACTACGTATTATCCTGGACGCGGCGCGCCCGCGCAGGGGAGTGAGATGAAGATGGACCTGCGACTCAACTGGCTGATTGCCATCGCGCTCACGGGATGGCTGTTCTACCTGCTCGCGCCCGTGCTCACGCCATTCGTGGCGGCCGCGTTGCTGGCGTACGTCGGCGATCCGCTCGCCGACCGCCTGCAGCGGTTGCGGCTGCCCCGCACCGTGGCCGTCGTCCTGGTGTTCCTGCTCACGTTCCTGATGATCGCGCTGCTGATCGTCCTGATCGGTCCGCTGATCGGCGCGCAGGTCAGCGCGCTGTTCGAGGCGCTGCCCGACATCGTGCGCCAGTTCGAACAGGTCTGGATGCCGACCATCCTGGGGTGGCTCAATTTCGAGCCGGATGAAGGCGTCGGCGTCGGCGCCTTCCTGTCCCGCTACGGCGAAATGTTCGGCAGCTGGAGCGGCAAGGCGCTGCTCTCGGTCGGCAAGTCCGGCGGCGCCCTCTTTGCCGCGGTGCTCAGCCTGTTCCTGGTCCCGATCATCTCGTTTTACCTGTTGCGCGACTGGGACCTGATCGTGGCGCACGTGGGGGCGCTCGTGCCCGAAAGCCAGCGCGAGACCGTGTTCTCCCTGGCGCGCGAGTCGGACGAAGTGCTCGGCGCATTCCTGCGCGGGCAGTTGCTCGTCATGCTGGCCCTGGCACTGATCTATTCGCTCGGACTGAGCCTGGTCGGCCTCAAGTTCGCGGTGGCGATCGGCGTCGTATCGGGGCTGGTCAGCTTCGTGCCGTACCTCGGGTTCGTCTTCGGCATCGCCCTCGCCGGGCTCACCGTGGCGCTCGAACCGGAGCCGCTGTGGCAGCTCGTCGGGGTGGTGGCGACGTTCTCGATCGCCCAGTTCATCGAGGGTTCGGTATTGACGCCCAAGCTCGTCGGCGACCGGATCGGCCTGCACCCGGTGATCGTCATCTTCGCGGTTGCGGCGGGCGGCCAGCTGTTCGGCTTCTTTGGCATCCTGCTGGCCCTGCCGGCCGCCGCGGTACTGTCCGTGCTCGTCCGTTTTGCCTACGACCGCTACCTCAGGGAGCACCCGGAGGCGCTCGTGGAAATCGATCTCGAATGAGCCAGCTGGCGCTACCTCTGCAGCTTGCCGACCACGCGGTTTTCGCGAGCTTTCACGACCCGGGCAACGAGGCGCTGGTGGCCACGCTGCGGCGCGTGGCCGGGGGCGAACCGGGCCCGGGCTGCTGGCTGTGGGGCGCTTCGTCGAGCGGCAAGACGCACCTGCTGCAGGCCGTGTGCGACCAGGCCGGCGATCGGTCGATCTACCTGCCGCTGGAGATGCTGTCGGGTGCCGGCCCCGACATCCTCGAGGGCCTCGGTGACCGCGCGCTGATCTGTATCGACGACCTCGACCGGGTAGCCGGCGATGCGTCCTGGGAGGCCGCGCTGTTCAGCCTGTGCAACGACCTGCTCGAGAATGGCGGCCAGCTCGTGGTGGCGGCTACCGCACCGCCGCGGGAAACCGGGATCCGGCTCCCGGACCTGGCGAGCCGCCTGTCGCGCCTGCCCGTGTTCCAGGTCCGTGCGCTCGAGGACGAACAACGTGCGGCGGCCCTGCAGCTGCGCGCGAGTCACCGCGGCCTGGAGCTGCCCGAGGACACGGCCGGCTACCTGCTGCGGCGCACGGCGCGGGACATGGCGAGCCTCTATGCATTGCTCGACAAGCTCGACCTCGAGGCCCTGCGCGCCCAGCGGCGCCTGACGATACCGTTCGTCAGGGACGTACTGCGCGGCAACTAGTCGGCGAGGCGACGCGCGATATCGGCGACCCGCGCCCCGAGCGCGCGTGCCAGTGTCTTTTCCTCTTTCGACAGGGAGTCCGCTTCGCGATTCCACGTGACATGCGTCGGGCCATAGGGCGTGCCGCCGGACCGGGTCGCCGTCAACGCCGGCTCCGTGTACGGGATGCCGACGTAGATCATGCCGTGATGGAGCAGGGGGACGGCCATCGTGAGCAGCGTCGTTTCCTGGCCACCGTGCATCGAACCGGTGGATGCGAACGTGCCACAGGGCTTGCCGGCGAGCACGCCGCGCAGCCACTCACCCAGGCGGCTGTCGAGGAAGTACTTGAGCGGCGCCGCCATGTTGCCGAAGCAGCTCGGGCTGCCGATCACGACGCCGGCACACTCCTCGAGATCCGCGCCGCTCGCGTACGGCGGTCCCGTGTCCGGCACCGCGTCTTCCGTTGCTTCGGTCACGGCGGATACTTCCGGTACCGTGCGCAGGCGCGCAGCCATCCCGTCGACACCGTCGATGCCCCGCGCGACTTCCCGGGCCAGCGCGGCGGTCGCACCGTTGCGCGAGTAATACAACACCAGTATCTCGGCCATCAGGGGAGCAACTCGGCGACGTTTTCGGGTGGCCGGCCGAGGACGGCCTTGCCGCTGGCAGGGTCGAAGACGATCGGGCGTTCGAGCACGATCGGGTGAGCCGCCAGCCAGGACGAAAGCGCCGCGTCGTCATCGAGCGCGGGCAGATCCTCGGCCTCCTTGAAGTCGCGCTCGCCGCGGCGCAGCAGGGCGGCGACCGGCAGGCCCGCCGCCGCGGCGAGCGCCAGGATGTCGGCGGCGCTCGGCGTGTCCTCCAGGTACCGGACGATGGCGGGTTCGATTCCCGCCTTCCGGATGAGTTCGAGCGTCTGGCGCGACTTCGAGCACCGCGGGTTGTGATAAATAGTCAGGGCCATCGAAAATTCCCGGTATTTCCTGCGAGGACACAAAGCGCACTCTAGCAGGGTCGGCGGAATGAGTCAGCGCGTCGGGATTGCTTGACGCCCGCCGAGTCCGTTGCTAATTTGTATCGCCCCGACAGTTCCGAGAATAATAAAAATAATCGTGCAAGCCCCTGTAATACAGACGCTTTTTAAAGGGATCGTTCTGACGCTCCTGCTGGCCGTGGCGGCCTGTGAGACCACCCCGCCGGCGCAGGAGATGAGCGATGCCCGGCAGGCCATCGCGGTCGCCCGGGAAGCGGGCGCGGCGGAACATGCGGCGTTTCACCTGCAAGCGGCCGAGGATTACCTCGAGAGCGCCCGGCGGGCCCTTAATGCCGGTGAGTATGCCGCGGCGCGTCGCGACGCCAAGCACGCCAAGATGAAAGCGCTCGATGCGCTGCGCGAAGCCGAAGCGGCGGCCCCCAAGAACTGACTCCTCATGCCGGATGAAGCGCGTTTGTTTACGGTGCATGGCCGTGTCCAGGGCGTGTGGTTCCGGGACAGCACCCGCCGCGAAGCCGAGCGCCTCGGGATCGCGGGGCATGCGATCAATCTGCCGGACGGCAACGTCGAGGTCCTGGCCGTCGGGTCGGTCGAGGCCCTCGATGAACTCGAGCGGTGGCTGCATGTCGGACCGCCCGTGGCGCGCGTGTCCCGCGTTGATGTCGCCACGGTCGCGGCGGTCGCTGTATCGGGTTTCAGCGTCGGCTGAGGTTCAGGCCTTGAACCACTTGCGTGACAGCTTGTCGATCACCTTGTTCGGGTATTTGCGTCGGCCCAGGCTGCCGTTGTAGCGGCCGAGCGCGCGGCGCAGGTCGCCTTTTTCCTTGTCGTAGTAAAACCGCAGGATCGTGCAGCCGTAGCGCAGGTTCGTGCTCGTGTGCAGCAGGTTGTCCCCGGGGCGCCCGATTTCGTTTTTCCAGAACGGCATCACCTGCATCAGGCCCAGCGCACCGGCGACCGACACGGCATAACGATCGAAGTTGCTCTCGACCTCGATGACGGCGAGCACCAGCTCGGGCGGCAGATTCACGCGCGAGGCCTCCAGGTGCACCAGCGTCAGGATCTCGATGCGCTCCTCCGGATCGCGCACCTGGCGCTCGAGCCGGCGGGACATGTCGGTCAGCCAGACTTCGGCGTGAAAGCGGTCGGCGAAGCTGGGGCTTGCGCTGGCCGCGGCCCGCAGCACTTCCCGCAACTCGGGATCGGGTTCGGCGGCCGGCACGGCCACCGCCCAGGTCAGCAACAAGCTTGCGAGTAAAGTCCTCATATTAATTATCAGCTTATAGCTGATTCCTTGACGATTTCGAGAACTTCTTCACGTTTCAGGTCGCGCGATTCGGTATCCCGCCGGTGGCGGTACTCGAACCGGCCGTCGGCCAGCCCGCGGTCGCCGATGACGATCCGGTGCGGAATCCCGATCAGCTCGGCATCGGCGAACTTGACGCCGGGCCGGGCATCGCGGTCGTCGAGCAGGACCTCGAGACCGCTGGCGCGCAGGTCGTCGTAAAGCGCTGCGGCAGCGTCGCGCACTGCCTCGGAGCGATGCATGTTGATCGGCACCAGCACGACGTCGAACGGTGCGAGGGGGCCGGGCCAGATGATGCCGTTCTCGTCGTGGTTCTGTTCGATCGCGGCGCCGACGATCCGCGTGATGCCGATCCCGTAACAGCCCATCTCCATGACCTGGCTGGACCCGTCGGGCGCCTGCACCGTCGCTTTCATCGATTCCGAGTACTTCGAGCCCAGCTGGAAGATATGGCCGACCTCGATACCGCGCGCAATGCTGAGCGTTCCGCGGCCGCCCGGCGTGGGGTCGCCCTCGACCACGTTGCGCAGATCCACGGTCTCGGGTTCGGGCAGGTCACGCCCGAAATTGACGCCCGTGAAGTGGAAGCCATCCTCGTTGGCGCCGCAGGAGAAATCCGCGAGGGCGGCGACGGCGTGGTCGAAGTACACGGGCAGATCCAGGCCGACCGGGCCGAGCGAGCCGGGGTGCGCCCCGATCGTCTTGCGAATCGTCGCGCTGTCGGCCATTGCCAGGGGCGCAGCGACGCCCTCGAGTTTCTGGGCCTTGACGGCATTGAGTTCGTGATCGCCACGCAGCACCAGGGCGACCGGCCTGTCGGTTCCCTCGACGATCAGCGTCTTGATCGTCTGCTCGGCCGTGATGTCGAGCAGAGCGCACAGGTCCGCGATCGTACGTACGTCCGGAGTCGCGATTTTCGCGAGCTCGCATGACGGCGCCGGGCGCGCGACGGCGGTCGGCAGCGTGGCAGCGGTTTCGACGTTGGAGGCGTAGTCGTCTGCATCGCAGTAGGCAATCGCGTCTTCGCCCGAGTCCGCGAGCACGTGGAACTCCTGTGAGCGGCTGCCGCCGATTTCGCCACTGTCTGCATCGACGACGCGAAACCTCAGGCCGAGTCGCGTGAAGATAGCCGTGTACGCGGCATGCATGCGCTCATACGAGGCCTGCATGCCTTCCTTGTCGAGGTCGAACGAGTAGGCATCCTTCATGATGAACTCGCGGGAACGCATGACGCCGAAGCGCGGCCGGATTTCGTCGCGGAACTTGGTTTGTACCTGGTAGTAGTTCACGGGCAGCTGCTTGTAGCTGCGCAGTTCGCGGCGGGCGATGTCGGTGATGACCTCTTCATGGGTCGGCCCGAAGCAGTATGCCCGCTCGTGGCGGTCGTGCATGCGCAGCAGCAGCGGACCGTACTGGTCCCAGCGGCCGGATTCCTGCCACAGCTCGGCGGGCTGCACGGCGGGCATCAGGAGTTCGAGCGCGCCGGCACGGTCCATCTCCTCGCGTACCACGGTTTCCACCCGGCGCAGCACGCGCAGGCCGAGCGGCATCCAGGTGAACAGTCCGGAGGCGAGACGGCGGATCAGGCCCGCGCGCAGCATGAGCTTGTGGCTGACAATTTCGGCCTCGGCCGGCACTTCCTTGAGCGTCGTCAGGGCAAATTCGGAAAATCGCATTACAAGTGGAACCCGGTGATGGTGACGCGCGCATTCTAACCGGTTCTGTCCTAAGATGGTCGACCGTATTGGTTCTGGCAGGTATTCACCGTGCGCGGCAGGCGAAGTCCTCTGGTCGCCCGTGAGGGCATCCCGTTTATCGCGCTGGCGTTGGCGCTGGCGCTGTTCGCAGTCAACTACGCGGTCTGGTGGGCCGTGCTGCCGCCGCTGTTGGCAGCGGTTTTCCTGGTCCTGTTGTTTCGCGATCCGCGCCGCGCCGTGCCCTCGGTCGCGCTCGGCATCGTGAGCCCGGTCGATGGCGAAGTCGTCGAGGTGGAGACGACCGATCGGTGCGTCGTGCAGGGGAGTGCGTACCGCATCAGGATCCGGGTCAACGCGTTCGGCACCTACAGCGCACGCAGCCCGATCGAGGGCCGCGTCATGAACCTGCGCTCCAGGGCGGAGGAAAACGGCGTGGAGTGCCCCGCGAACGCACTGTGGGTCGAGACCGACGAAGGCAACAGCGTGGTGCTGCAGTTCCACGAGTACCGTTTCGGCTTGCCCCCGCGAGCGTTCGTCCGGCTCGGGGAGCGCGTTGGCCAGGGCGATCGCTGTGCGTATGTTCGCCTTGCCCGTTATGCCGATGTGTTCCTGCCCATCGAAGGCAAGGTATTCGTAGTGCCGGGCCAGCGTGTGCTGGCCGGCACCGACCTGATTGGTGCGGTGCCGCATCCATGATGGCAAACTAGTGACAATGATCCACCCAGAACAGCAGCGACGCGCCTACCTGCAGGCCATGGGCATCGATGTCTGGTTGCCGAGCGATACGGCGGACGAGCCGGCCCCGGCGGCCGCCAACGGGCCGGCGGCCGAACTCGGCTGGGATGAGCTGCGCGACTGCGTGGCCGGGTGCACGCGCTGCGAGCTGTCGCAGAGCCGCACCAATACCGTTTTCGGTGTCGGCCATCTCGATGCGGACTGGATGATCATCGGCGAAGCGCCCGGCGCGGAGGAAGACCGCCGGGGCGAGCCCTTCGTCGGCCGGGCCGGCCAGTTGCTCGACCAGATGCTGCTGGCGATCGGCGAAAGCCGGGACAGCGTGTTCATTGCCAACATCCTCAAGTGCCGCCCTCCCAACAACCGCGACCCGAAGGCGGCCGAGGCGGCAGCCTGCCGCGGCTATCTCGAGCGCCAGATTGCGCTGGTGCGACCGAGGATCATCCTGGCCGTGGGGCGGATCGCTGCGCAGAACCTGCTGGGCCGCGACGACCCGGTCGGACGCCTGCGCGGGCAGGCGCACGAGCTCGACGGTGTGCCGCTCGTGGTGACCTACCACCCGGCCTACCTGCTGCGCAGTCCGTCGCAAAAGCAGAAGGCGTGGAGCGACCTGTGCCTCGCCGCGCGGCTGGCAGCGGAGGCGCGTGCATGATCAGGCCGCTCGCCGAACCCACGGTCTCGATTCGTGCGATGTGCCACGACGACATCGCGATGGTGTCCGATATCGAGCGTCGCAGCTACGAGTTCCCATGGAGCCACGGCGTTTTTCGCGATTGCCTGCTTGCCGGCTACCAGACCATCGTGTTGCAGCGAGACGACAGGGTCGCGGGCTACGGTGTCCTGTCGGTGGCGGCGGGCGAAGCGCATATCCTCAACGTCTGCGTCGATCCGGACTATCGCTCGCGCGGCTACGGTGAGAAACTCCTCGACGAGATGTTGTTCCGCGCGCGCGCGTCGTCGGTGCGCCAGGTGTTCCTCGAAGTGCGGCCGTCCAATCAACGTGCCATCGCGCTGTACAGGAAGAAGGGCTTCTACCAGGTCGCCAACCGGCCCGCCTATTACCAGGCGAACGACGGTCGCGAAGACGCCGCGGTTCTCGTCAAGAAGCTCGTCACGGAAGACTGACCCATGCCAGACATCCAGACAGAAGTCCGCAGGCGGCGGACCTTCGCGATCATCTCGCACCCGGACGCCGGCAAGACGACGTTGACGGAGAAGCTGCTGCTGTACGGCGGGGCGATCCAGCTGGCCGGCACGGTCAAGGGACGCAAGGCGTCGCGGCATGCAACGTCGGACTGGATGGCGCTCGAGCAGCAGCGCGGCATCTCGGTCACATCGTCCGTCATGCAGTTCCCGTACCGCGATTGCGTCGTGAACCTGCTCGACACGCCGGGTCACGAGGACTTCTCGGAAGACACTTACCGCACGCTGACCGCGGTCGACTCGGCGCTCATGGTGATCGACTGCGCCAAGGGCGTCGAGCAACGCACGATCAAGCTGATGGACGTATGCCGGCTGCGCGACACGCCGATCATGACCTTCATCAACAAGCTCGACCGCGATGGGCGCGAGCCGATCGAACTGCTGGACGAGATCGAGTCCGTGCTCGGGATCGAGTGCTCGCCGATCACCTGGCCCATCGGGATGGGGCGATCGCTGAAGGGCGTCTACCACCTGCTGGAAGACCGTATCTACTTGTACGACAAGGTCGGCCGCGAGAAGGCCGCCGAGATCCGCGCCGTCGACAGGCTCGATTCCGCCGAGGCGGCTGCCGTCCTCGGCGACCGCACCGACGAGTTCCGCGAGGAGGTCGAACTCGTCAAGGGCGCGTGCCCCGAACTTTCGATCGACGACTACCTGGCTGCCAGGCAGACACCCGTGTTCTTCGGTTCGGCGATCTCGAATTTCGGCGTCAGGGAATTGCTCGATGAGTTCGTCCGGCACGCGCCACCGCCGCAGCCGCACGAGGCCGAACAGCGCTCGGTCGATCCTCGCGAAGAAGCGCTGACCGGTTTCGTCTTCAAGATCCAGGCCAACATGGATCCCGGCCACCGTGATCGAATCGCGTTCATGCGCATCGTGTCCGGCGAGTACCGGAAAGGGGTGCGCGTGAAGCATGTTCGCCTGGGCAAGGAAATGAAGATTCCCGAGGCGATCACCTTCCTGGCCGCGGATCGGCAGCACGCCGAAACCGCCTATGCCGGCGACATTATCGGCCTGCACAATCACGGCACGATCAATATCGGGGACAGCTTCACGCAGGGCGAGGACATCCGGTTCACGGGAATTCCGAACTTCGCGCCGGAGATTTTCCGCCGCGCGGTCCTCAAGGACCCGCTGCGCCTCAAAGCCCTGAAGAAGGGCCTGGCCCAGCTGTGCGAGGAGGGCGCCACGCAGCTGTTCCAGCCGCTGCGCAACAACGACCTGATTCTCGGGGCCGTCGGTCCCCTGCAATTCGACGTCGTCGCGCACCGCCTGCGCGATGAGTACAACGTCGAGTGCCAGTTCGAGACGATCAACGTGGCGACTGCGCGCTGGGTCGAATGCGCCGATCCGAAAATGCTCGACGACTTCGAGAAGAAGGCGCACGACAACCTGGCTCTCGACCACGGCGGCAGCCTGGTCTACATCGCGCCGACCCGGGTCAACCTCAACCTGACCGAGGAGCGCTGGCCCGACATCGGATTCCGGAAGACGCGTGAACACTGAGGCCCTGAACCGCAGGACCATCGCCTGGGCCCTCTACGACTGGGCCAATTCCGCGTTTGCCCTGAGCGTGCTTGCCGTGCTGTTTCCGCTCGTGCTGGGCAGTTTCTGGAGCGCCGGCGACGGCGGCGCGGCCGTCACGGCACGCCTCGGCTGGGTGACCTTCGCGGCGAGTGCCATCGTCAGCGTCACGGCGCCGCTGTTCGGCGCGATCGCCGATGCCGGCGGCTACCGCAAGCGGTTCCTGTTTGCGCTGGCCGTGCTCGGCGCCGTGATGACGGCGTCGCTCGGCCTGGTCGGCGCGGGCAACTGGCCGCTTGCGCTCGGCGTTTACCTGCTTGCATCGATCGGCTACTACGCATCGACCGTGTTCTACGATTCCCTCCTGATCGATGTCACGACGCCGCGCTATTACAGCTTCGTTTCCACGCTCGGATTCGCCTGCGGCTATCTCGGCGGCGCGCTGCTGCTGGGGCTGCACCTGTGGATGGTACGCTCGCCCGCAACCTTCGGACTGGCCGATGCGACCGCTGCCTTCAGCGCCGCTTTCGTATCGGTTGGCGTCTGGTGGCTGGTCTTCCTGCTGCCCCTGCTGTTCTTCGTTGCGGAGCGGCACAGCGGCATCGAGGTGACGAGCGGCGCGATTCGTGCCGCCTACGCCGAACTGCGCACGACGGTGCGCGAGATCGGCAAGTACCGTAACGTCGCCACCTTCCTCGGGGCCTACTGGTTCTACATGGGCGGCGTGTTCACGGTTATCTTCATGGCCGTCAACTACGGCCAGCGGCTCGGCTTTGCCGACCAGGATCTGGTGCTGGCACTGCTCGTGACCAATTTCGTCGGCTTCCCGGCGACCTTGCTCTACGGGCTGGCCGCACATCGCTTCGGCGCAAAGCGCTGCATCTACTTCGCACTGCTGGTCTATATCGGCGCATGCCTGTGGGCGTTGCAGATGACGAACGTGCGCGAATTCTTCGTCATGGCGGCGATCATCGGCTGCGTGCAGGGCGGCGTGCAGGGCCTGAGCCGCTCGCTCTATGCCAGCCTGATTCCCGCAGCCCAGCCGGGCGAGTTCTTCGGCTTCTACAACATGACGACCAAGTTCTCGCATGTCCTCGGGCCGGCCCTGGTGGCCGTTGCCGCGATGTTGTCGGACGATCCGAAGTGGGTACTGCTGGTGCTGATGCCGCTGTTTGTCTGTGGCGGATTCCTGCTGACACGGGTCCGAAGCGGCGACGCTAGACCATAGCCGCGACGGCGCGCTGCAGGCGATCCCGGGCACCTTCGATGCCGCCGTAGCGGGCATCCATGTAAGCCTCCGTGACCGCCTCCACGGTACCGGCCGGAAGGATGCCGGCCCGGCATACCCGTTGCGCAAACCGCCGGGCGGTTTCCCCGGTGTGCGGCTCCATGCCGGTTTTCCTGACGAAGCGCGCGTACAGGCGCGCGGCCTCGTCCTTCCTGGGCGGCTGGTAACGGAACATGAGCAACAGGCTGATGACCATGACGAGCCCGACGACGAGCGCAATCAGCGTGAGCAGCATCTTGCGCCAGGTCGGCTCGTGCATCCCGAGCCACTGCATGAAAGCGCTTTGCGTATCCGGACCGTAACCGAGAATCCACTCGTTCCACTTCGCGTTGAGCGCGTCCCAGGCCATCGTTACCTGGTGTGCCAGCCGCGAGGGTGCCGAGAATCCCCAGGTCTCACCGATGCCATCGAAGGCCGCCTCGCTCGCGCCAAACTCCACCCGCTCGGGCGCCACGGCTGCCGTCGGATCGACGCGCACCCAGCCTGCGTCGTCGAGCCACACCTCGGTCCACGCATGCGCGTCCGACTGCCGCACGATCAGGTGCCCGCCCAGCGGGTTCACCTCGCCGCCCTGGTAACCCAGCACGATTCGCGACGGGATGTCCGCGCTGCGCATCAGGACCGAGAATGCCGAGGCATAGTGCTCGCAGAAGCCGCGCCGCGTCTCGAACAGGAAGCGATCGACCGGGTTGCTGCCCAGCGGCGGTGGCTCCAGCGTGTAGAAGAACGCCTCCTCGTGCAGCATGTCGAGGACGGCATTTACGAAGGCCCGGTCGGAACCCGCCGCGGCACGCATCTCGCGTGCGAGCTGCGCGGTTCGCGGGTTGCTGTTGCCGGGCAGGGACGAGTACCAGGTGCGGTACAGGCTCGAGAGGTCGCGGCCGATGCGGTACGACGTATACGACGTCACGGTGTACGCGATGCGCTGGTCGATCGGGGTGGCCCGCGCCAGCTGTTGCTGCGGTCCCATGAAGGCTGCGCGCCCCAGCGACCATTCCGTCGGCACGTCCAGCGCGAACAGCCATTGCTGCCGCGTCGGCTCGAGCGTGATCTCGTATTCGACGCGTCCGTCCCGGACTTCGATCTGTTCCCGCGCGAAGCGGCTGATGCTGGGTTCACGCCCGGTCCAGGTGCGCCCGTTGAACCGGGTCAGGACGAGTCCGCGCCAGTAGCGATCGCGCGGTTCCGGGATCGCCCCGTCGAAGGACACGCGGAATGCCACGGCGTCGGACATCGATAGCGAACTGATGTCCCCGGGGCTCATCGTGTCGCTGAGTCCCGATGCGGCCCGGCTCGTATCGATCGGTACTGCCCAGAACGGGGTCGCAATGCGCGGAAAGAACACCCACATGACGATGGCGAGCGGTGCCGCGTACGCCAGCAGCCGGGCTCCCGTAGCAAAACTGCGGCGCGCCGTTTGGCTCTCGCCCGCCGACATCCGCAGCCAGGCCGTCATGATCACCAGGATGCTGACGAGCATGTACGGCACCGACCAGAGGTACTGCTCCCGCAGCAGCGACGACATGACGAGGAAGATCGAGAGAAACAGCAGCACGAACTGGTCCCGGCGCCGCCGCGTCTCGAGCAGCTTGAGCGCCGCCATGATCGTGAGCAGTGCCGAGCCGGGGCCGACCCCGCTGATCGAGGAGTAGGTGGCCAGCACGCCGAGGAAGCAGCCCAGCGCGAGGGCCGCCCGGATCCAGGCGGCCGGGAGTGCGCGCCGGCGCCGTTCGACCAGGTACCGCCAGGCGGTGCAGGCGACGAACGCGCCGGTGATCCAGGCGGGCAGGAACGGTACGTGCGGCGCGATCGAGACGAACAGCGCGGCCAGCGTCCAGGGCAGGCTGGCCAGCAGGGAGCCGTCCGTGCCGCGGGGCCGGGCCATCAGGACCTGGCCTCGTCGAACAGTGCGAGCGCTTCGAGGCAGCGGCGCCGGTGGGCGTCACCGTGGGCCGGCCCGAACGCGGCGCCCGGGATGCGCAGCCCGTAATCCTCGAGCGTGCGGTCGGCATCGACGATCCAGCGCGTCAGGATCGAGAGCCGCTGTTCGACCTCGATACCGCGCAGTTCGTCGAAGTCGAACCACTGGCTGCTGGTATCCGCGCCGGCAAACTGCTTGGAGAGCAATTGCCCGCTGCGGGCAAACGCCTTCCAGGCGACATGGCGCGGCGAGTCACCGACGTGATACTTGCGCAGGCCCGCGAAGTCTTCCTCGCCGCGCGCATCGTGCTGGCGGTGGCCGTGTGCGGTCATGGTCGGCGGCGGCGGCGGGGCGTCGTCGGCCAGCGCAGGGTACACGAGTCCGCTGACGTCCATGTGCAGCCACGCCCAGGAGCGAAACAGTTCGAAGGGAAACAGCGTGCGCACGCCGAAACGTTCCAGCGTCGTCCGGCCGCGCCGCGCCGTGGGAACCGAGAGCACGAAGATCCTGCTCTCCCCGGGCTGCAGGTCGCAGATGTCGCTGTCGGTACCCGTGGCGTACAGCCCGATACCGTAGCGCGCGTTCTTCGAGTTGTTGGTCACCGCGATCCGGTAGCGAATTGCCTGGCCGGCGAACACGGGTTCGGCGCCGGCGAACGACAGCTCGAGGCCGACGAGGTTACGCTGACACTGGTGCATCGCGACGAAACCGATGCCGATCAGCAGGAAAGTCAGCACGAACGACAGGTTGTTGTTGTAGTTCATCGAGCCGAGCAGCATCGCGAAGGCCATCAGCCCGAAGACGAGGCCGATGCCGGTCGGCAGGATATAGACGCGCCCCGGACCGAGCGTCGTCGCTGCGGGGTCCTCGCCCTGGCGCTGGCGGGCCCAGGCACGGACGCGATTGTGTCCGCGCTCTCTTAGCGAGGAAACAAGACCGCGTGCCTCAGGGAATGGCCACGGAATCGAGAACATGCTGGCAGAGTTCGGACGGGCTGCGGAAACGCGTGCTGGCAGCCGGCTTCAGGCGGTGCCCGGCGACCGCGGTAAACACGGCCTGGACGTCGTCGGGGTACACGCCCGCGTGATGCTCGACGAAGGCGTGGGCGCGTGCCGCTGCAACGAGCGCCTGGGCGCCGCGCGGCGACAACCCGATTTCGATGTCCGCGGACTCGCGCGTGTGCCGCACGAGCGCCTGGATGTAGCTGATCAGTGCGTCGGTCACCGGGACCTCGCGCACGGCCTGCTGCAGCGCCGTCAGCATCTCCGGCCCGGAAACGGCTTCGATGAGCCTGAGCATCTCGCGGCGGTCTTCGCCGGCGATCAGCTCGCGCTCGCTCTCCTCGTTCGGGTAGCCGATCTCGACGCGCATCAGGAACCGGTCGAGCTGTGACTCGGGCAGCGGAAACGTCCCGATCTGGTCTCC
The DNA here is from genome assembly GCA_041553075.1 of Woeseiaceae bacterium. Taxonomy (GTDB): domain Bacteria; phylum Pseudomonadota; class Gammaproteobacteria; order Steroidobacterales; family Woeseiaceae; genus UBA1847. The sequence goes on along the minus strand of JBFEJR010000007.1, from coordinate 44,450 downwards.
CGGGTTCTGCGTCGCCACGACGAAAAAAGGCGAGGGCAGGTCGCGCGTATTGCCGTCCACGGAAACCTGGTGTTCCTCCATCGCCTCGAGCAGCGCGCTCTGCGCCTTGGGCGTGGCACGGTTGACCTCGTCCGCCAGCACCAGCTGCGCGAACACCGGGCCGGGCTGAAACTCGAACTCGCCGCTGTCCTGCCGGAACACCGAGACGCCGATGATGTCCGCGGGCAGCAGGTCGCTGGTGAACTGGATGCGGCTGAAGCTGAGCCCCAGTACGCGCGACAGCGCCTGGGCCAGCATGGTCTTGCCGAGCCCGGGCAGGTCCTCGATCAGCAGGTGGCCGCGCGCGAGCAGGCAGGCCAGCGCCAGCGAAATCTGCTCGTCCTTGCCGAGGATGATCGTGCCCAGCGACCTGCGTGCGCGGTCGATGGCCGCGCGCTGTGCGTCGCGGCCGGTCGGGACGGTCTCCAGTGTCGATGAGCGCTGCATTCCTCGGTCCTCAGGTGAAGCGGGGGCTGTGGCCACCATATCGCGACCGGGTCCCGGGTCAAGCAAGTTCGTCGAGTTTCTGCAATTGTTCGGTCAATTGTGTGATGGTCTTCTCGAACTCGGCGACTCGCTCACGTTCCTGCGTGACCACGGCAGCGGGGGCATTGTTCACGAATTTCTCATTGGCCAGCTTGCCGTTGGCCTTGGCGAGCTCCGCCGCCGTCTTCTCCATCTGCTTGTCGAGGCGGGCCCGTTCGGCCGCCACGTCGATCAGTCCCTGCATCGGGACGAGCAGGCGCATGTCGCCGAGCAATGCCGTGGCCGCCGCGGGCGGCTCGTCCGCCGCCCCGAGCACGTCGACGCTCGCGATCCGCCCGACCCGCTGCAGCAGGGTCGCATGCCGTGCCGCGCGGTCGCGATCGGTGGCGCCCGCGTTCTGCAGCAGTACCGGCAGCGGCTTGCCCGGCGAGATGTCCATTTCGCCGCGGATCTGGCGAATGCCGAGAATGAACTGCATAACCCATTCGATGTCCGCGACCGCCGCGTCGTCGGCCGCGCCGTCGTCTGCGGCCGGGTAGGGTCGATACATGATCGTGTCGCCGTCGATTCCGGCACGCGCCGCGATCTGCTGCCAGATCTCCTCGGTGATGAACGGCATCAGCGGATGCAGCAGTCGCAGGATGGCCTCGAGCGTGTCGATCAGCGTCCGGCGGGTGCCGCGTTGCAGCGCGGCCGGGGACTGCTCCGATTGCAGCACCGGCTTCGACAGTTCGAGGTACCAGTCGCAGAATTCGTGCCAGGTGAAGTCGTAGACGGCCTGAGCCGCGAGATCCATCCGGTAGGCGGCAAACTGCCGGTGCATGACGCGCGTCGTCGCGTCGAGGCGGGCCCGGATCCAGCGGTCCGCGGCACTGAGCTCGACCTCGCCGTCATCGAGGGATTCCGTGTTCATCAGCACGTAGCGCGCCGCATTCCAGAGCTTGTTGCAGAAGTTCTTGTAGCCCTCGATGCGGCCCACGTCGAACCGGATGTCACGGCCCGTGGTGGCGAGGGACGCGAACGTCATGCGCAGGGCGTCGCAACCGTAAGCATCGATACCGTCCGGGAAATGCCGGCGCGTGGCTTTCTCGATCCCGGGCGCGAGGTGCGCCTGCATCATGCCGGCCGTGCGTTTCGCGACGAGTGCCTCGAGATCGATGCCGTCGATCAGGTCCAGCGGGTCGAGGACGTTGCCCTTGGATTTCGACATTTTCTGGCCGTCCTGGTCACGGATCAGGCCGTGGATGTAGACCTCGTGGAACGGCACGTCGTCCATGAACTTGAGGCCCATCATGATCATGCGGGCCACCCAGAAAAAGATGATGTCGAAGCCCGTGACGAGGACGTTGCCCGGGTAGAACTCGTGCAGCGCCTGCGTCTTCTCGGGCCAGCCCAGCGTACTGAATGGCCACAGCGCCGACGAGAACCAGGTGTCGAGTACGTCGTTGTCCTGGCGCAGGTCGGTGCCGTCGGCGATCGCGTACTTGCGGCGCACGTCGTCCTCATCGTGGCCGACGTAGACGTTACCCTCGTTGTCGTACCAGGCCGGGACGCGGTGGCCCCACCAGAGCTGCCGGCTGATACACCAGTCCTGGATGTTGTACATCCACTCGAAATAGGTTTTCGACCAGTTTTCCGGTACGAACCGGATCCGCCCGGATTCCACCGCCTCGATCGCGGGTTTCGCCAGCGGTTCGATCTTCACGTACCACTGGTCCGTCAGGTACGGCTCGACCACCGCGTGCGAGCGGTCGCCGCGCGGAATCTTCACGGTGTAGTCTTCGATCTTCTCGAGCAATCCTAGCTCGCGAAATTCCTCGACGATCCGGTCACGGGCCACGAAGCGATCGAGGCCGCGATAGGCTTCGGGGACCTCGTCATTGAGTGCCGCGTCATCGGTGAGGATGTTGTATACCGGGAGTTCGTGGCGCGCGCCGATTTCGTAGTCGTTGAAGTCGTGTGCCGGCGTGATCTTCACGCAACCCGTGCCAAACTCGGGATCGACGTACTCGTCGGCTATGACCGGGATGCGCCGGCCGACAATCGGTAACAGGACGTCCTGGCCGACGATGTCCCGGTAGCGTTCGTCGTCCGGATGCACCGCGACCGCGCTGTCGCCGAGCATCGTTTCGGGACGCGTCGTGGCGACGACGAGGTGTCCTTCGCCCGTAGCGAGCGGATAGCGAAAGTGCCACAGCTTGCCGGGCTCGTCCTCCGACAGGACCTCGAGATCCGACAGCGCGGTGTGCAGCACGGGGTCCCAGTTGACGAGACGCTTGCCCCGGTAGATGAGGCCCTCGTCGTACAGGTCGACGAAGACTTTCTTTACAGCCTCGGAGCAGCCCTCGTCCATGGTGAAGCGGTCGCGGCTCCAGTCGACCGAGGCCCCCAGCCGCCGGGTCTGCCGGGCAATCTGGCCGCCGGACTCTTCCTTCCACTGCCAGACCCGTTCGACGAACCGCTCGCGCCCCAGGTCGTGCTTCGACAGGCCTTCCCCGTTCAGGAGCCGCTCTACGACCATCTGCGTCGCGATGCCGGCATGGTCCATCCCGGGTTGCCACAAGGCACGGTCGCCGAGCATGCGGTGGTAACGGGTGAGGGCGTCCATGATCGTGTCCTGGAACGCGTGCCCCATGTGCAACGTGCCCGTCACGTTGGGCGGCGGGATCATGATGCAGTACGGCTGGCCGTCCCCGCGCGGGGCGAACCAGCCGTTGTCTTCCCAGCGCTCGTAGATGCGCTGTTCGATTTCTTCGGGGCGGTAGGACTTGTCCATCAGAGCTTGTGCGTGTTCAGTTCGTGGCCCTGGTCGCGGTAGGTCGCATAGCGCTTGCGGCTCAGGTTCCTGCAGGTTTCGTCGGAGGTTACAAGTTCCGCGACACGGGGGAAACCCTCGGCGCAGGGCGGGATCTCGTCATCGAGATTGATCAGCAGGTCGCGCCCGGTGACGCCGTCCGGGCCGCAGCCGATCATGATTGGCGATTCCTCCGTCCCGTCTTCGCGTCCGGCGAGCCCATGCGGCACGAAACTGCCGTCGCGGAAGGTCCACAACAGCTCGTCGAGGCGCTCGGCATCCGCGCGGTTCTTCGCGTGGATGTACACCGTGTTGTCGAGGCGCCAGGCTTTCTCGGCCAGCTTGCAGGCGAGCACCTGCCGTGCGCGTTCGTCGGCCTGCGCGAGAATGTAGAAATCGACGCGGGCCATGTCCCTCAGGGCAATACGCCGGCGCGCGCGAGCACGAGTTGCGAGAGCATCGGGACGGGGCGCCCGGTCGCGCCTTTCTTGGCGCCCGATTTCCACGCCGTGCCGGCGATGTCGAGGTGCGCCCACTTCATGCCGTCCGTGAACTTGCCGAGGAAACAGCCGGCCGTCACTGCGCCGCCGCCCGGCCCGCCGATATTGGCCATGTCGGCGAAGTTGCTCTTGAGCTGGGCTGCGTACTCCTCGCCCAGCGGCATCGGCCAGCCGCGGTCCGCGGCAGCGTCGCCCGCTTCGAAAATCTCATCGCGCAGGGCATCGTCGTTGCTCATGATTGCCGTGCGGTGCGCACCCAGCGCAATCACGCAGGCGCCGGTCAACGTCGCGACGTCGATGATGGCGGCAGGTTTGAAGCGGCGCGAATAGGTCAAGGCATCGCACAGGATCAGGCGTCCCTCGGCATCGGTGTTGAGCACCTCGATCGTCTGGCCCGACATGCTCTTCACGATGTCGCCGGGCTTGGTCGCCTTGCCGCTCGGCATGTTCTCGACGGCCGGCACGACGACAGTGAGGTTGATCGGCAGTTTCATCCTGGCGACCGCGGCCATCGTGCCGATCACGCCGGCCGCACCGCACATGTCGTATTTCATCTCGTCCATGGCGGGGCCGGGTTTGAGCGAGATCCCACCCGTGTCGAAGGTCACGCCCTTGCCGACAAGCACCACGGGCTTGTTACTGCCCGCGCCGCGGTATTTCATGACGATGAGCTTTGCCGGTTCCGCGGTGCCCGCGGTGACCGACAGCAGCGAGCCCATACCGAGCCGTTTCATTTCGGCTTCGTTGAGTATCGACGTCGTGAGCTTGCCGTTGCCGGCGGCCAGTTTCTTCGCGGTGCGCGCCAGGTACGACGGCGTGCAGACGTTGGCCGGCAGGTTGCCGAGGTCCTTGGCCAAGCGCACGCCGTGCGCGATGCCGTCACCGTGCTCTGCGCCGCGCATCGAGCGTGAGGCGTCGCCGCGCTTGGCGATGGCGTGTCCGTAGGACGTGAGCGGCATCGGCTTCTTGTTGCGCTTGCTCTTCATCTCGGTAAAGCGGTACAGCGTGTCACCGAGCACCTCGACCGAGTGCCGCGCCAGGTAATAGGGATCGCAGTCCTTGACTGTCTCGAGTGTCAGGGTGTTGAGAATGGAGCGGGTCTTGCTGCCGTCGAGGGCTGCGATCGCCGCGGCGACCGCTTTGCGATAGACGGTGGCATCCAGCTTGGCGGGTTTGCCCAGGCCGGCCACGGCAACCCGTTTGGCCTTGACGCCCGGCAAGCCGGTCAACACGACGCACCGGCCCGGCTCGGACGTCAGGTCGCCCGACTTGACCAGTTGCGCCAGCTGCCCCTGTGTCGCAGCGTCGATATCGGCCGCCCCGGCCGCCAGTTTGCCCCGCTCGAAAACGCCGACAATGACACAGTCGACCGCCCGGCGGGCAGCGGTACTCGTGGTTGTGAAGTAGTTCATAAATCCTTCGTCGCCTTGATGTTTTTGGCTGTCACGGACAAAACAATCGGGTAGTCTAACCGTTTCGGCCTACCGCAGCTACGCTGCCGTCGCACGTGAAGCGCATCCTCGACCGCTACATATTCCGCGAAATCGCCCTGACCTGGCTCGGCGTCACCATGATCCTGCTGATGATCCTGCTGACCAACCAGTTCGCGCGCGTGCTCGGCGACGTCGCCAAGGGCAAATTGCCCAAGGGCGCGGCGTTTGACGTCATCGGCCTGTCCGCGGCGCAGTACCTCACGGTGCTGGTGCCGATCGGGCTGTTTCTCGCCGTCATGCTCGCGCTCGGGCGCCTCTACCGGGACAGCGAGATGCCCGCGATGATGGCGTGTCGCGTGGGGCCAAGCGGCATTTATCGCCCGCTCCTGTGGCTGCTGTTGCCGCTGTCGCTGGGTGTCGCCTGGCTGTCCATCGACGGCTCGCCGCGTGCCCTGACGACCATCGACCGGATCAGCGCCGAAGCGCGCCGCGAGGCCGATCTCGCCAGTATCGAGCCGGGCCGGTTCACGGTATTCGGACCCGACGACGCCGTCGTGTATGGCGAGCGCGTCACCCCGGACGGCGCGATGCACAACGTGTTCATGGAGCGCCTCGTGGAAGGCGGCAACGTCCAGGTCGTGGTGGCGCGGCGCGGCGTGCAGGCCGATGCCGAAGATCCGAACACCCGGCTGCTGGTCCTGCACGAGGGCCGTCGCTACGAGGGCATCCCGGGAACCACGAAGTTTCGTGTCGTCGAGTTCCTGGAGCACGGCATACCCTACCGCCTGCCGAGCCTGACGACGCCCGAGCCGCGGCCGCGCGCGATGGGCTTCGCCGACCTGCTCGAATCCGACGCGCTCGAGCACGTCGCCGAACTGCAGTGGCGCCTGAGTGTGCCGCTCGCGACCATCCTGCTCGCGCTGCTGGCGGTTCCGCTCGCCCGCAGCCGGCCCCGCGAAGGGCGGTACGGGCGCATTGCGATCGGGCTGCTGGTCTTCATCATTTATTTCAATTTGCTGAGTGCTGCCAAGGCGTGGACCGAGGAAGGTGCGCTCGACCCGCGTCTCGGCATCTGGTGGGTGCATGGCGGTATCCTGCTGTTGACACTGGTCCTGGTGGGGCTGCAGGACGGCTGGCACCGGCGGCTGTTCTCATGAGCCTGCTGAGCCAGTACCTGATGCGTACGATCCTCGCGAGCACGGCGCTCGTGCTCGTCGTGCTGCTGGCGATCGCGGGCCTGTTCGAGTTCATCGCGGAACTCGACGACATCCAGGGCGACTACCAGACCCCCCAGGCCATCCTGTACACGATCCTGCGGTTGCCCAACCTGGCTTTCGAGATGCTGCCGGTCGCCGTGCTGATCGGCTCGTTGCTCGGACTCGGCGCATTGGCCGGCAACAGCGAGATCATCGTCATGCGCTCGGCCGGTTTGTCTGTCAGACGGCTGGCGGGCATGGTGGCGTTGTCGGGCGCCGTGCTGCTGGTTGCGACCGGGCTCATCGGCGAATTCATCGGTCCACCGCTCGATTTCTTCGCGCGCGACATGCGCATGGAGGCGCGCTACCAGAAGGATGACGACCTCGGGCGCTCGGCCTGGGTCAAGGACGGGCCCGTCTACCTGCACCTGCAGAGCATCAATTCGGAATTCGAGTTCGGGACGATCTACCTGTTCCGCTTCAACAACGAGAACGAGCTTGCGTCGATTGCCCGCGCCGAGAACTCGGGTATCGACGAGGAGGACAACTGGGTTCTCGAAAACCTGCGCGAGACCCGCTTCGGCGATGACGGTGTCCAGGTCGTGGAATCGCCGGTGGCGGTCGAGTCGTTCGAGGTCAACTCGGAGCTGCTCGGCAACTCGCTGGTGAAGCCGCTGAGCCTGTCCGCGCGCGGCCTGCTCCTCTACATCAGTTACCTGAAGCGCAACAATCTCGATGCCTCGCAGTACGAGTCCGAGATCTGGAACCGCGCATCGCGCACGCTGACCGTGCTCGTGATGCCCATCCTCGCGCTGGCCTTCGTCTTCGGTTCGCTGCGCAGCGGTGGTGCGGGCGGCCGGCTCGTCATCGGTGTCGTAATCGGCCTCGCGTACTACCTCGCGAGCGAGACGCTCGCGAATTCCGGGCAGGTGTTCAACCTGAACCCGGTGGTCGTCAACTGGTTGCCGTTCCTGGTGTTGTGCGCCATCACCGCGGGGGCGCTGGCGCGAATTCGCTAAGCGTTCTTCGCCGCCGAGCGTTGCGGCTTCGGGTAGTGGACGAGGCGCGTGCCGCTGATGCGGTCGTGCCAGGTGAGCCGGTCGCGATCCCAGAGCTGCCACAGGAAGCCGAGTCCCGCGGGTGCCCAGGAGAGAATCGCCGCCAGGAAGCGGACGCTGGCCGTCGCGAGCGTGGGCTTGAATCCTTCCATTGTCTGCAGTTGCAGGCCCCAGGACTGCATGCCGAGCGTGCGTCCCCAGCGCGTCCAGAATCCGACGAAGAACGCGTAGATGACGCACGCGAGAACGACCTGGTATACGCGGTTGTCGCCGATCTCCACCGGCTCACCGCCGCGCGCGGCGACAAACGGAATCGTCGCGAGGAACAGCAGGGCGCTGACCAGCAGCGTGTCATAGAGAATCGCCGCGAGGCGCCGAAGAAGTCCGGTGTTCTGCATCGGCTAGAGGCTCGCAAAGAAACCGGCCATGCGCTCGCGCGTGGCCGGGTCGGGCAGGTTGCCGAATCCCGCAGCGATGTTGTCGGCCATGTGATGCGGCTTGCTGGTCGCCGGGATCACGCAGGTTACCGCGGGGTGGCTGAGGATGAACTTAAGGAAGAACTGCCCCCAGCTCGCCGCGAATTCCGTTGCAAAGCCGGGCAGTTCGCGATCGGCGACGGCGCGGAACAGCTGCCCGGCCCGGAACGGCCGGTTGATCAGCACGGCGATGCCGAGATCCTGTGCCAGCGGCAGCACGCGTTCCTCGGCCTCGCGCTCCCCGAGCGAATAGTTGACCTGGATGAAGTCGGGCTTGTAGCTGATCATGGCGTCGGCCAGGGCCGGGTGCGCACCCGCCGTGTAGTGGGTGAGGCCGCTGTAACGAATCCACCCGTCGTCCTGCGCCTCGCGGATCGTTTCCATGTGCACGGCTGTGTCGCGCAGGTTGTGGACCTGCATGAGATCGATCGTATCGCTGCGCATGAGGTCGGCCGAGCGCCGCATCTGCCGGCTGCCTGCGTCGCGCCCGTCGGTCCATACCTTGGTGGCGAGAAACAGCTTGCCGCGGTCGCTGCCGGCCTCGATCACGTCGCCGATGACGCGCTCGGAGCGGTTGTACATCGGCGAGGTGTCGAGCAGCGAACCGCCCGCCGCGACCAGCCGGTTGACGATGTCCTTGCGCGTCGCGATCTCTGCCGGCGTGCTGTCCACGTCGAACACGTTGTAGGTGCCGAGGCCGATCGCCGGGAGTCGCTCCCCGGATGCCGGGATGCGCTTGGTCAGCATCGAGGATTCCTCGCCCGACCCCAGCGTCGGCACGAGGCCCAGCGCCGCGCCCGCGGCAATGACGTCCCTGCGGTTCCAGTTGTTCATTTGACCCCACTCAGTTTCAGTGCTTTTGCCTGGCGCTTGTATTCGCGCCCCAGCCACAATGCGATGACCGCAGAGATGGCCGCGAACGGCAGCATCAGGACGGCGATCGCGGCCATGCCCATGCCGAGTATGGACAACAGCCTGATCGTCCAGGTTCCGACAACGTCGCCGCCACGATAGACCGCCGTGTCGATGAAATTCTTGGCTTTGTATTTTTCTTCTGGCGTGACGACGGAATAGAGCATGTCGGTGGATGGCTTGGTGAACCCGAAGCCCAGTGCGCGCCGCACGACGGTCAGCACGGCAACCACCATAAGGGTCGGCTCGAGCGCGAGTATCGCGAACCCGGCGACGGTGACGATGGGAAACAGGACCAGCGACCGGCCAATGCCGAAGCGCGTTACCACCTGCCTGACGGCGAACATCTGGATGAGCAGGGCCAGGAGGTTTTGCCAGTTGTTCATGTTGGAAAAGAAACGCGTGCGCTCATCGGCCGTCGGTATGGCCTCGTTGACCAGCTCGGCGGCGAACATGTAGAGCGCCGTGCCGAGCAGGCTCGCAATGATCGATGAGACCGCAATGGCAAGGAAGTACTTCGAGCGCAGAACGTGCGTGATGCCCGCAAACGGACTGCCGCCGAGCGGCTTGTCGCTCTCTACCGTCTGCTCGATCTCGTCTTCGTGTTCCCGGTGCACCCAGTGCTTGAGCCTGCCGATGCAGAGCACCGCGACGAGCAGCATGATTGCCGAGATGGGAAACAGGTTCTGGAAACCGATGTCGACGACGACACGGCTCGTCAGGATGCCGCCGAGCAGGGCGCCGATGCTGCCGCCCGAGGTGATGAAGCCGAACAGGCGGCGCCCCTGTTCGCGCGTGTAGATGTCGGCCATGAAACTCCAGAAGACCGACACGACAAACAGGTTGAAAACGCTGAGCCAGACGAAAAATGCCCGGCCGATCCAGACATACTCGTCGCCCGCATCGATAATCCGCGAGAAGACGACCCAGAAGATCAGGATATTGGAAAGGAAAAACAGGTAGACCCATGGGAGGAACGTACGCCGCGGGTATCGTGACGCAACCCAGCCGAAAACGGTCGTCGCGAACATCATCGTGACGAAGGTACCGATAAAGAGATAGGGTATGGTGTCGGGGCCGCTGCTCGAAACCATTTCGCGCACCGGCCGAATAATGTAGTAGGACGACAATACGCAGAAAAAGTAGGCGAATGACCAGGCTACGGCGACGAGCTCTTCGTGCCGGATGCCGAAAGCCCTGGTCAGGAACGAGTCGTTCGCAGTGTCAACCTCGGCGGTCATGCTGCCGATCATAGCAACAAGAGGGCAAGGGGATGGAAGCAACCGTAATCGTTACGTTTCTGGCGCTGGCGCAGTACACCCTGTTCGGCCTTCAGGTGGGGGCGCTGCGCAGCAAGCTGGAAGTGCCGGCACCGCGGGAGACGGGGCCCGAGGAATTCGAGCGCATGAACCGGGTGCACCTGAACACGGCGGAACAGCTGATTATCTTCATACCGGCCCTGTGGATGCACGCGTATTACGCGAATCCGCTGTATGGGGCGGTTATCGGTATGTTCTTCATCGTCGGCCGGTTCATCTATCGCAGCGCGTACCTCAAGGATCCGAAATCGCGTGGCGTGGGCTTTACCATGACTTTCGTTTCCTCCGCGATACTCGCGGTGTGGGCGCTCGTGGCCGCCGTTCTGCAGATGGCGTAGGCGGACCGCAAGCCGATGAGCTTTCGGGAGCACCATCGATCGCACCGTAGCGGGTGGCTGCGGGCTGCCGTGCTCGGCGCCAACGACGGGATCGTCTCCACGGCGAGCCTGATCATCGGCGTTGCGGCCGCCGGTGCTGCGCAGGAGCACGTCCTCATCGCCGGGCTTGCGGGACTCGTCGCCGGTGCCATGTCGATGGCGGCCGGTGAGTACGTGTCGGTGAGTTCGCAAGCCGACACTGAGAAAGCCGACCTGCTGCTCGAGAAGAAATCGATCGAGGAGAACCCGGAAGTCGAACACGAAGAGCTGTCCGAGATCTACCGCGAACGCGGCCTCGATGCCGACCTGGCCGACCAGGTCGCGCGCGCGCTGATGGATCACGATGCGCTCGGCGCGCATGCGCGGGACGAAATCGGCATTACCGACACGCAGGCGGCCAGGCCGTTTCAGGCCGCCTGGTCGTCGGCCGCCGCGTTCACCGTGGGCGCAGCCCTGCCGCTGGTCGCCGCCTGGTCGGTGCCCGGCGCGCGGCAGATTCCCGCCGTCGGCGCCGCGTCACTGGTATTCCTGGCAGCGCTCGGAGCCGTCGCGGCACGCGCGGGCGGGGCGCCGGTCCTGATCGGTGTGATGCGCGTCACGTTCTGGGGCGTGCTGGCGATGGCGCTCACGGCTTCCGTCGGGCGGCTGTTCGGCGTTATTGCCTGAGCGCCGTCGTTCCCCGGATCGACGTACGGCCGGAATCCCGTCGGGCGGCTAGCGCAATTGCATCCATAAATAGGCGTATTCCAGGGCGTCCGTGTAGGCGCGCGCATTCAGGTCAGCGCCCGCGCCATGACCGCCCTCGGTGTTCTCGTAGTAATACACCTTGTGTCCCATGTCCGTCATCCTGGCTACGGCCTTGCGCGCATGGGCCGGGTGGACGCGATCATCGCGCGTGTTCGTCCAGAAGAACACTTCGGGATAGTCCGCGTCTGCCACCAGGTTCTGGTACGGCGACCAGAGTTTCATGTAGTCCCAATCGTCGGTGTCGGGGTTGCCGTACTCGGCCATCCAGCTCGCCCCGGCGAGCAGCTTGTTGTAGCGCTTCATGTCGAAGAGCGGCACCGCGCTGACCACCGCGTTGAACAGGTCCGGCCGCTGCACGAAACAACCGCCGACGAGCAGGCCTCCCTGGGAGCCGCCGATGATTCCGAGGTGCTCCGGTGCCGTGATCTTGCGAGCGATGAGATCCTCGGCAACGGCGATGAGGTCATCGAAGTTGTTCTGGTGTTTTTCCTTGATCGCGGCCTGGTGCCATTCGGGGCCGAACTCCCCGCCGCCGCGGATGTTCGCCAGTACGTAAACGCCGCCACGAGCAACCCATGCCTTGCCGTTGGCGGCGCTATACCGCGGCAGCCGTGATACCTCGAAGCCGCCGTAGGCGTAAATCAGGGTCGGGTTGAGGCCGTCGGCCTCGAAGCCCTGCGGCGTAAACAGGAAGTACGGGATCCTGGTGCCGTCTTTCGAGGTCGCCTCGTGCTGCACAACGGTCATGCCGGTGGCGTCGAACCAGGCCGGGGACGACTTCACCGGCTGGGGATCGCCGTCGCCGCGCACCAGGTAGAGGCTCGACGGCGTGACGAAGTCAGTGTAGGTAAAGAAGAAGTCATCGCCGGTGTCGCTCGTGCTGCGAATGTCGATGGCGCCCAACCCGGGCAGCTCGATTTCTTCTTTGCTCCAGGCATCGTCGACCAGCTGCAGCCGAAAGAGCCGTCCGCGCACGTTGTCGAGGGTCGTGTAGAGCAGACGGTTCGGCATCGTTCTGACCGCGCGGAGTGAGCGACGCTCCCCGGGTTCGAAGAGCACGTCGAACGCGCGCGAGCCGGCGAGAAAGTCGCCGAGCCCGATCGCGAGCAGGGCGCCTTGCGGATAGACGGTTGCGCGTGGCTGCCAGTCGGACCGCAACGAGAGGAGTAACCGGTCCTTGAATACGCCCTGCAATTCCGCATCGGCCGGCAGGTCGAGCCAGACCAGGCGCCCGTCCAGGACCAGGTAACTGGTGCTGCGGAAGAATTCCGGAATCAGGGTGACCACGTCGTAACGCCCTTCCGGCGTGTGGGTGGAGGAGGCGTAAGCCAGCACGTCGCTCTCCGAGCTCTCGAACACCGCCTGCGCTTCCCCGGCGGGGGTGCCTCTTTTCCATTCCCGGGCGGAGCGCGGGTAGCCCGACGTGGTGAGCGAACCCTCCCCGACGTCGGTGCCGACCCACAGGGTGTTCTCGTCCTTCCAGTCGAGGAAGTGCTTGGCCTCGGGTAGCGCAAAACCGGCCTTCACGAACTCCTTTGCGACCGTGTCGAACTCCCTGGCGACCGTGGCATCCGCACCTCCGCGGGACAGCGAGATCATGCAATGCCGGTGCTCGGGCTCGAGACAGGTCGCGCTTTTCCAAACCCAGTTTTCGCCATCGGCCGCGGCCAGCGCATCGATGTCGAGGACCGTCTCCCAGTCGGGCTCGCTTTTCTTGAACTCCGCCAGCGAGGTGCGCCGCCAGATGCCCCGCACGTGCTCCGCGTCCCGCCAGAAGTTGTATATCCAGTCGCCGCGGAATGCAGGAACCGGGATGCGATCCTGCGAGTTATAAATGTCGAGGAGTTCCGCGTGAATAACGCTGAATTCGGGGACAGACTCGAGTACCGCGGTATCCGCCTCGGAGCGCTCTTTCGCCCACTCGAGTGCGTCGCTGCTCTCCACCTCTTCGAGCCAGAGGTAAGGATCTTCGTCGCCGGCAACGCAGACGGACGTTGCGAGAATTGCCCAGAATGCGAGGATTGTGCGCTGGTAAGTCATGGGGACTCTCCCGTTGCTGTCGCCGGCGTGCCCGTACCGGCTGCGAGTCAATGTTACCGAGCGCTCTCAGCCCGATAAGACGGTGAAACTCAGGCTGCAGTATGCAAGGTAGCCAGTCAACAGTATTGCTCCTTCCCCGCGGTGCAACCGGGTTCCGGTATAGAGAAACAGCAAGAGCAACATGGAACTGCCCAGCATTACCCACTGATCGAATTCCAGGATGCGCTCGTGCAGGGGGAGTGGCTGCAACAGGGAAGACACGCCGAGTATCGCAAGCAGGTTGAAGATGTTGCTGCCGAGCACGTTGCCGACAGCGACATCGGCATGGTTACGCAACGTCGCGATTACGGAAATTGAGAATTCCGGCAGCGAGGTGCCAATGGCAACCAGGATCAACCCGACCACTGCCTCCGAAATGCCGAAGTCGTGTGCAATGTTGACGGCGGCGGCCAGCAGGACGCGCGACCCACCAACGAGGAGGAGCAAGCCACCGATGACCGCGGTGACGGTCCAGGCAGTCGACCGCGGTACGGCCGTTAGTTCCCTGGCTTCCTGTTCGTGGAACCCCACCGAACGCGGGGCATGAAAGCGCTCGGTCCAGTAGGCCCAGCCGAGGTAAGCGAGAAACGCAGTCAATAGTATTACGCCGTCGGTCCGGCCCAGTGCGCCGGTGCTCACGAGCGCGATGAAACCGACGCTCGCCGCGAGGCCCGTCACCGCGTCCCGCCAGAGTGCGGTCGGTTTGACCGTGAGCGGCCTGATCAGCGCGCACACGCCGAGGATCAGTAACACGTTGCCGATATTGCTGCCGACGACATTGCCGACCGCTATGTCCGGACGCTGCGTAATCGCGGCGTCGACCGAGACGACGAGCTCCGGAGCGGAAGTGCCAAACCCGACGATCACGAGACCGCTCAGCAGCGGAGAAACGCCGATCTTCGTCGCGGCGGCCAGCGAACCACGAATCAGGGCCTCTCCGCCCGCGGTGAGTAGCGCCACGCCGAGCAGTAGCAGCAGGAAATTCAACTTGAGATCTCGATGCTCGGCATGTGGTTACCCGGTTCGCACCGGCTTGAATCGGCAGGCATCACCGGCCTGGAACCCGGGCCGAATCAGTCACGCTGGTTCCTGCTGTAAACGGCGCCAAAACGCTGCGCGATGTAATTGGCGTCTTCGAATATCTGGCGCCAAGCGGGATCCGAAGTATCGCTGTGTGCCGGCTGGCGCTTGATGATCAGGTACTGAAGAATGGCGGGCAGTGCGGCCAGTTCGGCCATTTCTCGGTCATCCATGCTCGGTTCCTCGGTGGGGCTCGCTTACGATCGGCCAAGATTAGCAGATGGCGGTCCCCGGAGCGGCCACCAGGCGGCTGCGAGCGTGGCCAAAAAAAAGCCCAGGGCCGTTCGGCCCTGGGCCTTGCTCTTGATTTGGCACTCCCTAGGGGATTCGAACCCCTGTTACCGCCGTGAGAGGGCGGCGTCCTAAACCACTAGACGAAGGGAGCGTGGCGGCCGGCCTCGGGAGGCCGGCGGCGCTATTATACGGGTGAGAACAAAAGATGGAAGGGGGAAATCGGTGCGTCCGCACAGATGGCCTCGCGTTGGCGTGCGGCGCTGGTATGATACGGCGCCATGATTCACCCGCGAACGGAATAGCCGTTGACCAAGCACCCGAAGTACGGGTCAAGAGAACCACGCATCATCCCTCGGCCAGACCACAACGTCTCGCGGGCCGAGTTTTCCAAGAGCGCACTCAAGGTTCTGTACCGACTAGACAAAGCTGGCTACCAGGCCTTCCTGGTGGGCGGCTGCGTGCGCGACGCCATGCTCGAGCTGCACCCGAAGGACTTCGATGTCGCGACCAATGCGACGCCCGACGAGGTCAAGGCGTTGTTCGGCAATTGCCGACTCATCGGGCGCCGTTTTCGTCTTGCACACGTCCGCTTCGGCCGCGAAGTCATCGAGGTCGCGACCTTCCGCGCGGCGGCTGATGACGATCATGACGATCATCACAGTGACGATGAGGGCCGCATCCTCCGGGACAACGTCTACGGCTCGATCGATGAAGACGTCTGGCGACGCGACTTCACCTGCAACGCGCTTTACTACAACATCGCCGACTTCAGCATCTGGGACTACACCGGCGGCTTCGAGGATATCAAGGCGAAGCGCATCGTCCTGATCGGTGACCCGGAGAAGCGCATGCGCGAGGACCCGGTGCGCATGCTGCGCGCCATTCGCTTCGCAGCCAAGCTCGATTTCGAAATCGATGCCGGGGTCGTCAGGGCGATCGATCATCACGCTCACCTGCTGACCAACGTGCCGGCGGCCCGGCTGTTCGATGAGTTTCTCAAGCTGTTCCAGGGAGGCAGCGCCGAGCGTACTTTCGACCTGCTGCACGACCATGGCCTGTTTCGCGAGATGTTCCCCGCTACCGGCGAGGAGCTGGCGAAGGACCGCGACTTCATGCGCTTCACGCGAGCTGCCCTGCAGAATACCGATCGCCGGGTGCGCCAGGGCAAGTCCGTAACGCCAATGTTCCTGCTCGGCGTGTTCCTGTGGCTGCCGATCAAGAAGCTCGCCGAGATTCGTCGCTCCGAAGAGAAAATGTCGGAGTCGCAGTCGCTGGCCCTGGCGGCGTACGAGATCGTGGCCCAGCAGCAACGCCGCATCTCCATACCGAAACGCTTCACCATCCCGATGCGCGAAATGTTGTCGTTGCAGCCGCGCTTCGAGGCGATGCGCGGCAAGCGCGCCATGAAGCTGCTCGATCATCGACGCTTCCGGGCCGCGTACGACTTCCTGGTGTTGCTGTCCGAGGTCGGGCTCGCCAGCGAAGAGACCGCGGCGTTCTGGACCGACGTCCAGACGCAGTCGGCCGCCGATCGTGCCCGGAGTTTCCAGGTCGCACAGTCGGGAGCGGGCGACAAGAAGCGCCGGCCGCGCCGGCGGCGGCGCAAGAAACCGGCGCCCGGGCAATGAGCGACATGACACGCTGGTACCCGGCCTACGTGGGGCTGGGCAGCAACCTCGACAGGCCGGCGCGCCAGGTCGCGCAGGCGTTCGAACTGCTCGACGAGATTCCGAAGACGCGCCTGGTCTTGCGCTCCTCGCTGTACCGCTCCACGCCCTTCGGCGGTGTGGAACAGCCCGATTTCGTCAACGCGGCGGCCGCTCTGCTGACCGGCCTGGCGGCCATGGATCTGCTGACCGCGCTGCAGGCTATCGAGCGACGCCAGGGCCGTGACCGGGACGGTGCGCGCTGGGGCCCGCGCGTGCTCGACCTCGATCTGCTTGTCTATGCGGGCGCGACGCTCGATGAGCCGGGGCTCAAGGTGCCGCACCCGGGCATCGCGGAGCGAAATTTTGTATTGTTGCCCCTGGTTGAGATCGCGCCGGAACTCGTGATCCCGGGACTGGGCCGGGTTGCGGAACTGCCGGTCGATACAGACGAGCCGACTATTTCCCGAGTCTTATGAGCGAATCCCGTTACATAGCCGTCGAGGGCCCGATTGGCGTCGGCAAGACCGCGCTGGCGCGGCGCCTCGCCGCCAGTCTCGATGCGGATCTCGTGCTCGAGGAGGTCGAAGCGAACCCGTTCCTCGAGCGTTTTTATCGCGATGGCCGCGCGGCCGCGCTGCCGGCACAGATGTTCTTCCTGTTCGCGCGCGCCCGGCAAGTCGAGGACATGCGGCAGTCGGACCTGTTCGCAACGACGCGCATATCGGATTACCTCTTTACGCGCGATCGGCTGTTCGCCGAGCTCAACCTCGACGCCGAGGAGCTCAAGCTCTACGACCAGATCGTGGCCAACCTGGACATCGATCCGCCGGTCCCCGATCTCGTGATCTACCTGCAGGCCTCGGTGGATGCGTTGTTGCAGCGACTGGCGCGGCGCAACGCGAGCTACGACCGCTTCGTCGACCGCGGCTATCTCGAGCGGCTGACCGATGCGTATGCGCGGTTTTTTCATGCCTACGACGAGGGTCCGCTGCTGATTGTCAATGCGTCGCAAATCGATCCGGTCAACAACGATGCCGATTACGAGCAGCTGTTCCGCCAGATCGAACGCACGACCGGCGGGCGTCACTTCTTCAACCCGGTGGCGGCCGCGCTCGCCTGACAGGTAAACCAGCATGTACACCCAGCTCGAACAGCGCGGCATGCCCGAGCCGCCCGTCAACGTCGCCACCTTGAGGCGCATGAAAGCGGATGGCGTGCCGATCGCGTGCCTGACCGCGTACGACGCGAGCTTTGCCGTGCTGGTCGATGCGGCCGGCACGGACCTGGTCCTGGTCGGGGATTCGCTCGGGATGGTCATCCAGGGCCACGATACGACCGTGCCCGTCACGGTCGATGACATCATCTATCATTGCCGCAACGTGGCGCGCGGCCTGCGACGCGCGTTTCTCGTGGCCGACATGCCGTTCATGAGCTACACGGAGCCTTCCCAGGCGCTCGACAATGCGGTGCGCCTGATGCAGGAAGGCGGCGCCATGATGGTGAAGCTCGAAGGCGGCGATGACCAGGTTGCGATCGTGGCGCACCTGGCGCGCCACGACATCCCGGTGTGCGCACATCTCGGCCTGAAGCCGCAATCCGTGCACAAGATCGGCGGCTTCAAGGTGCAGGGCAGGGAGCCCGGCCAGGCGCAGGAGATGCTCGAATCAGCGCAGCGCCTGCAAGGCGCGGGTGCGGACATCGTGCTGCTCGAGTGCGTGCCGAACGAGGTCGGGCGGGCGATCACCGCGGCGCTGGAGGTGCCGGTCATCGGCATCGGCGCCGGGCCCGACGTGGATGGCCAGATTCTCGTCCTGTACGACATCCTGGATATCACTCAGGGCCGCACGCCGCGCTTCGTGAAAAACTTCCAGGCAGGCTGCGACGCACCGCTGGCGGCGCTGCAAGCCTACGTGCAGGCCGTCAAGGATCGTACTTACCCCGAACCAGAACATTGCTTCTCCTGACCCATGGACACGCCAATGCAAGTAGTACACACGCGGGACGAACTCGTCCACCAGCTCGCCGAGTGGCGCCAGCAGGGCGATCACGTCGCGCTCGTTCCGACCATGGGCAACCTGCACCCGGGTCATCTTGCGCTCGTCGACCGGGCACGCGAACATGCCGAACGGGTCGTCGTCAGCATCTTCGTCAACCCGACCCAGTTCGGGGAAGGTGAAGATTACGAGGCCTACCCGCGAACGCTCGAGCGTGACCAGCGGCGCCTGAAGAAGACCGCTGCCGAACTGATCTTCGCACCCGACGTCGAGACCATGTACCCGTTCGGCCTCGACCGGGCGACCCGGGTGTCGGTGCCCGGGCTGACCGAGCATTTCTGCGGCGCTTCGCGTCCCGGTCATTTTGACGGCGTGACGTCGGTGGTGGCGCGCCTGTTCGCGATGGTGCAACCCGATGTTGCGGTATTCGGCCAGAAGGACTACCAGCAGCAGCTCGTCATCCGGCACATGACGACGGACCTGAGCCTGCCTATCTCGATCATCACGGGCGAGACCGTGCGCGATGAGGACGGGCTCGCGCTGAGTTCACGCAACAGCTACCTGTCGGACGAGGAGCGGGCCGTTGCGCCGCTGCTTTACGCAACCCTGAGCGAGGTTGTCGCCGACCTCGAAAACGGCCGCCGCAACTTCGCGGATCTCGAGAGCGACGCTAGCGCCCGTCTTGCCGCAGCCGGATTCGAGGTGGACTACCTCGCTATCCGCCGGGCCGTGAACCTCGAGATGCCCGACCGTGACAGTGACGATCTCGTGGTGCTTGCCGCCGCGCGCCTCGGCGGCGCCCGCCTTATCGACAATATCGTCGTAACAATCTGACGCCTAGCGCGAGACGGTATCGCGCCCAGCGTTCTTGGCGCGGTACAGGGCGGCGTCCGCGTCGCGCGTCAGCGTGTCGAGCGTACCGTCCGCGCACAGCTCGGCGACCCCCATGGAGATTCTCACGGGAATCTGGATCAGCGAGTCGCTGCCGTCGGCCGTCTCGCCGCTGATCGCGCGCCGTACGCGCTCGCCGATGATAATGGCTTCTTCGAGGCTGACGTCGGGCAACAGGACCGCGAATTCATCGCCGCCGTACCGGACCAGGAGGTCGCGGGTGCGAAACTGCTTGCGCAATACCTTCGATACGATCGACAGGGCGCGGTCGCCGGCGACGTGGCCGAGCATATCGTTGAACTGTTTGAAGTTGTCGACATCGATCATCATCATGGAGACGGGCTTGTCTCGCTCCCTGCAGACCTCGATGAGCTGCGGAAACGCGGTTTCCATTGCGTGTCGATTGGCGAGGTTGGTGAGGGCGTCGGTCGTCGCGTGGCGCTCGATCTTGCGCATCTTGCCGTAATTGCTCGCAATGACGCGGTTGTGGCTGCGCACGCGCTCCGACAGCACGACCAGCAGGTTCTTGGCGAACTCGTGCGATGCGTCCACCATCTTCCACAACACCGACTGGTGAATGACCAGCAGGTGCGTGTCCTCGCAGGCAACGACGTAGGCCGAGGGATCGCGGTCCTCGATAATCGACATTTCGCCGACGCAGTCGCCGGCTTCCATGGTCGTCAGCGCGGGGGTCTCGCGTGCACCGACGTGCACGTCGAGCGCGCCCGACAGCACGACGAACACGTGTTCGTTCGGCTCCCCCGGGGACAGCAGGACGTCGCCCGCGGCGATGTCGCGGCGCTCGCAGCGCTGCAGCAGTGCATTGATGTCTTTCGGGGCGACGCCCCGAAAGAGCCGCAGGCTGCCCAGCAACGAGCGCTCGAAGTCGGAATGTATGGCCAGTGGCTCCTGCATGTTTTCATTGTGACGGGAAACCGACGGGCAGGATGCCGATCAGGCCTCACTCTCTGTGTGACCTGGTTCACACTTCGGCGGTCAGCGGGCGTGTTGCGCGAGCGCCCACGCGACGTGCTCGGCAACCAGCGGCGACGGGTCGTGCTGCCGCGACCGCAGCGCCGCGATCACCGCCGGGGTCGTCTCGGCATTGCCGAGTGCGACCGCGATGTTGCGCCGCCAGCGCTCGATGCCGATACGGCGAATGGCGCTGCCCGTGGTGCGCTCCAGGAACGTCTCCTCGTCCCAGCCGAACAACTCGACCAGGTCGGCCGCATCGAGCGCGTGGCGCGGCGCGAAGTCCTCCTCGGTCGTGAGCCGGGCGAACTTGTTCCACGGGCAGAACAGCTGGCAATCGTCACAACCGTAGATGCGGTTGCCGAGCGCCGGACGCAGGTCCTCGGGAATCGGGTCGCCTGACTCGATCGTGAGATAGGAAATGCAGCGGCGTGCGTCGAGCACGTACGGGGCCACGATGGCTCGTGTCGGGCAGATCTCGATGCAGGCCGTGCAGGTGCCGCAGTGCGATACCTCGGGCTCGTCGACGGGCAGCGGCAGGTCAGTGTAGAGCTCGCCGAGGAAAAACCACGAGCCCGCATCGCGGTCGATCAGGTTGGTGTGCTTGCCGATCCAGCCGAGCCCGGCTTTCTCGGCGAGGGCTTTCTCGAGCACCGGCGCGCTGTCGACGAACACGCGGTAGCCGAACTCGCCGACGCGTGTCTCGATCCGGCGCGCCAGCTCGCGGAGCCGCCCGCGCAGGACCTTGTGGTAGTCGCGGCCGAGCGCATAGCGCGAGACGTAAGCGCGCGAGCCGTGATCGAGCAGTTCGATCGCCTCCTGCTGGGGCTCGGGCAGGTAGTCCATGCGCACCGATATCACGCGCACCGTGCCCGGAACGAGCTGCGCCGGCCGGCTGCGCCGCGTGCCGTGGCGCGCCATGTAGTGCATGGTGCCGTGGAACTGCCGGTCCAGCCACGAGCGCAACCGGGCTTCGGCGGTCGCCAGGTCGATGTCGCTGATGCCGCATTGCCCGAATCCGAGCTCCCGGCACCAGTCGGCGATCTGCGCCCGCAGCGCCGTCATATCGGTATTGCCGTATTGGTCCGTCATCGTGGTCAATGTAAGTTCCTGATTGGCTGCCAGTATAATCATCCCGATGAACCGCTTGCCCGCCAACATCTACTCGGTCGCCGCCGTCCGAGAGACGGATCGCACCGCGATCGAGGACCACGGCGTGCCGGGCTATTCGCTCATGTGCCGGGCCGGGGACGCCGCGGTCGAGGCCGCGCTCGAGCGTTTTCCCGAGGCGCACCGGTGGCAGGTAGTCTGCGGCGCCGGCAACAACGGCGGTGATGGTTACGTGGTGGCCCGGCTGGCCGCAGCGCGCGGCATGGCGGTGTCGGTCGTGACCCTGGTCGACCCGGAGTCATTGCAAGGCGATGCGGCCACCGCGTATGCCGATTGCGTCGCCGAGGGCGGGGTCGTGCTGCCCTGGACCGGCGAACTCGACAGCGAAGCGACGCTGCTCGTCGACGCGATCCTCGGCAGCGGCCTGGAACGCGACGTCGGCGGCGAGTTCGCGCGCGCCGTCGCCGCGCTCAATAATCACGGAGCCCCGGTGCTCGCGCTCGACATACCGACGGGCATCCACGGCGACACAGGGGCGGTGCTGGGCTCCGCGGTGCGCGCCGCGCTGACCGTGACCTTCGTCGGGCTGAAGCGCGGCCTGTTCCTCGGCGAGGCGCCGGATCACTGCGGCGCAGTCCATTTCGCCGGTCTCGGGATACCGGATACCTGCCGCGAGGGCATCGAGCCGTCGCTGCGCCGCATCGACCAGGCCATGCTGGATGCGGCGCTCGGCCGGCGCCTGCGCAGCGGGCACAAGGGCGACTATGGCCACGTGCTCGTCATCGGCGGCGGCGAGGGGATGCCCGGCGCCGTGCGCCTGGCGGGCGAGGCGGCGCTGCGCGCCGGCGCCGGACTGGTCAGCGTGGCGACGCATCCGTCGCATGCGTCCCAGCTCGTGGCGTCGCGGCCCGAGTTGATGCCGCACGCCGTCGACGGCGCGGACGATCTCGCACCGTTACTCGAGCGTGCCGACGTCGTCGCCTTCGGGCCGGGGCTGGGCCGCTCCGAGTGGGCGCGCGATCTCTTCGCGGCGGTTGCCACGTCACAGCGGCCGGCCGTCTGGGACGCCGATGCGCTCAACCTGCTTGCGGATCGGCCGGATACGAACGACCAGCGCGTCATCACGCCGCACCCCGGTGAGGCGGCCCGGCTGCTCGGCCGCAGTACCGCGCGGGTCCAGGCGGACCGGACCGCGGCACTCCAGGATCTGCAAGCGACGTACGGCGGCGTCGCGGTGCTCAAAGGCGCCGGCACGCTCGTGTCGGCCGATGTGGTGCCCTGGATCTGTACCGCGGGCAATCCCGGGATGGCCTCGGCGGGCATGGGCGATGTCCTGACGGGCATCATCGCGGCGCTGATCGGCCAGGGCCTCGAGCCCGGTGCCGCCGCCGCGGTCGGCGTCGAGGTGCACGCACGCGCCGGCGATCGCGCCGCGGCTGCGGGCGAGCGCGGCCTGCTTGCCTCGGACCTGCTCGCAGAACTCCGGGCGGTCGTCAACCCGTGAAGCGCACGCTTGCCGACGAGGCGGCCACGATCGCCCTCGGCGGCGCGGTGTTCGCCGCGCTACCTCCCGATCTCGCGGGCTGGACGCTGTTGCTCTCCGGCGAGCTCGGCGCGGGCAAGTCGACCTTCGCGCGCGCGTTCATCCGGGCGGCCGGGCACACGGGCGCCGTACCGAGCCCGACCTACACGCTCGTCGAGCCCTACACGCTCCCGCGGGGAAATATCTATCATGTTGATCTGTATCGCATTTCCGAGGAGGAAGAGCTGCGCTACCTGGGCTGGGACGAGCTCGACGACGGCTGCCGGGTCGTCGAGTGGCCCGAGCGTGCGCCGGGCCTGACCGCCCGGGCGGACCTCGCATTCGAGTTTGCGTACGCCGGCGACGGCCGCACGGTCGAGGTCACGGCGCTCAGCGAACGCGCTCAGGCGGTGGTTGAGGTAATCAAGGTATCTTCATAATATTAAAAAGAAAATACTTGGCATTTGCCGCAGGTTTCGTATACTCATCCGACATAATCCTGATTTGGCACCGAAGTTTCGCTTGTGGCTCGATTGAGACTGATAACCTGCGCCATGCTACTGCTGCTGAGTTCACTGGCAGCCGCGGGCACGACCGTCGAAAACGTCCGTATATGGTCGGAAAGTAACAAGACGCGGGTCGTTCTCGACCTGAGCCACCCCGTAGAGCACAGCATTTTCACGCTGCGCGGCCCGGACCGCCTCGTCATCGACCTGAAGGACAGCCGGCTCGGCCGGCAACTCGCGGCAATGCCCCGGGGCGCCGGCGCAGTGCGCGCGATCCGCAGCGCAGTGCGGGCGAACGGCCAGCTCCGCGTGGTGCTGGACCTCAACACGGCGGTGCGCTCGCGCACCTTCACCGCGGGCCCCAACGCATCCTACGGCGATCGGCTCGTCATCGACCTGCAGCATGCAGGCAGCCCCCAGACGGTCAAGCGTGCGTCCGAGGCTTACACGCCGGGGCGGGACATCGTGATCGCGATCGACGCAGGCCACGGCGGCCACGATCCGGGCGCCGTCGGCCAGAAACGCACCCGGGAGAAAGACGTCGCGCTGCAGATCAGCCGGGAACTCGCCAGGCGCATCGATGCCGAGCCCGGCATGAAAGCCGTGCTGGTGCGCAACGCCGACGTCTATATCGACCACCGCGAGCGCACGGCCATCGCCCGGCGACACAAGGCGGACCTGTTCGTCTCGATCCACGCCGATGCCGTCGACGATCGGCGCGCTCGTGGCGCTTCGGTTTATGCGCTGTCACTCAAAGGCGCGAGCGACGAAGCCGCGCGCCAACTGGCGCGGCGCGAGAACGCCTCGGTCGGGGGCGTGCCCCTCAATGACAAGGACGACGTACTGGCCTCGGTGCTGCTCGACCTGTCACAGAATGCCGCGCTGAGCGCGAGCCTCGACGTCGGCAACCGCGTGGCGCAGGAAATGGGCAAGGTCGCGAAAATGCACCGCAAGTCGGTGCAGCAGGCCGGCTTGCTGGTGCTCAAGTCGCCGGACCTGCCGTCGATCCTGGTCGAAACCGCGTTTATCTCGAACCCGGCCGAAGAGCAGCAGCTGCGCGACAAGCGCTACCAGGGGCGCCTCTCGAACGCGATCCTGGCCGGGGTTCGCAACTATTTCTATACCAACCCGCCGCCCGACACCCGGATCGCGATGGACTTGCGGCGCCAGCCGGCCCGGCAGGTCAGGCACGTGGTGGCGCGCGGCGACACCGTGTCCGAGATAGCCGAACGCTACAACGTGAGCACGACGGCGATTCGCCAGGCCAACAAGCTCTCGAACGACAAGATCCGCATTGGCCAGACCCTGAGTATCCCGATCTTCACGGGAGGGTAGGAGGCACCAGCGGCAATCCGGCATAATCCCCGGCATGCCCATCCTGCAGCTCCCCAGCCACCTGGTTAACCAGATCGCCGCCGGCGAGGTCGTCGAGCGCCCGGCGTCCGTCGTCAAGGAACTCGTCGAGAACAGTCTCGATGCCGGCGCGCAGGCCGTGCAGGTCGATGTCGTTGCGGGCGGGCAGAAGCTGATCCGCATCCGCGATGACGGCAAGGGCATCGCGCGCGAGGAGCTCGCGCTGGCGCTGTCGCGTCACGCCACCAGCAAGATTTCCAGCCTCGACGATCTCGAGGCGGTCGCCTCGCTCGGTTTTCGTGGTGAGGCGCTGCCCAGTATCGCCTCCGTTGCGAGGCTCACGCTGTGTTCGCGAACGGCGGACGGCGACACCGCCTGGCAGGTCGAAGCCGATGGCGGGACGCTCGGCGAACCGATGCCGGCCGCGCACCCGCAGGGTACGACCGTCGAGGTACACGACCTGTTTTACAACACGCCCGCGCGGCGCCGCTTCCTCAAAACCGAACGCACCGAGTTCGGCCATATCGAGAAGTGGATGCGCCGCCTGGCGCTGTCTCATCCCGGCATCGCCTTCGCGCTGACCCACAATCAGCGCACCGTGTTCAAGCTCCCCGCGGCCGCCGACCGCGACGGTCAGCAGCGGCGGATCGCGCAGCTCTGCGGCGACGCCTTTGCCGCGCAGGCCGTCTACATCGAGCGCGAGGTCGAGGGGATTGCGCTGGCCGGCTGGATCGGATTGCCGACCTTTAACCGCAGCCAGCCCGACCTGCAGTACTGGTTTGTCAACGGGCGCAGCATCGCCGACAAGACGCTGGCGCACGCGGCGCGCCATGCATATCGCGATGTCCTGTTCCACGGCCGCTATCCGGCCTACGTGCTGGGCCTGACCTTGGATCCGAAGAGCGTCGATGCCAACGCCCACCCGGCCAAGCACGAGGTGCGCTTCCGCGATGCGCGGCGCGTGCATGGCGTGGTCGCGCAAACGATCGAATCGGCGTTACGCGATACGCGGCCGGGAGGGCACGATGTCACGCCCGTGCCGATGACGCGTGACCGCGTGTTCGGCCAGCAGCCGATGCGGCTGCCGCAACAGCCGTCCTCCGCGGCGGTGCGCGAGACGCTGGCGACCTACCGGGCGATGGCGACAGCGCCGTCACTCGCCGACGTCCCGGACCAGGCGACCGAGGTTCCACCGCTCGGCTTCGCCGTGGCGCAACTGGCGGGGGTCTACATCCTCGCGGAGAACCGGGACGGCCTGGTCGTAGTCGACATGCATGCGGCGCACGAGCGCATCACCTACGAGAAGCTCAAACAAGGCTTCGCCGACAGCGGCCTGGTGCGGCAGCCGCTGCTCGTGCCGACGACGATCGCCGTTGCCGAGAGCGAGGCGAACCTCGTCGAGGAAGCGGGCGCCGAGCTCGAGAAGCTCGGGCTGGTTGTCGATCGTTCCGGCCCGACGACCCTGACGGTCCGGGAGATTCCCGCCCTGCTGCGCGACGCGGACGTCGATTCGCTGTTGCGCGACGTCCTTGCCGACTGGTCGGAGTCGGGCGCCAGCAGCCGGGTTACCGACGCCAGCGACGAGCTGCTGGCGACCATGGCCTGCCATTACTCGGTGCGGGCCAACCGGCTACTGTCGCTGGATGAGATGAACGCCCTGCTGCGCGAGATGGAAGCGACCGAACGTGCCGACCAGTGCAACCATGGCCGTCCGACGTGGACGGCTATTACGATGGCCGAACTCGACCGACTGTTCCTGCGCGGCCGCTGACCGCGGGTCATGAAGCGTCAAGCCATACTGCTGCTGGGCCCGACGGCCACCGGGAAGACCGACCTTGCGATCGGCCTGTGCGAGCGGTTCGAGTGCGACATCATCAGCGTGGATTCCGCGCTCGTTTACCGCGGTATGGACATCGGCACGGCGAAACCCGATGCGGCCACGCTGGCCCGGGCGCCACACCGCCTGATCGATATCCGCGACCCGGAGGAAAGCTACTCCGCCGGCGATTTCGTGCGCGACGCCTGCCGCGAGATGGACGACATCCTCGCGGCCGGGCGCGTGCCGCTGCTGGTCGGCGGCACGATGATGTATTTCCGTGCGCTGACGCAGGGTATCGCTGCGCTGCCGGCCGGCGACGA
This sequence comes from Woeseiaceae bacterium, assembly GCA_041553075.1. Taxonomy (GTDB): domain Bacteria; phylum Pseudomonadota; class Gammaproteobacteria; order Steroidobacterales; family Woeseiaceae; genus UBA1847. The sequence continues at coordinate 17,584 of JBFEJR010000007.1, read as the reverse complement.
AACCATCCGCGCGACGGTCGATGCGATGGCAGCGCGTCGCGGCTGGCCGGCACTGCACGAGGAACTGGCGCGCGTCGATCCCGACGCCGCCGCTCGCATCCAGCCGCACGACCGGCAGCGTATTCAGCGCGCGCTCGAAGTCTACCGGATCAGCGGCAAGCCACTCAGCGAATGGCAGCGCGACTCGTCGCCGGCGCGTGACGACATCGGGTATCTGAAAATCGGACTCAACATCGAACCGCGCAGCGAGCTGCACTCACGCTGCGCGCAGCGCCTCGACGCGATGCTCGAGGCGGGCTTCATCGACGAAGTCGAGCGCCTGCGGGGCCGCCCGGGATTGACGGCCGAGCACCCGTCGATGCGGGCCGTCGGCTACCGCCAGTTCTGGAAGCACCTCGACGGCGAGTACGATTTCCCGGAGGCTCGTGACCGCGCGCTGTTCGCGACGCGCCAGCTCGCCAAACGGCAGATTACGTGGCTGCGCTCGGAAACGGACATTTTTCCTGTCGACCCTCTTGAACCCGGCGCATTCGACGCCATAACGGGTTTTCTGGCGCAATCGCTGTGTTAGACTTTTCAGACGCTTAGGCTGGAAGAACCCGCAGGGCACCCCCGGCGCCACCGGGACGGGGCTTTCACGAACCTTATAAGAATAAGGAGACCCAATATGGCTAAAGGGCAAACATTGCAAGACCCGTTCCTGAACATCCTGCGCAAGGAAAAAGTCCCGGTGTCGATCTACCTGGTCAATGGCATCAAGCTGCAGGGGCAGGTGGATTCGTTCGACCAGTTCGTGGTGCTGCTCAAGAACAGTGTGAACCAGATGGTCTACAAGCACGCAATTTCGACCGTCGTGCCGTCGCGCAACGTGCGCCTGCCGTTGCCGGACGACGACGCAGGAGACGGTGACGACTAAATTCTTCGAACGACCGCAAAGCGGCGAGCGAGCTGTGCTCGTCCATGCGAGTCCCGACGGATTACCCGAGGAATCTGAACGCGAGGAGTTCGCCGAGCTGGCCCGTTCCGCGGGCGCCGAGCTCGTCGGCGAGCTCGTATCGTCTCGTCGTGCCCCCGATCCGCGTTATTTCATCGGCAAGGGCAAGCTCGATGAACTCACCGGGATCATCCGGGAAAACGAGGCGGAACTCGTCATCTTTTCGGCGGCGCTGAGCCCCAGCCAGGAACGCAACCTCGAAAAGGCCCTGCAGTGTCGCGTGCTGGACCGTGCCGGCCTGATTCTCGACATTTTCGCGCAGCGCGCGCGCAGCTTCGAAGGCAAGCTGCAGGTCGAACTGGCCCAGCTCCGGCACCTGTCGACGCGGCTGGTGCGCGGCTGGACCCACCTCGAGCGCCAGAAAGGCGGTATCGGCCTGCGCGGACCGGGCGAGACCCAGCTCGAAACGGACCGGCGGCTGATCGGGAAACGCATCCGCCAGCTCACCGAGCGTCTCGAGCACGTCGATACTCGGCGCAACATCAACCGCGCCAACAGGTTGCGTGCCGGAACGCCCACGGTCGCACTCGTCGGCTACACCAACGCCGGCAAGTCAACGCTGTTCAATGCGCTGACCGACGCCGGGGTCTATGTCCGGGACCAGCTGTTCGCCACGCTGGACCCGACCGTGCGGCGTCTGGATCTGCCGGACGGCGAGCACGTCGTGCTGGCCGATACCGTCGGTTTCGTGCGGGACCTGCCGCACGAACTGATCGCCGCGTTCAGGTCCACGCTGCAGGAGGCCCGCGAAGCGGACCTCATCCTGCATCTCATCGATGCCTCGGATCCGAACCGCTGGCAGCGCGTGCGCCAGGTCAACTCGGTGCTCGAGCAGCTCGGGGCCGAGAAGGTGCCCCAGATTCGCGTGTACAATAAGATCGACAAGCTGGACCGCCAGCCCAAAGTCACGAACAATCTCGAGGGCGATGGCCGGGCGGTCTGGATTTCCGCAATCACGGGCGAGGGCCTGTCGTTGCTCAAGGAGGCGATTGCCCGGCGCCTGCAAAAGCGTACCGTGCATCGATTCATCCACCTCCAACCCGCGCAGGGACGGCAACGCGCGAGGTTGTTCGAGCTTGGCGCGGTGCTCAGCGAGGACGTGCTCGACGACGGCAGCTGGTCGCTCGAATTGAAAATGGCGGAAAAGGACCTGCAACGATTTCTCAAGCGTGAAAAAATTGCCGAGGAACAATTAATGTTAGTGCCGATCAAAGCACCGGCACCTGCTGCAAATGAGTGAATAGGAATATGGCCTGGAACGAAGACGGAAATGGCAAGGACCCGTGGCGACGCGGCGGGGATCAGCCGAACGACCTTGATCAGATAGTGCAGGAGTGGCAGAAGAAATTCAGCCGCATCCTGGGCGGCGGCGGCGGCGGCGGCGGCAAAGGCAGCGGTGCGGGCGGGGTCCTGCTCGCCGTGGTGCTGCTCGGTGCCTGGCTACTGACCGGTTTCTACCGGGTCGACGAAGCGGAACGCGGCGTCGTGCAACGGTTCGGCGCCTACACCGAAACCACGTTGCCGGGCCTGCGCTGGCACCTGCCTTACCCGATCGAGACCGTCGATCTCGTCAACACGACGGCGATTTCGAATTACGCCTATCGAACCGAGATGCTGACCGCCGATGAGCAGTACGTCTACATCGACATGGTCGTGCAATTCCGCCGCTCGGACCCCGTCAAGTACAGCTTCGAGGTCGTCGACCCGGACATGACACTGCAGGACGTCACGGAGAGTGCCCTGCGCGAGGTGGTCGGTACGACCACGCTCGAGCAACTCGTCACGGCGCGGCGCGACGAGATCGCCTCGCGCACGCAGAATGTGCTGCAGGCGACGATCGACAACTACGGCAACGGCACCGGCATCATGGTGACATCAATCTCGCTCGAGACGGTTAATTACCCTCAGGCCGTGCAGGCGGCGGTCGATGACGCGCAGAAAGCGCGCAACGACTCCGAGCGCTTCATCCTCGAGGCGGACGAGTACGCGAACGACATCATCCCCAAGGCGCGCGGTAACGCAGCCCGTGTTCTCGAGGATGCGCAGGCATACCGCGAACGCAAGATCGCTGATGCCGAAGGTGAGGCGGCTCGCTTCGAGTCGTTGCTGGCCGAGTACCAGAAAGCGCCGCGTGTAACGCGGGACCGCCTGTATATCGAGGCCGTTGAAGAGGTGTACGGCAATTCGGCGAAGGTACTCATGGACACGGACGGCAGCGGTAACCTGCTGTACCTGCCGCTCGACCAGCTCATGAACCGCACGGGTGTCAAGATGCAGTCGGTCGATGCCACGCGCAATGCAGACTCAGCGACGCCGCAAACACAGCAGGAGTCGCGCCTGCGCGAACAGGCGCGCGACCTGCGTGAAAGGAGGACACGCGAATGAACAGTGGACGATTCAGCGTATTGATCGTAGTTGGCGTGATCCTGATGGTGGTCGGTCTGAGCGCGTTCACGGTGAACGAACGTGAACTGGCCATCAAGCTGCAGCTTGGCAGGGTAGTGGAAACGGGCTATGAGCCCGGCCTGCACTTCAAGTGGCCGATCGTGCAGAACGTGCGCAAGTTCCCGCGCCGTATCCTGACCATCAGCGACCGGCCGGAGCGCATATTTACAGCCGAGAACGAGGCACTGCAGGTCGATTTCTTCGTCAAGTGGCGCATCATCGACCCGGTGAACTTCTACACGGCGACGGGCGGTTCTCTCGAAGTCGCCAACGGACGCCTGTCGGAGATCATCAAGAACGCCGTCGTGACGGAGTTCGGCAAGCGCTCGGTTTCCGAGGCCATCTCCCTGGAGCGCCAGGAGCTGATGCGCGACATGCTGAACCTCGCGACTGCGACTGCCGACGGTCTCGGCGTCGCGCTGGTCGATTTCCGCGTCAAGCAGGTCGAGTTCATGGATGACGTTCGTAATTCCGTGTACTTGCAGATGTCCGCGGAGCGCGCGCGTATCGCGACCGACCGCCGGTCGACGGGCCGCGCGGAGGCAGAAAAGCGGCGGGCCTCGGCGGATCGCGAGGTGACGGTGATCCTTGCCAACGCGTATCGCGACGGCCAGAAGATCCGGGGTGAAGGCGATGCACTGGCGGCGGAGATCTACGCCAACGCGTACAACAAGGACCCGGAGTTTTACGCCTTCTATCGCAGCATTGACGCCTACCGGAAGTCGCTGGGCCAGGCAGGGGACGTCCTCGTCCTCGATGCCGACAACGAGTTCTTCCGCTACCTCAACCAGTCGAGCGGTAAACGATAGCGACCGAGATATTCACGGCAGTTGCGCTGGTGCTCATCATCGAGGGCATGCTGCCGTTTGTCTCACCGCGGAAGTACCGCCGCATGGTGGCGGAAATCTCGCAGCTGGGCGACAATCAGATTCGCAATATCGGTCTCATCGTCATGATCATCGGGGTGGTCGTGTTGTTCGTCGTGCGCGCCTAGGCGCAAGAATAAGATTCCGGACGGGAGAATCATGGGAAAGAACGTCGTCGTCATCGGCACCCAGTGGGGTGACGAGGGTAAAGGTAAGATTGTCGACCTGCTGACCGACCGCGCGGCTGCGGTCGCCCGTTTCCAGGGAGGGCACAATGCCGGTCACACGCTGGTCATCGACGGCGAGAAGACGGTCCTGCACCTGATTCCGTCCGGGATCCTGCGCGATGACGTGCAATGCTTCATCGGCAACGGCGTCGTTCTGGCGCTCGATGCACTCGTCGAGGAGGCCAACGCGCTCGTGGAAAGCGGTGTGCCGGTCTATGATCGCCTGCGCGTCAGCCCGCGGTGTCCGTTGATCCTGCCGTCACACGTGGCGCTGGACGTAGCGCGCGAGAAAGCGCGGGGTACCCGCGCAATAGGCACCACGGGGCGCGGCATCGGGCCAGCCTACGAAGACAAGGTATCGCGGCGCGCGCTGCGCGTGTCCGACCTGTTCGTGCGCGAGAAATTCGCGGCCCGGCTCGGCGAGGTTCTCGATTACCACAACTTCCTGCTGCGGCACTATTTCAAGACCGATACCGTGGACTTCGCGCGCACGCTCGACGAGGCGCTCGGCTATGCCGAGATCATTGCCCCGATCACGGCGGACATCACGCAGATCCTCTACGACCTGGCGGCGGCCGGTGACAGCATCCTGTTCGAGGGCGCGCAGGGCAGTTTCCTCGATATCGATCACGGCACCTATCCGTTCGTCACCTCGTCGAACACGGTCGCCGCCGCGGCCAGCACGGGTACGGGCGTGGGTCCGCGCGACCTCGATTACGTCCTCGGCATCGTCAAGGCCTACACGACGCGCGTCGGGGCAGGGCCGTTCCCGACGGAGCTGTTCGATGAGCAGGGCGAGCATATTGCCCGCGTCGGTGCAGAGTTCGGTGCGACGACCGGGCGGCCGCGCCGTTGCGGCTGGTTCGATGCCGTGGCGCTGCGTCGTTCGATTATCAACAGCAGTGTCTCGGGCCTGTGCGTCACCAAGCTCGACGTACTCGACGAACTCGAGACGATCCAGATCTGCGTCGGCTACGAGATCGACGGCGAGGCCATTGCGGGCCTGCCGGTGCTGGTCGACCGTTTCGCCGATGTCGTGCCCGTCTACGAGGAATGGGACGGCTGGCAGTCGTCCACGTTCGGCGTCAAGCGCTACGCGGATCTGCCGGACAAGGCACGGGCCTACCTCGCACGGATCGAAGAGCTGGCCGGCGTGCCCGTCGCCATCATCTCGACGGGGCCGGACCGCGAGCAAACGATAATTCGCGCGCATCCGTTCGAGTAGTCGCAGCGGCACGATTCCCCTTGCGCTCGTAACGTCGCTTCGTGAAATCCCACCTCCTGACATTCAAGGCGGGCGCGGGCGCTCTCGATACCGTCCGCAGGCATGGATTCGACGTTGCATCGATCGGTACGATTGCGGGCGCGTCCGGCGGCGCCAAGTGGCTCGTGCTGAGCCAGCTGGATCGCGCGATTCTCGACAGCGTCGTGCCGCGGCTCACGGGGCCTGTCCACCTGATTGGCAGTTCCATCGGTTCCTGGCGTTTTGCGTGCTACGCGCAGGCCGATCCGCTCGCGGCGATCGATCGATTCGAACAGGCGTACCTCGAGCAGAGTTACAGCGAGAAGCCCGATATCCACGAGATCACGGCAAAAAGCCGCGAGATCCTGGCACAGGTTCTCGGGGACAACGGCGCGGCCGAGATTTTGCAGCACCCCGTGTTGCGCATGCACGTCATGGCGGTTCGCAGCCGCCACGTCATGGCGTCGGAGAATCGCATCGTGCTCACCCTGGCACTGTTGACGGCCGCGCTGCTGAATGCCGTGGACCGCTCGACGCTCGGCTGGTCGTTCGAGCGGGCACTGTTCTTCGATCAGCGTGACATGCCGCCGTTCTTCGACGTGGGGGGCTTCCCGCTACAGCGCGTACCGCTGACCGAAGCGAATCTCGAGGACGCCGTCGTCGCGACGGGTTCGATACCACTGGTGCTGTCGGGTGTGCCGGATATTCCCGGCGCGCGGCCCGGCGTCTACCGCGACGGCGGGGTGATCGACTATCACCTCGACCTGCCGCACTCGGCCGCAGAGCGCCTGACGCTGTTTCCGCATTTCTATGGCCGGATCGTGCCCGGCTGGTTCGACAAGAAGCTGCCGTGGCGGCGGCCGCAGGCCGGCAACGTCGAGCGCACCATCCTGGTCAGCCCCTCGGATGATTTCGTCGCGAGCCTGCCCAACGGCAAGATCCCGGACCGCACCGACTTTGCGAACTACGCGCCGGCCGAGCGCGTGCGCGTCTGGAAGCACTGCGTTTCTGCCTGCCGGGCCCTTGCGGACGAGTTTCTCGACGTCATCGAAAAGGACCAGCTGGCGGCACGTCTCGAGCCGCTGTGGTAGTCTCTCGCAAAAATTACGAGGGGGAGCGGAGTGAATAACCCACCGTCGGCCGTCGCGCGGCCGTATCCTGAGCTGACCTGGGTCGCGCTCGTGACGGGCTGGTTCATCGGCGCGATTATCGCTGTTGCAATCGGCTATGCGGCCCTGATCCTCGGCTTTTCCATCGAGGGCTCCGAGCTTGCCGCGATCCTCGGATTCGGCATCCTGCGCGGCATGTTGCGGCGCAAGAGCATCATCGAGAACAACATCGTCCAGACCATCGCGTCCGGCGTCAACGGCGCCTCGTCGGGCATGATGTTCTCGGTGCCGGCACTGTTCCTGCTCGGTTTCGGCGATCGGTTCGACCCGGTAATCCTGACCTTCGGCTGTATCGCCGGCGCGTTTCTCGGTATTGCGTTCATCATTCCGTTGCGCAAGCACATGATCGACTACGAGCGACTGACCTATCCGGGCGGCGTAGCCGTCGCGACGATTCTCAAGTCGCCCGGTGCCGGCGTACGCAAGGCCATCGTGCTGTTGGCCGCGGCGCTCATCAGTGCGCTCGTGCATTTCACGACACTCCGGACCGGCGTCTCCAACTGGAACCTCGGTGCCCTGATCAACATGCCTGAATACATGAACGGCATCTGGTACCTGTCGCTGATGACGATCGGCGTCGGCTTTATTGCGGGGCGCGGCGGCATCGCTTTCATCATCGGCGGATTCGTCGCCTACTGGTTCCTGTCCCCGATGCTGTCCATGATGAATGCGTTCCCGCTCGACGCAGCAGGACAGACGATCGATCAGCCCGGACCGCTGCGACTGTTGCTGTACCGGCCGCTCGGCATCGGCATGCTGATCGGCGGTGCGGTCATGGGCGTGATCCTGGCATCACCGCTGATCGTCAGCGCAGTCAAGTCGATGCAGAAGGCGACCCAGGTCACGACCGGGACCTCGCGCGACGAAATGCCGATCAAGCTGCTGTACTTCGCCGTCATCGGTGCGGCGGTCCTGCTGAGCTTCATGGCGATCAAGTCCGTCGAGTCCATCGGCCTGGCGCGGGGTATCGGCATGGCGCTGCTCGGCACGCTGTGGATCTGGATGGCGGGCATCATCTTGTCCGAAGCGATCGGCCGGACCAACTGGTCGCCGCTGTCCGGGATGACGCTGGTCGGTATTACGCTACTCATCGTGTTGACCCAGGCGTTCGGCATGGGGCGCGAGGACTCTATTATCGCGGCCCTGATGGTGGGGGCGGCCATGTGCGTCGCGATGTCGCAGGCGACCGACCTGATGCTCGATCTGAAAACGGGTTACCTCGTCGGTGCGACGCCGCGCATGCAGCAGCTCGGCCAGTTCGCGGGCGCGTGGCTTGGCCCGATCATCGTCATCGGCGTCGTGTTCGTCCTCAACGAGTCGCACGGGCTCGGCAGCGACAAGCTGCCGGCCCCGCAGGCGCAGGCGCTGGCCAGCACCATCGACGGCATCATGGGCGGCGACGTGCCGACGCAGAAGTACGTTGCCGGTGCCGTGCTGGGCGGAATCCTGTCGGCGGTCATGGGCGGCCTCGGGATCACGGTGGGCCTCGGCTTTTACCTGCCGTTCAATATCGTGCTCACCTACTCGCTCGGCACACTCGCACGCGAGCTGTCCGACCGCTTCAAGGGCAAGACCTGGAGCGAGGAGGTCGGTATTCCAATCGCTGCCGGGCTGATTGTTGGCGAGGCGCTGGTCGGCGTGGGCGATGCGCTGCACATCGTCCTGGCATCTTGAGGGGCATGCAAATGAAACGAATCGGATTCCTGTTGCTGGCTGCCGGGTTCCTGGCCGGCGCGTACGCGACGTCCCTCGATGTACAGAATGTAAACTGGCAGTTGTTTGTTGCCGCCGCGGGTGCCGCGCTCGCAGGCCTGTTCATCATCAAGCGCGAAGCGTCTGCGCACGCGCGCTCGGATGAGGTATTGGAGCTGAACCGCGGCGAACTGCGCGACTCGATCGCCAAGCTGGTGCGCGACCTCGGCGAAATACGGGCCGATGGCGGGTCGAAGGGCACGGCATTGCGCGAGGCCATCGACCTGAAGCTGCGCAACGACCTGCGGCGTTTCGCCGATGCGCGCGAGAGCATGGTGCACCTGTTCGGGCTGCAGACCTATGCCGACATCATGAGCAGCTTCGCGGCGGGCGAGCGTTACATCAATCGCGTCTGGTCGGCGTCAGCGGACGGGTACGATGAGGAAGCGTCAACCTACCTCGAAAAGGCGGCGCAGCAGTTCGCCCATGCGCAGGAGCAGCTACTTGCGGCGGCAGCGCGCGGTTAGCTCGCGCTGCAAAGCGTCGACGTCCTCGTTCATGAGGTAGTCAGACCGGTCGCGCCAGCCGCGCAGCATGGGGATGGTGCGCTCGTTGACGAGCAGGTGGCGCTCGCTCGCCTGGTCACCGATTTCCCAGCCCGGGACGGCGATGACCGAGCGCACGCGGACCTTGTGGCCGAGCAAGCGGCTGACTTCCTTCTCGAGCCGGACCGCGCTCGCCGTAACATCGACGAGCGGTGTGTGCCGTTCGCTGTTCGAAAACGCGATGTAGCTGTCTCTCAGGAAGGCGCGGCCATTCTTGCCGCCGCGGCGTGCGACGACGTTGATCGCATACACGCCGTTCTGGCCTACCAGCACATGGTCAACGATACCGGCGCTGGTTTTCACGTCGTGAAAAACGCGATTGGCGCCCGCGGCGATCTGCTGCAGCTGGTGGCCGACCGCGATATTGGCATCGCGTACGAAGCGTACGTGGCGGTAGGCAACGGCCGTGCGGGCGAGCCGCCAGCCGGCGACCAGGGCAGCCGCTGCGAGGAACGCGATTTGTAGCCAGAGCTGCCAGGCAGGATAGCCGGCAAACAGGTTCTGCGCCTGCAGCACATAGGCGGCGGCGAACAACACGAGGAAAACCAGCGTGCCGCTCAGGTAGATGGCCTGCGAACTCGAGAGGCGATCCAGTTCGTCGCGGAAGCGCTGCGCGGCCTCGTGCATGATGCTGTCGGCAAAACTCGGGGTCGAGCCGACCGTGCGGCTCAGTGCGCTCCAGGACTTCGCGACCAGCAGGAACAGGACCGTGCTTGTCAGTGCGACAGTCGCAGCCCCGCTAATCGCCTCGATATCCATACCGGCAGGTTATCCACAGCCCGAGGACGGCACTGTGAATCAGTTCACACTGGTGGACTTATTCCGCCCGGCGGACGCCCGGTTTCAGCATTTATTCAGCTGCAGGCGCGTATCTGTGAATGTCATCACGGCGAGTAGCGGAGCAAATCGCTACGGTCGGGATTATGTCTTGCAACGACGGACGGACGGAGATCGGTATGGAAACGCAATGGAAAGTGAGCGCCGCAGTGCTCGCGCTGCTTGTCTTGAGCGGCTGCGCCGGCATGAGTGACGAGGAATGCATGGCGACCGACTGGTCGGCCGTCGGCTACGAAGACGGGGCACGCGGTTACACCGCGGAGAGTTTTTCGCGGCATCGCCAGGCCTGCGCCAAGCACGGCATCACGGCCGACTTCGGCGCTTACCAGGCGGGGCGCGACCGTGGGCTGGTCGAGTACTGTCAGCCGGGCCGCGGCTACGACATCGGTGTCAGCGGCGGCCGGTATTACGGCGTCTGCAGCGCGGACCTCGAAGCGGACTTCCTCGATGCCTACAACGCGGGCTATCACCTGTATACGCTGAGGTCGAACGTCAATCGGGCCAATTCGAGCATCTACAACAAGGAGCGCGAACTCGAGAACGTGCACGGCGAGATGCGGACCAAGGAAGCTGCTTTGATCAGCCCCGAGACCACGACCGAGCAGCGCATCCTGCTGCTTGCCGATCTCAAGGACCTGTCCGAGCGCACCGGCCAGCTCGAAGCACAGATCCAGATGCTCTACGAGGACCGCGCCCGGTTCCAGGCTGAGCTCGACAACTACCAGGCGACAGTCGTCGACTTCGGCTACTAGGCCGCGCGGCTAGAAGTCGTCCGGGTCGGCATCGCGCCGCCGATCCGGCGTCCCCCGTCGTTCCCTGTCGAAGCGGCCGGTACCGCCACCGATGGCGCCGCGGCCAAACGGGCTGCGGCGGTCCTTGCCGGAGCGCCGGTCGGGGTGGTGCGTGAAGTGACACTGGCACTGCCCTGCATCGCAATCGGGCAACGGCAGTCGCGGGGCCTCGTTGGCCAGGAAACGGCGGCCGGTCAGGCCTTTGGCCGCCGCGCAGGCGTCTTTCGAGAACTTGATCGACACCGCGTGGTACGCGGTGTTTTCGATTCGCTTGCGGGCTGCCGGCCGGGCTGGCTGTTGCTGTCTCGCCGCGGCGCGGCGGCGCAGCCCGAGCCAGGCCAACAGTGCGAGCCCGGCCAGTATCATCAGGAACACTTTCATTTGCGCCCCCCTTGCAGGATGCGGCTGATCGCAGTCACTTTAGACCCAGATGCGGCGTTGCGTCCACAGGCGCCATGCCGGTGCAAGCGCGGCTGCCGCTGGGGCGACTAGAACGGTGCCACGCCGAACAGCCTGACGTGGAAATGGCCCAGCAGCGCGAACGCCGCGGCGCCGACCGCGACGGCGATGACGTCGTGCCTGGCGGACGCGGCGGGCAGCTCCGCGCGCGGACCGTCGCGGCGATTGCACAGGACGATCTCCAGCGCGGCCCAGAAGAGCAGGCTGCCGAACAGTATGACCGAGCGGCTGTCGCCGTTGGTCAAGAGATGCGAGACCGCCCACAGCATCGTGCCGATCATCTGCGGATGGCGCAGGACGCGCTTGAGATAGCCGCCCAGCCGCGCCGCGAAAAACAGCACGAGGCCGACGAACACGAGCACGGATGGCAGCACCCCCGGCGCCAGCAGAGGCGTGTAGACCGGGCGCGGCACGGTCGACTTCCAGCCGAAGACGATCAGGACCAGGCCGGCGAGTACCAGCAGCGAGTAGACGCCCTTGTAGGCGTTCTCGCCGATCTTGAACGTCAGGTTGTCGCGTGATGCGGGTGCCAGCGCCGGGAACAGGTGCACGACGCAGAACAGCGTGACGCCGGCGAGTAACAGGGCCATGAAATCGTCTCCCCCAATGAATTCACAGGCCTTCCAGTATACTGCGCAAATTTCCCAAGGGGCGATATCCATGGATGCAATCGTGCAGACGATTTCGTGGGGCGGGCTGGTGTTCGCAGCGCTTCCTGCGCTCGCCGTGATCGGCATTCTGTGGCGCTGGTCGGCGGGGGCCGGGACGGCCACCTACGCCGGCGCACGCATGCTCGCACAACTCCTGCTGATCGGTTACGTGCTGGTCTACATCTTCGAAGCCGGCGAGCCCTCCCTCGTCCTGGCAATTCTCAGTGTCATGCTGCTCGCTGCGAGCTGGATCTCGATCCGGCCGCTGGCCCGTAAATCGTCGCGCACCTACCTGCATGCCCTGGTCGCGATCGCGGTTCCCGGGCTGCTGGTTCTCGCTCTCGTGAGCCAGGTCGTCATCGGCGTCGATCCGTGGTTCGAGCCGCGCTACCTGGTGCCGTTGGCGGGCATGATCTTCTCGGGCGCCATGAACGCCGTCAGCCTGGCGGGCGAACGGGCGCAGGCCGAGGCATCCCGGGGGGTCGGTTTCAATGAAACGCGGCGCATTGCACTGCAGGCTGCCCTGATTCCGATAACGAATTCATTGTTCGCCGTGGGGCTCGTGGCACTCCCGGGGATGATGACCGGGCAGATTCTCTCGGGCGTGTCACCGATCGTTGCGGCCAAGTACCAGATCGTCGTGATGCTGATGCTTTTCGGCGTTGCCGGCCTGTCGGCCGCGGCCTTTGTTGGCCTGCAGCGGTCCGGCCTGGTTTCGGCGTCTGCGGAGGCATCCGCGTGAGGCTCAGAATCCTGCTCCGGCGGCTACTCGGCTATGGGCTGCTCCTGCTCGCGCTGTCGATCGCTGCCGGACTTGGCTGGCTGCGCTGGACCGCGCATCAACCTCGCGAACAGTGGTTTGACGAACGAAAGGGCCGGCTCGTCGATGCGACCATCCAACGGTCGACGACACCGTCCGGCCAGTTGACCGAGCGCGTGGTGCTCGGATCGGACTCGGGCCTCGAGGTCGTCATGCGGCTCATCCGCGATGACCAGGTAAACGGCCCGCTGCCGGTGCTGCTCGTGCTGGGCGGGCACCGGACGGGCAGCGACGCAGTGGACCTGTTTGGCGATGTCGGCCGGCGCGTCGTGGTCGGCATCGACTACCCCTACGACGGCCCTGCAAAGGTGCGCGGCATCGGGCAATCGCTGGCGGCAATCCCGGCGGCGCGGCAGGCGTTCCTCGACACGGTGCCGGCCGTTTCCCTGGCAATCGACTGGCTGGACGGGCAGCCGTGGGCGGATCCCGACCGGATAATCCTGATCGGTGCCAGCCTCGGCGTGCCGTTCGCGGCGACCGCCGCGGCGCGCGAGCCGCGAGTGACCGGCGTCATGCTGGTGCACGGCGCAGCCGACAACCGGCTCTGGCTCGAGGCGCAGGTGGCGCGACGGGTCGCGGCGCAGGCCGTGCATTACCCGCTCTCGGTACTGCTGCACTGGCTCGCCTACGGGCCCGTGCACGACACGAGCGCGCACGTCAGCGCCATCGCGCCGCGGCCGCTCGTGATCATCGGCGCGCGCGAGGACGAACGCACACCGGCGGGGCAGACGGAGACATTGTTCGCGCTGGCGGGCGAGCCCAAGCGTTTGCGCTGGACCGACGGGGCGCACATCGAGCCGGATCGGCCCGCGATCATCGCGGAACTGCTGCAGATAGCGGAGCAGGAGATGGCGTTCCTCGGCGGGCGCCACGAAAAAGGCCCGCTCGACTGAACGGGCCCTGGCTGTCTGGTGCCCAGGGGGAGACTTGAACTCCCACGACCTTACGGCCACTAGCACCTGAAGCTAGCGCGTCTACCAATTCCGCCACCTGGGCAGGTCGAACCGCGTACAATGCAGTTCGTGCGGGTGGCGCACTGTACGAAAGGAGTCGCCGCCTGTCAATCGCTGCAAACCCAGCCACAGAAACGGAGTTGTGCCACTTGGCTCGCAAGAAAAACCAGACCCGCAGGCCCCACAAAGGCAAGCCTTACAAACACCCGATTCCGGGACCGAACGAACTCATTGATTTCCTGCAGGAGGCCGGCAAACCCCTCAAGGCCGACGCCATCATGACCGCGTTCGGGCTGAGGGGGCAGCGAATGCGGTCGCAGCTGGTCGACCGGCTCCTCGCAATGGTGCGGGCCGGCAAGATCCTCGAGAATCGCCGCGGCGAGTATTGCCTGACCGCCAAGCTCGACCTGGTAACCGGCACGGTTAGCGGACACAAGGATGGCTACGGGTTTGTCGTGCGCGACGATGGCGAACCCGACGACATCTTCCTGTCGGCAAGGGAGATGCGCTCGCTGTTCCACGGCGACCGGGTCGCCGTGCGGATCAGCGGCCTGGATCGACGCGGGCGCGCCGAGGGCGAACTGGTCGACGTCCTCGAGCGCGGCACGCAACAGGTGGCCGGGCAGTTCATCCGCGAGCGCGGCATCGGGATCGTGATTCCCGACAATGCGAAGTTCGCCCATCGCATCCTGATTCCCAAGAACGCCTGGCGGGGGGCGAAACCCGGCCAGGTCGTGGTTGCAGAGATCGTCGACTACCCGACGCAGGTCGAACAGGCCACTGGCCGGGTCGTCGAGATTCTCGGCACGCCGCGGGAAAAAGGCATCGCGACCGAGATCGCCATTCATTCGCACGCGATTCCAAACAAGTGGCCTCGCAGTGTCCTCGATGAAGTGAGCGGCTACGGCAGCAGTGTGCCGTCCCAGGCGAAAGAGGGCCGCTACGACCTGCGCGACGTCGACCTGGTTACGATCGACGGCGCCGATGCGCGCGACTTCGACGACGCCGTGCTGTGCGAGCGCGATGGCTCCGGCTGGAACCTGCTGGTCGCGATCGCCGACGTATCCCATTACGTGCCGGTTGGTTCGGCCCTCGACAAGGAAGCCACGCGGCGCGGTACGTCGGTCTATTTTCCCGACCGCGTCGTGCCGATGTTGCCCGAGGTCCTGTCCAACGGGCTGTGTTCCCTGAACCCGAAGGTCGATCGCCTATGCATGGTGTGCGAGATGCGGATCAATGCGCAGGGCAAGGTGACGAAGGCGGAGTTCTACGAGGCCGTGATGCGGTCCAAGGCGCGGCTGACCTACGGGGAAGTCAGCGCGTTCCTCGAGGGGCGGTCATCGAGTTCAGTGCCCCATGCACTGCACGGTGCGATTCGCGAGCTGCACGCGCTTTACCTTGCGCTGGCCAAAGCGCGGGGGCGGCGCGGCGCTATCGAGATCGACCTGCCACAGACGAAATTCAAGCTGAACGCCGACGGCGAGATCGATCGCATCGAGGTCGTGCCGCGCAACGACGCACATCGGCTCATCGAGGAATGCATGATCGCGGCGAACGTCCAGGCCGCCTCGTTTCTCAAACGCCATCGTATCCCGGGGCTTTACCGCGTGCATGCGCGCCCCGATCCTGAACGCTTCGATGAACTGCGGCTGTACCTGACGTCACTCGGTCTCAAGGTGGCCCATCCCGAGCACGTGCAGCCGCGGGACTTCACGAAGATCATCCGCCAGACGGCGGACCGGCCCGATGCCTATGCCATCATGATGGCGATGCTGCGCTCCCTGACGCATGCCGAGTATTCGCCGGCCAATATCGGCCACTTCGGTTTGGCGCTCGACTCCTACGCGCACTTCACCTCGCCGATCCGGCGCTACCCGGACCTGCTCGTGCACCGCGCGATCCGGCACATCGTCGGCGGCGGCAAGCCGGGGAAATACCACTACGGCCTGCAGGAGATGGAGCGTCTCGGTTCGATCACGTCGGCGCACGAAAAGCGCGCCGAGGACGCGACGCGCGACGTCGAGGCCTGGCTCAAGTGCCAGTACATGGAACAGCACCTCGGCGACGAGTTCGACGGCGTCATCACGGGCGTAACGAATTTCGGGGTGTTCGTGCAGATCGGCGCGCTGCTGGTCGACGGCCTGGTACACGTCACGAGTCTCGCCAACGACTATTACCATCACGATCCCGGGACCCAGAGCCTCGTCGGCGAGCGCACGGGGCAGCGCTACCGGCTCGGTGACGCGCTGCGGGTGAAGGTCAGCCGCGTCGACCTCGATACGCGCCGCATTGATTTCCAACCCGCGGATCCGCCACGGTGACCAGCGCCCGGTACATCACGGGCTTGCGCGCAGTAGAACAACTGCTCGCCAGCGACGGCGCGGATGTACGGCGCCTGTACGCCGAGTACCAGACGGCGAACCCGCGGGTCGCGGCGGTCATCCAGGCCGCCCGCCAGGCCGGTATCGAGGTGCAGCCCGCCAATCGGGCCCGGTTGACGCAGATCAGCGGCGAGTCGCGTCACCAGGGCGTCGTCGCGGAGGTGCGACGCAGCACGGTGCTCGACGAGGCAGGACTGCGGGCCCTCGTGGAGGCCCGGCTCGAGGCCGACCAGCCGCTGCTCCTGCTGCTGCTCGACGGGGTCCAGGATCCGCACAACCTGGGGGCCTGCATGCGCACCGCGGACGCGGCGGGCGTCGATGCCGTGGTCGTGCCGCGGCACGGCGCGGCCGGGCTCGGTCCCACGGTCAGCAAGGTGGCTGCGGGCGCCGCGGAGCACCTGCCGTTCGCCCCGGTGGCGAACCTCGGCAAGACGCTCGACTGGCTCGGCGACTACGGGATTCTCCGGGTCGGGACCAGCGACCAGGCCGACAGCGGCCTGTTCGAGGCGGATCTCGGCGGCTCGGTCGCCCTGGTCATGGGGCGCGAGCACACTGGCATCTCGAAGCGTACGAGCGCGCGTTGCGACCTGCTCGTCAGCCTGCCGATGAAAGGGGTCGTCTCGAGCCTCAACGTCTCGGTTGCCACCGGCATCTGCCTCTACGAAATCCTGCGGCGCAGGTCCTGAGAGTGCCTTGAAAATCCGGCGTTTATGGCTTGCAAGGGGCCCGCAAGCCGGGTAGGATGCGCCTCCCCGTCAATAAGGGCGGGAAAACCTCTTGCTGCACCGGGAAGCCGGGCAGCTGTGATCCCCGGACTTAACCGGGCGATCTCAACCACAAGGGAAGACAATGAGACACTACGAAATCGTGTTCCTGGTCCATCCGGACCAGAGCGAGCAGGTCCCCGCCATGGTCGAGAAATACCATGGCATGGTGACCGAAGCCGGCGGTCAGGTACACCGCTCCGAAGACTGGGGTCGTCGCCAGCTGGCGCACCCGATCCACAAAGTTCACAAGGCGCATTACGCATTGCTCAACGTCGAGTGTCCGTTCGGCGTGATCAAGGAAATCAAGAGCGCGTTCAAGTTCAACGACGCGGTGCTGCGCCACATGGTCCTGGCGCGTGACGAGGCGATCACGGAAGCCTCGCCGATGGCCGTCGCCGTAGCCGAAGAGAAGCAGCGCGAAAAGGAAGCGCAGCAGCGTCGCGAGGCCAAGGCGGCTGCCGAAGCCAGGCAGCGGGCCGAGGACGACAAGCCGGCCGAGGACGACACGCCGGCCGAGGACGAGAAGCCGGCCGAGGCCCCGGCGGACGAGGCCCCGGCGGCAGAGGCGCAGGCGAAGGAAGCGCCCGCCGAGGAATCCACTGACGATGCGCCGGCCGACGAAGCCGCCGCCAAGAGCGCCTGAGGAGATCAGTCATGAGTCGTTATTCGCGCAGGCGTAAGTATT
>JBFEJR010000006.1:0-90392 GCA_041553075.1 Woeseiaceae bacterium | reverse complement strand
CTCGCGCGAGCGGCAGAACTCGAGACGATCGAATGGGACGTCGCGGAAACGCGCGGCGGCGGCCCTTTCGAGGCGATCAACGAGGCCGACGTGTTCGTCAACTGCGTGCTGGTCACCAGGGAGCTGCCGCCGTTCGTCACCAGGGAGCTGCTTGCGCGGCCCGACCGCAAACTGTCCGTCATCGCCGACGTGAGCTGCGATCCCTATGGCCCCTTCAACCCGCTGCCGATATATGACGCGTGCACGACCTTCGCGGACCCCTGCCTCGAGATCGCCGCCGGCACGCAGCCGCTGCACCTGATCGCCATCGACAACCTGCCCTCGCTGTTGCCCCTGGAAAGCAGCGAGGATTTCGGCAAGCAACTTGTGCCCTGCCTGGCCACGCTCGACGATCGGGACAACAGCGTGTGGCTGCGGGCACACCGCCAGTTCATTGACGCGAGCAGCCACCTGTGACGCAACCCATGCAACAGACAATTCACTGGCTCGGCGCGGGCCTCTCATCGACGCCCGGCATTCGCCGTCTCGCTCAGGGCGACGCACCTTTCATCGTCTGGAACCTCGACCGCGGCCAGACCATCGCGGCGCTCGCGGCCGCCGGCGTCACGACCGAGGTGCGGGAATTCGAGTTCCCGGTATTGCGCGATGCCGTCGCGGCCGGCGACGTCGTGGTTTCGATGCTACCGGCAACGATGCACCTCGACGTGGCGCGGCTCTGCCTCGATCGGGACGCTCACTTCGTGTCGAGCAGCTACGTGTCGCCGGACATGCTGGCCCTGCAAGGCGAGGTTCTCGAGAAGCGCCTGTGTTTCGTCAACGAGGTGGGACTGGACCCGGGAATCGACCACCTGTTCACGCACCTGCTGGTCGAGCGCTACCGCGCCGCGGCCCACCCGGATGACCGCCTCTGTTTTCGCTCCTACTGTGGCGGCTTTCCCCGGCACGCGAACGACTTCCGGTACAAGTTCAGCTGGTCGCCGCTCGGCACGCTGCTGGCGCTGACGGCCCCGGTCCGCTGGATCGAAGACGGCCGCGAACAGCGCTCGGCCAGGCCCTGGAAGGCCGTGAAGCCGGTTTCGGTCACGGGCTGCGACGAGGTGTTCCAGGCCTACCCCAACCGCGATTCGCTGCCGTTCGTCGAACAGTACGGGTTCGACCCCGGCTGGCGCATCGAGGAGTTCGTGCGCGGTACCCTGCGCCTCGACGGCTGGGTACAGGCCTGGAAGCAGGTTCTCGCGCAGGTCGATGCTGCGGACCCGTCACGGGCGGCGACCGAGCTCGGCGCACTCGCGGAGTCGCTCGGCAAGCAATACAGCTACGACCCGGGTGAGCCTGACCGGGTCGTGCTCTCGGTCGAACTCGAGGCTCGCCGCGGCGATGTGCCCACCTGGCACGGCTGGTACCTCATCGATACCTGCGGTGACGAGCGCGGCAGCGCAATGGCGCGCCTCGTGTCGCAGCCCGTCAGCCTGGCGGCGGACTCGGTCCTGGCAGGGGACTTCGCTCCGGGCGTGCAGGCCGCGACGGCAGACCCGCGGCTGATCGAGACCTGGTTGTCAGCCCTGGAGCTTCTCGGCGAGCGCATCGTTCGCGGCTAGTTGTATCCCCGGATTGACGGACCCGGCGCAAGCGTGAGAGCGTGGGCAATAGCAGGGTGCTTACTCTGCCATCTTGGCAAACACAGGGGAATATTCATGCGTCATTCGAAACGTGTAAGTGCATCGGTTGGGCGGGTGCTGGTCAGCGCGGTTGCAGTCTTGCTGTTCGCCGGCTGCGCTGCGAGCGTCGATCTTGCTGCGCCGGAACGCGACCAGGCTGCCAAGACGTTTGTTCCGGCAGAGGGACAGGCCAACATCTACGTGACGAGAAAGGAGCAGTTCACGGGGTCCGCCGTGCTGTTCCAGCTGGTCGTCGACCAGCGCGTCATCGGCGGAATCGCGCCGGGGACATACCACCTCGTCACGGTCGCCCCGGGACATCACACGGTCAGCGTGACGACCGCCGAGAACCAGTCGACGGAGGAATTGGAAGCCGCGGCGGGTGAGTCCTACTTTTTCGAGGTCAAGCCGAAGATGGGCTGGGTTGCGGCACGCGCCGAGGTCACGCGCCTGAGTGACGCGGACGGTCGCGCAGCAGTCTCGGAGAATTCACTGGCCCAGGGCGTCACGTCGGTCGACTGAAGTCACCGCCGTTCGGCTTCGAGGCGCTGTTCGAGCCAGCCGAGCATTTCCTCGGCATACAGCGTGCAGGCGAAGCTGTTGATGAAGGGATTGCCGTCGCCGATACGCTCGAGCTTGTCGTGCAGGCCGAAGAAGAACGGGTGCGGCGACAACAGGATGTCGCAGTCGAGCTCGGCGATTCGTCCCGCGCTTTCGGTCAGTGCGGCAGCCGCGCCGCTGGTCGCATAGGAAAAGCCGGGTGCCGAAACGGACGTGAGGCTGTCCGCGTAGACCACGTGGTAACAGCTGCCGAGAGCACACGACTCCCACGTCCAGGTCACGCCCCCGGCCGTGTGGCCGGGCGTGTAGACCGCGCGCACGGCGACTGAGCCCACGGTGACGGTCTCGCCGTCGGCGACGGCCGTTACCTTGTCGACGGGCGGGAAGCTGTCCGCCGCAGAGTCCGCGACGTACTGCGGGTCGCCGGCCTGCAGGCGACCGCTCTTTAGTGTCGCGACGCCGGCCGCGCTGGTGTACACGGCCGCCCTGGTCATGCGTTGCAGTGCGTTGACGCCGCCGGCGTGATCGAAGTGCGGGTGCGACACGAAAATGGCCCGGATCGCCAGCGGGTCGAAGCCCAGCTCGCGGATACTGGCGACGATCAGCGCGGCCGACTGCGGCAGGCCGCCATCGACGAGCACCAGGCCGTCGTCGGTCTCGATCAGGATCGAGGACAGTCCGTCGGTACCGACGTACCACGTATTCCCGTGGATACGAAATGGGTCCCGGGGCTCGTTCCAGCCGTCGCAACGCTCGCATTCGGCCGCCGGGTCCGGCTGCAGTTCGCGCGGGCCGCAGGCCGCGAGCAGCGCAAGCGCCAGCAGGATCCCCGGCAAGCGCTTCATCCCAGCGCCCTGAAGAAAAGCCGCGCCGACGCGACGACGAGAAAGAGGCCGAACAGCTGGTTGAGGCGCTCGGCCGAAATCCCGTGGGCGATCCGGGCGCCGAGCGGTGCGGCCAGCACGGTCGCCGGGGCAATGCAGGCGAACCCGATCAGGCTGATGAAGCCGAGACTGCCCGGCGGCAGACCCGGGTGGCCCCAGCCAGCCGCGACGAAACCGAGCGTGCCCGGCACGCTGATCACCAGCCCGAACAGCGCCGCCGTGCCGACGGCCCGGTGAATCGGTTCGTTGAACAGCGTCAGGGTCATGACGGAGAACGTACCGCCACCGATACCCATCATGCTGGAAAAGCAGCCGATCGACGTCGGGATGAGCGGCACGAGCGGGCCGCGCGGAACCTCGCTGGTCAGGTTGCGACTGTCGGGAAACAGCAGCATCTTGGCGGCCACGAGGAGCGCGAGCGTCGCGAAGATCACGGCGAGTACGCGGCTGTGCACCTGCGCGGCGATCCACGCACCGAGCAACGCACCGGCGAGCACGAACACGGCCCAGCGCCTGACGAGCCCGACGTCGACGGCATTGCGTCGATGATGGGCGCGCGCCGAGGAGATCGAGGTCGGAATGATCGTGGCAAGCGATGTGCCGACGGCGACGTGCATGCGGATCGCCGGGTCGACGCCGACGAACCCGAGCGCGGTCTCGAGGACCGGCACGATCACGACGCCACCGCCGATACCGAACAGGCCGGCCAGCACGCCGGCAACGAGACCGGTCGCGAGCATGGCAACGCCGAGGACGACCCACTGCTCCATGTCAGGTACCGAGTCGTTCGTGGTGGAACGTCAGGTGATCCTCGATAAAGGTCGAAATAAAGTAGTAGCCGTGGTCGTAACCCTCGTGGATACGCAGCTCCAGCGGCAGGCCGCTGTCCTTGCACGCCGCCTCGAGCAGGTCCGGCCTGAGCTGTTCGGCCAGGTACGGGTCGTCGCCCCCCTGGTCCACCAGGATGCGATCGAATTGCGCTACGTCGCCGGAGCGCCGCGCCACTTCGCAGGCGTCATAGTCCGCCCATGCCGCCGTGTCGGGCCCCAGGTAATAGCCGAGCGCCTTGCGTCCCCAGGGACTGTGCAGCGTCGTGCAGATCGGCGCGAACGCCGACAGGGACCGGTACCGGTCCGGGTTGCGCAGGCCGATCGTCAGCGCACCGTGACCGCCCATCGAGTGCCCGGTCAGTCCGTGGCGCCCCGCGTCCCCGGGGAAATGGTCGAAAACCAGCGCCGGCAGTTCCTGCGTAACGTAGTCGTACATGCGGTAATGCCGGGACCAGGGCTCCTCGGTCGCGTTGAGGTAGAAGCCGGCCGCCAGACCCATGTCGTAGTCCCCGTCCGGGTCGTCGGGCACGCCGTCACCGCGCGGGCTCGTATCGGGGGACACCAGCATCAGGCCGAGCCGGGCAGCGACCCGCTGCGCGCCGCTCTTGACCATGAAATTCTCTTCCGTGCAGGTCAGGCCGGACAGGAACGTCAGCACCGGCACGCTGCCGTGCTGCGCCTGCGGCGGCACGAACACGCTGAACTGCATCATGCAGTCGTTGACAGTGGAATGATGCCGGTAGAATCCGATGCGGCCGCCGAAACAGGCGGTCTCGCTGAGCGTGTCGAGTGTCATAGCGGCCAATTATGGCCGACGCTCAGATTTTCTGAAACACCAGCGTACCGTTGGTGCCGCCGAAGCCGAAGCTGTTGGTCATCGCCGTCCGGATGCCGGCATTCTCCACGCACTCGGTGACCAGCGGCGCTCCCGCGACCGCCTCGTCGGGCTGCTCGACATTGATCGACGGCGCGATGAAGTCGTGCTCCAGCATCAGCAGGCAGTGGATCGCCTCCTGCACGCCCGTGGCGCCGAGCGAATGACCGCACATCGACTTGGTGGAACTGAAACGCGGCATGGCGTCGCCGAACAGCTCGCGCATCGCCTGGACCTCCTGCACGTCCCCGACCGGGGTACTCGTTCCATGCGTGTTGATGTAATCGATGGGCGCCTCGACCGTCGCGCGTGCCAGCTCCATGCAGCGCACGGCGCCTTCGCCCGACGGCGCGACCATGTCGTAACCGTCCGAGTTCGCGCCATAGCCGACGATCTCGGCATAGATCCTGGCGCCGCGGGCGCGCGCATGCTCGAGTTCCTCGACCACGACCATGCCGCCGCCCGACGAGCTCACGAAACCGTCGCGTGCCGCGTCATAGGCCCGCGACGCGCGGGCAGGGTCGTCGTTGTACGCGGTGGACAGTGCGCCCATCGCATCGAACAGCGCGGTCAGCGTCCAGTCCTCTTCCTCGCCGCCGCCCGCAAACACGATGTCCTGTTTGCCGAGCGCAATCTGCTCGGCCGCCGCGCCGACGCAGTGCGCGCTGGTCGCGCACGCGGACGTGATCGAGTAGTTGATGCCCTTGATCCTGAACGGCGTGGCGAGACAGGCGGACACGGTGCTGCCCATGGTCTTGGTCACGCCGTACGGCCCGATCTTGCGAACCCCGCGCGCGCGCAGGGTATCGGCCGCCTTGACGACGTTGGAGCTCGAGGCGCCCCCCGAGCCCGCAATCAGGCCCGAGCGCACGTTCGATACGTCGCCCTCCTCGAGGCCGGCATCCGCGATCGCCTGCTGCATCGAGATGTAGGCGTACGCGGCGGCATCGCCCATGAAACGCAGGACCTTGCGGTCGATGTGTTCCTTGAGGTCGATGCTGCAGCTGCCCGAGACCTGGCTCCTGAGGCCCATCTCCTTGAACGTCTCGTTGGCAACGATGCCGGAGCGTCCGGCCTTGAGCGCGTCGAGGATGGCTTCCTTGCTATTGCCGATGCACGAGACTGCGCCGAGTCCCGTTATGACTGCACGCCGCATGGGATCTCCTAGAAATCGTCAGTGGAGGTAAACAGGCCGACGCGCAGGTCATCCGCGGTGTAGATCTCGCGGCCGTCCACCGACAGCGCGCCGTCCGCGATGGCCATGTTGAGCTTACGCGCAATGACCCGCTTGATATCGATCTGGTAGGTCACTTTTTTCGCCGTCGGCAGGACCTGCCCCGTAAACTTGACCTTGCCCACGCCGAGGGCCCGGCCGCGGCCTTCCAGCCCCTGCCAGACCAGGTGAAAGCCGACCAGCTGCCACATGGCATCGAGGCCGAGGCAACCCGGCATCACCGGATCGCCTTCGAAATGGCATTTGAAGAACCACAGGTCGGGGCGAATATCGAGTTCGGCCCGGATCTCGCCCTTGCCGTACTTGCCGCCGTCCTCGGAAATGCGCGAGATGCGATCCAGCATCAGCATGTCCGGCAGCGGCAGGCGCCCGTTGGCCGGGCCGAACAGCTGCCCGTGACCGCTGGCGATCAGGTCATCGTAATCGTACGAATCCTTGCGCGGTGGCAGCTCTGTTGCGGTTTCCAACTTACTCATCCTCCCAATTTTACTCCGGCTCACCCACCCTGAGTTTTGAATTCGCGCCAATCGGCTGGCGCACGAACACGCGGAATCCCCAGGGCGGGAGGTCGAGCCGGGTCGCCTGGTCGACCGTCGCCAGCTCGCCACTGAAGAAGTCCCGGAACTCCCCGTAGGCGGGACCGTCGGCGATCGTCACGCTGCGCGCCTCCGGGGAGATGTTGAATACCGCGAAGACCCCGCCGTTTTCGTCCTCGCGAATGAAGCTGAATACGTGGGCGAGATCCGAATTGAACACTCTTACCATCGGCGCCCCGGCCGCCCCGTTCCAGAGCGCGGTCGTGTCGTGCTTGAGCCGGAACAGCCTGCGATACAGCTCGCCGATCGGGTGTTCGCGCCACTCGATCTCGTCCTTGTCGAAGAACGCCAGCTGCTTCTCGTTACCGGCTTCCTGGCCGTTGTAGATCATCGGCATGCCGTCGTTGACGACCGACAGGACGATGGCGAGTTCGAGGGCCTCGCCGAAGAGCTCGAACTGGGTCCCGTCCCAGGCGTTCAGGTCATGGTTGGTCACGTGCGTCAGCTTGTAGGCATCACGGGGATAGCCGCCGTAGTGCCAGGCGTAATACTCGACGAGCCTGCCGATGTTTTCGCGCCGCCCCTGCACGATGTCCTGCAGGTCGCGGTTTTGCTTGAACGCATACGAGGCATCGAACGCCTCGGCGTGAATGTCCCGCCCCTCCCACTCGGCGAGCATGAACACGGGCTTGATCGCGTCGAGCTCCGGACGCAGCTGGTTCCAGAAATCGAGCGGCACGTTGTACACGACGTCGCAGCGGAATCCGTCGATGCCCGCCTCGCGTACCCAGTACTTCATGGACTCGATCATGTAGGCGCGCAATTCCGGCTGGTCGTAGTCGAAATCCACGGTGTCCCACCAGTCCCAGAACTCCGGCGAGGTGAGCTCCCCTTTCCAGTTGCGCTCGTACCACTCGGGGTGTTGTTCGACCAGAGGATTGTCCCAGGCGGAATGGGCCGCAACCCAGTCGATGATCACGTACATGCCGAGGGCATGTGCCGCATCGACGAAGTGCCGGAAGTCCGCGAACGTCCCGAGCTCCGGATTGACGCTGCGGTAGTCGCGGATCGAATACGGGCTGCCCAGCGTACCCTTGCGGAACTTCTCGCCGATCGGGTTGATCGGCATCAGCCAGAGGATATCGATGCCCAGCGCCCGCAGCCGCGGCAGGTGCGACTCGGCGGCGCGGAACGTGCCTTCCTTGGTGAACTGCCGCGTATTGATCTGGTAGATCGTGGCCGATCGCGTCCACTCGGGATGCTCGAGCTTGATGTAAGGCTCGGGCTGGTAGGGATGACTTGCCATCGTTGTGTCGTCTCCGCTGTCCGGCTGGCACGCGCCCAGCAGGCCGAGTCCGGCCAGTGCCGGGAGCACGAAACTAAGACGAATGTCCTGCATGGTTCCCCCCTTCCATGCCGCGCCGGCGCGCGGCCCGCATCAGGACTTGTCGTAGTCCAGGAGCAGCTCGTCGCTGCGTGGCGTGCTCTGGCAGGCCAGCACGAAGCCCTGTTCGACTTCCCACGGCTCGAGGCCGTAGTTGACGGCCATCTCCACCTCGCCCTCGCGAACATGGGTGCGGCAGGTCGCGCACACGCCGCCCTTGCAGGAATAGGGCAGCTCGATGCCCTGCCCGGCCGCCGCATCGACGATGTTGTCGCCATTGTGCAGCATGTCGAACGACTTCCTGTGGCCGTCCATGATAACCGTGACCGTGGTACGCGCGCCGGCCGACGACGTATCCTGCGATTGCGGCGCCCGACCCTTGCGCGGCGCGCCGAAACGCTCTGCATGCACGGCTTCCTGCGGCAGGCCGAGTGCCAGGAGCGCTGCGCTGACGTCGTCGATCATCGAGTCCGGGCCGCAGATCCAGGCTTCGTCAACGTCGACGCCGCTGCAGAAACGCTGGTAGAGCTCGGTGACCTTGTCGGCATCGAGCCGGCCGCCCGCGATGTCGAACTCCTGTTCCTCGCGGCTGAATACGAAGTGCAGCTGCAGGCGCTCGGGGAAGCGGTTCTTCAGCGCAAACAGGTCCTCGATGAACATCGTCGTATTCTGCTTTCGATTGCCGTAGAACAGCGCGAAGCGGCTGCCCGGCTGGTCCTGCAGCACCGTGGCCGCGATCGACAGAATCGGGGTGATCCCGCTGCCTGCCGCGAAACCCAGGTGAAACCGGCCGTCCTGCGGTTCCGCCGGCAGGTGAAAGCGCCCTGTCGGCGGCATCACGTCCAGCGTGTCTCCGACCTGCAGTTCATCGCTCGCAAACTCGCCGAAGGCGCCCCCGGGCTGCACCCGCACGCCTATTTCGAGCGGCCAGCGGCCCGCAGGCGAGCAAATGCTGTAAGTGCGCCGCAGCTTGCGGCCGTCGCGTTCGATCTGGACAGGCAGGTGCTGCCCGGGCAGGAAGGCAAAGCCATCGCGCAACGGCTCGGGCACGTCCAGCGCGATGCGCAGCGCGTCCGCCGACTCGGGCAACTTGGACACGACGGCAAGCGGATGGAACTTCTTCACAGGCACTTGAAGTATTCGAAGGGCTCGAGGCAGTCGCGGCACTTGTAGGATGCCTTGCATGCGGTCGAGCCGAACTCGCTGACGCACTCGGTCTTCTCCGAGCTACAGCGCGGACAGGCGATCGCCCCCCCGCGGCGCGCCGGCGGAGCGATGCCATAGCGGCGCAGCTTGTCGTGGCCTGCCACCGTGATCCAGTCGGTCGTCCACGGGGGCGACAGGACGCGCCTGATCCTCACCTTCTCTACGCCGCGCTCTTCGAGCGCAGCGGCCACGCTCGACTCGATAACCTCCGTTGCCGGGCATCCGGAATAGGTCGGCGTCAGCGACACCGTGACGCCGTCGCTGCAATCGACGTCGCGCACGATCCCGAGATCGACGATCGTCAGCACCGGGATCTCGGGGTCGGGGACCTCCGCCAGCCAGTCGAGAATCTGCTCGCGCGAGTACGGCATCGCTACCACGATGCGCCCGGATGGGCGCGCTGCAGGTGCTGCATCTCGGCCAGCAGGTAGCCGAAGTGCTCGGTATGCCGGCCCTGTTTGCCGCCGCTGGCCATCCACTGGTCGCCGGGCAGCCGCAGGGTCGCCTGCGCAACCGCGTCGCCGACGTCCTTGCGCCACTCGGCTTCGATGATCTCGAGGTGCGGCCCGTTGAATCCCGCCCGCATCTCGTCGTCGAGCTCATCCGGCACGAACATCTCCCCGGTGAAACGCCACAGTCGATCCAGCGATTCCTGCACGCGGGCGTGGCTCTCCTCGGTGCCGTCGCCGAGACGCAGCAGCCACAGGCGGCTGTGGCGCAAGTGGTAACGCACCTCCTTGATGGCACGGGCGGCAATCGTCGATATGCCCTCGTCCGCGCAGCGTGTCAGCGCCTCGAGCTGGTGCACGTAAAAGGCGTCGAACAGGAACTGCCTCACGATGGCGTCGCCGAAGTGGCCGTTGGGCTGCTCGACCAATAGCAGGTTACGGTATTCGTGTTCGGGCCGCAGGAACGCAAGATCGTCTTCATCGCGGCCCTGGCCTTCGCACTCACCCGCATAGGTGTAGAACATGCGTGCCTGGCCGATGTAATCCAGCGCAAAGTTGGCGTTTGCCAGCTCTTCCTCGAGCTCGGGGCCGGACGCGACGAGTTCGATCATGCGCTGACCGAGGATCAGCGCGTTGTCGCCGAGTCGCGTCGCATAGGCCGCCAGGGTTGCCCGGTCACTCACAGATTCTCGACCTCGTCCGGAATCTCGTAGAAGGTCGGGTGCCGGTAGATCTTGTCCTTTGCCGGCTCGAAAAATGCGGCCGATTCCGCCGGGTCGGACGCAATGATCCGCTCGGAACGCACGACCCAGATGCTGACACCCTCGTTGCGACGCGTGTAGGTATCGCGGGCATTGTCGAGTGCCATCTCGTCGTCGGCCGCGTGCACGCTGCCCGCATGCCGGTGACTGAGCCCTGATTTGCTGCGAATGAAGACCTCGTAGAGCGGCCATTCCTCTTTCGTCATGATCCCTCCTAGGCAGCGGCCGGGGCTGCCGTTCGCTTCGCGGCATAGGCACGGGCCGCCTCGCGCACCCAGGCGCCGTCATCGTGTGCGTTGCGGCGCTTTGCCATGCGCTGCCGGTTGCACGGGCCGTTTCCGGCAATGACCTCGAAGAACTCGTCCCAGTTGATTTCCGCGTGCTCGTAGTGGCCGGTTTCCTCGTTGAAACGCAGCTTCTCGTCGGGCACGCGCAGGCCGAGAAAGTCCGCCTGCGGCACGGTCACGTCGATGAACTTCTGCCGCAGCTCGTCGTTGCTGAAGCGCTTGATCTTCCATTTCATCGACTGCGCCGAATGCTCCGACGCTGCGTCACTGGGACCGAACATCATCAGCGACGGCCACCAGAAGCGGTCCAGCGCATCCTGCGCCATGGCCTTCTGCTCCGCGGTGCCGCGGCACAGCATGAGCATGATCTCGTAGCCCTGGCGCTGGTGAAAACTCTCTTCCTTGCACACCCGGATCATGGCGCGCGCATACGGTCCGTAGGAACAGCGGCACAGCGGAATCTGGTTCATGATCGCGGCGCCGTCCACGAGCCAGCCGATCGCCCCGATGTCCGCCCAGCTCAGCGTCGGGTAATTGAAGATGCTCGAATACTTGGCTTTGCCGGACAAGAGGTCCGCAACCATCCGGTCGCGGGAGACGCCCAGTGTTTCCGCCGCGCTGTAGAGATACAGGCCGTGTCCGGCCTCGTCCTGGACCTTGGCGAGCAGGATCGCCTTGCGCTTCAGGGTCGGCGCGCGGGTCAGCCAGTTGCCCTCGGGCTGCATGCCGATGATCTCGGAATGGGCGTGCTGCGATATCTGCCGCACCAGGGTGCGCCGGTAGGCCTCCGGCATCCAGTCTTTCGCCTCGATTTTTTCTTCGGCATCGATGCGGGCCTGGAACGCGTCGAGCTGCGCCCGGGTCTCCTCTTGGGGCACGCCGGCCTGCGCTGTTCCCTGCTGGTCAAGGCCTTGTGTGTACATCGGTCACTCCTCGAGGGTAATCCGCCAACGCGTCACGAGCCGCCGCCGTGTGCTGGAATATTCGTGTCATTTTACCACGGGCTTCCCGGTGGCGGCCGAGCGGCCGCGAAACAAGGCCACGAGTTCGTCGCGCTGGTTGCGCACCTCGACCGTGTAATACCCGCGTCGCCGGCCGCGATAATCCTCTCTCGCGGTCGCGGTCAGCACGTCGCCGAGCTGGCCCGGGCGCAGGAACTCGATCTGCGCGGCGGCCGCGATGCTGCGCTCCCCGTAGCCGTTGCAGGCGAAAGCGAACGCGGTGTCGGCGAGCGCGAAGGTAAGGCCGCCGTGCATCACGTCGAGACCGTTGAGCATGTCGCTGCGCACGGTCAGGGTCGCCACGGCACTGCCTGCCGCCGGGATATCGACGCGGATGCCGAGCGCTTGCGACGCCCGGTCGTCGGCCATCAGGGCCACGGCGGCGCGTCGGGCCAGGTCCAGGTCAGCCATGTGTCACCTGCCTTGATTCGGCGAGCCCGCCGAAACGTTCCCAGTAAGAGCGCGACGGCGGCGGCAATGGCCCGTCGGCGGTTTCCAGCATGCAGTCGAGGTACGCCTCGGCCGGGGCGTGCACGGCGCGATACAGGTTGCGGCAGAGCTGGTACGCGGCCGCCCCGTGCCAGTTGCGCGGCAACAGCCCGGCCGGCAGCCAGGGGTCGCGCAGCAGCGCCTTGCGATACTCCTGGATCAGCAGCGTCCGGATACGAAATGCCGCCTCGCCCGTCACCCGCGATCGCCCCGACAAGGCGTTGTACACGGGGCGAAAGCGCTGCACGAAGTCCCGGTAGCGCTGGTCGATATCGTGGAGATTCCAGCAATTCACGGCCAGCTGCCGCATGGCGCCCTCGCCGCGGATGGTCTGCCCCTCGAGCACCACGACCTGGTCCGTGACCCCGAGCCGGCGCAGCGTGACCTCGAGATCGGACAGGTCGGGCGTCGGATGCGCCAGCAGCCTGGCCGACAGCGCACCGAAACCGAGCCAGCCACATTCCTTGCGGACCTGGTCCCGGGTCGGCTTGTCGAGCGCCGCCAACAGCAGCAGGCACCAGTTGCCGTCCCAGTGCCCGACCGGCTCCCCGTAAATTCGGTGGGTCGCCTGCTCGAAGCGCTCGCGGCCCTCGGGCGTCAGGCTATAGTAGGAACGGCGCCCAACGAGTTGCGACTCGAGCCAGCCGTCCCGGACCAGGCGAAACACCGAGGTACGGACCAGACGTTCACTGATACCGAAGCCTTCCATCACGCGGATCACGCTGCCGAGCCACACGGTCCCGCCGCGCGGCGCAATCGCGTCGCCGAACAGGGTCGTGATCAGCGAGCCCGCACGCAAGGTGGGACGCGACCGGAATTCATCGACGAGTTTCTGGCAGCTGCTCTGGACGCTCATGGCGGTACAACCGTACAATCCGATACACTTTTTTTCAGTTTACTGTGAGTTTCGTATGACTAACAAGCTGGCAAGCCTGGCATGCGATCGCTGGGTAGAGGGTGACGGCGATGGAACGACCCTGCTGAGCGCGGTCAGCGGCCGCCCGGTCGCCAGCATCAGCAGCGCGGGACTCGATTTTGCCGCGATCCTGCGGCATGCACGCAGCGTCGGCGGGGCCAACCTGCGCAAGCTGACGTTCCACGAACGCGGCGAGATGCTCAAGGCGCTCGCGAAGTACCTGGTGGAGCACAAACAGGAACTCTATGCCCTGTCGACCGAGACCGGGGCGACGCGGGCGGACAGCCGGATCGACATCGACGGCGGGATCTCGACGCTGTTCGTGTTCTCGAGCAAGGGGCGCCGCGAGATGCCCAATGACCACGTTTACCTCGATGGTGCGCCCGAGGTGTTGTCGCGTAACGGCACCTTCGTCGGGCAGCACATCTACACGCCGAAGCTGGGCGCGGCCATCCATATCAACGCATTCAACTTCCCGTGCTGGGGCATGCTCGAAAAGCTCGGGCCGACCCTGCTCGCGGGAGTCCCGGCGATCGTCAAGCCGGCGTCGAGCACGGCGTATCTCACCGAGCTCATGGTCCGCCGCATCATGGCGTCGGGCATCCTGCCCGACGGCGCGCTGCAACTCATCTGTGGCGGTGTCGGCGACCTGTTCGACTACCTCGACTGCCAGGACACGATCGCGTTTACCGGCTCCAAGCGCACGGCCGAGTTCCTGCAGCAACATCCGCGCGTCGTCAGCCAGTCGGTCGCCTTTACCGCGGAGACCGATTCGCTGAATGCCTCGATACTCGGGCCCGACGCCACGCCGGGCACGCCCGAGTTCGACCTCTACATCCGGGAAGTCGTGCGCGAAATGACGAGCAAGGCCGGCCAGAAGTGCACGGCGATCCGCAGGATCATCGCGCCGGCTGCGATCGCCGGCGAGCTGACAGCGACTCTCGCGGCTGCGCTCGGTGAAATCCGTATCGGCGACCCGGGACGCGAGGACGTCGACATGGGGGCACTCGCCAGCCAGGGACAGCGCGACGAGGTGCGGGACCGCGTGCAGGAACTGGCGCAGCAGGCCGATATCGTCTGCGGCGGCAGTGATGACTTCGACTGTATCGGCGCGGACGCCACCCAGGGAGCATTCTTCCTGCCGACGCTGCTGCATTGCGACCGGCCGCTCAACTCGAGTGCCGTGCATTCGGTCGAGGCGTTCGGCCCGGTCAGCAGCGTGCTGCCCTACGAGAATCTCGACGAGGCCATCACGCTTGCGCGCATGGGCGAAGGGAGCCTCGCCGGTTCGATCATCACCAACGACAACCGGGTTGCGCGCGAGCTGGTGCTCGGCACGGCCGCGTATCACGGCCGCATGGTCGTCATCAATCGGCACTGCGCCGCCGAGTCCACCGGGCACGGCTCGCCGCTGCCGCACCTGGTACATGGCGGTCCGGGGCGCGCGGGCGGCGGCGAGGAACTGGGCGGCGTGCGCGGCGTCAAGCATTACATGCAGCGCACCGCCATCCAGGGATCCCCGCAGACGATCACGGCAATCGGCAACCGCTGGACGCGGGGCGCCGATGAACGCGACCCGGGCG
This sequence comes from Woeseiaceae bacterium, assembly GCA_041553075.1. GTDB lineage: Bacteria > Pseudomonadota > Gammaproteobacteria > Steroidobacterales > Woeseiaceae > UBA1847. Next base: position 75,739 of record JBFEJR010000006.1, on the reverse strand, counting down.
TGCACCCGTTTCGCAAGACGTTCGAGCAACTCGAGATCGGCGACACCGTGCATACCGGGGAACGCCGGATCACGCTGGAGGATATTCAGCACTTCGCCGAGTTCACGGGCGACACGTTTTATGCGCATACCGACGAAGCGGCTGCCGCGAAGAACCCGTTCTTCGAGGGGCGCGTGGCGCACGGCTACCTGATCGTCTCGTTCGCCGCCGGCCTGTTCGTCGATCCCGCGTTCGGGCCGGTACTGGCGAACTACGGCGTGGATGACCTGCGGTTTGCCAAGCCGGTCAATCACGGCGATACGCTCAAGGTCCGGCTGACCTGCAAACAGAAGACGCTGCGTGCAGGTACAGGCTACGGCGAAGTCCGCTGGGACACCGAGGTCACGAACCAGCACGGCGACCCGGTGGCGCAGTACGACGTGCTGACCATGGTGGCAACCGACGAGCAGTGGGCTTCGGTGCAATAGCGTCCCGAGCTCGCTCCGACCTGTGATTCGAGGGCGGACTCCCCTATAATCGCCGCCATTTTGAGACGCAGGCCCGAGGGCAGCACATGAGCACCATCATCTACACGAAGACCGACGAGGCCCCGGCCCTCGCGACCTATTCCCTGCTGCCGATCATCGAGGCGTTTACCGGGGCCGCGGAGATCGACGTCGAGCTGCGCGATATCTCCCTCGCGGGCCGCATCCTGGCGACCTTCCCCGAGAACCTGGCCGCCGGGCAGCGTGTCGACGACGAACTGGCCTACCTCGGCAAGCTCGCCAAGACGCCGGCCGCCAACATCATCAAGCTGCCGAACATCAGCGCGTCGATTCCGCAGCTCGTGGCCGCGATCGAGGAACTGCAGGCGCATGGCTACGACGTTCCCGACTACCCGGAGGAGCCGGCCAATGACGCGGAACGGGCGATCCGCGACCGGTATGCCAAGGTGCTCGGCAGCGCCGTAAACCCGGTTCTGCGCGAGGGCAATTCGGACCGCCGCGTCGCCCTGGCAGTCAAGAACTTCGCCAAGGCCCACCCGCACTCGATGGGAGCATGGAGCAGCGACTCCAGGTCGCACGTCGCCCACATGGACGACGGTGACTTCTACGGCAGCGAACAGTCGGCGATCCTCCCGCAAGCGGGCGCGCTGCGAATCGTGCACACCGACGCCGCGGGCAAAGAGACCGTCCTGCGTGATGCGGTGCCCGTGCTCGAGCACGAAGTCGTCGACGCGACCGTGATGGACTGCGCGGCGCTGCAGGACTTTTTTGCCCGCGAGATCGACGCGGCCAGGGACGAAGGCGTGTTGTTCTCGCTGCACCTGAAGGCAACGATGATGAAGGTCTCGGACCCGATCATGTTCGGCCACTGCGTGCGTGCCTACTACAGCGACGTCTTCGACAAGCACGCCGAAACTTTCGATGCCATCGGTGTCGATGCCAACAACGGGATCGGCGACGTGTACGCCAAGATCGCGGACCTGCCCGCTGCACAACGCCGTGAGATCGAAGCGGATCTCGACGCCGTATACGAAACGCGGCCGCCCCAGGCGATGGTCGATTCGGACAAGGGGATCACCAACCTGCATGTGCCGAGCAACATCATCATCGATGCGTCGATGCCCGCCGCCATCCGCTCGTCGGGCAAGATGTGGGGGCCCGACGGCAAGCTCGCGGATGCCAAGATGGTCATCCCGGACCGCTGCTACGCCGGCATTTACCAGGAAGTGATCGACTACTGCAAGGCCAACGGCGCGTTCGACGTCACCACGATGGGCAACGTCTGTAACGTCGGCCTGATGGCGCAGAAGGCCGAGGAATACGGCTCGCACGACAAGACCTTCGAGATCGCCGCCGACGGCAAGGTCACGGTCACCGATAGCGACGGCAAGGTCATCATGGAACACGCGGTACGGCAGGGGGATATCTGGCGGATGTGCCAGACCAAGGATCTGCCGATCCGCGACTGGGTCAAACTCGCCGTAACCCGGGCACGCGCGACGGGCTCGGCCGCGATCTTCTGGCTCGACGAGAACCGGGCTCACGACCGCAACCTGATCGGACTCGTGAACAGGTACCTCGAGGAGCACGATACCGAGGGACTCGACATTCGCATCGCATCGCCGGTGGAGGCCATGCGCCAGACGCTCGAGCGCGTCGGTGCGGGCAAGGACACGATCTCGGTGACCGGTAACGTCTTGCGTGATTACCTGACCGACCTGTTCCCGATTCTCGAACTCGGCACCAGCGCCAAGATGCTCTCTATCGTACCGCTGCTGGCAGGCGGCGGCCTTTACGAAACCGGGGCCGGCGGCTCGGCTCCCAAGCACGTGCAGCAGTTCCTGCGCGAAGGTCACTTGCGCTGGGACTCCCTGGGCGAGTTCCTGGCCCTCGCTGTGTCGATCGAAGACGTGGCCGACAAGACCGGCAGCAAGGCAGCGCGCATCGTTGCCGAAGCACTGAACGAGGCGAACGGCCGCTACCTGACCGAGAACAAGGCGCCCTCGCGCAAGGTCAACGAAATCGATAACCGTGGCAGTCATTACTACCTGGCCCTGTACTGGACCCAGGCGATGGCGGCCAACCCGCACGACCCCGAGCTCGCCGCGCGCTTCAAGGATGCGGCAAAGGCCCTGGCGGACAACGAGGACAAGATCGTGGCCGAGCTGCTCGCGGCCCAGGGAGCGCCGGTCGATATCGGCGGCTATTACCAGCCGGACGACGCGCTGGCCGCTGCCGCGATGCGTCCGAGCGCCACGCTCAACGCGATTATTGACGGAATCTGAGCCGAATCGTCGATCCCGATTGCGGCCGATAAGGGCGCTGCCGGGACGACAGGCCTGCGTGCATGATCGATATCGTCGCGACTTTCATTACCTTCTTTGCGGTGGTCGACCCGATCGGGACGGTGCCTGTCTTCATCGCGGTCACCAACCGCTTCGATGACAAAGCCAGGCGGCGGATCGCGCTCATCGCGACGCTGGCTGCCGCAGGCATCCTGTTGTTCTTCGTCGTCGCCGGTGAATTGATCCTGACGGCGATGTCGATTCCGCTCTCGGCATTCCAGGTCGCCGGCGGCATCGTACTGTTCCTCTTCGCACTGACGATGATCTTCGGCGAGAGCAAGCCGGACGAGGAGCTGCGGCTGGCGGCGGATCACAAGGAAACCGCGATCTTTCCCCTGGCGGTCCCCTCGATTGCCAGTCCCGGCGCCATGCTGGCCGCCGTGCTGCTCACGGAAAACGCGCGCTACACGATCGCCGAACAGGCGCAGACCTATGCGGTCCTGCTCGCCGTGCTCGTGGTGGCGTACCTTTTGATGTTGCTGGCCGGACCGGTCAACAAGCTCATTGGCAACAGTGGCGCGAGTGTCGTCAGTCGAGTGATGGGACTGATCCTCTCAGCCGTGGCAATGGCCAACCTGCTGGCAGGACTGAGGTCCTATTTCGCACTCGGGTGACGCGACGCATGACAGGGGTTTGACGGGGTGCCCCCGGGCGCCGGCCGGGTTCAGGATCCGGCGCTGCCAGGCCCGGTCCAGTAAAAAACGTCCTCGATTCCGACGCCGAAAACCTCTGCGATGCGAAACGCGCTCTCGAGCGACGGCGAGTACTTGCCCTGCTCGATTGCCGCCACGGTCTGGCGCGTTACGCCGATCGCCCGGCCCAGCTCGGACTGCGTCATCGGGCCCTGTTGCTCGCGCAACTCCCGCACCCGGTTCGCAAACGGTAGCCGCCGTCCCATGCCTAGTAGACACCCCTGCGGTGCAGCAGGATCTGCCACGCGTACTCGGCCAGCTGGCTCAGCAGCAGGCTGCCGAAAACGACGTAGAACATCAGGTTGCCATCGCCGGTGAAGAGGTACAGGCCCAGCGCGCCAATGACGCCGGCGCCGAGAACGTAGCCCGACAGGTGGGCCGCGCGATCGACGATCTGCCGCTCGCGCTCATCGGTCGCTGCGTCGGCGTCCTGCGGTGAGCGTGCCGCGACGAGTACGTGACCGATGATCGCAAGGACCACGATGATCACTGTAAAAACCACGACGGTCCGCAGCATTGGCGGTGCGAGGTGGCCGAGTTCGGCCGACATCGAGGCGACGGTCCAGAAATACGCGATTCCGCCCGCGAGCAGCGTGACGGCCATGATCCAGGCAGACTTCTCATGAAACGGCATGGGGAACTCCTTGCAGATTAATGTTAAAGATTATTAACATCAGAGAATAGGGCCGGGAGCCGTGAATGTCAAATATTTTTAACATCGTGTCCGGCTCAGAGAGGCAGCGCCGTATCCGCCTTGATTTCCTTGAGGACGATGTTCGAGCGCACCTGCGACACGCCGGGCAGGCGGAAGATGAAGTCGTCGAGAAAGGTGTTGTAGGCGTCGATGTCCCGGGCAACGACGCGCAGGTGGAAGTCCGCCTCGCCGCTGGTGGCGTAGCACTCGAGCACCTCGGGGTGACGCAGCACCTCCTTGATGAAGCGCTCGACGTTCTGCCGCTCGTGCCGCGCCAGCGACACGTGCACGATCGCCGCGAACTCGAAACCGGCCTTGCGGGTGTCCGCGATGGCGGCATAGCGGGCGATGATGCCGGCCTGCTCGAGGCTCTTGACCCGCCGCCAGCAGGCCGAGCTCGACATGCCCGTGCGCTCGCCGAGTTCCTGCATGGTCAGGCGGCTGTCGCGCTGCAACTCCGCGAGAATCCTGCGGTCTTTCGCTTCTAGCATCAATTTTTTCCCGGTTATTCCGTTATATCGGGAAATTATACCTAAAAATCCCGGGATACCGGGATGATTGGCACCTGTTTTCCGGTCAAATGCGGGATACTGTCCCATGATGCTCGACAACTACGAACTCATCGACCGCTACCGCCGCGAATCCGGGCGCATCCTGCTGACCGGCACCCAGGCGATCGTCCGGATTGCATTGATGCAGCGCACGCTGGACCAGGCCGCGGGCCTCAATACGGCCGGGTTCATCAGCGGCTATCGCGGCTCGCCGCTCGGCATGGTGGACCTCGAGCTGTGGCGCGCGAAACGGTTTCTCGACGAGGCCCGGATCGAGTTCCTCCCGGCCGTCAACGAGGATCTCGCAGCGACGGCCGTACTCGGCTCGCAGCAGGTGGAAACCGACCCGGACAGGGAGGTCGACGGTGTCTTCGGCATCTGGTACGGCAAGGGTCCGGGCGTCGATCGCGCCGGCGATGCGCTCAAGCACGGCAATGCCTACGGCAGTTCCCCGACGGGCGGCGTGCTCGTGGTCGCCGGCGATGACCACGGCTGCATCTCGTCGTCGATGCCGCACCAGTCGGACGTCGCGTTCCTGACGTTCATGATGCCGTGGCTCAACCCCGCGAACGTCGCCGAGTATCTCGAGTACGGGCTCTTCGGGCTCGCGCTCTCGCGCTACTCGGGCATGTGGGTCGGCTTCAAGGCCATCACCGAGACGGTCGAGTCGGCGATGAGCATCGAGCTGCCGCCCTACCCCCAATTCGTCACGCCACCCGACTTCGTGCCGCCGGCCACGGGTCTCCACTACCGCTGGCCGGACTTCCCCGGACCGCAGATCGAGGAACGGCTCGAGGCAAAAAAGGCCGCCACGCTCGCGTTCGCGGGCGCCAACCCGATCGACCGCAAGATCTTTGACATAGCGAACGCGCGTTTCGGCATCGTCACGACGGGCAAGGGCCATCTCGACCTGATGGAAGCGCTGCGCCTGCTCGGCATCGATGAGACCGAGGCGCGCCGGCTCGGCATCGACATCTACAAGGTCGGCATGGTGTGGCCGCTGGAGCCCCAGGGCGCGCTCGATTTCGTACAGCGCAAGAAAGAGGTGCTGGTCGTCGAGGAAAAGCGCGGCATTATCGAGAGCCAGTTCAAGGAGTATTTCTACGATTACCCGGGCCGCAAACCGGACAGCATGGTCGGCAAGGAAGACGAACGCGGCAACCGGCTGGTGCCGTGGGTCGGCGAACTGTCTCCGCTCAAGCTCGCCCCGATCGTCGCACGGCGCCTGGACCATGTCTTCGGCGGCTCGCGCTTCGGCGAGCGGGCTGCACAGCTGGCGGGCCGCGAGTCGGCCATCGAAATCGGCGGCGCGCAGCGCATTCCGTACTTTTGCTCGGGCTGCCCGCACAACACGTCCACGAAGGTTCCGGAAGGCTCACGGGCACTGGCCGGTATCGGCTGTCACTTCATGGCCAGCTGGATGGACCGCGATACCGACGGGCTGATCCAGATGGGCGGGGAAGGCGTCAACTGGATCGCCCGCGCCAGATTCAACGGCAACCAGCACATCTTCCAGAATCTCGGCGACGGCACGTATTACCATTCCGGGTCACTGGCGATTCGCCAGGCGATCGCGGCCGGCACCAACATCACCTACAAGATCCTGTTCAACGATGCCGTCGCGATGACCGGCGGGCAGCCGGTCGACGGACCGCTGACCGTGCAGGGGGTGGCCCATTCCGTCGAGGCCGAGGGCGTACGGCGCATCGCCGTCGTCTCGGACCAGCCCGAGCTTTACGATGCGGGCGAGTTCCCGCCGGGGACGACGATCTCTCACCGACGCGAGCTCGACGCCGTCCAGCGCGAGCTGCGCGAGATCCCGGGCGTCACGGTCCTGATCTACGCCCAGACCTGCGCAACCGAGAAACGGCGGCAGCGCAAGCGCGGCAAGCTCGAGGATCCGCCGCGGCGCGTCGTCATCAACGAGCTGGTCTGCGAGGGCTGCGGCGACTGCTCGGTCGAGTCGAACTGCCTGTCGGTCGTACCCCTGGAAACGCCGTTCGGGCGCAAGCGCCAGATCGACCAGGACAGCTGCAACAAGGACTTTTCCTGCCTCAACGGCTTCTGCCCGAGCTTCGTCACGGTCGAGGGTGAGACCGAGCGTCCGGCCGAGCCGGAGACCTTTGCCGACGCATTCGACAGGCTGCAGGCCGGGCTGCCCGACGCCGAGGTCCCGGCCATCGATCATTGCTACGACCTGCTCGTGACCGGCGTCGGCGGCACCGGCGTAATCACGGTCGGCGCGCTTATTACCATGGCCGCACATCTCGAACGCAAGGGCGCCACCGAGCTCGACTTCATGGGATTCGCACAGAAGTTCGGACCGGTCCTGAGCTACCTGCGCATCGCCGAGGAGCCTGCCGCGATCAACCAGGTGCGCATCGAAAAGGCCCAGGCGGACGCGCTCATCGGCTGCGACCTGGTCGTCAGTTCGTCGCCGAAGGCATCGATCACCTACGAGCGGGGCCGGACCCGTGCCCTGCTCAATACGGCCGAGATGCCGACCGGCAGTTTCGTGCGCGAACGCGATGCCTCGTTGCATGCCGATGAACGGATTGCCGCGATCGCCGACCGCGTGGGCACGGACAATCTCGCGACGCTCGATGCCAACCGCCTGGCGCATCGCCTGATGGGCGACACGATATACGCGAACGTGATGATGGTCGGTGCCGCATGGCAGCGCGGGCTGATACCGCTGTCCGGCGACGCGCTGCTGCGCGCCATCGAACTGAACGGCGTCAAGATCCCGGAAAACAAGCGGGCTTTTGCCTGGGGCCGGATTGCCGCTCACGACCCGGACGGCCTCGCGCGCCTCGTCGACGGCGGCCCCGAGGTCGCGGAAACACTCGATGCCATGGTCGAGCGGCGCCGCGCGTTTCTCGCGGACTACCAGGACGAGGCCCTGGCCGAGCGCTACGGCGCGCTCGTCGACAAGGTCCGCGCGGCCGAATCCGCCATCGCCGACGGCAGTCGCCTGGCGACGGCGGTAGCCCGCGCGTACTTCAGGTTGCTGAGCTACAAGGATGAATACGAGGTTGCGCGGCTGCACACACAGGAGTCGTTTCTCGAGCCGCTGCGCGCCCGGTATGGCGCCGACGTGACCTTGCGGTTCCACCTGGCGCCGCCCGTGCTCGGCGGCAAACGCGACGCCCGCGGCCGCCCGCTGAAGAAAGAATTCGGCGCCTGGATACTGCCGCTGTTTCGCCTCCTGGCGCGCTTGCGGCGCCTGCGCGGCACCGCATTCGACGTATTCGGCTACACGGCCGAGCGGCGCATGGAGCGCGAACTGATCCGCGAATTCGAGCAGACGGCCGACACGCTGCTTGCGCAGCTCGACGCCGAAAACCGGGACGCGATAGCCACGGTGATCGAGTGCTATCTCGACATTCGCGGTTTCGGCCCCGTGAAGGACGCTGCCGTAGCCGAAGCCCGGCACAAGATCGCCGCGGCAATCGCCAGGCTGCAACCGCTCGAGGCACAAGCTGCGTAGAATGCCTTCCCATGCAAGGGATCCGCTACGAACATCTGCAACCGCCAGGCGATGGCGAGACGCTGGCGCTGGATGACGGCCTGACCTGGCTGCGCATGCCGCTGCCGTTTTCGCTCAACCACATCAACCTGTGGCTGCTGCGCGATGCCGGCGGCTGGGCCATTGTCGATACCGGCCTTGATACCAATACCACGCGGGAAACCTGGCGCCGCGTGTTCGCGGACGGCATGGACCGCGACCCGGCCGTGCATGTCGTGGTCACCCACCTGCACCCGGACCATGCAGGTTGCGCCAATTTTCTCGTCAACGAATTCGGCGCCGACCTGTGGATGACCCGCGAGGAATATTTCCTCTGCCGCGTGCTGATCGCGGACACCGGGCAGGAAGCGCCGGCAGCCGGCGTGGCTTTCTACCGGGCAGCCGGTTTTACCGAAGCGGAACTCGCGCAGTACCGCGAGAACTTCGGCCTGTTCGGCAGGTTCGTCAAGGGCATGCCGCAGTCGTACCGCCGCATGCAGGATGGCGAGCGGCTCAGGTTCGGGGAGCGGGACTGGGAGGTGATCGTCGGGCGCGGCCACTCCCCCGAACACGCCTGCCTGTACGACCGGGAACGCAACATCCTGATCGCGGGCGACCAGTTGCTGCCCACGATCTCACCGAACATCAGTGTCTGGCCGACCGAGCCGCACGCGAACCCGCTCGCCGACTTTTTCGCGTCCATCGACCGGCTCGAGCGGGAGCTGGACGAGGATGTCCTGGTGTTGCCTGCGCATGGCAAGCCGTTTCGTGGCGCGCATGCGCGGCTCGAGACGCTGCGCAGTGAGCACATCCAGCGCCTCGAGATTCTGCTGGACAACGGAGGCGGGCCACGCCGCGTCGTCGATGTCTTCCCTGACCTGTTCGGCCGGGCAATCAACGACGGGAACCGCATCATGGCAACCGGCGAGGCGCTGGCGCACCTGCATTACCTGGTCGAGAACGGCGACATGACCGCCGCCACTGACGACGATCATGTCACCTGGTTTCAGCGGAGCTGACTAACTGCCCCGGCCGGTGCGTCTCGTGGTGCGCCGATCGTAACGGCGGTCGATGCGCGAGCCCTTGCGATCCAGCTTGCGATCGACGCGTTCGCCGGTGCGGTCCAGTTTACGGTCGATGCGATCGCCGGTGCGGTCCAGCCGCTCGGCCAGGCGCTCCCGGTCGTGCGCCGCGGCCACGTCGGACTTGCGATCGAGGCGCCGGTCGATGCGATCGCCCTTGCGATCGAGACGTTCTTCGATGCGGTCGCCGCGGTTGTCGAGACGTTCCTCGACCCGGTCGCCTGCATCCGCGAATGCGCTGCCCGAGGCAAGCAACAGCCCTGCCATGCTGATAACGAGTACTTTGGTGTCCATGCTCTCTCTCCTGTGTCCGTACGAAATAGCGTGTGTTCAGTACTTCTAACGGACGATGGAGAGATCGGTTGACGTCAGTGCCGCGCTTTGTCGAGATCGACCACGGTGCGGCCGTGTTTCAGGCTTTGCGTGTCTTCGTAGCCTACGCACCAGGCACGGAACTGCGCGGCCGGCATGGGCCTTGCGATGAAATAGCCCTGCGCCAGGTCGCAGCCCAGCCGGCGCACGATAGCGTATTGCTGATCCGTCTCGACACCCTCGGCGACCACTTCCAGATCCATGGCCTTGCCAAGCGCCAGGATCGCCTCGACGACCTTGGTATTCGCATCCGGCCCCGAGAGCTGGGCGATGAAGGTCTGGTCGATCTTCAGCGTTTGCACGGGCAGCTGCGCCAGGTAGCTGAGCGAGGAATAGCCGGTGCCGAAGTCGTCGATGTGGATACCGACACCGAAGTTCGCGAGATCGTCGAGCACCGGCTGCGCGATGGTCAGGTCCTCCAGCAGCACCGTTTCGGTGAGCTCGAGATTGATCAGTTTCTTGTCGACATTGGCGCGCACCAGGATACCCTCGATCAGGCGGACCAGGTCGCGATTGCGCAGCTGGTGTGCCGACACGTTGACGCTCACGGGCGTGCTCCAGCCATCGAGCTCGCGCCACATGGCGACGTCCGCGCAGACCGTATTGAGGACCGCCTCGAACAGGACGTCGGAAATGCCCATCTCCTCGCTGAGCGGCACGAAGTCGGAGGGTGGCACGATCGAGCCGTCGGGGCGAACCCAGCGCGCCAGGGCTTCGACACCCGCTACCTCGCCGGTCCGGGTGCTCTGCTGGGGCTGGTAATGAGCGATAATCTGGCCCGCCTCGATGGCGCCGCGCAACTCGGCCTCGAGATCGAACTTGTATCGGGCGCGGTAACGCATCTCGTTGTGATAGTAGGTAATGGCGAAGTCGGGGCTGCGAATCGAGCGATGCAGCGCCGCTTCGGCGCAGCGAATAATCGTCTTGGCGTCGCGGCCGTGCACCGGGTGCCACGCGACGCCGACCGCCGCTTTGAGAAACAGGTCGCGGCCGTTGATCAGGAACGGCTCCTCGACCGTTTGCTTGACCTGCTCCGCGAGTTTCGTCACGCCGGTCTCCGAGTCGATCCCGGCCATGAGCACGGCGAACTCGTCGGCGCCGAAGCGCCCGACGATTGCCCGGTGCGGGTTGCCTTCGTCCGCGAACGTCCGGCTCAGCCGGTTCGCAATGGAGCGCAACAGCTCGGTACCCGAGTCGAAGCCCATGGTCTCGTTGATGAAGCTGAACCTATCGATATCGAGCAGCACGACGACCGTATCGCCGTCCATGTCCTCGGCGCGGCTGATCAGGTTCTTGAGCTCCTCGGTCAGGAGCAACTGGTTCGGCAACCGCGTCGTGATGTCGAAGTACGCGATTTTCTGCAGCGCCGCCGTGCGCTCCTCGACGCGCCGTTCGAGGTCTTCGTTGGCCCGGCGCAAGGCCATGTCCGAATGCCACTTGGCACACAGCGCCGCGCTCAGTTGCCGGCACTCCGCTCCGTGAAACGGCTTCTTGAAGAGGAACACCTTGTCGGCCGGAGGAATCTGTTTGCCGAGCACGTCCGGGTCGATGCCGAGTGAACCCGTGACCATGACGATGTTGACGTTCGGGTCCAGCTCGCGGATGCGCTTGGCGGCGCCGATACCGTCGATGCCCGGCGGCATGTGCACGTCGATAAAGACGATCGCAAACGGCTGGCCCCGCTGCAGCCCGATGGTGACCGCCTCGATCGCGGCATCGCCCTGGTTGCGCGAGTGCACCTCGAAGCGCGACGGGGCGTCCTCGCCCGATTCCTCGCCGAGCAGCACTTTCTCGAGGTCGCCGAGGGTCGACGTCACGGTGTCGGGCTCGAAATCCTCGCCAAGGCAGCGAACGTAATCGCCAATGATGTGCGAATCGTCGTCAACGACGAGCACGCGGTTAATGGAGCCTGCGTTCATTGCAACGGCAATTCCCGTGTCAACGCCACTCGCCGGGAGGCGCGACTATTTGACATAATAGGGTTAGACACGATCTATACATTTGACAATAAAGACTGGAGTTTACGAGCGCGGGCCGCTCAAAGGCGTGACACAGCGCACTTTCCGGGCATTTTTTCCAGGAGCTGTGGTAATTTACGCGCGTCCGCACTTCCCCCGGCAAAGGGAACCCGAGATGCCACTTCTCAAACGCACGCTGAGCGAATTCCTGTTCCGGCGCTTCATGCTCAAGCACTATTCCTCCAACCTGCTGGTCGACATGAATCTCCAGGCCAAGCGCGAAACCCTCGACTATATCCAGGCCAACATGCCGGACGCGCCTTATTTCGAAAAGCACCCCGACCTCGTCGGCCATGCACTCGACCAGGTCGGCACGGAGGGCCTGTACCTCGAATTCGGCGTCGGGCGCGGCAAGTCCATGCGCTGGATTGCGCCGCGGGTCGCCGGCACCGTGCACGGCTTCGACTCGTTCGAGGGCATCCAGGAACACTGGAACGGCAACCCGATCGGCTCGTTCGCCCAGGACAAGCGTCCGCGAGTCCCGGACAACGTGCTGTTTCACGTCGGTTATTTCGACGCAACGCTGCCCGGCTTCCTGGAGACCTACCCGGAGCCGGTTGCCTTCCTGCACGTCGACTGCGACCTGTATTCGTCGACCGTCACGATATTCGACGGCCTCGGTTCGCGCCTGCAGCCCGGCGCCATCGTGCTGTTCGACGAGTACTACAATTTCCACCGCTGGCAGCAGCACGAATTCCGGGCATTCCAGGAATTCGTCGAGCGCTCGGGCGTTACCTACGAGTACATTGCTTTCTCGGTAACGGGACAGCAGGTCGCCGTCCGGATTCTCGAGAACCCGTTGTTCGACGGTTGAGCGGCAGATGGCCATTCGCTCACTGTGTGTGACAGAAGCCGCGGACCGGCCCACGGTTGCGACCTTTATCGGCCTGCATGACGCCGGCATCGAAGTGACGGTCGTGTGCCCTGCCGACCATCCGAACCACCGGACGCTGACCGACGCGGGCGTGCCGACGATCGACATCCGCCTGCCGACGAACTTCAACAAGCAAGGCATCGCCGCACTGCGCGCCGAGCTGCTTCGCGGTCGTTACCACATCATGCACACGTTCAATAACAAGGCCGTGAGCAACGGCCTGCGCGCGTGCAGGGGCCTCGACGTCAAGGTGGTCTGCTATCGCGGCATCGTCGGGGCCGTCGGCTTTCTCGATCCGATGTCCTGGATGCGCTACCTCAATCCGCGCATCGACCGGATCGTCTGCGTCTGTGACGCAATACGGCGGCATTTCCTCGAGATGAAACCGGCATTCCTGCGCATGCCCGCGGAGCGCCCGGTAACCATCTACAAGGGCCACAAGCTCGACTGGTACACGGCGACGCCGGCCAGGCTCGGCGAGCTCGGCATCCCCGACGACGCGTTCGTCATCGGTTGCACGGCCAATTACCGGCCGCGCAAAGGCATCGACTACCTGGTCGAGGCGCTCGAGCTACTGCCGACCGACATCCCTGCGCACCTCTTGCTGATCGGGCACATGGACGCGCGCAAACTGACCCGGCGAATCGAGCGGAGCCCGGCGCGGGACCGCATTCACCGCGTCGGCTTCGTCACCAACGCGCCGGAACTCAGCGCCGCCTGTGACCTGTTCTGCATGCCCTCGACCAAGCGTGAAGGCCTGGCGCGTTCGATCATCGAGGCAATGGCGTACCGCGTGCCGCCCGTCGTGACGGCGGCGGGCGGCAGTCCCGAACTCGTCGTCGATGGCGAGTCGGGTATCGTCGTGCCGCCGCGCGACGCACAGGCGCTTGCCGACGCCTTCGAGACGCTCTACCGGGATGCGGGCCTGCGCCAGCGTATGGGCGAGGCTGCGCGCCAGCGCATCGCTACGGCGTTTCGTAACGAGGACACGGTGCGCAACACGATTGCGCTGTACCAGGAACTCGTACCCGACCCCGACGGATGAATTACAGCCGCAGGCCGCCGTCGACGTCCAGGCAGCGCCCGCTGACGTAGTCGTTCTCGAAGATGAACTGGACCGTGGCCGCGATCTCGTCGGGATAGCCGATGCGCCCTGCCGGGATGCCGGCGGTGAGTTTTTCGCGGGCCTCGGGTTTCATTGCCATGACCATCTCGGTGCCGATGAACCCCGGCGCGATGGATGCCGCCCGGATGCCGTAGCGCGCGAGTTCGCGCGCCCAGGCCACGGCCATGGCGTGGACGCCCGCCTTCGCCGCCGAGTAATTCGTCTGGCCCATGTTGCCGGCGCGCGAAATCGAGGAGATATTGATGATGCAGCCCGGGCTGCCGGTTTCGATCATCGTCGCCGCGGCCTCGCGGCCGCAGAGGAATACGCCCGTCAGGTTCACGTCGATGACGGCCTGCCACTGCTCCACGGTCATCTTCGACACCTGCCGGCCGTCCTTGTACTTGACCAGCAGGGCATCACGCGTAATGCCGGCGTTGTTCACGAGCCCGTGAAGTGCGCCGAACTCCTCGCGCACCTCGGCAAACAGCGCTTCGACCTCGCCCTCGTCGCTCACGTTGGCATTGCGGGCCATGACCGCGGGCGCACCCGCCGCGCGGCACTCGTCGGCGGTGTCCGCCAGTGCGTCCGGGTCGACGTCCACGAGCACCAGCCGGGCGCCCGCGCGGGCCAGCCGCAGCGCCATCGACGCGCCCAGGCCCCGTGCGCCGCCCGTGACGACGACAATCGAGTTCTCGAGATTCATTCCTTGATACCACCGCGGTTTCGCGTTGTCAGACCGCGCAAAATACACGATCATCGTTAACTGGGGAACAGGACAGCGGGGGCTGAACATGTCGAACCCGGACAATGCGGAACCGGATCGTGACGAACTGCCGTTCGTCGCACGCTGCCACAAGCTCTCGCCCTGGGCCCCGTTTCGGTGGCTCAGGCTCGGCATCAGGGACCTGACGAGAGCGCCGCAACAGAGCCTCGCTTACGGACTGGTGGTCGCCCTGATGATCGCCATCGTCTGCCTGCTCGCCTGGTTCCGGGGCAGCCAGTGGTTCATGTTTGCGATGATCGGCGGCTTCGTATTCCTGGCCCCGCTCACCTGTATCGGGCTGTACGCCATCAGCGCACAGCTCGAACGCGGCCAGCAACCGACACTGGCGCGCAGCCTGCGCGCCGCATTCCGGCGCCATGTCGGCAACGAAATGGTCTTCGCGCTGGCCCTGCTCGTGATCTTCCTGGTCTGGGCCCGGGCGGCCGTGATGGTCAGCGTGTTCTTCCCGACCGACGGCAGCCCGGCGGTCAGGGACTGGGTCATGTACCTCGGATTCGGCTCACTGGTCGGGTCGGTGTTCGCCGCGGCGACTTTTTCTGCCAGCGCGTTTTCGCTGCCGATGCTGATGCATCGCGACGTCGACAGCATCACGGCCATCGTGACGTCGATCAATGCCGTGCTGCGCAACAAGGGCGCCATGGCCGTCTGGCTGGTGCTGATCGTCGTACTGCTGGTCGCGGGCGTCGCGACGGCATTTGTCGGGTTGATCGTCATCATCCCGGTCATCGGTTACGCGGCGTGGCACGGGTACCAGGAAACTATCGACGCCGAGGATTTTCCGCGGCACGACGTCGGCATAACGGCGGTTCCCCGTAACGAGGCACCGCGCGGAACCTAGTCGCCCGGCGCCATTTCCAGGGCGCAGTACGAGGCACCGAGCAGCCCGGGTTGCTCGTGCGTGATCAGGAACGTCGGGATGCGCTGCACGATATTGCGATGCCGGCCCTTGCTCTCGAAGGCGGTGCGAAAACGGCCGTCGTCGAGGATTTCCGGATAACGCTTCACGATGCCGCCGGCGATGTAGACGCCGTCGGTCGCGCCGAGCGTCAACGCGAGGTCGCCGGCCACCTGGCCGAGCACCGTGAAAAACAGGCCGACCGTGTCGGCGGCAGGACCCGGTTCGCCGGCTGCCGCGAAGACCTCTCTCGCGGCCAGCCTGTCGCCCTGGATGCCGCGCAGCTCACAGAGCGCCGAGTAGATGTTCTCGATTCCCGAGCCCGCGACCAGGCGTTCCGCCGACACCCGCTCGAAGCGCGTCCGCAAAACGCGCAGCAGCTCGAGCTGCTCGTCCGATTCGGGCGCAAAGCCGACGTGGCCGCCCTCACCCGTGATCGGCAGGAGAAGACCGCCACGCCCGCACAGGCCGGCCACGCCCAGGCCGGTGCCCGGACCGAGGATAGCGACGTTGAATGACCTGTTGGCGAGATCGGTTCCCTGCAACGTGCCGATCGTGCGGCGATCCTCGACGCCGATGAACGGGATCGAGTAAGCGATCGCCTCGAAGTCGTTGAGGAGCCGCACGGCATCCACGTCGAACTCCGACGCCAGCTTGGCACCCGACAACTGCCAGTGATTGTTGGTCACGTCGATACTGCCATCGACCACGGGGCCGGCCGCGGCCAGGCAGACGGCGGCCGGCGTCGCGATTCCGATCGCATCGAGATAGTGGCTGATTGCCTCGTTGGCGGTTTCGAAATCCGCGCACTTGAGCTCGAGGACGTCGTGGAACCCGGGGTGCGCGTGGTTGGCCAGTGCAAACCGCGCGTTGGTACCGCCGATATCGCCAATCAGCAGGGATTTCTTGCTCATGTCGGTGCCCACACTCCGGTAATTGCTCATCGACCCGTCCGCCAGAGCGTAGCCGCGGCGCGCGGTTTCATCAAATGGTCCCTGCCGCGGCCCTCCCGACCGCGGCGCCGGCATAGGGATATTCTCGTATTCACCCGGCTCCAGCGGGGACATGCCGGTGGAATAGTGCTGTAATGCGTTTATGAAGCTGGACCACCCGACATCGCGCGATATCGCCGAGATCGCCGGGGTTTCCCAAGCCACGGTCTCGCGAGCGCTCAGGAACAGCCCGCTCGTGCGCAAGGAGACCCGCGAGCGGGTGCAACAGATCGCCCGGGAACTCAACTACTTCGTCAACCGCAATGCGGCCGGCCTGCGCACCCAGCAGAGCAACACGATCGCGCTGCTGATCTTCGACGAAACGGGCGGCACGGATGCCCAGATCAATCCGTTTTTCCTGTCGATGCTCGGCTACATTACGCGCTCGGCGGCGAAACATGGATACGACGTCCTGATCTCGCTGCAACAGCTGACCGACGACTGGCACGTCGAGTACCAGGCGAGCCGGCGTGCCGACGGCCTGATCCTGCTGGGCTACGGCGACTACGTCGACTACCGGGAAAAACTCGATGCGCTGGCGGCAGCCAATACGCGTTTCGTGATTTACGGCGTCGTGGTCGAGGGCCAGCCCGGCGTCGCGTTCGGTTGCGACAACGAGACGGGCGGTTTCCAGGCAACGCAACACCTGCTGGACCTGGGGCGCCGGCGCATTGTCGTGCTGGGCGATACGACGAAGCGCCACCCGGAGTTCGAGACCCGCCGCGACGGCTATCGCAGAGCGCTGGAACAGCACGGGATCGCGGAATCAGCCGAGCTCGTCGTGCACGCGGAAAACACCGAGGACGACGGGTACCGCGCCATTGCCGCCCTGCTCGGGCGTGGCACGGACTTCGACGCGGTCTTCGCCGTTACGGACATGCTGGCCATCGGCGCCATTCGGGCACTGCACGACGCCGGGCGGTCGGTGCCGGGCGATGTCGGCGTGGTCGGATTCGACGACTTGCCCCGCGCGGCGTTCGTCACGCCCCCGCTGACGACCGTCCGGCAGGATTTCCGCGAGTCGGGCGAGGGCCTGGTCCGGACTATCGTCGGGCTGATCGAGGGCGAAGACGTCGAATCGCGCCTTACCGCGCCCCAACTCATCGTGCGCGAGTCCTGCGGCGCCGGTTAGGCCGGTTCCGCGCTCCTGTCGACGAGCAGCGTCGAGAATCCCGCGACGATCATCAGCACGCCGCCGATCACGAGGCCGTAGATCGCCTGCAGATCGAAGAACTCGCGCAGCACGAGGCCCAGCACGCTGGCCGCGACCAGCTGCGGAATCACGATGAAGAAGTTGAAGATCCCCATGTAGATGCCCATCTTGTTGGCCGGCAAATTGCTCGACAGCAAGGCATACGGCAGGGACAGGATCGAGGCCCAGGCGATGCCGACGCCGATCATCGACACCATCAGCAGCTGCGGATCGCTGATAAACAGGAAACTGATCAGGCCGATACCGCCAAGGGTCATGTTGATCAGGTGCGACAGGCGGCAGCCGAGCCGGCGGGCCATCGGTGGAATCGCGATCGCCGCGAGGGCCGCAAAGCCGTTGTAGACGGCGAACAAGACACCGACCCAGTCCGCGCCGTCGTTGTACAGGGCGGACGCAACGTCGGTCGTCCCGTAGTGATGGCTCGTAACGGCCGCCGTGCCATAGATCCACATGGCGAATAACGCGAACCAGGAAAAGAACTGCACGACGGCAAGCTGGCGCATTGCTCTTGGCATGTGAAACAGGTCGTGCATGATGTGATAGAGGCCGTTCTCGGTCCGGCCGCCGCGCTGCAGCATGCCCGTTGCCACCTGCAACAGGCCGAAGGCCACGAACCCGCCGGCCAGCACGTAGAGCTGCTTGTCGAGGGCCCGGGCATTGATCCAGAACCACAGGATGCAGCCGATCAGCGTCCACACCACGCCGCCGCCCAGGTAGCGCGACGCGGGCCGCAGCGTTCGTGCTGCCGCGACGTGCGCCGCGGGCCTCGCCGCCTCGAACTCGGCGAGTTCCCCGGGTGAGTACTCGCGTGTGCGCAGCACCGTCCACGACACGGCCGCAAAGAACGCGGCACCGCCGAGATAGAACGACCACTTGACCGAGTCCGGCACGACACCGGGCTCCGCCAAATTGCTGACGCCGAACCAGTTCGTCAGCATGTACGGCAGCGCCGACGCGACGACGGCGCCGATGCCGATGAAGAAGGTCTGCATCGCAAACCCGCCGGTACGCTGCTTTTCGGGCAGCATGTCACCGACGAACGCCCGAAACGGCTCCATCGAAACGTTGATGCTCGCATCCATGATCCACAGCATCCCCGCCGCGACCCAGAGCGCGGGCGAGTTCGGCATCACGAACAGCGCCAGCGATGCGAGGATGGCACCCACGAGGAAATACGGACGCCGGCGCCCGAGCCGGTTCCAGGTGCGGTCGGACATGTAGCCGATGATCGGCTGCACGATCAGGCCCGTCAGCGGCGCCGCGATCCAGAGGATCGGGATGGCATCGATCTCGGCGCCGAGCGTCTGGAAGATGCGGCTGACGTTGGCGTTCTGCAGCGCAAACCCGAACTGGATGCCCAGGAAGCCGAAGCACATGTTCCAGATCTGCCAGAACCCGAGTGTTGGTTTCTCTTTCATCGATCGGCCTCGCTCATCGCGCTGAACCGGATCGCGGCACCGCCGCCCGCGGCCAGCGCCAGTTCGATCGTCTGCCCGGCGTCGAGCTCGCGTGTCTCGACGACGTAGTCGTAAGGACCGGTATCCCAGGCGGCGTGGTCGCCGTCGCGGTAGATCGTCGCGACGTATCGGCGGCCGGCCGGCAGGAAGTAGAGCGGGACCTGCACGGTTCGCGGGTCCTCGTCGCTGACGGCGCCGAGATACCAGTCGTCGCTGCCACGCTCCTGCCGGGCGAAGATTACGTAGTCCCCGACCTCGCCGGCCAGCGCGATGCTCGTTTCCCAGTCGGTCGGCACGTCGCGGATAAAGGCGAATGCATCGGGATAGCGCTCGTAGTTTGCGGGCAGGTCGGCGGCCATCTGGATCGGGCTGTACAGCACGACGTACAGGGCCAGCTGGTGCATCAGCGTGGTCCTGACCCGGTACCCGGACTCGGGGCCGTGGTGCGTCAGGTCGAAGATACCGGGCGTGAAGTCCATCGGGCCGGCCAGCATCCTCGTGAAGGCCAGCGTCGCCGTGTGATCCGTCGGGTTCGGCGCCGACCAGCCGGCATTGTATTCCTGCCCCCTCGCGCCCTCGCGGCTGAGCCAGTTCGGGAACGTCCGGCGCAGCCCCGTATCCTTGACCGGTTCATGCGTGTTGATGCTGATCCTGCGCCGCGCGGCTGCGCGCAGCACGCGCTCGAAGTGATTCACCGCGAACTGCCCGTCGTGCCATTCGTGATGCGTGATGCCCCGTTCGTCGACACGCCGCAGGTCACCGCCGTCCGCCACGTAGCCGGTCTTCACCTGGCGCACCCCGAGCGACTCGTAGAGATCGAACGCCGCCTCCATCTGCGATTCGTAGTTGCTGAGGTGTCCCGAGGTTTCGTGGTGGCCGATCAGCCTCACTCCCCGGTCGCGCGCATACCTGGCGACGGCCCGAATGTCGAAATCCGGGTACGCCTCGGTGAAGCTGAAAATGTTGCCGTTATGGAACCAGTCACCGTCCCAGCCGGTGTTCCAGCCCTCGACGAGCACACCGGCCAGGCCGTTCGCCGCCGCGAAGTCGAGGTACCGTTGCGCGTTGGCCGTCGTCGCCCCGTGGCGTTCGCCCGAACCCCAGGTCTCGAGACCGAGGTGCATCGACCACCAGATGCCGGCGTACTTGCCGGGCTCGACCCAGGATACGTCGCCGAGTGCGTTGGGCTCGTTGAGATTCAGTACCAGGTCCGAATTGAGCAGCCCGACCGCGTCGGGCGCGACCTGGATCGTCCGCCAGGGCGTCACGAGCGGTGTCCGCGCCCTGACCCGGACGCCGTCCGACCACGGCGCCAGGCTGGTGCGGAAGACGCCGGCGCGCCGCTGGTCGAGCACGTAGCCCGCATAGTCCCGCAGAGCCGCTTCGTGCAGGCTCAGGTGGACGCCGCTCGGCAGGCGGAGCGTCATCGGGGTCGCTGCCCGCTCGATCGCATCGATGCCGCTTTGCGTGTAGACGAACTCGTAACGATTCCAGGCGAAGCCCGGTATCCACCAGGCTGTCGCGTCGAGCGGCAGGCGGAACTCGGTCAGCTCGTCGACGAGCCGGAGTTCGCCGGCGTACGCTTCCTGGTCGGGCAGTTCGTAGCGAAACCCGACGCCGTCGTCGTGGACCCGGACGCGCACTCCGAAACGCCGTGCATCCCCTCGGGTCGACTCGAACGTCACGAACAACTCGTTGTAACGGTCCCGCACGATGCGGCGCTCACCCCAGGGCTGCTCCCAGGTCGTGTCGACGCTGCGCTGTCCCTTTGCCGCGATGCGAAAGCCCCGCTGGAGCCGCGGATGATCGGCGAAGCGCAGGCCGAGACGCGATTCGCCGACGACGGTCTCCTCCCCGTAACGCACCCGGTAGGCCGGTTCCGCCCGCTCGGTTACCAGGAGATCGACCGTGATGCGCCCATCGGGCGAGGCCACCTCGACGCCCGCGGCCGGCGTGGCCAGGAGCAGTGTTGCGGCGAACAGCAGCGCGCGGCGCGCTCGAAAGGAAACTTGTCGCATCCGGGCAGTGTACCAACTGGCACGCCCGGCCGGTTCGCATGCAAACGTATTCATCCCCTGCAACACCTTGAAATGACTACTATTGATACAGACAAGCAGGGGGGAAAAATGCGCGTACGAGCACTCGCAGCATGGCTGCTATTGGCTGTCAGCCCGCTCGGCCTGGCCGGGCCGGTCGACCGGATCGAACCGCCGTTCTGGTGGACCGGTTTCGAGCACGAGGAACTGCAGGTCCTCGTCCACGGGCATGAAACCGGCACGTTCGAGGCCGCGATCGATTACCCGGGCGTGGAACTCGCGCGTACCGTGCGCGTCGCCAGCGACAACTACCTGTTCCTGTACCTGCGAGTGACGCCCGAGGCCCGGCCCGGCACGATCCCGATCCGGCTCAGCCGCGGCGGGACCAGCGTGGTACTCGACTACGAACTGCGGCCGCGTACGCCCGGGCACGTCGGCACCTACGACAGCAGCGACGTCATCTACCTGCTGACGCCGGACCGTTTCGCCAACGGGCGGCCTGCCAACGACACGATCGACGGGTATGCCGACGCGCTGGATCGCGACGACGACTACGGACGCCACGGCGGCGATCTCGAAGGCATCCGCCAGCGGCTCGACTACCTGGCGGACATGGGCTTTACCCAGCTGTGGCTCAACCCGGTTCTCGACAACGCGATGCAGCGTTCCTCCTACCACGGCTATTCGACGACCGATTATTACAAGGTCGACCCGCGCTTCGGCAGCAACGAGGAATACCGCGAGCTGGTCGCCGCGGCTCGCGCCCGCGGGATCGGCATTATCATGGACATGATCGTCAATCATATCGGCAGCGAGCACTGGTGGATGGACGACCTGCCGACGGCGACCTGGCTCAACGCCGCCGATACGCGTCCGATGTCGACCCATGCGCGCACGACCAACCAGGACCCGCACGCCTCGGACTTCGACAAGGCCGGCCATGCCGACGGCTGGTTCGCCGACACCATGCCCGACCTCAACCAGCGTGACCCGTTGCTGGCCGACTACCTGGTGCAGAATGCGATCTGGTGGATCGAGTATGCGGGCCTGTCGGGCGTTCGCCAGGACACCTACCCGTACCCCGACAAGCACTTCATGACCGAATGGACACGGCGCATCATGCAGGAGTACCCGGGCTTCAACATGGTCGGCGAGGAATGGAGCCCGAGCCCGGCGATCGTCTCCTACTGGCAGCGCGGCAAACAGAACCACGACGGCTATCTCTCGTACCTGCCCGGCGTAATGGACTTCCCGCTGCAGATCAGCCTGGCAGGCGTATTGCAGGCCGACGAACCCCCGTGGGGTAGCGTCTGGACGCCGGTGTACGAAATCCTGGGCCACGACTTCCTCTATCCGGAGCCGATGAACCTCGTCATCTTCCCGGACAACCACGACATGAGCCGCATCTTCACCCAGCTCGACGAGAGCGAGGCGCTGTGGCGCATGGCGATCGCCTTCTATGCCACGATGCGCGGCATACCGCAGATCTTCTACGGCACCGAGGTCCTGATGTCGCACCCGGGGACCGACAGCCATGGCGCCCTGCGCGCGGAGTTCCCCGGCGGCTGGGCCGATCATCGCAAGAACGCGTTTACCGGCGAGGGACTGACTGCACAGGAACTTGCCGCCCAGGCGTTCATGAAGAAACTCCTAAACTGGCGCAAGCAGGCCCCGGTCATTCATACCGGCAAGCTGATGCAGTTCACGCCCGTCGGCAACGTCTACTGCTATTTCCGGTACGACGGCAACGACACCGTGATGGCCGTCTTCAATCGCGCCGGGGAGTCCGTCGAGCTCGATACCGCGCGCTTCGCCGAGCGCCTCGACGGCTTCACGTCGGGCACCGACGTCATCAGTGGGCGCCGCGTCGAACTCGCGCCACTGCTCGAGCTCGACCCGCTGTCGGTCATGATCCTCGAACTCGAATGATGAGACTGGCTGCAATTTTCGCCGCGGCTTTGCTCGCGGCCTGGGCTGCGCCCGCCTGGGCGGCCTTCGGCAATTACCAGTCGCACCAGCAGCAGGGGCAGTCGCTGCTGGTCACGACCGACGCCGGGCAACTGCGCCTTACCGTCATCGACGAAGCCGGCTTCGAAGTTCACTACGCCGCCACCGGCAGCAAGCAGCTGCCGTCGTTCGCCCTGGCCGGTTCACCGCCGCAGCTGCATGCTCGCCTCGAGGAGTCCGGCGACACGCTGACCTTCGCTGCTGACGAGCTGACGGCCGTCATCGAGAAGTCGCCGCTGCGCATCCGCTATTACCGCGCCGGACAGCCCCTGGTCGAGGAAGCGTCGGGGTTCTTCGCGGACGAGGACCAGGCGGGCTTTCGGTTTCGGCTCGACAAGGGCGAGAAGATCCTGGGCGGCGGCCAGCGGGTGCTGGGCATGGACCGCCGCGGGCACCGCATGCCGCTGTACAACAGGGCGCATTACGGCTACACAACCCAGTCGAGCCAGATGTACTACGGCCTCCCGGCCGTCATGTCATCCGACAAGTACGTCATCGTGTTCGACAACAGTGCCAGCGGCTGGCTCGACATCGGGGCCACCGACGAGGACGTGCTGCAGTTCGCGGCCGCCGGCGGACGCACCGCCTACCTGGTGCTGGCCGGGGACAGTTACCCCGCGCTCATCGGGAACTACACGGACGTCACGGGCCGCCAGCCGCTGCCGCCGCGCTGGGCGTTCGGCAACTTCGCATCGCGCTTCGGCTACCGCAGCGAGAAACAGGCGCGCGACGTCGTCAGGCGCTTCAAGCGCCACCGCATCCCGCTCGACGCGATCGTGCTCGACATCTACTGGTTCGGTCCCGACATCAAGGGGCACATGGGCCGTCTCGACTGGGACCGGGCGGCCTGGCCGTCGCCCGAGGACATGATCGCGGATTTCGCCCGCGACGGTGTCAGGACCGTTCCGGTCACCGAGCCCTTCGTGCTGACGACGTCGGACCGGTGGGACGATGCCGTGAGCAACGGTGCGATCGCGCGCAACGATGCCGGCGAGCCCTACACCTACGACTTCTATTTCGGCAACACGGGCCTGGTCGACATCTTCGACGAGCAGGCGCGCGCTTGGTTCTGGCAGCCCTACAAGGCCCTGTTCGACCAGGGCATTGCCGGCAGCTGGGGCGACCTCGGCGAACCCGAGGTGCACCCGGGCGACATCCGTCATCACGTCAGCGAGCACGGCATGACGGCCACGGGCGACGAGTTGCACAACGCCTACGGCCATACCTGGGCCCGCATGATCTACGAGAACCAGGTGCGTGATTTCCCCGGCATGCGGCCGATGATCATGATGCGCTCCGGGTTCGCGGGCTCGCAGCGCTATGGCGTGATCCCCTGGACCGGCGACGTCGCCCGCCACTGGGGCGGTCTCAAGCCGCAGGTCGAATTGTCGCTGCAGATGGGGTTGCTGGGACTCGCCTACACGCACTCCGACCTCGGCGGTTTCGCGCAGGTCGATACGTTCGACGACGAGTCCTATGTTCGCTGGCTCCAATACGGCGTGTTCCAGCCGGTGTACCGCCCCCATGCCGACGAGCAGTGGCCGCCGGAGCCCGTGTTCCAGGAACGCCGGACGCGCAATATCGTGCGTGACTTCATTCGCCTGCGCTACCGCTTGTTGCCCTACAACTACACGCTCGCCTGGGAGAACAGTACGACGGGCATGCCGCTGATGCGGCCGCTGTTCTTCGAGGACGAGACCGACCCGCAACTGATCGACGTCGGCGACAGTTATCTCTGGGGCGACGCCTTCCTCGTGCACCCGGTGACCGAGCCCGGTACGCGGTCGGTGGACGTCGACCTGCCGCAGGGCGTGTGGTTCGATTTCTGGGACGGGACCCGCCACGAAGGGAACGCGACCGCGTCGATCGACATCGGGCCCGAGACCATCCCGGTACTGGTGCGTGCCGGGTCGTTCGTCCCGATGATCGACACGATCCAGACCACGCGTGACTACACCAGCGAGAAGCTCGCACTGCATTATTACGCCGATGCGTCCGTGCCGGACGCAACCGGGCAGATGTACGACGACGACGGCTCCAGCCGGCTCAGCCTCGAGCAGGGCCGCTTCGAACTGCTCCGGTTCCGGGCCACGCAGGAGCAGGACTCGCTGGCCATCGACCTGCGCCGCGACGGCGGCGCTTACGAAGGTCGTCCCGAGTCCCGCGAACTCACGATCGTCATCCATAACTGGGACGCGCCGGTGACCGCGGCCCGATTCAACGGCGAGGGCGTGCGCGTGCTGCGCAACAGGCGCGCCCGCACGCTCACCGTGCGGGTCGACTGGGACCACGCCGCGAGCACGCTCGAGATCAACCCGCAGCCGGTGCCCGAGAAAGCGGTCGTCTACCAGGTCATGACGCGCCTGTTCGGCAATACCAGCACGGCGAACAAGGCCTGGGGCACGATCGAGGAAAA
Source organism: Woeseiaceae bacterium (assembly GCA_041553075.1). Taxonomy (GTDB): domain Bacteria; phylum Pseudomonadota; class Gammaproteobacteria; order Steroidobacterales; family Woeseiaceae; genus UBA1847. Next base: position 50,210 of record JBFEJR010000006.1, on the reverse strand, counting down.
CGGCGTCGGCAAGTTCGCCGATTTCACGGACGCGGCGCTTGCGGGCATTCGCGAACTCGGTACGACCCACATCTGGTACACGGGTGTGCCCCACCACGCGCTCGTGCGCGACTACACCGCTTACGGCATCAGCGACGACGACCCGGACGTCATCAAGGGGCGCGCCGGGTCGCCGTACGCGGTCAAGGACTACTACAACGTCAACCCGGACCTGGCCGTCGACCCGGCACGGCGGCTCGAGGAGTTCGAGGCGCTGATCGAGCGCACGCACAGGCATGGCATGCGGGTCATCATCGACATCGTGCCCAATCACGTCGCGCGCAACTACGAGTCGATCTCACGCCCGGAAGGCGTCGAGGACTTCGGCGCCGGCGACGACACGTCGGTCGAGTGGGCGCGCGACAACAACTTCTACTACGTGGTCGGCGAGGATTTCCAGGTACCCGCGTTTCCTGACGACTACGCGCCGCTCGGCGGCGAGCCCCACCCGCTCGTGGACGGCAAGTTCGACGAGTCGCCGGCCAAGTGGACCGGCAACGGCGCGCGTGCGCCGCAGCCGGCTTTCAACGACTGGTACGAAACCGTCAAGATGAACTATGGCGTGCGGCCCGACGGCAGCTACGCGTTCGACCGCCTGCCCGGGGAGGCGCGCGGCTGGAGCACGGCCGAGCACGCGGCTTTCTGGAAGGACAGGGACGTGCCCGACAGCTGGACCAAGTTTCGCGACATCGTCCTGTACTGGACCGCGAAAGGCGTGGACGGCTTTCGCTACGACATGGCCGAGATGGTGCCGGTCGAGTTCTGGAGTTACCTCAACTCCTCTATCAGGGCCGCGAACCCCGACGCATTCCTGCTGGCCGAGGTCTACAACCCGTCGTTGTACCGCGATTACCTGCAGCTCGGCCGCATGGATTACCTGTACGACAAGGTCGGCCTGTACGACACACTGAAGCCGATCATGCGCGGCGAAGCGAGTACCGCTGCCATTGCGCCCGTGCACGGCGAGGTGCTCGATATCGCGGAACACATGCTGCACTTCCTCGAGAATCATGACGAGCAACGCATCGCCAGCCCCGCCTTCGCGGGTGACGCCGAGAGGGCCAGGCCGGCGATGGTCGTGTCCGCCCTGCTCAGCCGGTCGCCGACCATGGTGTACTTCGGCCAGGCGGTCGGCGAGCCCGGCGACGGCGACGCGGGCTTCGGCGACCCGACGCGCACGACCATCTTCGACTACTGGGGCGTGCCCGCGCACCAGCGCTGGATGAACGGCGGCGCGTTCGACGGCGGCCAGCTGACCGACGGGGAGAAACGCCTGCGCGAATTCTACGCGCGCCTCCTGAACCTGAGCCGCGACGACGTCTTTGCCGCAGGCAACTACCGGCCACTGGCCACGGGTAACGACAAGCTGTTCGCGTTTGCACGCTGGGACCGGGATGAACAGTACCTCGTGGTGAGCAACTTCGACGACGAAAACGCGCAGGAAGTGACGCTCCGCATTCCGTCCGACCTGGTCGGCGAGTGGCAGCGGAGCGACGGCCGCTACGTACTCGACGAGCGGCTGCGCGGCACCGGTAACGCGCGGCTGCTGGTAGACAATGGCGAGGGCGCCGCGACGATGCGCCTCGCGCCGCTCGAGTCCGCCGTGCTCGGCGTCGGCCGCCAGGAGATCGTGCGGCACGCGAGCTTTGCCTCCCGCCACGTCCCGCCGCGGCACATCGATGTCTGGCTCCCGGCCGATTACGGGGATTCCGACAAAACCTACAAGGTGCTGTACGCGCACGACGGTCAGAATCTCTTCAACCCGGAGTGGTCGTACTACACCCGGACCGACTGGGGCATCGACGAAACGCTGCAGGACCTTATCGATCGTGGCGAGGCCGCGGACACGATCGTCGTCGGCATCTGGAACACGCCGCAGCGCATCGCCGAGTACCTGCCACGGGAAGCCTGGGACCTGGCTCCCGAGTACCGGGACAGGATGCGCGACTACATGGACTCCGAACCGACCTCGCAGGCGTACCTGCGGTTCATCGTCGAGGAGCTCAAGCCGTTTGTCGACGCGAACTACGCCACCCGCCCGGGCCGCGACGATACCTTCCTGATGGGCTCGAGCATGGGTGGACTCATCTCCCTGTACGGACTGATCCGCCACCCGGACGTGTTCGGCGGCGCGGCGTGCGTGTCCACGCACTGGCCTTCCACGATGATGGCCGACAACGCGCCGGGCAACGAGCCGTTCCTCGCCTTCCTGCGCGACGGCATCCCGCCCCCGGGCGCGCATCGCATCTACTTCGATTTCGGCACGGCTGAACTCGACGCGCAATACGAACCGCACCAGCGGCAGGTGGACGCCGTGATGCGCGCGCTCGGGTACCAGCCCGGGGCGCTGTGGCAGACCCGCAAGTTCGAGGGTGCGGGGCACAGCGAGAACGCGTGGAACGAGCGCGTGCACATACCCCTGGCTTTCCTGCTCGGCACGGATAACAACAAGGACTGACGACATGCTGGCGATGCAGAAGAACCTGAGCAATACGTTTCTAGCGATCCTGGCGCTTCCCGCCACGGCACTCGGTTTCGCATTGTCAGTACAGATTTCCGCGCTGAGCTGGATCCTGACGACCCGCTACGGGCTGGACATCCACGATATCGGTCTCGTCTGGGCGGCGGGTCCGATAGCCGGTATCTTCGGCCAGGTCATCATCGGCGTCTGGAGCGATCGCGTCTGGCTATGGCGCGGCCGCCGGCGCCCCTTCATTCTCGTCGGCGGGACGGTCGCGGCGCTGACCCTGCTGGCGCTGCCGAATATCGACATCATCTCGGCGGCGCTCGGTTTCGAGGGCATCCTCGGCATCGCACTCATCGTCGTTCTGTCGCTCGACTTCGCAATCAACGTCGGCTTCAACCCGACGCGCTCGATCATCGCCGACGTAACACCGGAAGGCGTCGAGCGCACCAAGGGCTATACCTGGATGCAGACCGTCTCGGGCAGCTTCGGGGTCGGTGCCTACGCGATTGGCGCGATCTGGGACAACTACGTGCTGATCTACGTGGCGGTCGTGCTGGTCCTGTTGTTCTCCCTGGTACCGCCTTTCCTGGTCGAGGAACCGGAATCCCTGAACACCGACGAGCAGGAGACGGCCGCGGCCGGCAAGACCTCGTTCGTCGGCGTGCTGATGGCAATCCAGCCGCTGTGGGGATTCCTGGTCTACGATATTTACGCCATGACCCTGCGCCTCGCCGGCATCGAGCACGATCACTACTACGCGGAAATCGTCTGCGCGATCCTCACCGTCATCCTCGTGGTGCGCGCGTTGTTCGATCGCGAGACCGGCGGTGACACGGCGCGCAATCACCTGGTCGGTTTTCGCCAGGTCCTCGCCGCGCACTCGTTCAGCTGGATCGGCGTGCAGACCATGTTCGTCTTCATGGTCATCTACCTGCAGAGCGTTCTGACCTCGCTCAACGAGATCGATGTCGGCCGCGTCGGCTCGATGGGCTTTTTGATACTGAGCGCCGTGGGCGCGGCATTGCCGGTGCTCGCCCTGGAGCCGCTGACGGAGCGAATCGGCCGCGTCAGGACGCATGCGACGGCGCTGGGCGTCATGGCCGCCGGCTACATCGGACTCTATTTCATGGGCTCGTCGCCGCTGACGATCTACGTCCTGATGGCGGTTGTCGGCGTCGGCTGGGCCTCGATCGTGAGCCTGCCATTCGCCATTTTTTCGCAGAAGATCGGCCGCGAGGAAATGGGCCTCTACATGGGGCTCTTTAACCTGTCGGTCGTGCTGCCGCAGCTCGTGGTCAGCCTGGGCATCAGCCTGCTCGTCAGCCGCGCCGCGGACCTGCGCATCATTTTCGTCGTTTCCGCCGTAGCGCTCATTGTTTCCACGCTTGCCTGGACACGTGTTCGTGAAGACTAGATCCCTGCTTCCCTTGCTCCTGCTCGCCACCGCCTGCGGTCAGCACCCGGCGTCCACCGGCACCCCGGCGGCGCTCCGCGACGGCGCGTTCGTCCAGCTGTTCGAGTGGCGCTGGCCGGACGTCGCGCTCGAATGCGAGCAGCATCTCGGCCCCGCCGGCTACACGGCAGTACAGGTTTCACCGCCACAGGAACATATCCCGGGGCCGCAGTGGTGGACGCGCTACCAGCCGGTCAGCTACCGGGTCGAGAGCCGCGGCGGAACGCGCGCCGAATTCGCCGAGATGGTGTCGCGCTGCAAGGCAGCCGGCGTCGGTATCTACGCCGACGCGGTCATCAATCACATGGCGGACGTCGGCGTCGGCGCAGGCGTCGCGGGCTCGCGCTACACCGAGTTCAGCTATCCCGTGCCGTACGAGTACGATGAATTCCACCACTGTGGCCGCAACGGCAACCGGATCGGCAATTACCAGGACGCCTGGGAAGTCCAGAACTGCCAGCTCGGCGGGCTGGCCGACCTCGATACCGGCCGGCCGTCGGTCCAGGCGAAGCTCGGCGCCTACCTGAACGACCTGTTGAGCCTCGGCGTTGCAGGCTTTCGCCTCGATGCGGTCAAGCACATCGCGGCGGACGACATGCGTGCCATCCTGGCGCATGTCGACGGCAGCCCGGTCGTGTTCCAGGAAGTCATCGACCGCGGCGGCGAACCGATTACCGCGGAGGACTACGCGGGCTTTGGCCTGGTCACGGAATTCCGGTTCGCTTCGGTCCTCGTCGATGCGTTCCTGCGTCACGACGTCGAGGCGCTCGGCGGGATCGGCGGCGATGGCTGGCTCGCAGCCGACCAGGCCGTCGTCTTCATCGACAACCACGACTCGCAGCGCAGCCATCTCGGCGACGACATCCTCAACTACAAGAATGCTGGCGCCTACGACCTGGCCACGGTCTTCACGCTTGCCTACCCCTACGGCTACCCCGTGCTGATGTCGAGCTACGCCTTCGACGAGGACGACGATCCCGTACCCGTGACTTCGCCGCACGACCCGGCGGCGGGCTGCGGCTCGGACTGGGTGTGCGAGCACCGCCGGCCGCTGGCCACCACGATGATCGCCTTCCGCCGCGCCGTGGCCGGCGCGCCGCTGCGGCACATGGAAGCCCGGGGCAACCTGGTTTCCTTTGCCCGGGGATCGCGCGGGCACATCGTGATCAACGTCGGCGACGAGCCGCTCGAGGCACGCGTCGCGACGAGCCTCGCGGACGGCGCGTACGAAAGTCTCCTCCAGGACGGTGTCCGGGCCAGGGCGGAAGGCAATCGCCTCCGCCTGAGCCTGGCGCCGCGCTCGGCCGCGGTCTTCCTGGCCGAACCGGGCTGAGCGCCCCGGATGAGGCTAGGCGTTGCGTAACTCCTGCCACTCGCTGCGCAGGATGCCGCAAAGCACCAGGTCCTCGTACTTGCCCCACTTGACCGTGTCCTGGCGCGCCCGTCCCTCGCGCGTCATGCCGATCTTCTGCAGCACACGACCGGAGGCGGGATTGCGGACGAGGTGCCGGGCGCTGACGCGGTTCAGCCCGAGGGTTGCAAACCCGTAGTCGAGAATTGCGGTAGCGGCTTCCGTGCAGTAGCCCCTGCCCCAGTACGGCTTGCCTACCCAGTAACCGAGCTCGCCCTTGTCGATACTGCGATCGATCGTCAGGCCGATCGTGCCGACCAGTTGTCCACCGTCGCGCAGCACGATCGCAAACACCGCGTGCGTCCCCGCCTCGAACGCCGGTGCGTGGCCCGCGATCCACTGTTCGGCCAGGCCGTCCGCGTAGGGATGCGGAATGGTGAGGGTCGTATCGGCGATTTCGCGTGCCCCGGCAAGCCGCTGTACGTCCGGCGCATCCCCCTCGGTAAAGGGTCTTAGTTGCAGGCGAGGCGTTTTCAGGATCGGTAGCGGCACCTGCACATTGTAACCACAGGTGCCGGTAGCGCCGAAAACGACCGGTCCCCGGCAACTGAGAGCCACCTCACGGCGGTGCCCGCCGGGAAATCCTAGAATTCCACGGATGAATTCCGATGTACATCCGGCCGTCGTCGCCGTCGTCCTGTTCCTGACCGTGGTGGCCCTTGCCATCTGGACCGCGGGTTCGGGTGCGGCCGCGGCCATCGGCGGGCCGGCCGAATTGCTGACCGGGCCCGATGGCCGCCACTACGTCCAGATCCAGAACCAGCTCGTCGAGCACGACGGCGACGGCACCTATCGAGCGACACATGATCTCGGCAACCTCGACGTCGAGGTGCTGCTGGGCGGCATCGCGTTTTTCGCCGACGGTGACGTACTGCTGCGCCGCGGCCCCGATCCGCGCTCGTTCCTCGACAACCTGCGCGCGTTCCAGCGCCGGACCAACGCGAACCCGCTGATGCCCGAAACGCCCGGCAGCGGCCTGTACCGCTGCAACCTGGCCAGCCTCGAGTGCGCGCAGTTCGGCTCGCCCGGCATCGACTTCAAGGCCGCGTTCGGCCTCTACATCGACCCGGCAACAGACGAGGTATACGTCGCGGATACGACACGACACCTGCTGCGCAAGTACTCGCCGGATGGTCGTGAACTGGCGCAGCCAGCCGCGGGTTTCCACTTCCCGAACCAGGTCCGCCTGCACGCCGGGCAGTTGCTGGTAGCCGACACCAACAACCACGTCGTGCGCGCCGTCGATCCGCAGACGGCGACGTTCGGCGCGCTGCTGCTGAGCCACGATGTCGTGCCGCCCGCCGCGCAGACCGCGGGCCGGCGCTGGCCCAGCCACTTCGTGCGAATCGGCGAGGAGTGGTGGGTCAATGTCATGAAGACCGCGATGGACCAGGGCGGCCTGTACGTTTTCGACGCGCAATGGAAGTTCCTGCGGGCCGTCGGCTTGCCCTCCCAGGCCGACCCGATCGCCGTCCTGCCGGTCGGCGACGAGGTATGGGTCAGCGACTGGAATAATGACCGGGTCCTGCGGCTGACACGGGCCGGCGAGCGCCTGCCCGACCTCGAGTCGGAGGGACTCGAGACGATCCTCGCGGCATCCCGGCTCGAGCGGCAGCGTTACCGGCTCTATGGCTACCTCGGCATCGCCCTGGTCGTGTTCATACTGCTTGCCCTGCTGGTGCGCGGCCTCGCGGTCGGCATGAACAGGACATCCGGCACGGAAGCCGGCGCTCGCCGCGACACGGCCGCTGCAACCGAGCCCGCCGACAGCGAGCCGCTGTATCTCGAACCGGATCCCGGGCTGCTGCGCCGCTTGTCGCTGGTGATCGGACTGTTCAGCATCCTGCTGCTTGGCTCGATCGCACTGATCGCCGCGATGCTGGCGTCGTCCGACGAACCCGACGTCGGCGCAGCGTTGCTCGCCCCGTTGGCCGGCATGCTGCTGGTCGTCGTCATGATGGCCTGGGTCCACCGGGCGAACCACGGCACGTCGATACGCGTGGCCGGCGGGATGCTCACGCTGCGCGATCACGCGGGACGCACCTCCACCAGCCCGATCCGGGACGTGCGCTACGACGACACGTCGATCGCGACACAGGACGCCGTGGTCATCCTGGGGCGCCCCGCGGCCCGGATCTACAGCGATGACGCTATCAGCGGCAAGCTGCTACCCCGCCTGGCCGATGCCCGGAAAGTCAGCGCAATGGAGATGATCAAGATCCACGTGCAGCTGCGGCACCCGCAGGGGGTCGTCGCGCTGATCGCGCTGGCCGCGGCCTTTATTTGTGGTGCGGCCCTGGTAACGGGCCAGGTCTAGCCCGCCACGCAATCAGGGCAGCGGCGCGTGGTAGACGACAGCACCCTGCGCCGGCACGTCCACGACGAGAAATCCGCTGCCGTCGGTCGAACGCTGGCCGGAAACCCCGAACACGCCCTGGAAGGCCGTGTTCGCCAGCTCCGTCGCAACGCTCACCTGGCGCGCCGCTGAAGACAGGTTCACCGCGATGACCGCACGGGCGCTGGCGTCCTCGCGGCGCAGCACCAGCACGGCCTCGCCCGCGCCGGAAAGCGGGACCACCGTACCGCCGCCGACGACCGGGAAGGCGGCGCGCACCTGGAAGAGCGTTCGATAGTGCTCCAGCAGCGAGTCGGCGACACCCTGCTCGTCCGCCACGTTGTTGGTCGCAACATTGCCGGAGAGCGCGCGGAACGGCGTGCCGGTCGTAAAGCCGGCGGTGACCGTGTTCGAGGTCCAGCTCATCGGCGTGCGCAGCGCATGGTCACCTGCCAGTGCCGCCGCATTGGCCATGCCCACTTCCTCGCCGTAGTAGGAAAACGGGTTGTGCGAGGCGAGGACATAGATCGCCGCGGCGAGCTTGTAGGCGGCGACGTCGCCGTTCAACTGGTTCCAGGGACGGTCCCCGGCGAAGCTGTCGTGGTTCGACAGGATCCAGGCGAGTCGCGCCGCGTCCGCACCGGCCAGTGCCGACAACACGGCGCTGTCGACCAAGCCGTTGCGCACCGAGCCGAAGATCGCACCCGGCACCTGGAACGCGAACGCGCGCCCGCAAGACGACGCGGCGGCATAGGCCGCGGGGTCGTCGGGCGCCTCGCACACGAGGAAACGCTTGCCGTAGGATTCGACCAGGGCCCGCATCTCGCCGAGCAGCACGTGGTTTTCGGGCTGGTTGTTCCAGCCGCTCGCGCCGTTCTCGAACAACACGCCAACGGCGTCGAAACGGAACCCGTCGACGCCCTTGTTGAGCCAGAAACGCAGATTGTCCTTGTGGTACTCGACGACCGCGGCGTTGTCGAGATTGAAGTCGGGCATCAATGCCGAGAACACGCCGTAGTACCAGCCGTTGCCGTTGTTGCGCCAGGGGTCGCCGGCAAACGTGTTCCAGCCCTGCGGCTCGACGGCCTCCCAGACGAACCAGTCGTACTTGTCGCTGGCCGGCCCGGTGGTCGCATCGAGGAACAGCGGGTTGGTGCTGGCGGCATGGTTCATCACGTAATCGACGATGACCGCGATACCCCGCGCATGGGCCTCGGCCAGCAGCGTTTCGAAATCCGCCATCGTGCCGTAGTCGCTCTCGATCGCACGATAGTCGGCAACGGCATAGCCGTGGTCGTTGTCGGCGCTTTCGAATACGGGCATCAGCCAGATTCCCTGGATGCCGAGTTCCTGCAGGTAGTCGAGCTTCGCGATCAGCCCCTGCAGGTCACCGACTCCGTCGCCGTCGGAGTCCAGGTAGCCGCGCACGTAGATCTCGACGAATGCGGCCGAGTCCGCCCAGTCGATGGCCAGGCCGGAGTCCGTCGGCAACGGCGTCACGGCCGCCAGGTCGAGCGATGCGGATGCATTGCCCAGGTCGTGCAGCGCCGCGTGCGCTGCCGCTTCGGTCGCAAACGGCGTGCCGATGGCGCCGTTCAGGGCCGCAACCGAATCCTGCACGAGCCAGGCCTCGGTGCCGAAGTTCTGCGGCACGATGCTCATGTCGTAGACCGGGCTCTTGAGGTCGGCGTTGTGGGCGATGAAGTTCAGCGCCCCAGCCATGTTGGTGACCGGGATCTCGAATACCGCTGCGTCGTTCTCGATGCGATCGGGTAACCGCGGCGACGCCCACGTCGTGCTCGTGCTTGCCGCGAGCGCATCGCCCCACAGGTGCAGGCCCCAGCCGTCGTACGACGGGTCGGCGCGCAGGTAATAGATCGTCACGGTATCGCCGGATGGCGGGGGCTGCACGACCGGCGGCGATCCGCCGCCACCGCCGCCGCAGGCCTGCAGGACGAGTGCCACGAATACCGCGATCCAAGCGGGGAGGCATCGCATCGCTACTGACTCCGGTGCAGCGCGTCCAGGTTGTCCTGGTGGCTGCTGAAATTGAGGCTGCAGCGCCGCAGGAACTCGGCTATGCCCTGTTCGACGAAGCGGTCGCCCCTGCCCGGCTGATCGTCAGCCAGCGGGGGATAGGCGCCATAGCCGGACAACAGGCAATGCCACGACATGGACGTGAAGTGCGACTCGATGCCCTGGCGTTGAATCTCCCGCGTCAGGTCCTCCCGTCGATACCAGACATCCAGGATGTGCCGCAGCGACCCGGACAACTCCATGTTGTTCGTGTTGGCCTTCCAATACTCGCTGTCATCGCGGGTATTGAGCTTGTAATGCGCCACGATGTAGTCGCGAACGCGTTCGAAGCGCTCGTGCACCTTGACGTTGAAATCGTCGCGATGCTCCGCCGTAAAGCCGCCATTCTCGTAGCGGGCCATGAACATCTCGATCGCCTGCTGCACGAGCAACAGCGCCGTGGCCTCGAGCGGCTCTATGAATCCCTGTGACAAACCGAGCGCCAGGCAGTTTTTCTCCCAATGCTTTTCGAGTTGCCCCACGTTCATCTTCAGGTGCCGCGCCTGCTCGCCGCTGTCGAGCATGCCGAGAAAGCCCCGCAGCTCGGTTTCCGCATCGTCGGCCGAGATAAAGTCCGAACTGTAGACATAGCCATTGCCAAAACGATTGGTCAGCGGGATGTTCCAGCACCAGCCGCTGGTCAGTGCATGAGACACCGTCTCCGGACGCGGTGCATCGACAGCCGGAGTCGGCATGACAACGGCCGAGTCGTTGAACAGGTTGGACTTGAAACTCTCGAACTTGACGCCAAGCGCCTTCTGCATCAACAGCGAGGCGAACCCGGTGCAATCGACAAACATGTCCGCCTCGATTCGACCGCCGTCTTCGCTGAGCAGGTACGCGATACTGCCATCCTCTGCCATCTCGACGTCAACGATCCGGTCTTGCCTGTGCGTTACGCCACGCGACACGGCCAGCTCGCCGAGGAATTGGCCGAGCAGCCCTGCATCGAAGTGATAGCCGTAGCCAATCGTAAACGGGAAATTTTCCGGCGCCTGCGGACCCTTCCGTTCGTTCACGAGCAGGCTGTTGATAAAGAAATCGTCGGGCTGCGTGTTGACGTCGAGACCCAGGCGCCGCGTCCGGCAGTTGGTTACGAAAGCGTGTTCCGTGAAATGATCGACCTGGGACAGGAACGGATGGCTGTAGCGATCGATCCCCGACGCCGGGCTCCAGCCCACGAAACTGATACCCAGCTTGTAGGTCGCATTGCAGCGCGGCATCCACTCGCTGTCCGTGACGCCGATCTGGCGAAAGAAACGCTCGAGGAACGGCGTCGAACCCTCACCCACGCCGACGATGCCGATGTCGGGCGACTCGACCACCGTGACGGTTACCGTCTCCGGGGACCAGCGCTGCACGAACAGGTTGGCGGCCATCCATCCGGCGGTGCCGCCACCGAGTATGACGATCTTCTTCGGCATCTGCGTCAGGCGCCTTTGGTGAACATCTCCAGGAACTCGTCATGGGGCGGTATCTGGTCCATGGGCTGCATTTTCGTCTTGCTCGTCATCGCCAGCTTTTCCTCGAGCTGATTATCGGGCAGCGTGTCGGCCAGTGGATGATAGTCCCGGGGCATGACCCCCTGCCCCAGCATGACCTGCAGCCAGGAAGGCTCGAGGAAGATATCCATGTGATCGTTGCTCAGCGCGCCGGTTGCACGAAACAGTTCCACCTTGTTCTTGACGCGCTCCGGAACGGCCATTTCGCGCGCGTCCTTCCAGAAGCCGTCGTTTCGCTCGTTCAGGTAGTAGTGCAGGATGATGAAATCGCGGATGTACTCGAACTCGGCCTGCGACTGCCGGTTGTATTCATCCGCCAGCTCCGCCTTTACGCCGTTATGGGGGAAGAACGTGACCAGGCGGGTGATGGCGGTCTGGATCAGGTGGATGCTGGTCGACTCCAGCGGCTCCAGGAAGCCGCTCGAGAGCCCGACCGCGACGACGTTCCGGTTCCACTGCTGCTCCGTGCGTCCGGTCTGGAAAGGAATAATTTTCGGTTCGTCGAGCGCCTCCGACTCGAGGTTGCCTAGCAGGATATCGGCTGCCTCGTCGTCGCTGTAGTGCCGGCTGCTGTAGACGAGTCCGTTGCCATTGCGGTGCTGCAGCGGTATGCGCCACTGCCAGCCGCCTGCATGCGCAATCGAGCGCGTGTACGGTAATGTCTTTTCAAATCGCTCCGACGGGACCGCCATCGCCCGGTCGCAGGGCAACCAACGACCGTAGTCATCGAAACCGGTCTCGAGCGCCTGCTTGATGAGCAGTCCGCGCGTTCCCGAGCAGTCGACGAACAAGTCGCCCGTTATCTCCTTGCCGCCCTTCAGCACGAGCGTCTGGACGAAGCCGGTCTCCGGGTCGAGTTTGACGTCCTCTATCAGGCCTTCGGTCCGGCGTACGCCTTTCTTTTCGCTGTAGCGCCGCAGGTACTGGCCATATAACCCGGCGTCGAAATGATAGGCATACTGCATCTCCCAGACCGGGTCCTTGACCTGCAGCTTGGCGAACTTGCCGGCGGCGGCACACAGGTAGTTGAGGTCGTAGTCCCAGATCGTCGATTGGTGACCGGCCAGCGCAGCCCTTACCCAGAAATGGTGAAAATGGCAAAACGCCTGGCTCCGGCCCGGCGAACCGAAGGTGTGAAAATAGCCTTCCCCGGGCACGCGCCAGTTGTCGAACCTGATGGCGAGCTTGATCGACGCCTTGGTTTCCCTGAGAAACTCTCGTTCGTCGAGGTCGAGCGCAGCATTGACTTTCTGGATCGGCGGAATGGTGGCTTCGCCGACGCCGATGATGCCGATATCGTCCGACTCGACGAGTTCGATATCAAGCTGGTTGCCGAGCAGGCGACTCAACATGGCCGCGGTCATCCAACCGGCGGTACCACCCCCTACGATTACTACCTTGCGGGTTCTTTCACTCATGGGATTCTCGTTGTCGACTGCCGATACGAACGCACTCGGTGCATTCTACCAGCCGGCTCATGGCGAAAAAAAACCCTGCCGGGAGGCCCGGCAGGGTTTCTTGGCCTGACATTGTCCGATCTCAGTAGAACTTGTAGTTGACGTTGAGGAGGTAGTTGGTCCCGAACGACTGGTACTTGAGAATCTCGCGTGAATCGCCAGTCGTCTGCAACGTGTCCTCGTCGGTCAGATTCTGACCCTGCAGCGAGATGTACAGACCGTCAAGCGCGTCGATACCGGCCAGGCCGAAGTCGAAGCCGATCTGGGCGTCGATAATCTCCGCACCCTGGTCGATAGTCGGCGTCAGCGCCAGGCTGAGACCGTAGAACTCCGTCCTGAAGTCGTCTCGCTTGGTCCACGAAACGCGCGCCTGGAAACCGCCGCGTTCGTAGTACAGCGTCCCCTGGTAAGTTTCCTCGGAGAGACCCGGAACGTTCGACCCATCGTCGAGCGACCCGTCATAGAACGAAGCCGACGCGATCATTCCAAGACCTTCGAGCGACCCGGCCAAGGTTCCAAACGGCAGGTTACCCTGCAGCTCGATACCGCGCACGAAGCCCTCCAGCCCGTCTTCCCGGAAGTTCACGATGCCGAGGAACGTCGCCGGGGAATCGAATTCGCCCGGGTTGTTCGGGTCTTCGGCCTGGTGGAAACCGGGAATATAAAGGCTGGTGAAATCGCCGATCGTCTGGCCATCACGATGCCAGTTCACGAGGTCCTTGTAGAACCAGCCTGCTGCCAGGAAGCCGTCCTCCGAGAAATACCACTCGTAGGACAGGTCCAGCTGATTCGCCTCGAGTGGCTTCAGCTTGGCGTTGCCCGAGGTCGCGCTCCAGGGTCCCGACTCGGGATTGGCGGAAACCACGTTGGCCCAGTTGAAGTTGAAGCTCGAGAAGAAATTCGGCCGCATGTCGTCCATGCGCGGGCGCGTCATGGTCTTCGAAATGCCGGCGCGCAGGATATGATCTTCCGCAAGCTCGAGATTGACGTTCAAGCTCGGCAGGACGTCAGTGTAGCTATCGCCGTCGGTTACAGGCACCGCATCCACCAACCCGGTCTCGTTGCTGATGACGCTATACCCGAATGCTTCCTGGTCGGCGTTGACGATTTGTACGCCGAAGTTGCCGTGGACCGGCATGCCGCGCCACTCGGTATCGAAATCGAGTGTCACGAAACCGGTCAGCAGGGTTTCTTCAATACCGAAGGTGTCGCCGAGTCGATCGGTCTGCAGCTGGGCTGCCCCCCAGGCCGTGTAATAGCCACTCTGATAAAGGGCCAGCGCATCGTAGGCGACCATGCCGCCGTCGATGCCGAGGAAGCTCAGGTCCGTCGTTCCCAGGCGATACTGCTCGGGAATCGGCTCGGCGTTCGGGAACGTCGGTGCCGTCAGGTAGAAGCCGCGGTTTTCCTTGGTCTTCTCGCGGTTGGAGTAGTACACACCGGCCGTGAGGTTCGTCAAGACGCCGAATTCGAGCGGCCGGGTCAGCTCGACCCTTGCCGTCGTCAGCTCTTCATCGAAAACCGGCTCGTTAACGAAACCGTCCTGCGCGTGATTGTAGTCGAGAACCGTCCCGTCGGATGAAGTGCACGCGGCCTCGGTCGGGCAGATGTCGTCCGCGTAGCCTGCCATGCCGCCGCCCCAGGACTGCGGGCCCGCGAGCTGCATGACGTTCCAGTCGGACAGGTCCGGGCTGGAATCGGTCGGGTGTGGGCTGTAAATGACGCCATTGGACAGCATGGTCCAGGTCCGGTACGTCAACGGGCGACCCGCGAGTCCCGCACGACCCGTGCCGGAATAGCTTTCAATGTTCGTAATGCGCTTGTCGGACTCGCTCGTCGCAACGTCGAAGTTGAGACTCCAGTCATCGTTGATATCCCAGGCGACGTTGACACCGTAGGTCGTCAATTCGGCGACCTTCTCCTCGGCATCATTGCGCACGACCGAATGGAATCCTTCGAACGAACCCTGGGTTACGAATCCGTTGTCCACATCCAGCACGGTCAGCGAGGGCGGCCCCCAGGCGTGCGCTTCCTCGACACCGCGAAATACCTTGTTCTCGGTGAAGTCGATGTACAGGGCGTCAAGCGTGACGGTAACGTCGTCGTTGGGAGCGAATTGCAATACGCCTGCGATCGTGTCGCGCTCGAGCATCGCCGACCGCACGTACGAGTCATGTCCTTCGAGAACTCGCTCGGTGCCATCGAGCGTTACGCCGGGCCCTTCGATGACCGAAGCACCCCACGTGTCGATGTTGGTGACGTCCGAGTAGTTCCAGCCGCGGAACTGCTGTTCCTGGCTGGGCGATTCCGTTGTTGCCACGGCCAGCGCGACTCCGATCGTGTCGTCGGCAAACACGTCCGAGTAGCTCAACGCCAGGCGGTGACCCGTGTCGTCGAAATCGGGGTTCGCCGAGGTCAGGTCGTTAGACTCGTAGTTGGCGTTGACAACGATATGCGGGTTGGTATCCAGCGGACGCGTCGTACGCAGGTCAACGATGCCGGCGATTCCCTGGTGCGTCTTACCCGCATCCGGGGTCTTGTAGACGACGACGCCGCTGATGATCTCCGAGGGATACAGGTCGTACTCGACGCCGCGGTTGTCACCGATGCCGAGCAGCTCACGGCCGTTCAGCGTGACCGCCGTGTAATCCTCCTTGAAACCGCGAACCGTTATGCCGCTCGTGCGGCCATCGCGCCGCTCGCCGGCCAGGCCAGGCAGTCGGCCGAGTGACTCCGCGATACTGGAGTCCGGCAGCTTGCCGATTTCCTCGGCCGAGATCGCGTCCACGATCGATGACGAGTTGCGCTTCGTCGAGATGGCGTCGACCAGGCTCTGGCGGAACTTGCCGTAGGAAACGATCTCTTCGATCACCTCCATTTCTTCTTCTCCGTCGTCCTGCGCCATCGCGACCTGCGGCGCCAGCATTGCGCCCGGCAGCGCGGCGGCCACGGCCAGCGAGATGGCAGTACGACGGATGTTTAGAGCGAGGTTGTTCGTCTCGTCAGAGACCGACTGCGCAGATCTGCGCTGCTTCTTACCCATGTTTGGTTCCCCCGGGGACTCGAGAATGACGCGTAAAATATCTTCCGCATCTTAAGAAGCTGACTTTTTTGCTGCAATGCAATGCAAACGTATTCATTTTCTGAATACGTATTCATTGCATTGCAGCGACCCCGGACCGCGTCTAGTTTGCTGTCTCTCGTTTAGCGCTCCTAATGGCCCGGAAAAAAACACGAATGACGGTCGACGAACAGGACCAGCCCCTCCTCTCTGCTCGAGAAGCCGGGGTCTGCCTGCACATTGCCTCGCTCCCGGGCCCCTGCGGCATCGGGGAGATCGGCCGTGCGGCGCTTCAATTCATTGATGCGCTCAAGAGAATGAAGCTCTCCGTCTGGCAGTTTCTGCCGACCGGGCCGACCGCCTACGGCGATTCGCCCTACCAGCCGCTGTCGACGTTCGCCGGCAATGAAATGCTGATCGACATGCGCGACCTCGTCGACAAGGGCCTGCTCGACGACGACGAACTCACCGAACTGGCCGCGCTGCCGCGCGACTACGTCGACTATGGCCGCCTGATCCCGGCCAAGAGCCGGCTGCTGCAGCTCGCGGCGGGCCGCTTCGAGGAACGGGCCAGTCCCGACCTCAAGACCGCCTGCGACCGGTTCGTGGCCGCGAACGACGAGGCCTGGCTTCACGACTACGCCCTGTACCGCATTCTCAAGACGCAGCACGGTGAGCAACCCTGGCCGGCCTGGGAGCCGCATTTCGTGCGGCGCGACCCCGAGGCACTGGCCGCGCTCGAAGCCTCGGCCGACGCGCAGATCGCCGACATCAAGGTCATCCAGTTCCTGTTCTTCGAGCAGTGGGGCCGCATGCGAAAGCACGCACACGCCCAGGGGATTCGCCTGTTCGGCGACATGCCGATCTGCATCGCGCTGGACAGCGCCGACGCCTGGGCGCATCCGGAGAACCTGAGAATCGACCGTGACGGCCGTCCCGAGGCCGTGGCCGGCGTGCCGCCAGACTATTTTTCCGAGGACGGCCAGCTCTGGGGCAACCCGCTGTATGACTGGGAGCGGCATGCCAAGGACGGCTACTCCTGGTGGGTCGAGCGGCTGCGGGCGACGGCCGCGCTGGCCGACCTCGTGCGCATCGACCACTTCCGCGGTTTCGAAGCGTACTGGTCGATCCCGGCCGATTCGAAGACTGCGCGCAACGGCGCCTGGGAGCCGGGCCCCGGCGACGCTGTCTTCGATGCCATGAGCGCCGCGCTAGGCAGCCTGCCGATCGTGGCCGAGAACCTCGGCGTTATCACGCCCGAGGTCGAAGCATTGCGCGAGCGCCATCACATCCCGGGCATGGTGGTCCTGCAGTTCGACATCGCGGACCCGGCGTTTCGGGCCGAGGACGTGGAGGAAAACTGCGTCTGTTACACGGGGACCCACGACAACGACACGACACTCGGCTGGTTTCGCGGCAGCCCGGGCGACATTCGCTCCGCGGAGGAGATCGCGGCGACCCGCGAAGCCGCGCTGCGCCAGACCGGCGGCTCGCCCGAGACGATCCATCTCGACATGATCCGCACGGCGTTTTCCACCCGTGCCCGTCTCGCCATCGCGCCGATGCAGGATTTCCTCGGGCTCGGCTCCGAAGCGCGCATCAACGTGCCGGGGACCGCGGGCGGAAATTGGCGCTGGCGCCTGCTGGACTCACAATTACCCCCCGAAGTTTGCGACAATATCGCTTCTATGGTTACTGCCTCGGATCGCGGATTGTCACAACATGGACCAGAAAACTAAGACTAGCTACCGTCACGTCAGCCTCCTTACCCGTAACACGCTGGCGCTCATTCTTGCCGGCGGCCAGGGTTCTCGCCTGCACGAGCTTACCCACTGGCGCGCCAAGCCCGCGGTGTTTTTCGGCGGCAAGTACCGCATCATCGACTTCGCACTGTCCAACTGCATCAACTCGGGCGTGCGCCGCATCGGCGTACTGACGCAGTACAAGGCGCACTCGCTGATCCGGCACCTCGTCCACGGCTGGTCGGGCTTCCAGGCAGGGCTGAAGGAATTCGTCGAAATCCTGCCCGCCTCCCAACGCGTGGGCGGCGAGTGGTATCGCGGCACGGCCGATGCGGTCTACCAGAATCTCGACATTATCCGCACGCATAACCCGACCCACGTCCTGATCCTGGCGGGCGACCACGTCTACAAGATGGATTACGGGCCGTTCCTCGCCGCGCACGCCGACCTGAACGCCGACATGACGGTCAGCTGCGTCGAAATGCCGGTCGAGGATGCCGCTGGCCAGATGGGCGTGATGACCGTCGACGAGGACTGGCGCGTCATTGCCTTCGACGAGAAACCCGCCAAGCCCAATTCCATCCCGGGCAAGCCCGGGATTTGCCTCGCGTCGATGGGCAACTACATCTTCAACACCGAGTTCCTGTACGAGCAGGTCATCAAGGATGCCGATACGCCCGACACCCAGCACGACTTCGGCCGCAACATCATCCCCTCGATCATCGACGACTACCGGGTCTATGCCTACCCGTTCCGCGATCCCGAGACCTCGGAACAGGCCTACTGGCGCGACGTCGGTACGCTCGACGCGTTCTGGGACGCCAACATGGAGCTCGTGTCGGTAACGCCGCAGCTCAACCTCTACGACCGCCAATGGCCGATTTTCACGCACCAGTGGCAGGCGCCGCCCGCCAAGTTCGTGCACGACGAAGACGATCGGCGCGGTTCGGCCATCCAGTCGATGGTTTCGGGCGGCTGCCTGATCTCGGGGGCCGAGGTCCGGGGCTCGCTGCTGTTTTCCCAGGTCAAGGTGGACTCCTACAGCAAGATAACGGACTCCGTGATCCTGCCCGAGGTGCACATTCCTCGCCGGTGCCGGCTGCATAGCTGCATAATCGACTCCGGGACGGAGATTGCCGAAGGTACGGTGATCGGCGAGGATCACGACGCCGATCGCGAACGCGGCTTCCGCGTGACCGACAGGGGCATCACGCTCGTGACCCCGGACATGCTCGGCCAGCACCTGCATTTCACTCGCTAGGCAACCCGCTATCGATACACGCTCCGTACTATTCCTGGCCTCCGAGAACGGCGCACTACCCGGCGGCAAGGTCGGCGGCGTCGGCGACGTCGTGCGCGACCTCCCGGCGGCGCTGGCAGCGCTCGGCTGGCAGGCAACGGTTGCGACGCCGTCTTACGGCTCGCTGCACCGGGTCGATGGCGCCAGGCGCCTCGGCAATTTTGACGTTGCATTTCGCGGTGCGGTGGAATCGGTCACTGCGTGGCGCGTACCGGGCAGCGATCCGCACGTTCGCAACGTCGTCTTCGATCACCCGATGTTCGCGGCGCAGGGTGCCGGGCTGGTCTACTTCGGAGACGAGCCGTCGCGGCCGTTCGCCACCGATGCCAACAAGTTCGCATTGCACTGCGCCGCCGCGGCAGCGTGGGTCGGCGGAGAAGGTCCGCATTTCGACGTCGTGCACCTGCATGACTGGCATGCCGCCATGTACCTGTTGTTTGCGCGTTACGATCCCCGCTTCGCCGCACTGCGCGACCTGCGCACCGTGTTCACGATACACAACCTCTCTTACCAGGGAACCCGGCCATTGCGCGGCGACGAATCCTCGCTCGAGGCCTGGTTTCCGGATCTGCGTCCCGACATCGATGCGATCGTGGATCCGGCTCACGGCAACTGCATCAACCCGATGGCCGCCGCCATCCGCCTGGCCGACCGGGTCAGCACGGTGTCGAGCACCTATGCCGGCGAAATCTGCCGGCCGAGCGATCCGGCAAGCGGCTTCATCGGCGGCGAGGGCCTCGAAGGACTCCTGGCCGCAGCCCGCGACGAGAATCGACTGGTCGGCATCCTGAACGGCTGTGAATACGACAAGCCGCGAGCGCGCAAACCGGGCTGGGCCCGGCTGCTGGGGCTGCTGGAGGCGCAGCTGCACGACTGGCAGCAACGCGATACCGGCAACGAAGCGCATCGCCTGGCGCTGCAGCGCCTGGCCACCATGCCGAAGCGCAAGCCGCTGCATATCCTGACCAGCATCGGTCGGCTCGTGGCCCAGAAAGCAACCCTGTTGTTGCTCGATGCCGAACGTGGCGCCGCGCCGCTGCAGCGGCTGGCGGCGGAGCTCGAGGGCGCCGCCATGATCGTCATCCTCGGTAGCGGTGAACCTCGCTTCGAAAAGCGGCTTCTCGAGGTGGCGCGAGCCTGCCCCAACGTCCTGTTCCTGAACGGTTATTCCGAGGTTCTCGCGGACCCCCTGTACGCGGCGGGCGACCTGTTCCTGATGCCGTCGAGCTTCGAGCCCTGCGGCATCAGCCAGATGCTCGCAATGCGCAGCGGCCAGCCCTGCGTGGTCCACGGCGTGGGCGGACTGCGTGATACTGTGCAGCACGAGGTAACGGGTTTCGTGTTTGGCGGCGAGACGTCCCGGGAACAGGCCGACAACTTCGTTTCAACCACGCTCGCGGCCCTCGCCTCCCGCGCCGCCGACCCGTCCGGCTGGAAGAGCCTCTGCGACCGCGCCAAGGCGCAGCGTTTCAGCTGGGAACTCGCGGCGCAACGAACCATCGACGAACTCTACGGAACCCAGGATGACTGACAAAGCTGCCCTGCAAGCGCTGGCCGACGGCCGGCATGCCAATCCTTTCGCGTTGCTCGGGCCGCATAGCGAGCGCGGCAAACGCATCGTGCGCACGCTGCAACCGGGCGCCCGGGCCGTGCATTTCATCGATGACGACGGGACGGAACTCGGCGCGCTCGAGCCCGAAGGCCCGCACGGGCTGTTTGCAGGCCGGATGCCCCTGCGACGGCGCAAGTACCGGCTGCGCGTCACCTGGGGCGACGGCGCCACGCAGGACATCGAGGACCCCTACCGCTTCGGGTCTGCGCTCGGCGAAATGGACCTGTACCTGCTCGGGGAAGGATCGGATCGCTACGTCTATCGCAAGCTGGGCGCGCACGTCATCGAACTGCAGGGCGTCAGCGGCACGCGCTTTGCGGTCTGGGCGCCGAACGCCTCGCGGGTCAGCGTCATCGGCGATTTCAACGCCTGGGATGGACGCCGCCACGTGATGCGCCTGCATCCGGGCAACGGCATCTGGGAGATCTTCATTCCCGGAATCGACAACGGTGCGTTGTACAAGTACGAGATTACCGACGCGCGGGGCAAACTCCTGCCGCTGAAGGCCGACCCTTTCGGCACCTTGCACGAGCCACCGCCCGGCAACTCCTCGGTCGTCTTCGAGAGCAGTTACGACTGGCAGGATGCCGAGTGGATGGCGCGTCGGCGCGAGGGCGTGCGGCTCGACAGGCCGACCAGCATCTACGAGGTGCATTTCGGTTCATGGCGGCGCAAGGATGACGGCAGTTACCTGACGTACCGGGACCTCGCGCACGAACTCGTGCCCTACGTCGTGGACATGGGGTTCACTCATCTGGAATTGCTGCCGGTCACCGAATACCCGTTCGACGGATCCTGGGGTTATCAGCCGATCGGCATGTTCGCTCCGACGCAGCGCTTCGGCACGCCCGACGACTTTCGCTACTTCATCGACGCCTGCCACGCACACGGTATCAGCGTGATTATCGACTGGGTGCCCGCGCATTTCCCGACCGACGAGCACGGGCTGCGGCGCTTCGACGGTACCGCGCTGTACGAACACGAGGATCCGCGCAAGGGTGCGCATGCCGACTGGGGCACGCTGATCTTCAATTACGGCCGGCGCGAAGTCATCAACTACCTGATCGGCAACGCGCTGTACTGGATCGAGGAATTCCACATCGACGCGCTCCGGGTCGACGCCGTGGCGTCGATGCTGTATCTCGATTACTCGCGGGAAGCGGGTGAGTGGGTGCCGAACGAATTCGGCGGTAACGAAAACCTCGAGGCCGTGGCATTTCTCAAGCGGCTCAACGTCGAGCTGCACGCACACGGCGCCACGTCCTATGCGGAGGAATCGACTGCCTGGCCGGGCGTCTCCCGGCCGGTCGACGCCGGCGGCCTGGGCTTCACTTACAAGTGGAACATGGGGTGGATGAACGACACGTTGCTGTACATGTCCGAAGACCCGGTGCACCGCAAGTACCACCACGACAAGATGACCTTCGGCCTGGTCTATGCATTCAACGAGAACTTCGTGCTGCCGCTTTCGCATGACGAGGTCGTGCACGGCAAACGTTCGATCCTCGGCCGCATGCCAGGCGATCGCTGGCAGAAGTTCGCGAACCTGCGCGCCTACTACGCATTCATGTACGGGCACCCGGGCAAGAAGCTGCTGTTCATGGGCGATGAAATCGGCCAGTCGGCGGAATGGAACCACGACCAGTCACTCGACTGGCACTTGCTGCAGTACCCCGAGCACGCGGGGGTGCAACGTCTGTTGCGCGACCTGAATCGCCTGTACCGCGACACGCCGGCGCTCTATGAACGCGATTTCGAGAACAGCGGTTTCGAATGGCTGGACTGGGAAGACAGCGACAACAGCGTGCTGTCGTGGCGTCGCCTCGACGGGCATGGCGGCGATATCCTCTGCATCACGAACATGACACCGGTTGTCCGCGAAAATTTCCGCATCCCTGTCCCGGAACTCGGCGAGTACCGCGAGTTGCTGAACACCGACAGCGTCCATTACAGCGGCTCCAACGTGGGCAACCCGCCCGTGGCCGCGACACCCGAACCCTACAAGGGCCGGCCGGCGTCAGTGCAACTCACGCTGCCGCCGCTGGCCACCATTTACCTGGGGCGCAGCTAGCGCGCCAACGGAGATTTCAAGGAATGAACAGTAAATCCAAGCAGAGCATTGACGCCGGCGAACTCGAATTGCTGCAGGGGCCCTCCCTGCCGATGACGGCCGATGCGATTCTCCAGGACTTCACCCATTACTTCAGCCGCATGCTGGGACGGCGCACGATTCGCACGCGTTCGCCGTTTCTCTACCAGTCGGTGGTGTTTGCTGCCCGGGATCGGCTCATGGAACGCTGGGGCACGACCCGCAAGGCGATGGAACGCGACGGCAATCGCCGCGTGTCGTACCTGTCCCTCGAATTCCTCATGGGACGGCTGCTGCGTAACGCCTTACTGAATCTCGGCATAGAGGGCGAGACCGGCGAGGCGCTGTCGCGTCTCGGGATCGAGCTGGAGGACGTCTGCGACCGCGAGCTCGACGCGGGCCTCGGTAACGGCGGTCTCGGCCGCCTCGCCGCCTGTTTCCTCGACAGCTGCGCCACGCTGGCGCTACCCGTCGTCGGCTACGGGATTCGCTACCAGTACGGCATGTTCCACCAGCGCATCGAGAACGGTTACCAGGTCGAAGAACCCGACGCCTGGCTGCGTTCCGGTTTCCCCTGGGAAATCGAACGCTTCGAGTTCACGCAAACCGTCCACTTTGGCGGGCGCACCTCGGCTCGCAAGACGGCCGCGGGCAGGACCGTGTTCGAATGGGTCGACACCCACGACGTGATGGCGATCCCGTACGACGTACCCATCCCCGGCTATCGCAACGATGTGGTCAACACCTTGCGGCTGTGGTCGGCGTCGGCGACCGACGCGTTCGACCTCGAGGAATTCAACGCCGGCAGCTACACCGACGCGGTCGCCTCGAAGAACGAGGCCGAGAACATCACGATGGTGCTGTATCCGAACAACGCAACGGAAAGCGGGCAGGAACTGCGGCTGCGGCAACAGTACTTCCTCGCGTCGGCGAGCTTGCAGGATACGATTCGCTTCTGGCGCTCGCAGCACGGCGATGACTTCTCGGAGTTCGCGGCCAAGAACTGTTTCCAGCTCAACGACACGCACCCGGCGATCGCCGTCGCCGAGCTGATGCGGCTGCTCATGGACGTGCACGGACTCGGCTGGAACGAGGCCTGGCGCATTACCCGCAAGACCATGGCTTACACCAATCACACGCTGTTGCCCGAGGCACTCGAGATGTGGCCCGTGTCGATGTTCCGGCGCCTGCTGCCGCGATTGCTCGACATCATTTACGAGATCAACGCCCGCTTCATCAGCGAGATCGGCCAGCGCTGGCCGGGCGACAAGGAGCGTATCGCCCGCATGTCGCTGATTGCCGAAGGCAGCGAGCCGATGATCCGCATGGCCTACCTGGCGATCGTCGGCAGTTACTCGGTCAACGGCGTGGCGGAGCTGCACTCCAACCTGCTGGTCAAGGGCCTGTTCCGCGATTTCGCCGAACTGTGGCCCGAGAAGTTCAACAACAAGACCAACGGCGTAACCCAGCGACGCTGGCTCGCCGCCTGCAACAAGGACCTGGCGACGCTGATTTCGTCGAAGATCGGCGACGGTTGGGTAACGGAACTCACCAAACTCGAGAAGCTCGCCCCGTACGCCGACGATGCCGGCTTTCGCGAGGAATGGCGTGCCGCACGGCGCGTCAACAAGGTGCGACTGGCGGCCGAAATCGAGAAGCGCACGGGCATCGCGCTCCCGCCGACGATGTTGCTCGACGTGCAGGTCAAGCGCATCCATGAGTACAAGCGCCAGTTGATGAACCTGCTGCACGCGATCCACCTCTACGACCGCATTCGCCGGGGCGACAGCGACGGCCTGGTGCCGCGCGCGATTATCATCGGCGGCAAGGCCGCGCCCGGCTACGTGATGGCGAAGAACATCATCAAGTGCATCAACAACGTCGCGCGCGTGATCAATGCCGATCCCCGCACGGAGGGCAAGCTGCGCCTGATCTTCTACCCCGATTACAACGTCTCGGCCATGGAGCTGATCTGTCCTGCGGCCGATATCTCGGAACAGATCTCGACGGCGGGCAAGGAAGCCTCGGGCACGGGCAACATGAAGTTCATGATGAACGGCGCTATCACCGTCGGCACGCTCGATGGCGCCAACGTCGAGATCCGCGAGGCGGTGGGCGCGGAGAATTTCTTCCTCTTCGGCCTCACCGTCGAGGAGATAGCCGAGCTGCGGGGCCAGTACGACCCGGTATCGATCATCCAGGGCGACGAGGATTTCCGGCGCGTTGTGCAGTTCATCGAGAGCGGTCACTTCAACCACTTCGAGCCCGGCATCTTCGATGCCGTGATCCAGGCGATCCGGGAACCATCCGATGCCTGGATGACCGCGGCCGATTTTCGCAGCTTCATCGATGCCCAGCAGCGGGCCAACGAGGCCTACAAGGATGTCGAAAACTGGACCCGCATGAGCATTCTCAACTCGGCCGCATCCGGCCGGTTCTCGACCGACCGCACGATGCGCGACTATAACAACGACATCTGGCACCTGGATCCGATCGCGATCGACTGATGCAGGTTCTTCCGGGCAGCGCCGCGATCCCCGGCGCCACAGTCGACGCTGACGGCGTCAATTTCGCGCTCTGGTCGGGCGTCGCGGAGCGCGTCGAGCTGTGCTTGTTCGACGAACGGCGCCGCGAGGTGGCTGTCGACCTGCCGGCGTGCGACGACGGCACCTGGCATGGCTTCGTACCGGGCTGCAAGCCAGGCCAGCGCTACGGGTTTCGCGTGCACGGTCGGTGGGCTCCGGATGCCGGATTGCGCTGCAATCCGGCCAAGCTGCTGCTCGACCCCTATGCCCGGCAGCTCGATGGCGGGTTCGACTGGCAGGGCCCGGTTTTCGACCTCGTTCGCAACGCCGACGGCGAAGCGTCGATCTGCGCGCAGGACAATGCGGCCAGCGTGCCGCTGTCCGTCGTCAGGGCACCGGGCAGGAACCGTTCGGCCAGCCCCCGCGTGCCCTGGGCCGACACCATCGTTTACGAATGCAACCTGCGCGGCTTCACGATGCGGCATCCCGACGTGCCGGCCGCCGATCGCGGCCGCTTCGCCGGGATGCGCCACGGGGACGTGCTCGCCTACCTGAAGGCGCTCGGCATCACGAGCGTGGAGCTGATGCCGTTGCTGGCCTGGGTCGATGAGCATCACCTGGTCGAGAAAGGACTGCGCAACTACTGGGGCTACAACACGATCGGTTTCTTCGCCCCGATGCCGCGGCTCGGCGGAGACGACGCGCCGGGCGAGTTGCAGGACATGATCGATGCGATTCACGATGCCGGCCTCGAAGTCGTGCTCGACGTCGCGTACAACCACACGGCGGAAGGCGACGGCAACGGCCCCATGCTCTCGTTTCGCGGGATCGACAACCTCGCCTATTACCAGACCGAGCCGAACGACCCTGGCAGCTACATCAATGACACGGGCTGCGGCAACACGATCAACTCGGACCATCCGCGGGTCCAGCAGATCATCCTCGACAGCCTGCGCTACCTTTACGATTCGATCGGTTTCGACGGCTTTCGCTTCGACCTCGCGACGGTGCTCGGGCGCCACGACCATGGCTTCTCCGGGTCCCACCCGTTGCTCCAGCAGATCAGCGCCGACCCGGCGCTCGCAGGAGCGAAACTCATCGCCGAGCCCTGGGATCCGGGCCCCGGCGGCTACCAGCTCGGCGCGTTTCCGGATCGCTGGGCCGAGTGGAACGACGCCAGCCGCGACGCCATGCGCCGATTCTGGCGCGGCGACGACGCCAGCGCCGGCGACCTGGCCAAACGCGTGCACGGCTCGGCCGACATCTTCGAGGCACGGGGCCGGCCGCCGTTCGCCAGCGTCAATTTCGTCACGGCGCACGACGGCTACACGCTCGCGGACGTCGTGAGCTTCGAAGAACGCCACAACGAGGCGAATGGCGAGGACAACCGCGACGGCCACCAGCACAACTACAGCCGCAACTACGGTGTCGAGGGCGAGACCGATGACGAGTCGATCAACGCGCTTCGGCGGCGCCAGCGTCTCAACCTGCTGGCTACGCTGCTGTTCTCGCAGGGCACCCCGATGCTGCTGGCGGGGGACGACTTCGGTAATTCCCAGCGCGGCAACAACAACGCCTATGCCCAGGACAACGAGACCGGCTGGCTGGACTGGGAGGGGCTCGACGCCGATCCGGCGTTCGCCGCGTCCGTGCGCGAGCTGATCTGGCTGCGCCGCCGGACGCCGTTGCTGCGGCAACCGGAGTACGTCCACACCGCCGAGGAAAGCGACGGCCAGTTCGCCTGGTTCAACAGCGCGGGCCAAGCAAAACTCAGCGAGGAATGGGCCGAGAGCCGCTCGTTCTCGGTCCTGGTCGAAAAGGCCGGCCGACGCGCGGCTATTGTCATCAATGGGCGCGAGCACGCCGTCGACATCAACCTGCCGGCAATCGATGGCAGCTGGCGAGTCGCCTACTCGACGAGTGCCCTGCCGCATGACAACTGCGCATCGGGCATCCTGCCGCTCGACGCCTTGTCGCTGGCGCTGTTGCTCGACGACTAGGGCACCGGCGCGCCGTTGCGCGCTTCGAGCAGCCGGTACCAGTCTTCCCTGGAATAGTCCACGGCCAGTGCCGCCTTCGCGGCCGCGATCCGCGCCGGCGTCGTCGAACCGATAATCGGACTGATGCGCGCAGGGTGCCGCAGCAACCAGGCGAGCGCGATGATCCAGTCGTCCACGCCATAGTGATCCGCCTGTCGCCGCGCCTCGGCCTGCAGCCGGGCCGACTGCTCCGCGGTGAACGTGTTGCCCCAGGCTTCCCACGCGATGCCCGCCAGCGGGCACCAGGCCTGCGGCGTGATGCGCTCGGCCTGGCATTGCTCCAGGACGCCGTTGTGCAGCGCGTCGACGTTGTGCAGGTTGATCTCCACCTGGTTGATCTGCAGCCGCTGGTTCGACGCCGACTGCAGGGCACTCAGCGTCGATGGCAGGAAGTTGCTGACGCCGAACTCAGCCACTTTCCCTGCTGCGTGCAACTCGTCGAACGCAGCCGCAGCCTCGTCAAGGGACATCAGGTAGTCGGGCCGATGCAGCAGCAGCACGTCGAGCCGCTCGATGCCGAGCCGCCGCAACGAGTTTTCCACGCTGCTCACGATCCAGGACTTCGAGAAGTCGTAGCGCTGCACGTCCTCGGTCCGGATTCCGCACTTGCTTTGGATCACGAGCCGGTCCCGCAGCCCCGGCGACGCAGCCAGCACTTCCCCGAAAACCTCCTCGCATTGCCCTGCGCCGTAGATATCCGCATGATCGAACACCGTGTAGCCGTGCTCGATAGCGGCCTGCACCGCGATCTTGCCCTTGTCGCGGGCCGCGCGCGAACCGTCGCCCGCAATGCGCATGCAGCCATAGGTCAGGCGCGAGCTGCGGAGCGAACTTTGCCCCAGCGGGATTGTCTCCATGATGATCTCCCAGTCGGTCTGCGCGGTCATCGTCAATCGCGGCAGCTCCGCGACTTTTCGCGCATAATGTTAACGGAAGTCATGTTCACGGACAGAGGATTCGGTGATGGCTGATCTCTTCGACAATCCCATGGGGCTGGACGGATTCGAGTTCGTCGAATTCGCGGCGCCCGACAAGTCCGTCCTCGAGGAGGCGTTCCGGCTGCTCGGCTTCACGGAGGTCGCGCAGCACCGGTCCAAGGACGTCACGTTGTGGCGCCAGGGCGGCATCAACTTCATCATCAACAACGAGCCACGTAGCCAGGCCTGGTATTTCGCACGCGAGCACGGCCCCTGCGCCTGCGGCATGGCTTTTCGTGTCCGCGATGCTCACGTCGCTTATCGACATGCCCTCGAGCAGGGGGCGCAGCCCGTCGAGATCCCGACGGGCCCGATGGAACTCCGGCTACCCGCGATCAAGGGCATCGGCGGCGCCACGATTTACCTGATCGATCGCTACGAAGACGGCTCGTCGATCTACGACATCGACTTCGACTTCATCGAGGGCGTCGAGCGGCATCCACGGGGCTGCGGCTTCACGATCATCGATCACCTGACCCACAACGTGTACCGCGGCCGCATGGAGTACTGGGCCAGGTACTACGAGGAGCTCTTCAATTTCCGCGAGATCCGCTACTTCGACATCAAGGGCGAATACACCGGCCTGCTGTCGAAGGCGATGACGGCGCCCGACGGCAAGATCCGCATCCCGCTGAACGAGGAAGCGTCGCAGGGCACGGGGCAGATCGAGGAATACCTGATGGAGTTCAATGGCGAGGGCATCCAGCACATCGCCTTCGCCTGCGACGACCTGTATGCCTGCTGGGATGCACTCAAGGCGAACGGTATCGAGTTCATGACCCCGCCGCCCGGCGCCTACTACGACATGCTCCAGGAGCGGCTTCCCGGCCACGGCGAGCCGGTCGACGAGATGCGGGCACGGGGCATCCTGCTCGACGGCACCACCGAGGGCGATGAGCCGCGCTTGTTGCTGCAGATTTTTTCGGCCAACATGATCGGGCCGACGTTTTTCGAGTTCATCCAGCGCAAGGCAGACGAGGGCTTCGGCGAGGGCAACTTCAAGGCCCTGTTCGAATCGATCGAGCGCGACCAGGTCGCGCGCGGTATCGTCAAGGCCGGCGCCTGAGGAAACGGTCATGCAGATCAAACGAATTCATCACGTCGCGTACCGTTGCAAGGATGCGAAGGAAACCGTCGAGTTTTACCAGCGCGTACTGAACATGGAATTCACGGTAGCTTTCGCCGAGGACCGCGTGCCGTCCACGAAGGAACCCGATCCGTACATGCACGTGTTTCTCGACTGCGGCATGGGAAACGTTCTCGCCTTCTTCGAGCTACCCACACGGCCGGCGATGGACCGCGACCGCAATACGCCGGAGTGGGTGCAGCATATTGCGTTCGAAGTCGAGGATTACGCCGCGCTCGTCGCCGCCAAGGAGCGGGTCGAGGCAGAGGACCTCGCGGTGATCGGGCCGGTCAACCACGGCATCTTCCAGTCGATCTACTTCTTCGATCCCAACGGGCACCGGCTCGAGCTGGTGGCGAACACATCGACAAAGGACCAGCTGGACGAGCTCAGGCGCGTCGCGCCCGCCATGCTCGAAGAATGGAGCCACACGAAGAAAGCGCCGCGCCATGCCGCCTGGCTGCACGAACTCGAATTCACGGGTAAGGAATAAATGAAACTCGCATCGCTCAAAGAAGGCCGCGACGGCCGGCTGGTCGTCGTATCCACGGACCTCGAACGTTGCCTTGCGGCGGGACCCGATTTCCCGACCCTGCAGGCCGCCCTCGACGACTGGCAGAACGCCGACACCGCACTCGCGGCGCTTGCAGGCCGCGTCAACGCCGGCGAGGGTGAGCCATTCGACCAGGCCGCGTGTGCCTCGCCCCTGCCGCGCGCTTACCAGTGGGCGGACGGCTCCGCCTACGTCAATCACGTCGAGCTCGTGCGCCGCGCGCGCGGTGCCCAGATGCCCGAGAGCTTCTGGACGGACCCGCTCATGTACCAGGGCGGCTCGGACTCGTTCATCGGCCCGCGGGACAGCATTCGCATGGCTGACGAGGCCTGGGGCATCGACTTCGAGGCCGAGATCGTGGTCGTCACCGATGACGTACCGATGGGCGTTGCTCCCGACGCGGCGCTGGATCGTATCCGGCTCATCATGCTCGTCAACGACGTGTCGCTCCGGAACCTGATACCGGGCGAGCTCGCCAAGGGCTTCGGCTTTTTCCAGTCGAAACCCTCCAGTGCGTTCTCTCCCGTCGCCGTGACGCCGGACGAACTCGGCGACGCGTGGCGGGGGGGCAGGCTGCACCTGCCGCTGCTGTCGTTCTTCAACGAAGAACCCTTCGGCAAGCCGGACGCGGGGGTCGACATGACCTTTCACTTCGGCCAGCTGATTGCGCACGCGGCCAGGACGCGGCCGCTGTGCGCCGGCAGCATCATCGGCTCGGGAACCATTTCGAACAAGCTCGACGGCGGCCCCGGGAAACCGATCGGGGACGGCGGCGTCGGCTACTCCTGTATCGCCGAGGTCCGCACGATCGAGACCATCAACCACGGGAAGCCCTCGACCTCGTTCATGCAGTTCGGCGACCGGATCCGGATCGAGATGAACGCCGCGAACGGCAGCTCGATTTTCGGTACGATTGACCAGGTCGTGGAGCCTTACGAAGGCTAGGAATTGATCAGACTCTACAGCTACTGGCGGTCATCGGCCGCCTACCGGGTGCGCATCGCGCTCAATCTCAAGGAACTCGAGCACGAGATCGTGCCCGTGTCACTGGTGCCCGGCGTCGCGGAGCACCGCGGCGCCGCCTATCGCGCCAGGAACCCGCAGATGCTGGTGCCGTTCCTCGAGGACGGCAAGCTCGGTATCGCGCAATCGCAGGCGATCCTCGAATACCTCGAGGAACGCTACCCAGACGTGCCGCTGTTACCGGCGGCGGAGCCGAAACGCAGCCAGGTCCGGTCCTTCTGCAACCTGATTGCCTGCGACATCCACCCACTGAACAACCTGCGGGTCATGGAGTACATCAAGGCGGAGTTCGACGCCGACCCGACCGAAGCCTGGTATGCACACTGGATTCACGAGGGGTTCTCCGCGGCCGAGCAGGCCGCGAGCGATGGCCCGTTCGTCGCCGGTGACGACGTCACCCTCGCCGACGCGCTGCTGGTGCCGCAGGTCTACAACGCGCGCCGCTTCCAGGTTTGCCTCGACCCGTTTCCGAAACTCGTTGCTATCGCGGAGCGTTGCAATGAGCTGCACGCGTTCAGAGACGCCGCGCCCGAGGCGCAGCTCGATGCGACTCACTAGCGGGCATGCCGTGAAGCGACTCGCTGCAACGCTGCTGGCCGCCGTGATCGTGAGCGCCGGCTGCCAGTCGACGCCGTCCGCGGAACCGCCGGGTGGGCGCAATGCCATGGCGGCCACGGCCCATCCGCTGGCGACCGAGATTGCGCGCGACGTGCTCGCCAGCGGCGGCAATGCTGCCGATGCCGCCGTGGCCGCGGGCTTCATGCTCGCCGTCGCGGAACCGTCGATGAGCCACCTGGGCGGTCGCATCCAGGTCCTGTACCGCTCGCCGGGCGGGCGCTACTACGGGTACAACGGCATGACCGAGATCCCGGCCGGTTACGAGCCTCCCGCGGAACCGGTCAGCCAGGGTTACGGGACGATCGCGACGCCCGGGGTGGTGGCGGCGCTGGCGCGGCTGCATGCCGAGCATGGCTCACAGCCGTGGCCCGACCTGCTGCGGCAACCGGCGCGCACCGCCGGCGACGGGTATGCCCTGCTCCCGGGCGCCGCGGCGCGACATGAGCAGGGATTCGAGCAGTTCCGGGACAACCCGGGATTCCAACAGGTCTTTGTCGAGGCGGATGGTACGGCTTACGACGCAGGCGACGTTATTCGGCAGCCCGCGCTGGCGCGAACGATCGAGCGCCTGGCCGAAGTCGGCGCCGACGATTTTTATCGGGGCGAGATCGCGGCCGCGATAGCGGCCGACATGGCGGCCAACGGCGGCCATGTCTCGGCCGCGGATCTTGCCGGCTACGCGGTCCTGGACGGCCGCCATGTCTCGACCCGCTACCGCGGCTACGAGATCCACTCGCTGGCCGCGCCCGCCGGCGGCGGCCTGGTCGTCAAGGCGCTGAACATCCTCGAGAATTTCGAGCTGTCATCGATGACGGACGCGCAGTGGGCCGCGGTCGTGAACCAGGCGCTGGCGCTCGCGATCAACAGCATGGCCGACGATCGCGCCGAGTCCGATCTCGGGCGCGTCGCCGACAAGGGCTGGGCCGCGGAGCGCGCCCGCGACATCCGCGTACCGCCGGCGACATTCCCCACGGCACCGCGGATCATGACGACGGCATCAGTGGCGGGCGCCACCGACTGGAGCGGCAGTTCCTGGGGGCACGACAGTCACCACACGACGCACTACACGATCGCCGACTGCGACGGCGGCATCGTGAGTATCACGCAGACGGTCGGGCCGTTATTCGGTTCACGCGTGATCACGCCCGGGCTGGGCTTCGTGTATGCATCGACGATGGGCAGTTACCTGTCGTCGGCGGACCAGGCGCCGGGCTCGCGCCCCCGCACGACCATCGCACCCACGATCGTCACGCGGGACGGCGACGTCGTGCTCGCACTCGGCGCGGCGGGCGGCATTCGCATTCTCTCGGCCATTGTGCAAACGATCTCGCGCTACGTGGACCAGGGCCATGATCCCGCGACGGCCGTGGCACTGCCGCGCGTGCACCCGGAACGCGGCACGACCGCCGCAGGCGAGCGCGTCACCTGGGGCGACAAGATCAACCTCGAAATGACGCCCGAGCGCGGCTGGCCGGCCGAGGTGGCGAAAGCGCTCGAGGCATCGGGGTTCGAGGTGCTGCCCACCGTCAAGCATGCCGCGTTCGGCCGCGTTCACCTCGTGGCACGGGCACGCGACCAGTGGGCCGGCGTGGCAGACCCGGACTGGGAGGGAACGACCGCGAGCGCCGCTTGCGGCGCTCGCTGATCGCCACCGGGATTACTGCGCCAGCGCCTCGTCGAGCATCTGGACCAGCTCGTCACGACTGTAGCTGTAAGGGCCCCACGTGTTGAGCTGGATCAGCTCACGAATCACGAGGCCAATGGTCATCGCCTGCTCGTCTTCGTTGGGCACGACCATGTAGCGGCGCAGCGGCTTCTCGTCGAACAGGGCATGCATGAAAGCGGCCGTGACCTCGTCAGGCGCCTTGTATGAGAGCTCCCGTTCGGCCGTGGCCTCGTAAGCCTTTTTCATATCGTCGGTGATTTCGCCGCCGGCAGCCTCGATCTGCTCGAAAGCACGCTGGTAACTGCTGCGGCGGATCCTGGACTTGTAGTTGCCGGGTTCGACGACACTGACCTGCACGCCGTGTGGCGCCATCTCGCCGGCCAGGGCATCGGTAAACGCCTCGATCCAGTGCTTGCTGCCGCTGTAGGCGCTGCCGCCCGGCCATGAAATCGTGCCCGCGATCGACCCGGTCGTAATGATGCGTCCTTGCGACTCCATGATAAGCGGTGCAAAGGCCTGGGTAGTCCGGTAGACGCCCTCGACATTGACGTCGTAGACGAAGGTCTGGTTTTCGATCGGCGTATCGACGACGGTGCCGCCGCCGCCAATACCTGCGTTGTTTACGAGCCCCCACAGGCCGCTGCCGTCGCTTTTTATTTTCTCGACCACGGCATCGACCTCGTCCTGCCGGGTCACGTCGAGCCGCACCGCCGTGATGTTCTCGATCGCATCGAGCTCCGCGAGATCCTTGTCCTTGCGTGCCCCGGCGTAGACATGATGGCCCTCGTTCGCCAGTGTCTCGGCGAGGTGCCTGCCGATGCCCGTGCTCGCGCCGGTGATCAGTATGGATTTGTGCTCGTCGGCAAACGCCGGCGCAGCCACGTACTGGGTGACCGCCAGGGCTGCCAGCAATGCAGCCGCCTTGCAAATGATCTTCATGTGTTCCCCTCGTTGTCGTTGGTATTGACAAGAGTGTATACGAATCGGGCCCCACCGTTGCCGGCCGGGCCCGTGCACCCTCGGAGAGAGAGAGCAGAGAAGAAGCGTTAGTTGGTCGCCTTGAGCTTGTGTTCCTTCATCCAGGCCTCGGCAAGCGCGGTCGCCTCGGTGACCTGTTCGGGCGTCATGCGCGAGGCGACGAACTCTCGTCTTTCGGACGCACCGTAGTCGCCGAGCTTCGTGGCAAGGTCGAACCACTTGTAAGCCTGCACCGGGTCGTAGGTGTCGAGGAAGTCCATCGCGTAGTAACGGCCCAGCGCCATCTGGGCCTCGGTGTTGCCGGTTTTCGCCGCAACCAGGTACCACTTGTTGGCTTCGCCATCGTCGGCGGGCACGCCCCAGCCGTTCTGGTGCATGACGGCCAGGCTGAAGGCCGCATCGCCGTGGCCTTGTTCCGCGGCTATTTCGTAGTACTTGAGGGCGAGTTCGTCGTTCATGTCCACGCCGAACCCGTTGCCATAGAGCAGACCCATGCCGTAGGCGGACCTCGCATCACCTGCGTCGGCCAGCGCTTCCCACTCCGCCTTGGCGGCGGCATAGTTAAGCGCATTGTAGGCGTCCCATCCTTTCTTGAAGTCGCCGGACCAGGCCACTGCCGAGAGCAAGGACAAGGTCGCGGCCAGGACGAGCGCTGACAGCCTGGGCATTTCGGATAACCTCCCGATCAACGGCGCACCGTGGTACACGCCGCCGATATGATCTCAACGCGCCCCGCGAGGCAGTATTCGTGCAACTACCTAGGGAACCCGTGGAAACCGGGGATTGGCATAATTTTCAACAGCTTAGCGTAATTCGAAGACGCGGACGTGATCGACGATCAGTTGCTGCGGGAAGATGCTGTCATCGATCCCTCCCCCCGCGCGTCCCCACATGCCACCCACCGCCACGTTGATGATCAGGTGGAAGGGTTTGTCGAACGGCCAGGCTTCCCAGCCATCCCCTTCGTTCATGTAGGTGAAGTACAGGGTGTCATCGACAAACACGTCGATGCGCTCCGGCGACCATTCGAGCACGTAGTCGTGGAACGACTCGCTGACATTGTCGACGAGGATACGTCCCTTGCGCTGCTGCCAGACAGCCCAGTAGTAGGCCTTGGTATGCACTGTGCCGTGCACGTGCCCCATCTCGTAGCCGACATGCTCGAGGATGTCGATCTCGCCGGAGTTCGGCCAGGCATCGCAGTCCGCGCTGCCCTGCCAGTCCGGATCGTCGGCACACGTCGTTGCATAGGTGAACGGATCGCTGGGCAACATCCAGATCGCGGGCCACGTGCCCTTGCCACGCGGCAGCTTCGCGCGCGCCTCGATGCGGCCGTACAGGAAGTCGCCCTTGCCCTGTGACTGGATGCGTGCCGAGGTGTAGCGCGCGTCGCCAAAGTCTTCCCGGTGCGCCTCGATGACGAGATGTCCGTCCTCCACGCGCACGTTCTGCGGCCGCGACGTATACGCCTGGTCCTCGTCATTGACCTTCCTGGCAGGCCACTCTTCGATGTTCCATTTTGCGGGATCCGGCGGACCTTCGTAATCGAACTCGTCCTGCCAGACCAGCGACCAGCGGTCCGTCGCAGGCGGCTTGCCGCGCACGACGACGGCACTCAGGATCGGCTCGCCGCTGATCGGCACGAATTCGAGCAGCAGTCGGCCATCGGTGACCCGGACATTGGGAAGCGCCACCGTCAAAGCCGACCGGATCTTGCCGTCCCGGGCCCGCATGACGTCGAGACCAGCGACGCGTTTCCTGCCATTCACGAGGACATCGAACGTCCGCTCGCCCGCATCGATTTCGTCGGGCTCGGCGAAGTGCAGGATGAGGTCATAAGTGCCGTTCGCGACGGGCATATCGAGCCTGACATCGCCGGATCGGTAACTCTGGTAGAGCGGCTCGTCCTGCGAGCCGAGCACTTGCTCCAGCGTGCCTTTGCTGCCGCCGCTGACACGCTCCTCGGCGGCGTACACGACGCCATCGACGCCGGTATACGCCGGGCCGCCCACGTTGACGGCCCATTCGAAAACGGGATCCGCCTCGTCCGCGGTGCAGGCGGAGATCGTGAGCGCCGTGGCCAAGGTGACCAGGGCCTTCCTGACAAAGTCGGTCATTTCAGTTTGCTCGCAAGTTCGTCGGTGGTAGCTGTGCGACGGCTGTGCTGGCTGACTTGATGGTGCGCTCCGGGAGCGTGAGGCGCCGCCGGCCGCCAGACACGCACGCAATCGCTTCGGGGGCGGCGAACTGCGGCGCAATGCGGCTCGCCCCGGTGATCCCGATGCGCGCCGCTATCCGGCAGGCCTGTCATGTTGACAGCGTTGTCAACTGGATTTATAAAGCAAGCTGACAGCGTTGTCAATAAACAGTAAAATGAGCGTTGGTGGCGCCAATTCGGGGGCGCGTGCGCGCCGCCAGCCTGAGAAATTATAAGAACCACGGGGAAGGCCGCGCCGTTTTTCGCTAATGAAAATCATTTTTATTGATCACTTGCGCCTGCGATCCGCAGGCCAACTTGCCGCGATGTTCGCAGGCTTAGCGCGCGCGCTCACGGAGGCCGGCCATGTTCACTAGGTTATGGGCCACGGTCCTTCTCGCCATGCTGTCGATCGGCAGCGCGGCCGGCCCGGTTGCCGGAGCCGCGGCGACGCATCTCGAGGATCGCAGCCACTACGCCGCACCCCGTGCCCAGATCGCCCCGGTCATCGATGGCGTGGCGTCGGACGCCGCCTGGGACGCGGCTCCCTGGCAGGACATCACGCATCGCTGGCTGGGACCCGAATACTCCCCCGCCGATTTCAGCGGGCGCTTCAAGGTCGTGTGGACGGCGGAGCGCCTGTACCTGCTCGCGGAAATCACCGACGACATCCTGTTCGACTCCCATCGCGACCCGCTGGTCCAGTACTGGGACGACGATTGCCTCGAAGTGTTTGTCGACGAAGACCACTCCGGCGGCGAGCACCAGTTCAATCACAACGCCTTCGCCTACCATTTCTCCCTGGACAACCAGGCCATCGATATCGGTACGGACGAACAAGCGCGCAATTACTCACATCACGTGCACAGCCGCTGGCGGCAGCTGGGCGACAAGATAATCTGGGAGGTCAGTATCGATATTTACGACGATACCTACGTTGACGAAGGCGACAACCAACCCGTCGCCCTGTTTGCCGGCAAAGTGCTGGGCCTGATGGTCGCCTATTGCGACAACGACGGCAGCGAGTTACGGGAGAACTTTATCGGTTCCGAATCCGTGCCGAGCGGCCCCAAGGACAGGGGATGGATCGATGCCGGCCTGTTCGGCAAGGTAGTGCTCGGTGAGTAGCGTGATGTCGACGCAGCGGCGCGGCGGTAACGATGCGGAGCGCCGCATTGCCGGCGAATTCCTGGACCGTGCGGGCGAACGCTTCTA
This sequence comes from Woeseiaceae bacterium, assembly GCA_041553075.1. GTDB lineage: Bacteria > Pseudomonadota > Gammaproteobacteria > Steroidobacterales > Woeseiaceae > UBA1847. The sequence continues at coordinate 12,749 of JBFEJR010000006.1, read as the reverse complement.
CTGCATTCGTAACGTCGATCACATGGAACCGTTCTTGATCAGCGTCATCTCTTCAGACGACCACTGGCTGTTCGTCTCGTCGAATGGCGGACTGACAGCAGGCCGCGTATCGCCGGAGACGGCGCTGTTTCCCTACGTTCCGGTCGACAAGATCCACGACAGCGTAAGCCATACCGGGCCGCGCACGATCGTGCGCCTGCGGCACAAAGACGGCCATCATTACTGGGAACCATTCAACCGCGAACATCGCGGGCGCCATTCAATCAGCCGCAATCTCTACAAGAACACGCTGGGCAATAAGCTCTGCTTCGAGGAGGTCAACAACGACCTCGAGCTCGCCTTTCGCTACACTTGGTCGACCAGCGACGAGTTCGGGTTCGTGCGCGACTGTGAACTCGAAAACCTCGGCACCGGCACCGCAAGCGTGGACATCGTTGACGGACTGCAGAACATCCTGCCGGCAGGCACTCCGCGCTTTACCCAGACGGTTTCCAGCAACCTCGTCGACGCCTACAAGTGGACCGAACTCGACGAGAAGACAGGCCTCGTATTCCTGACACTGTATTCGGGCATTACGGATCGTGCCGAACCCTGCGAGTCGCTCAGGGCGACGACGGCCTTCTGCCTGGGGCTCGACGACCCGACGATCCTGATTTCGTCCGAGCAGCTCGACGCCTTTCGCGAGGGAGGCGACGTCCGGCAGGAGCGGCACAAACGCGGCGTCCGCGGCGCCTATTTTATCGGCCACACGGACAAGCTTGCAGCTCACGGCATTAGCGCCTGGCGAATCGTTCTCAACGGCGAACAGAGCCAGGCGAACGTGATCGAGCTACGGCACAGCCTGCTCGATCACGGGCAGCTCGACGAAAACATCACGAAATCCATCGCGGCCGGCACCAGGGAACTGGCCCGCATCATGGCGTCGGCAGACGCCTTTCAGTCGACTGCGGAAGAAAACGTCGCCGTACACCACTACGCGAACGTGCTGTTCAATGTCTTGCGTGGCGGCATCGTCGCAGATCAGTACACCCTATCGGCACGCGATTTTCGCCGCACCATTCGGCACTTCAATGAACCTGTTTTCGCACGCAACAGCGACCTGCTGCAGGCCTTGCCTGCGAAGCTTCGCTATGCGGAGTTATTGCATGCCGTGCGCGAATCCGGTGACCGGCAACTGATGCGCCTGGCGCTGGAATACCTGCCGATCACGTTCGGGCGCCGGCACGGCGATCCCAGCCGCCCGTGGAACGAGTTTGCCATTCGCCTGAAAGACGCGGACGGCGAAGGGCTGCTCTCGTACCAGGGCAACTGGCGTGACATCTTCCAGAACTGGGAAGCGCTGGCGTTCAGCTATCCCGAGTTCGTGGAAAGCATGATCGCCAAGTTCGTCAACGCCTCGACAGCGGATGGTTACAACCCCTATCGAATCACCAAGGAAGGCATCGACTGGGAGGTCGAGGAACCCGACAACCCCTGGAGTTACATCGGCTACTGGGGTGACCACCAGATTATTTACCTGCTCAAGCTGCTCGAGCTGTCCCGCAGTTTTCACCCACAGAAGCTGCACGAGCTGATGCACGAGTCCGTGTTCTGCTATGCCAACGTTCCCTACCGGATCAAGCCGCTCGACCAGTTGTTCGATGACCCCAAAAACACCGTGGACTTCGACGAGGAACTGGCCGAGCTGATCGACAAGCGCGTGGCTGAGCTCGGCGCCGACGGCAAGCTGATTCTCGATGCGAGCGGCGAGATTTACCAGGTCAACCTGCTCGAGAAGCTCATTGTTCCGCTGCTGGCCAAGCTCGGCAACCTGGTCGTCGATGGCGGCATCTGGCTGAATACCCAGCGTCCCGAATGGAATGACGCCAATAATGCGCTGGTCGGCCAGGGGCTCTCCATGGTCACCCTCTATTACATGCGCCGCTACGTCCGCTTCCTACAGGATTTGCTGCGCGAGGAAGACGGCACCTTTGCCCTGTCACAGGAGGTCGACGCCTGGTTCGGCGAAGTCGCAACGGGGCTGGCCGGTCTCGACGACAAGCTGGCGGGTAAAGCGGCGTCCGATGCGCTGCGCTACCAGATACTGGAGGCGCTTGGCGCTGCTGCCGCCAACTTCCGGCAACGCGTGTACGCGCGAGGGACGCTCAGCGGTACCTGCGAGCGCGAGGTCGACTCACTGCGCGACCTGTTGAGCGATGCGCTTGCGGTCATCGATCACAGCATGGCTGCCAGCAAGCGCGACGACGGGCTGTATCACGCCTATAACGTCGCCGACTTCGATAACCAGGCGGTCGCGGTCAGCAATCTCTACCCGATGCTCGAGGGCCAGGTTGCCGCGCTCAGCGCCGGCTCGATTGCAGCGGACGAGGCAGCCGAGCTTATTGAAGCCCTGTTCTCCAGCGCAATCTACCGTGCCGATCAGAACAGCTTCATGCTCTATCCCGATCGCGACCTTCCTGGGTTCCTCGAGCGGAATCGCCTCCCCGAAGACCAGGTTCATGCCATACCGTTGCTCAGCACCATGCTCGATAAGGGCGATCACCGGATCGTGATCAGGGATGCCGATGGCTGCCTGCGCTTCAGTGCCGAGTTTACCAACGAGCGCGCCCTGCGCGACGCGCTAGACGAGGTGGCGGCCGATCTCGGCGCCGCCATGGCCGCTGACCGCCGTGCGACCCTCGAGTTGTACGAGTCCGTATTCCATCACAGCGAGTTCACCGGGCGGTCGGGCACCATGTTCGGCTTCGAAGGGCTGGGCTCGATTTACTGGCACATGGTTGCCAAGTTGTTGCTCGCCATCGCCGAGAACTTCTTTGACGCCCTCGACAGCGACGAATCGCCTGCAGCGCAGCGCCGACTGGGCGATCTCTACTACCGGGTCCGCGCGGGAATCGGCTTCAACAAGACCCCGGCCGAGTACGGTGCCTTCCCGACGGATCCGTATTCGCACACGCCCCGACACGCAGGCGCCCGCCAACCGGGCATGACGGGCCAGGTCAAGGAGGAGGTGCTCACGCGCTTCGCCGAGCTGGGCATCCGGGTGCACGCAGGCCGTATTTCGATCAGGCCGGCATTGCTGCGCACGCGTGAGTTTGCGAAGAGTGCCAGGCCCTTCTGCTACCTCGACATTGACAATCACTGGCAGGACCTCGACCTGCCCGCGTCGAGCCTGGCGTTTACCTGGTGCCAGGTACCGTTCGTCTACATTCTCGGCGCCGCTGGCAAAGAGAACCTCGAGGTCGAGTTCGAGGACGGATCGATCACGGAGTTCCCGGACCTCGCCCTGCCCGTGGACGTCAGCGCGAAGCTGTTCGCCCGCAGCGGCGAGCTTCGCAAGATCACTGTCACCCTATCTACCGCACGCCTGTTCGGCGACTAGTCAGCCAAGGAAACGACAATGTCGAATCTCTACAAACGCAGGATGTCGCTTGCCGGCATCGATATTTCCGGCCTTGACATCGATGACCTGCGCAAGCTCGTTCGCGAGATTCTCGAGAACAGGATTCACGGGCTGTCTTTCAGCCCTTACGTCGAGGGCCAGAGTCCTGGCATGCAGATTAGCGAGGGCCAGATTCGCGAGCGCCTGGCAATCATCAAACCCTACGTGCGGTGGATCCGGACGTTCTCATGCACCGACGGTCACGAGCTGATTCCGGCCATTGCCCGCGAGATGGGGCTGAAGACGCTCGTCGGCGTGTGGCTCGAAGGCGACAAGGAAAAGAACGAAGTGGAACTCCAGAACGCCATCGAAGTCGCCAAGGCCGGCCATGTCGACATTCTCGGCGTCGGCAACGAGGTCCTGCTCCGCGGCGACCTGACGGAAGACGAACTGCTCGACTACATCGGGCGCGCCAAGGAAGCCCTGCCCGGCATCGACGTCGGCTATGTCGATGCCTACTTCGAGTTCGTCGATCATCCGCGCATCACGCAGGCCTGCGACGTCTTGCTCGCCAACTGCTACCCGTTCTGGGAGGGCTGCCCTGCCGAACACGCACTGCTTTACATGAAGGAGATGTACTATCGCGTCCTCGGCGTCGCCAACGGCAAGCGCGTCATCATTAGCGAAACGGGATGGCCGAACATCGGTACACCCGAGGGTGGCGCGGTCCCCTCATTCGAGAACGCAATCAAGTATTTCGTCGACACGTTCCGCTGGGCCGAGTCGGAGGGTATCGAGGTATTCTACTTTTCGGCGTTCGACGAATCGTGGAAAGTCGGCGCCGAGGGCGATGTGGGCGCCTACTGGGGCCTCTGGGACAAGGACGGAAATCCCAAGTATGGTTAGGCGCAACAATGGCCGGGCCTGCGCCATCGGTACGCTCGGCCTCGAGCATGCCAATGCGATTTGTTACTCCGGCTACCGCGAGGGCCAGAACCCGGGCGATGGAACCTTCCCGAGCTACCAGCAGATACGCGAGGACCTGCTGATCCTCGCAAAAAACTGGAAGTTCCTACGCCTTTACGACTGCAGCCCACATGCCCGGACCGTACTCGACGTCATTCGTGACGAAGGTCTCGACTTCAAGGTCATGCTCGGCCTCGACATGGCTGCCGAGATGAGCAACCCTCACTGTCCCTGGGGCGCCGATTACAGCGACGAGACGCTTGATGCCAACGAACGCGCGAACCAGCGGGAGGTACAGCGGCTGATTGCGCTGGCCAATGAATACTCCGAGACCGTCTTCTGCGTGTCGGTCGGCAACGAGGCCAGCGTCGAGTGGACCGATCACATGGTCCCGGTGCAGAACCTGGTCGGCTACGTGCGCGCCGTGAAGCAAGCTATCAGGCAGCCTGTCACCTTCTGCGAAAACTACGTTCCCTGGACCTACAAGCTGGAGCCGCTGGCCGAGGAGCTCGACCTCATCGCCGTGCACACCTACCCGGCCTGGGAATACCGCTCGATTGACGATGCGCTCGATTACACGATGCAGAACTACCACTCCGTCGTCGATCACTATCCCGACAAACCGGTGATCATCACCGAGGCCGGCTGGACGACGGCCGCGAACGGGCGCGGTATCGACCCGCATAACGCGTCAGAGGAGCTGCAGGCCAGTTACTACGAACAGTTGTTGAAGTGGACGACCGACGAGCAGATCCTGACGTTCGTATTCGAAGCCTTCGACGAGCCCTGGAAAGGTTCGCCCGACCCGCTCGAGCCCGAGAAACACTGGGGCCTCTTCAAGCTCGACCGCACACCCAAACTGGTGATGCGCGATCTCTATGCCGGGCTGGCACCGAGCCGGCTATAGTGCACCGTCGAGTATCTTTTCCTTGAGCAGTCGAAACTCCTCGTCAGTCAGGTACCCGGCGTCCTTGAGCTCACCCAGTTCCCTGAGCTGCTCCAGCGCGCGCGACATCTCGATGCGATCAACAGCCGGCGGCGTTGTCTCGGTCTCGGGGGGAGCGGCCCGCGTCTCTACTGGCACCTGTTCGGCCGATTCCGCCTCATCGCGGGCCCGCTGTTCTTCCTCGGCACGAATGCGGTCATTGGCAAGCCGCGCGCGTTCCGTGGCGACTTCGTCCGCGAGCGCGGCCGGCGACGCAACGGTTCCGAGTGCCAGGGATACGAGGACTGCGAGTCGTCTCATGCGCCTATCGTATCCTGTAGGGCGCGCCATGACCACGCACGCTCGCCGGGACCCGCGTGGGCGGCTGCACGGCAGCCGGGGGCCGTTTGACAGCGTTGTCGGTGGCTTTGTAGTCTTCGACAGCAGCAAGCAACAATAACAACACTCTGGACTCCCATGACACGAGCCACCATTGATGACGTCGCAAAGCTCGCCGGGGTATCGATAAAGACGGTATCCCGCGTCGCCAACCGGGAGCCCAACGTCCGCAAGTCGACGCGGGAGAAGGTCGAGCGGGCCATCGCGGAGCTCAACTACCGCCCGAACCTCTCGGCCCGCAATCTCGCGAGCCATCGTTCTCACCTGATCGGGCTGATCTACGACGACCCGAGCGCTTATGAAGTACCGAGCGCCGGCTACGTGATCAACCTGCAACAGGGCGTGCTGCGGGCCTGTGGTGCTGCCGACTACGGCCTGCTGATTCATCCGTGCAATTATCGGGACGAGACGATCGGCGCCGAACTGAAGGCACTGGTCGAGCAGGCACGTCCGGATGGCATCGTGCTCGCCGCACCGCTGTCCAACATGCCGAAGATCGTCGAAGCCATAGCCGCGACCAAGACACCCTTTGTCAAGCTGTCACCGGGCGAGGACGACGGCCGGCACTACACCGTTGTCACCAACGACCGCGAGATCTGTGCCGAGATGGTCGACTACCTGGCGTCGCTCGGCCACGAGCGGATTGGTTTCATAACGGGGCATACCAGCCACAGGGCTATCGAGAATCGCTTCCTCGGATACAAGGACGGGCTGGAACGCAACGGCCTGGGGTTCCGTGAAGAACTCGTTGCGGCTGGCGATAATTCCCTGGGCTCGGGCGAGGACTGTGCGCAACAACTCCTCGGGCTCAGCACGCCACCGACGGCCATCTTCGCCGCCAACGACGACATGGCGGCCGGCGTCATACGCATGGCGGACAAGTCGGGTATCGATATTCCGGGCCAGTTGTCCGTCGCCGGTTTCGATGATGTCTCGCTCGCGCGCCAGGTCTTCCCGTCGCTGACGACGATTCGGCAGCCACTGTCGGCGATGGCTGAGAACGCGTGCCTGGCACTGATCAGGAACCTGGGCGACGTATCGGCGCTGCACGGAACCGAGGTCGTTCCCGCAACCCTGGTGATTCGCGAATCGACGGGTCCGGCGCCGCGCTGACAGGTTGCGTCAGCGCACGAAGCGAATGCGGTCGAGATAGATCGTGACCGGCGTGCGGCGCCCGGTCAGCGACACGACGAAGCCGGTCTTGATGCTCGAGAGGTCGACGTTCTTCAGAGGGACAGTGTAGCGCTGCCACTCAGACGTCAGCCGAATCCCGTCGATCTTCGCGATACCTGAGTCGGGGTGCTCCTTGTCTTTTTGAATCAGGCCCACACCGAAGCTGACCTGCTCACCGCCGTATTCGCCGCGCGCCCACAATTCCAGTTCCGTGGCACCAGTCAGGTCATAACCGCCCTCGAGGTCGCCCCAGTTATTCGGCGGATCCTGCCAGGCAACTCCGACCCAGCCGTACAGACCCTCATAACGCATGCGAATCGAAGCGACGCCCTCGTACGGCATTTCGCCCCGGTAATCACCGTCCAGCGCCAGGGACTCCATCGACCCCATCCAGCCCGAGGGCACCCACGGCATGGCCTCGAACGCGTCTTCGTAGACTGATACCGGAAATCGTGTCCGCGGCGTGCCCTTGACCAGCAGAGGTATGTTGGCGGTTGCCGCGTTGCCGGCCGTGTCATAGGCATAGAAGAACAGGCGATAGGCGCCCGGCTCTTCCGGCATGCGTACGCGTGCGCCCTTCGCACCGCCTTCGATGACGGCGCCATCGATCTCGGGCAGGTTGGGCCGGAAATCGCCGCCGGTCGAATAATCCCCGGATTCGGGGCGCAGGACCCACCGGACGCGCAGCGCGCTGCCTTCCGGATCCTCGGCGATGGATTTCACGCTGATCTCGGCACCCGGTGCGACTTGCGCACTGCCTTCGAGCATCAGCGGCTCCACGCGGGGCGCCCGATCCTCTGGTGGCGAATCCGACCAGAGCTCGGTCATCGTGTCGACAGCCGCGGTCCTCGCGCCGTCCTCGAGGAACATGCCGAACCAGGTCGCGGTACCCTCCATCTTGTGCCCCCAGAGAAATGCATAGGAGCCGAGGGCGAGTCCGGGCTCGGCGAGGATGCCTTGTTCGTATGTCTGCCGGTAGAACGCCGCCTTGTCTGTGCTGGTTTGCTCGTACGGTGCACCCCAGCCGGTGGCCGGCACCTCCCAGGTTCCCAGGGGACCGAACTCGGCGAGCACGAAAGGCTTGGTCGCACCACCGTCGCGAAGCCGATCGGCGACAATCGACGCACCGCCGTACGCGTTGACGCCATGAATGTCGATGGCAGGGCTGCGCCGGTGGACGTACTCGATGCGCTCGCCGTGGACGAAGGCCGTGACGGTCATGGTCGGGTGATGCGGATCGAGTTCCTTGACCATGGCGGCCACGTCATTGACGGCTTTCCAGATCGCCGGGTTATCGCCGTTCTCGAAGCCTTCCATCTCGTTGCCGATGCCCCACAGCAGGAGGGCCGGATGGTCCCTGTAGCGCAGCACGGCTTCGCGAGCTCTTTCGAGCTGCTCCCGAACCTGCTGTTCATCGCTGTAATCGAAGCCGTGGCGTTCGTGTCCGAGCCAGATGCCAACGGTCACGGTCAGGCCGAGGGCGTGTGCCTCGTCCAGGATCTCGCGGACGCCGTCGGTCGACCAGGTACGAACCGAGTTGCCACCCGCATCCGCCAGTTGCGCCAGCGACGCGCTGCCGCCGGCTCCCTTGATGAAATAGGGCTCGCCGCCGCGCAGCAGCTGCCAGCCGTCATGCGTCTGTCGCAGTTCGACGGGAATGGCTTCGGCATGGGAGACCATGGATGTTAGCAAGGCCCCTGCGAGCAACACGGTGCGCATGACGCTGGCCGTGTTCATGCGCCCGTTTCCCCTAGGGGCCCTCGATTACCGACACCACGCCGTTCGTGCAGTTCGGCAGGTCCGTGCAGGGCTGGTAGGCGAAACCCCACCCGAGCAGGAGTTCCAGCACCTGTGTGGGGTCGCCCGGCACGAGCCGGCGCAATCCCGTGGAGTCGGTCCTGTAAAGGTGATCCGCAACCCGCTCATTGAGCGGCACAGGGAAGTTCGACTCCGGTATGCAGGTAAAGCAGGTAAAAACGGTCACCGAGCCAAAGAAATTGTCGAGTACCGACCGGTAGGCCTTTTTCGCCTGCTCCCGCATCAGTTCGTCTTCGAACAGCGCGTTGCTGTTCGCGTCGAACAACTCGTGCAGGGCGAGCGCGGTGTAGTACTGGTTTTCGCCGGACGGGAAACGCGCCAGTGCCGTCGCCCACAGGTAGAAGCGGGCTTTGGCCCCGTTAGGCCCGGCAGGTATCGCGTTAGCCAGTTCGAACTTGTTGAATTCGTCGTCAGGGCGGTTGACGTTAAATTCGGAAACCGGCACCAGCGCAAACGGGTTTTCCGGGTCGTTGAGCACGCACGTCTCCGGGTGCACGCCCATATCCTCGCAGGCGAGGTTCAACACGACGTCGGTCGGCAGGATGATCGTATTGAACAACTGGCCATCATTCTCGTCGCGCTCGCTGCTCTCGCAGCCGGCCATGACAACACCGGCCATGCCAATCAAGATCAGCAGCAGGCGTTGCATCAAGGCCGGGCGGGCGAAATGTCGATTCGGGTTTTTCATAGTATTCAATCCTCGGCTACGCATTGTCCGCCTCAGAACTGGTAGGTGAAGTAGACGACGATCATCGACGTCCAGTCGTTGGTTCCCTCGAGGTACTCATCGCCCGGCGAGTTCTGATCCGACGTCCTGTAATGGAACCTCGCACCGATCTTCGTCGAACGGTCCTCGTCGACGGCCGAATTCATCAGTCCGTTGCTACCCAGGAGATAGGCGTAGTCCAGCTTGAACTGCTCCGGGAACGTGATGTTGAACTGGCGATAAAAGTCGTAGGGTCCCCAGGCGTCTTTCATGAAGAAGCCGGAAATCATGTGCTTGCGCTTGAGCAGCGCCTTCCAGTGCACCTCCCAGTACTTGCGTGGCGCGTATTCGGCTTCGCCGGACGTGTCGCCGGGGGCTCCTGTCGACTGGTCGAAGCCACGCACGAGCTTGATGATGTACTTGGCGTCACGGCTCGGGTTGAACACCATGCGGCTCGAGATACCCCAGACGTCTTCCGCGGGCAGACCCACGCCGAATGCTGCGTTCGACTCCGTGGGAGCGTAGAAGAACTGGTACGAGTCGGTGATCGTCGGGTATTCCGTGTACGTCCCGCCGATGTCGAACGCGAACTTGGCGTCTTCCCGCCACTCGTTATCCCAGTCATAGAACGGGGTGGCCCCGGTGGGATCGTAAGTGAGGAAGATCTCGGCGGAGCGCGCTTCCCGGTTGCCCAGCACGGCGAACGGGTCACTCTCCTGGTTACGCGGTGACAGACCCGGACTGAGCACGCCACCGGGCTGGATCGTCGGTTCGATGGACGGGTTGGCATCGACGTAGTTGTCGCGATACAGGAACCGCGGCAGGATCGTGAAGTTGCCGAAGTTCATGATGATGCCGGCTTCGTACTCCTTCTTGTTCCCCATATGCGTATAGGGCAACCGGCTCGGGTCGATAATGCCGTAGAGCTTGTGGTACTGGCCGCCGTCGGCCACCAGGCCGGCGTGATTCGCCGAAACGTAGGTATTCTTGCCGAACAGTGGGAAGGTGAGCTTGGCCTTGAGGCCGAGCGTGTCCTCGAACTCGATCTGGTCGACGTAAATATTGTCGTTTGCATCGACCCGGGTGAAGATGTCATCGACCCGCTCGTTCGCCGCCATGATGCCGCCAACTTCAAGCGTCCAGCCGTTCGAAAATACTTTCTCGGCGTAAAGCGTCGTCTGGCGGGACTGTCTCATCGTCGCTCCGAAGCCGCCCGTGGCCTGGCCCAGGCGCGCAACGTCCTCCGAGTGGATGAAAGTCCAGTTGATCTTGCCGAGTTCGAAGTCGTACTTGAACACGACCTTCGGGTTCGCGCCCCAGTAGATCTGCGGGCCAGCGAGAATCGTCAGGCCACCCCATTTCTCTTTGCCCCGGATCTCGATGCCTTCCGGCGCCTTGGCATTCCAGATGTCCATGCCATAGATGTCGGTGGACTCGTGGACGAGGCCGAAGAAGTCACCCTCGTAACCCCAGTGGAAACGCGGCGTGTGGTAGAACGCCTCGATATCGAAGTTCTCACCCTGGTACGTGGCGTTGAAATCGTAGATTTCGATACGTTCCCGGTCGCTTAATACAACGGGAGTGACCGGTACCTCGGTATCGCCGTCCAGGATGATCTGGGACGCCTCTTCGATCTCGAGCGGCAGGCCGCGGTCGCCGTAAGTAAACTCGAGGTTGCGCTTGTTGGCGACGTTGCCGAGCACGTTGAGCGTGAACTGGCCGTCGATCTTCTCGTTGGGCTGGAATGCGAAATCGAGGAACGCCATCTGGCCGTCGGAAAACTCAACCGCATCTTCGCCGTCTTCCTTGATGGCCTGCTCCTGTCCCTTGAAAACAAACTCGCCGCGCAGGCTGCCGCCCGAGAACTGCAGCTTTCTCCTGGCTTCCTCCGCCTCGGCTTTGAGGTAGCGCACATCGCCCTGGAGCTCGTAACGACCGAGATCCATGCTGGCGAACATCGCGTTGATCTGGCTCTTGTCGGCCTCGTAGGGGTCCATGGCAAACACCTCGGCCAGGACGTCATAAGCCATCCTCGGCCGGGCCGTGTAGACGCCCTCCGAGTTCGGGAGTCCGAGCGCCGTGATACCGAACCACTCCTCGTTCATGTTGTTCTTGCCTGGCGCCCAGTCGAACAGGTAGGCCTGGTTTGACCATGACGCGTTGGTGTCCTGGATATCGAGGTTTTCGATCTGCAGGTACTTCCACCACTCGTCGCGCCATTCGAAGACGTACGCCCCGATCGAGTTGCCTTCCTCGCCATTGCCGTAGGCCTTGTTGTACATCTCCTGCCACTGGTCCTTGAGGACCAGCGCCTGTGACAGCTGGTCTTCCCGGAATTCGCGGGCATTGAACGCATCGCTGCCGAATTCGAAGAACACGACGGGCAAATCGAGTTTTTCGTCGACCCGCGCCCACAGGTCCGTGAAGCTCCGGCCCCGATAGGCGTTGCTGCCCAGCACGTCGAGCGACGGAACCAGCTCGGCAATCAGGTCAATGTACTGGATGTCGCCGTTGACGATGGTGAACAGGTGGTCGGGCGCAATCGCCTTGCCGGCTTCGATGACTTCGTTGTACAGGCTGTAAAGATACCGTGCCTTCGCCGTATTCTGCTCGCCCTCCGGCAGGTTCTCGATCTCGAAGCTGGACCAGGACAGGCCGTAGTTGCTCTCATTGCCGAGCGCGAACATCAGCACCCCGGGCGTGTCCTTGTACTGGCGCACCACGTCGAGGACTTCCTGCTTCAGGGTCGTGCGCGTTAGGGAATCGGAGTAGTCGGTGAAGGGTACCCATTTGCCGCCAATCGTCGCGCCATACCGGCCCATGAGCGGGTTTACGACCGTCATGATGCCGTGCTCACGGTAGATGTAGGTCACCCACTTCGGGGGAATCATGCCGAAGCTGCGGATGCTGTTGATGCCCGCCGCCTTCATCAGCCCCATCTCGTAGTCCAGGACCTTGCGGACGAAGTCGTCCGACTCACCCCACAAGTTGTAGGTGTAGTTCTGCCCCCGCGGCGAGTAGCTCCAGACGACCCCCTTGATGTAGTAGTCGTCGCCGTTAACCAACAGCTTCCAGCCATTGGCATCCTTGTACGTCTCTATGGAGTCGGCCGCGGCATGGCTCAGGCCGGGCGCACTCAGGAACAGCATCACGGTCAGCAGGCTGCCAATCCTGGTTATGCGATTAATGAAACTTGGTTTCGTCATAGCGACTACTCTCTGATGTTTATGCATTTCTGATTGTTAGTTGGCCACGATGGAGACGTTGTCGATGAAGACATCGGAAACGCATCCCGCAACGCCCCCACAGATGGCCGTGATTTGCAGCGTCACGCCACCGCTTACGTCATTGCCGGTCGTGATGACCAGTGGTCCGACCGTCGT
>JBFEJR010000005.1:0-91516 GCA_041553075.1 Woeseiaceae bacterium | reverse complement strand
ATGATTTCGCCCGGGAAACCGATCTCGATATCCCCGGCCGATACCGAGTCGCGGAACTTGTGTTCGAAGAGCTCCATCAGTTGCCTGCGGCCCAGTTTCACCGCGGCGTCATTGACGCGTTTGTAGGCGTCACCGCGCCGCAGCGTCTCGTCGAAGTCGGCGCGCATCATGTAGGGCCGGTCCTGGCAGTCGCCGATCTCGTACACACCGACGCGCGTACCCTCGAACGACACCGGCTTGTAGCGCAGCCGAACCGGCGGCTCGATGTACTGGTTGGCCAGTGACTGGTAGGACGGCTTGCCCGTGAAATCCGCCGCCTCGACGGCGTGCCGGGTCTTGCGACCCCTGGCGTCGAAATCGACCCCGACCACGATGTAACGGTGGCCCTCCACGGAGGCGTTTGCGAGCGCCAGGACATCGCGCAGAAATGCCCGTATGCCGGCCTCGCCGTAGGCGTGGCTCCGGAACTGCACGCCGCTGCCGGGCGTCGCGGACTGAACGATTTTCAGCAACTGGTCCATGGATCGCAGTATTTTTGCCCAATTATGTTGAACAGACCGCGACCCAATCGACACTTCCGGTACCCGGCACGGCAATTCCGGCGTTTACAGCCCGAAGGCTATTGGCGACCATCGGGCCATGGAAGCGCTCGCCGCGATTTCGACACCCCCGCCCAATTTGCGTCGCGCCGCCGTGGCGGCCGCCGTCGCCGCCCAGTTCGGCCTCCGCGGCGACCTCGATCCGCTGGTCAGCGAGCGCGACCAGAATTTCTGCCTGCGGGCACCCGGAGGCGCGCGGTTCCTGGTCAAGGTGAGCAACGCTCTCGAAGCTGCAGCGACGACCGCGTTTCACGTGCGGGTCCTGCTGCATCTCGAGGCCGAGTCCACAATCGCGACGCCGCGCATCGTGCGCACGCTGACCGGGGAGCCCTGCGGCCGGATCGAGTGCGGCGCGCGCCGGCTGCCGCTGCGCGTATTGTCCTGGGTCGAGGGTCGGCAGCTCGAGGCGCGCGGCATCGATGCCCGCATGGCGGCCCGTTTCGGCGCAGCGCTCGGGCAGCTCGATGGCGCGCTGGCCGGCTACGCGTACTCCGATGGCAACCCCGTGCTGCTGTGGGACCTGCAGCGCGTCGGCGAACTGCGGCCGCTGCTGTGCCACGTGGAAAAAGGCGCAGCGCGCGTCGCCGTCACCGCGGCAATCGATGACTTCGAAACCCGGGTGCTGCCGGTCCAGGCGAGTCTGCCGCGGCAAGTGATCCATGCGGACGCGAATCCTGAAAACGTGCTGTCCCACGACGGCGCCATCGGCTTCATCGACTTCAGCGACATGGTCCACGCGCCGCGCGTGTTCGACCCGGCAATCGCCGCCTCGTACCTGCGTCCTGCGGGCGCCGCATCGCTCGAACTGATCGGTCCCTTCATAGCCGCCTACCACGCAGCGAACCCGCTTACCGAGTCCGAAATCGCCGTCCTGTTCGACCTGGTGCGGGCCCGGCTGGCGACCTCGATCACGTTGCTGTGCTGGCGCCTCGGCGACCGTCCGCCCGGCGACGCCTACCGACAGAAGTCACTGGCGACCGAGCGAACTGCGTCACAGTTCCTGGGCGCGCTCGATGCGCTCGGCCGAAAACGCTTTACTAATAAAATCAGAAGGTTAGCAATACAGCCCGGCGACTAGCGGTCCGTAAGTGTTCAAAAAAACCCAATAATCGCACGCGCGGACTGGCAAACTTGCGAAACAGTTCCGGGAATCAAGCGCTTGCGCCACGTACGATCGGCACGAGATTTGGTTAAATCAAGCTGCGTACCGATGACCCTTGATTACGCATTGTCCGTGTTCCAGTTCTTCAGCGCCGCGTTCTATGCGTTGCTGGGCCTGCAGCTGATCGTTACCAAGCGAGACATCGGGACCCGGCCGATCGGTGTGCTTTTCATCGTCATCGGTTTCTGGGTACTGGGCGGGGCCATCGAGATGGTCTCGGATTCGTTCCTGGTGTTCTCGATCGGACGCACGGGGCACTTCGTCGGCACCTCGCTCGTGCCCCTCGTCGCCTACGTCTGCTTCCGGGAGTACACGGGGGCGGAAACGACTGCCAGCCGCCTCGCCGTATTGCTCCTCATGCCCGTGATCTCGATCACGCTGGCCGCCACCAATTCGTACCACGAGCTGATGTGGTACGGCCCCTTCGTCAACGCTGCGGGCGAATACCTCACACGGCCGATCCAGTGGGGCCCCTGGTTCCTGTTTGCGCACCTGCCCTACAGCTACGCGCTCATCGGCGCCGCGATATTCACGCTGCTGGCGCACAGCTCCGCCGTTGCGCCCGCGCACCGGCGCGGCCTGTTCCTGCTGACGGCCGCCTGCATTGCGCCGATCGTCGCCACGGGCGCTTACGACCTGGGCTACGGTCCCGACACGGTATCCTACGTGCCGCTCGTCTTTGCCGTGATGTTTCCGATTTACGCCTGGTTGATTCTCGGCGAGCAGATCCTGGGCTTCACGCCGCTGGCCTACGAAACCGTGTTCCAGACCATGCAGGATCCGGTCGTGGTCATCGATGATCAGAACCGCGTGATCGGCCTGAACCACACGGCCGAGAGGATGCTGTCCATTACGGAAGCCCAGGCACTGCGCGCGCCGCTCAAGGAACTGTTCGGCACCGGGGCATTCGAGGTCTACGAGGCAATCGACACCGGCGAGCCGCAGAAGATGATGACGACGACGGGCCGCTTCCTCCATGTGCAGGCGTCGAGAATCGATTCCAACCGCGCAACCGTGCGCGGCGGCCAGGTGCTCATGTTCCGTGACGTCAGCGACGTCGAGAAAGCCCAGAGCGAGGTGCGCAAGAACGAGAAACTGCTGCGCACCCTGATCGACCATTCGGTGAACGGCATCGTGCGGTTTGCGTGGGAAGTCACTGGCGACGGCGGACGGGAACTGCGCAGCGTGTTTGCGAATGCGGCTGCAGGACGTTTCCTCGGCGTCGCGGTGGACGATATCTCCGACTGCCGGGCGACGGCGGTCATTCGCCACGCCGTGACGGGCATGTCGGACGACGAGATCGAGGATTTCCTGCAGCGCTTTACGAGCGCGGTGGACAAGGGGGAGAGCCTCGACATCGAAGTGCCGCAGGGAACGCGCGGCCCGACGCGCTGGCTGCGCGTCATCTGCGAACCCGTGGGCGACGACTACGCCGCGACCTTCGTGGACATCACGGATCGCAAGGTCAAGGAACGGCAGATGGAGTCGATCGCGACGTCCGACCCGCTCACCGGCGTGCTCAACCGCCGCGGTTTCGAGCGGGACGCCACCACGCACCTGTCCAACAGCGATGACGATGCAACCGGCGCACTGCTGTTCATCGACCTGAACGACTTCAAGGCCATTAACGACGAGTTCGGTCACGAAGTCGGCGACCAGCTCCTGAAAATCTCCGCCGAGCGCCTGCGCCAGAGCCTGCGCTCCTGCGACATCATCGGCCGGCCGGGGGGCGATGAATTCGTCGCGCTCGTTCCCGATGTCGATGCCGCCGTCGCAGACCAGCTGGCCAAGCGCCTGACTGCCGCGCTTGAGCAGCCCTACAACATCGGGCGGCAGCGGCTGTTCTGCGCGGCCAGCATCGGGCTGGCCCTCTACCCGAAGAACGCCAGTACCCTGACCGGGCTACTGCGCGAAGCGGACCAGGCCATGTACCGGGCCAAGGCGCGTAGCCGGGGCGTCGCCAACATTTCCAGCGAAGACCTGCTCGAAAAAGCCATGTAAGGCAGGCCGGGGGCGGCGCATTGCTGCTGAGAAGCGGGGCGGCAGATGATAGGCTTCCTGCTTCGATTCGCGGCGCGGAGTCCCACATGGTTACAGCAATCGTCCTGATCAAGGCGGAAACCAACCGCATCCCCGATCTCGCCGGCCAGATAGCCAACATGGAAGGCGTCTCCGAAGTGTTTTCGGTCGCCGGCCGTTACGACCTGGTCGCGCTCGTACGCGTGCCGAAAAACGAAGACCTCGCGGACGTGATCAGTGACAGGATGCGACACCTCGAAGGCATCGTCGAGACCGAGACCATGATCGCGTTTCGCGCCTATTCGAAACAGGAGCTCGAGGCCGGCTTCGAACTCGGTCTCGACTGATGGCCGAACCACGGCGCGGCAGTGCCCTGGGTCGTGCCCTAAGGGCCGCGACCCGCATCGAGACGCACGAGGTCCAGGCGACCGTCCTGTCGTTCCTGTTCGTGTTTGTCCTGATGGCGGCCTATTTCATCCTGCGGCCGGTCCGGGATTCACTGTCGTCCGACTGGACCGACGAGCAGCTCAGCTGGCTGTGGACCTCCACGTTCTTCATCAGCGTCATCGCTGTCAGCATCTACGGCGCCGTCATTTCACGGCTGCGGTTTCGCGTCATCGTGCCGAGTGTTTACGCGTTTTTCGCAGCGACGTTCGTTGCGTTCTACGTTGCCGGCACCATGCTCGGTGACAACGATCTCGTCAACCGCGCGTACTACGTGTGGCTCAGTGTGTTCAGTCTGTACCACCTGTCGGTGTTCTGGACATTCATGTCGGGGCTTTATAACAAGGACCAGGCGAAGCGGCTGTTCGCGATCATCGCAATGGGGGCGAGTGCCGGAGCCATCGCCGGTCCCGCGATCCCTACTTTTTTCGCCGACGACATCGGCAGCCTGAACCTGTTGCTGATCGCGGCCGTGCTGTTGCTCGTGCCGATTCCCATAATCTTCAAGCTCGAAGCACTGCGCGGCGGCGCGCTGGGCAACGAGGATCCGCAGGGCGACCTGGCGGGGGACCAGAAACTCAGCTCGAACCCGTTTTCCGGTTTCACGACCTTCGTGAGCAATCCCTACCTGCTTGCCATCGGCGCTTTCATCCTGCTGTACGTGGTGATGAACACGTTCATCTATTTCGAGCTGCGCAAGATGCTTGGCGATTTCGATCGCGACGTGCGCACCCAGATCTGGGGCGGTATCGACCTGGCGGTCAACAGCATTGCCTTCGTGACGGCGCTGTTTGCCACCGGTCGCCTCGCGACCCGCTTCGGCATGCCGACGACGCTGGCGCTGATCCCGGCGCTCATGGTCGGCGGCTGGCTCGTGGTCGCGCTGAGCCCGGTGCTCGCGGTCATGATCGGTCTGCAGGTTGCGCGGCGCGCGGGTAATTACGCGATTACCCGGCCCGGGCGCGAAATGCTGTTCACGGCGGTCGACGCCGACACGCGATTCAAGGCGAAACCTGTCATCGATATCGTTGTCTACCGTGGTGGCGACATGCTGACGGCCTGGTTCTACACCGGGTTGACCGCGACGCTGAGCCTCGGAACAGCAGGTGTCGCGGCCGTGTCCGCGGTCGTCGCGGCGGCCTGGGCAGGCGCCGGTATCTTCCTCGGTCGTGCTTATGACCGGGAAGCACGGGACAGGGAATAGCCGAAACACAAGGAGATATATCCATGGCACTAAGGAACTCGGCGGCAGAATGGGGCTCACTGGCCAGGACGCTGCACTGGCTTGTCGCTATCGGCATCTTCGCGCTCATTTACCTCGGCGTGCTGCAGTCGGACATGCCGCGCGGCGACGAGAAGACCCAGGTCCGCATGATCCATGGCTCGATCGCGCTGCTCGTGTTCGTCCTGATGACGGCGCGTATCGCCTGGCGCTGGATGAACGCAACGCCGGCACACCCGGCAGATTTCCCGGCCTGGCAGAAGCTGTCGGCAACGCTCGTGCACTGGGGTCTCTACATTGCGATCTTCGTGCAGCTCACTTCCGGGGCGATGGTCGTGGCGACCACCGGGAACGGGCTGCCGTTCTTCGGCTGGCTCCAGGTTCCGCTGCCCGTGGCCGAGGACCCGGCGGCGCACGAATTCTGGGAGGAGATTCACGAGCCGTTCTGGTGGGTGATCGCCGTCCTCGCGGGCATTCACATCCTCGGGGCGCTCTACAATCACTTCGTTGCGAAGAACGATGTCTTGCGTCGCATGACCACGGGCGTCTGACGGCAGATGGCCGACGCTTTCATTTGCGACCCGGTACGCACGCCCATCGGCCGCTACGGCGGGGCGCTGGCAGCGGTGCGCGCGGATGACCTGGCCGCCATCCCGATTGTCGCGCTGCTCGAGCGCAACGAGCGATTCGATCCCGTGCAGGTCGAGGACCTCGCGCTCGGCTGCGCCAACCAGGCCGGCGAGGACAATCGCAACGTCGCGCGCATGGCGGCGCTGCTGGCCGGCCTGCCGGTCACTGTCCCGGGTGTGACCGTAAACCGGCTGTGCGGCTCCGGCATGAACGCCATCGGCAACATCGCCGATGGCATCCGGACCGGCGCGATCGAGCTTGGCATAGCCGGCGGCGTCGAGTCGATGTCGCGCGCCCCGTTCGTCCTCGGCAAACAGTCGCGAGCCTTCGGCCGTGACGCGGAGCTTCACGACACCACGCTCGGGTGGCGCTTCGTCAATCGGCGCATCGAGGAGCAGTACGGTATCGATTCGATGGCCCAGACCGCGGAAAACGTCGCCGCGGGTTTCCTCGTCTCGCGTGCGGACCAGGACGCGTTCGCGCTGCGCAGCCAGCAGCGTGCTGCAGCCGCCGCCACGGCCGGGGTTTTCGCCGAGGAGATCGTGCCCGTGCGGATTGCACAGGCGCGCGGCGACGACGTCGTCGTCACCAGCGACGAGCATCCCCGCGCCGACGTCACGGCCGAGGGCCTGGCACGGCTAAAGCCCATCACCAGGCCCGGTGGCACGATCACCGCCGGTAACGCATCGGGAATCAACGACGGCGCCTGCGCGATGATCGTCGCCTCGGAAGAGGCCGCCAGGCGCAATTACCTCGAACCGCTGGCGCGCGTCCTGGGCTGGGCCGTCGCCGGCGTCGAACCGCGCATCATGGGGATCGGTCCGGCGCCGGCTTCGCAGAAAGTCCTCGAAGCCTGTGGCCTGACGATCGCACAGATGGACGTCATCGAACTCAACGAGGCGTTTGCGGCGCAGGGTCTCGCCACGCTGCGGCAGCTCGGCGTGCCCGATGATGCCGGCCACGTCAATCCGAACGGTGGCGCGATTGCGCTCGGGCATCCCCTCGGGATGTCCGGCGCGCGGCTCGTCACGACCGCCACCCGCCAGTTGCAGCGCAGCGGCGGCAGGCTCGCGCTGTGCACGATGTGCATCGGCGTCGGGCAGGGTATCGCCATGATCATCGAGCGCGTATGAGCAAGAAATCACCGAGTTACGAGACCCAGGAGCTGCGCGAGTTCGCCCGCGTGCTGCGCGGCCGGCGTACGATCGACCAGTACCTGAACACCCGGGTGCCGCAGGAGCTGGTACTCGAAGCGATCGAGCTTGCCACCTGGGCGCCGAATCACTACCTGACGGAACCGTGGCGCTTCATCGTGCCGGGTGCCGAGACCATTGCGCGCATCGTCGATCTCAACGCCCGCATCGTGGCGGAGAGGCGCACGCCCGAGCATGGTGAGCACAAGCGCAAGACATGGAGCGAGAAGCCCGGCTGGCTGTTCGTCACCTGCCCGTTCGACGACGATGCGTTGCGCGAGCGTGAGAATTACGCGGCGTGCTGCGCGGCGGTGCAGAACCTGACCTTGTACTTGTGGAAAGCCGGGGTCGGTTCGAAATGGACGACCGGGCCCATTACGCGCGACCCGCGCCTGTTCGACATCATCGGCGCCGACTTCAAGGCCGAGTTCATCGTCGGGATGCTGTGGTTCGGCTATCCGAAAATCACACCCCAGCAGACGCGCAAGCCGGTGGCCGAGGTGCTGACCGAGCTGCCTTGAGCGGCGGGAGCCGGGTGCAAGCTAGTCGCGGGCCAGCTCGTCCGGGTGGTGCACGAGGCCGCCCGGCGCAATCACGGGGCGCAACAGGAACACGGCGGCCACGGCCAGGCCCGCCCCCGCGATCAGCAGCACCGTATTGCGCACCGTGCCGTCATAGATCGACGCTGCCACGAGGGCGCCGCCCGCGCCCACGGCGTTCTGGATCGTGCCGATAATCGAGGAGGCAACGCCGGCAATTCGCGGCAGCGGATCGAGCGCCACGACCATGGCGTTCGCCATGAGAATCGGCACGGAAAACATGTAGAGGCAAACGCACGACCAGACCCACCAGAACGGCCCGGCATCCAGCCAGGCGACCAGGGCCAGCTGGCTGCTGGCCAGCGCGGCGAGGGCGGCGCCGAGCCCGATGAGCTGCAACTGGTCGAAGCGGGTGACCAGCCAGCGGTTCGTTGCGGCACCGAGCATGATCGAGACGCCGGCGCAGGCGAAGATAAAACCGTATTGCCTGATCGTGAAACCGTAGATCTCGACCGTCATGGCCGCGGAAACAGCGATGATCGACATGAAGCCGGCCGGCAGCATGACGATCATCAACAGGCCGAAGATGCTCTGCCGATGGGCAAAGAAGTCGCGAAAGCTCGAAGCGAGTTGCCGCACCGGGTGTTCGTTGACATCGGGCGTGTGCGTCTCGACGAGGTTGGCGCGGACGGCAAAGATGATCAGGACACCCATGAACGCGATGACGATAAACGGTGCACGCCAGCCCCATTGCGCCACGAGCAGCGCACCGATGGTCGGCGCGAGCACCGGGGCCGCCGTGAAGATCATCGTCATCAGCGACATCAGCCGCGCGGCCGCCTTGCCGGAGGCGACGTCGCGGATGATGGCGCGCGAGAGCACGACGGCAGAAGCAGCGCCGATGCCCTGGATGAAGCGCGCCGCGAGCAGGACATTGATATCGTTGCTGGCCGCGGCAACGGCACCGGCAATGGCAAACACGGTCAGCCCGACGTAGAGGGTGGGCAGGCGGCCGAGCCGATCGCTGAACAGTCCGGCCGGTATCTGCCCGCAGGCCATGCCGACCATGAAGATACCGACGATTTTCTGGGCCCACGGCAACGTGGTGCCCAGCGCATCCACCATCACGGGGATCGCCGGCAGGCTCAGGTCGACGGTCAGCGCCGCCGTGGCCGTCAGCAAGCCGAGCGTAATGATGAAGCTCGTGCGCTCGGCGAGATCGGTAGTCAAGGGATCGGTTCCGCGTTCAGGGCCGGACAGTTTGCCCTTCGATCAGCAGTTCCGCCAACTGGGGCGTGCCGATCCAGTAGGCGAGTTCCCGCGGGTGCGAAATCTCCCAGACCGCCAGGTCGGCGCGCTTGCCGACCGCGAGCGTGCCGCGGTCATCGAGGCCGAGGGCGCGCGCCGCGTTGTGCGTCACGCCGGCAAGGCACTCGATGGGCGTCAGCCGGAACTGCCGCGCCGCCAGCATCATCGCGATCCTGAGGCTGCAGATCGGAGAGGTGCCCGGGTTGCAGTCGGAGGCCACCGCGAGCGGTACGTGGTGCTCGCGCAGTGCCGTGATCGGCGGCAGTTGTGTTTCCCCGAGTGTCAGGTAGGCGCCGGGCAGCAACACCGCGACGGTGCCGGCTGCCGCCATGGCGGCGACCCCGGCCGCGGACGTGTACTCGAGATGATCGGCCGACAGCGCCCCGAACTCGGCGGCGAGCATGGCACCGCCGCCGTCGCTGAGCTGGTCGGCATGCAGCCTGACGGGCAGTTCGAGCGCCCGGGCGCGCTCGAACAGGCGGCGGACCTGGGCGGCACTGAACGCTATCGACTCGCAGTAGGCATCCACTGCATCGGCCAGCCGCCCTGCGGCAACCTCGGGCAGCAGCTCATCGCAGATCAGCGTCACATAGGCGTCGGGATCGTCCCGGTACTCGGGCGGCACGGTATGGGCCGCCAGCAGCGTCGTGCGCACGGTCTGGGGAACGGCTGCCCCGAGCTGGCGCGCAACGCCCAGCATCTTGAGTTCGCTTTCGATGTTCAGGCCGTAGCCGGACTTGATCTCGACGGTCGCCACGCCTTCGGCGGCCAGCGCCTGCAGCCGCGGCAGGGCAGCGGCGTACAGTTCGTCGGCCGAGGCCTCGCGGGTTGCCCGCACCGTCGCCATGATGCCGCCGCCGGCGCGCGCGATGTCGGCGTAGCTGACGCCCTCGAGCCGCTGTTCGAATTCGGCCGCGCGATCGCCCGCGAACACGAGGTGCGTATGACAGTCGATCAGGGCGGGCGTGACCCAGCGTCCCTCGAGGGAGCGTTGCGCGGCCGTACCGACGTCGGGCGCCTCGGACCGCGGGCCGAGCCACGCGATCCGGCCGCCGGAAATGGCGATCGCGGCGTCCTCGATCGCGCCGCCATCGTCGCCGCGCAGGGTCGCTAGCCGCGCGTCTGTCATAGCAGGTCCATTGCATCGCACGGTAGCATGCACTAACCTGTATATACAACCTGCGGAGGCCCGTATGACAACGATCGTTGCGCGCAAGGCGCTGCTGCCCGACGGCTGGGCCGACGACGTCCGCCTCGAGATCGAGGACGGCCGGATTGCGGACGTTGCCCGGCAGGCCGCCGCTGCTGACGACGCCCTCGGCTGCCTGATTCCCGGCTTGTGCAATGCGCACAGCCATGCATTCCAGCGCGCACTGGCGGGACATACTGAGCAGCGTTCGCCGCAGGGGCGCGACAACTTCTGGTCCTGGCGCGAGCGCATGTACGCACTGGCCGGTCGGGTCGGCGCCGATGCACTGACGGCGATTGCGCGCCAGGCCTACTGCGAAATGCTGCGTGCCGGGTACACCTCGGTGGCCGAGTTCCACTACCTGCACCGCGACCCCACGGGGCAGCGCGGCGGCGACGCGATGTTCGAGGCGCTCGTGGCCGCGGCCCGCGACAGCGGCATCCGCCTGGCCTACATCCCCGTGCACTACGAGCGTGCCGGCTTCGAGGACCCGGAGCCGACAGCACAACAGGCGAGTTTCGCGATGACCATCGATGCGTTCCTGGCTCACTACGAGCGCGTCGTGACGCGTGCCTCGGCGACCGTGACGATCGGCATCGGCGCACATAGCCTGCGGGCCGTGTCGAGCCGCTCGCTCGAGCGGATCGCCGCGATCGCGGAAACCGGGGTGCCGATGCATATGCATGTCGCCGAGCAACGGCGCGAGGTGGAGCAGTGCTTCTCATCCTACGGGCGGCGCCCCGTCCGCTGGCTGCTCGAACACTTCCCGGTGCGCGACAACTGGGCGCTCGTGCACGCCACGCACATGGACGACGAGGAAGTCGCGTCGCTCGCAGAATCCGGCGCGGTCGCCGTGCTGTGCCCGAGTACCGAGGCGAATCTCGGCGATGGCCTGTTCCCGCTGCATGCCTACCTGTCGCACGGCGGTCGGATCGCGATCGGCTCCGACAGCCACATCTCGATCAATCCGTTCGAGGAGCTGCGCTGGCTCGAATACGGACAGCGCCTCGCGACGCTGTCGCGCAACGTGGTCTCGCTGCGGGACAGCCACGTGGGCAGTGAGCTGTTCGCCCGCGCGCTCGAGGGCGGCGCTCTCGCGTCGGGTCAGCCGCTGGCCGGAATCCAGGCAGGCGCGCCGGCCGACCTCGTCGCGTTGTCGGACGATGACCCGATGCTGGCCGGGCACGACGACGCATCGCGCCTCGATGCGCTGGTGTTTTCCGGCTATCCGCTGCCGGTCGAGCGGGTCATGGTGGCGGGCGAGTGGCGCGTCGTCGACACCGTGCACGTTGAACGCGAGCGTGCCCGTACCGAGTTCGCGGCCGCCCTGGCATCGCTCGGAGCGGGCTCATGAACGTCGCCAAGCCGCGCTACCAGCAGCTCAAGGACCTGATCATCAATCGCATTGCCTCGGGCGACCTGCAGCCCAGCGACCGCGTGCCGTCCGAGCACGAACTCGTCGAGGCAATGAACGTCTCGCGGATGACCGCGAACCGGGCGCTGCGCGAGCTGCATGACGAAGGCTATGTCGACCGGATCGCG
Organism: Woeseiaceae bacterium; assembly: GCA_041553075.1. Taxonomy (GTDB): domain Bacteria; phylum Pseudomonadota; class Gammaproteobacteria; order Steroidobacterales; family Woeseiaceae; genus UBA1847. The sequence continues at coordinate 79,669 of JBFEJR010000005.1, read as the reverse complement.
GGCAGCGGCACGTTCGTCGCCGACCTGCGGTCGCAGTCGCACCTCGTCGCCGTGCAGAACATCGCCGAGGAGATTGCGGCACGCGGTCACCGGCATTCGAGTACCGTCGTGCGCCAGTCGCGGCAACACGCGCGCGGAGAGATTGCCCGGGCACTGCATGTCGAACAGGGCACCGACGTGTTCCACATGCTGCTGGTCCATTTCGAGAACGGCAGCCCGGTGCAGGTCGAGGATCGGCACGTGCTGGCCTCGTTTGCGCCCGAGTGCGCGGCGCAGGACTTCACGTCGATCACACCGAGCGCCTACCTGACGTCTGTCGCTCCTTTGCAGGAAGCCGAACAGGTGGTGCGCGCGGTCATGCCGAACGCGGCCGTGCGCCGGCTGCTGCAGATGCGTGACGACGAGCCGGCGCTCATGTTGCTGCGCCGCACCTGGTCGGACGGTCGGCCCGTCACGTTCGGCCGCTTTCATCACCCCGGCAGCCGCTACGAACTGACGGGGCACTACATCCCGCCCGGAACGACACCCTCGATGGTATCGGGCGTCGTTCAACTGGAGAACCTCGCACCATGAACAGGACGATCAAGGCCCCGACAGGGACCAAGTTGCAGGCCAGGAGCTGGCTGACCGAGGCGCCGCTGCGCATGCTGATGAACAACCTCGACCCGCAGGTCGCCGAACGCCCGGAGGACCTCGTCGTCTACGGCGGCATCGGCAAGGCGGCGCGCAACTGGGCGTGTTTCGACAAGATCGTCGAAACCCTCAAAGAACTCGAAGACGACGAGACGCTGCTGGTGCAGTCAGGCAAACCCGTGGGCGTGTTCCGTACGCACGCCGATGCACCGCGCGTGCTGATCGCGAATTCCAATCTCGTGCCGGCCTGGGCGACCTGGGAGCACTTCCGGGAACTCGATCGCAAGGGCCTGATCATGTACGGCCAGATGACGGCCGGCTCGTGGATCTACATCGGCAGCCAGGGCATCGTGCAGGGCACCTACGAGACCTTTGCCGAGATGGGACGCCAGCATTACGCGGGTGACCTCGGCGGGCGCTGGATCCTGACAGCGGGGCTCGGCGGTATGGGCGGCGCCCAGCCGCTTGCCGCGACCATGGCGGGCGCGTCGATGCTGGCCGTCGAATGCCAGGCCGACCGCATCCAGATGCGCCTCGATACCGGGTACCTCGACAAGCGGGCGGACACGCTCGACGAGGCGCTTGCCATGATCGACGCGGCCGTCGCGAGCAAGGACGCCGTGTCGGTCGGCCTGCTCGGCAACGCGGCCGAGGTCCTGCCCGAACTGGTCCGGCGCGGTGTGCGGCCCGACGCGGTCACCGACCAGACCTCGGCGCACGATCCCGCCAACGGCTACCTGCCAGTCGGCTGGACCGTCGCGGAGTGGCTCGAGAAGCGCGCGTCGGATCCCGATGCCGTCGCGGCGGCGTCGGTCAAGTCGATGGCGATTCATGTCGAGGCAATGCTCGAATTCCAGAAACAGGGGATTCCGACCTTCGATTACGGCAACAATATTCGCCAGGTGGCGTTCGACCAGGGCGTCGAGAACGCCTTCGCGTTTCCGGGTTTCGTGCCAGCCTACGTCCGTCCGCTGTTCTGCCGCGGCGTCGGCCCGTTCCGCTGGGCGGCGCTGTCCGGCGACCCGGAGGACATTTACAGGACCGACGCCAAGGTAAAGGAACTGATACCCGACGACGCTCACCTGCACCAGTGGCTCGACGCCGCGCGCGAGCGCATTCACTTCCAGGGACTGCCGTCGCGGATCTGCTGGGTCGGCCTCGGGCAACGCGACAAGCTCGGGCTGGCGTTCAACGAGATGGTCCGCAAAGGCGAGCTCAAGGCGCCGGTCGTGATTGGCCGCGACCACCTCGACAGCGGCTCGGTCGCGAGCCCCAACCGGGAGACCGAGGCGATGCTGGACGGCAGCGACGCGGTATCGGACTGGGCGATGCTGAATGCGCTGCTCAGCACCGCGAGCGGTGCCACCTGGGTGTCGCTGCACCACGGCGGCGGGGTCGGCATGGGCTACTCGCAGCACGCGGGCCTGGTTATCGTCTGCGACGGTACGGCGGCTGCCGACAAGCGGATCGCCCGGGTGCTGTGGAACGATCCCGCCAGCGGCGTGATGCGGCACGCCGATGCGGGCTACCCCATTGCCATCGACTGCGCGCGCGAGCACGGGCTCAAGCTGCCCATGGTCGATTACGGGAGCACATCATGAGGCTGATCGTCGACAACCAGCTCGTAACCCTCCCGGAGCTGCGCCGGGCATGGATGGGGCCGATTACCGTCGAGCTCGGCCCGGAGGCGCAGCGCCGCGTCGCCGAGTCCCAGGAGTTGATCGACGAGGTGGTTGCGCTCGGCGACACGGTGTACGGCGTCAATACCGGGTTCGGACAGCTGGCGTCGGTGCGCATCGGCAACGATGAGCTCGCGCACCTGCAGGAGAATCTCGTGCGGTCGCACGCGGTCGGCGTGGGCGAGGATCTCGATGACGAGATCGTACGGCTGATCATGCTGATGAAGGTCATCGCGCTGGCCGAGGGCTTCTCGGGCGTGCGCCTCGAACTCGTCGAGACGCTGTGCGCCCTGATCAACAACGAGATCTACCCGCGGATTCCGTCCCGGGGTTCGGTCGGCGCGTCGGGCGACCTCGCGCCGCTGGCCCACATGGCCGGCGCGCTGCTCGGGTTCGGCGAGGTGCGGGTCCGCGGCAACCTCGTGCCGGCCACCGTGGCGCTCCGCGAAGCGGGCATCGACCCGGTACGCCTCGCGCCGAAGGAAGGCCTCGCGCTGCTCAACGGCACCCAGGTGTCGACCGCGCTCGCGCTCGCGGCCGTGTTCAGGACCGAGAACGTGCTATCCGCGGCGCTGGTGGCCGGGGCGATGTCGTCGGATGCGATCAGGGGAAGCGATACGCCGTTCGACCGGCGCGTGCAGAGCGTCCGCGGCCACGGCGGCCAGATCGCGGTCGCGGCCGTGCTGCGCGACCTGATGCGGGACAGCGAAATCCGGGCTTCGCACGAAGACTGCGATCGCGTGCAGGACCCGTATTCGATCCGCTGCCAGCCCCAGGTCATCGGGGCCTGCCTCGACGTGCTGCGGCACGTCTGCAAGGTGCTGCAGACCGAAGCCAACGCGGTCACGGACAATCCCCTGGTGTTCACCGATACCAAGGCCGTGCTGTCGGGCGGTAATTTTCACGCCGAGCCCGTGGCCCTCGCTGCCGATTACCTGGCGCTCGCGATCGCCGAGATCGGCGCGCTGTCGGAACGGCGTATCGCGCTGCTAATCGACGGGCACCTGAGCGGCCTGCCGGCATTCCTGGTCGAGGAAGGGGGGCTCAACAGTGGCTTCATGATGGCGCAGGTCACCGCCGCGGCGCTCGCGTCCGAGAACAAGTCCCATGCGCACCCGGCCAGCGTCGACAGCCTGCCGACCTCGGCCAACCAGGAAGATCATGTCAGCATGGCAACCTTTGCCGCGCGGCGCCTGCACACGATGCTCGACAACGTGGCCGACATCGTCGCCATCGAGTTGCTGGCCGCGGCACAGGGAATCGGGTTCCTGAAGATGCGCAGCTCGCCCGCCCTCGAAGAGGTCATCGCGGCGATCCGCGAGCTGTCGCCACGCTACGAAGAAGATCGCTCCCTCGCCGCCGACATCCGGCGCGTCGCGGCGACGGTCGACCATGGCGACTACTGCGCCTATGCGTCGTCGGTACTGCCGAGCTGCGCGCAGTGACCGACGCCTACACGTTTCGGGCGGGATCGGGGCCGTTGCTCGTCAGCGTGCCCCACGACGGCCGGCAGGTCCCCCCGGCGATGTGGGAGCGGATGACGGCGGCGGGCAGGGAGCTGCCCGACACGGACTGGCACGTGGCACGTCTGTACGACTTCGTCCACGAGCTGGATGCCAGCCTGCTTACCGCGAACTTCTCGCGCTACGTCGTCGACCTCAACCGTCCCGCGAACGACGAGACCCTGTATCCGGGGCAGGTTGCAACCGGGTTGTGCCCGGTGCAGACGTTTGCGGGCGAGGCTATCTACGCCACAGGCGCCGTCAGCGCGGCGGACCGGCAGGAGCGCATCGAGCGCTACTGGCGCCCGTACCATGAGCGGCTCGCAGCGACGCTCGCGGCGCTGCAAGAACAATGGGGTTACGCGTTGCTGTGGGATGCACACTCCATCGCCAGCCGCGTACCGCGCCTGTTCGACGGCGAGCTGACCGAGCTCAACGTCGGGACCTACGGCGGCAGGAGTTGTGATGCGGCGATCGGGCAGGGCGTCAGCGCCGCGGCCAAGGCCAGCCCCTTCGCTGCGGTCCTCAACGGGCGCTTTCAGGGTGGGTTCATCACGCGCCAGTATGGTGACCCCGCACGCCACGTGCATGCCGTGCAACTGGAGATCGCGCAGCGGGTCTACATGGACGAATCGACGCGCGTGTACGACCGGGAAATGGCGTCACGGCTTCGTGGTACTCTCCGGCAACTGCTGGAACGATTCATCGACTTGGGCAAAAAAGGCTAACAGCATGAAAATCAAGGTATTGAAGTACTTCGTTGTGGCAGTCGCCGCGCTCGGCATGTCCGCCGCGCTGGCCGCTTCCGCGGAGAAAATCGATCGCGAGTCCAACAAGGCGCTCGAGGTCTTCAAGGAAAAGGTCGACGGCTCCGACGTGTTCCTCGGGCAGGCTGCCGGCTATCTCGTCTTTCCGCGCGTCATCAAGGTCGGTATCGGCGTCGGCGCCGAGAGCGGCGAGGGTGTCCTGCGTGTCGGCGGCCAGACGGTCGCCTACTACCGCACCACGAGCGGGTCCTTCGGCCTGCAACTCGGTGCCCAGGCCAAGTCCATCGTCATCGCCTTCATGACGCGAGAGGCGCTGGACAAGTTCCGCAAATCGGAAGGATGGAAAGTCGGGGTCGACGGCTCGGTGGCCCTGATCGACATCGGCGCCGGCAAGACCATCGACTCGCAGAACGTCAAGGATCCGGTCGTCGGTTTCATCTTCGGCTCCAAGGGCCTGATGTACAACCTGACGCTCGAAGGCACGAAGTTCTCCAAGCTCGACAAGTAGTCCCGGCGTGGTGTCTCCACTCGTCGAGCAGTCGCACGGCTGGTTCCGGAACTGGTTCCGCAAGGTGTGGGACGTGCGCGGCGGCGGCCTTTACGCGGTCGGCTTCGCGGTTACCTTCATCTACCTCGAGGTTTTGGACCTGGCCGACGATGTGCTCGGGATCGGCGCGCTGCTCGACGGCCAGGTCGTCAATTTCGTGGTCGACTTTTTCGTCGACTCCCTGATGAACACGATCGCCGCGTTCATGTGGCCCGTCAACATCGTGCAGTGGGCGCCACCCTGGGGCGCGGTTGCGCTCGGCGTCGCCTTCTGGCTGTTTCCGATATACGTCAAGCCGTATATCGAAGAGTGGCTGTTTGACCGCGACGAAGCGGAAGAGGTCGCGAAACCCGAAACCTCGGCGGAGCCCTGATCATGGATTTGCAGCTCGATAACAAGGTAGTGATGGTCGCCGCCGCCAGCGAGGGCATCGGGTTCGGCATAGCCGAGGCCCTGGCGAAAGAGGGCGCCAGGCTGTCCATCGCCAGCCGCTCGCGGGAAAAGATCGACGCGGCGGCCGAGACGCTGCGCGGCACGTACGGCGTCGATTGCAGGGGGCATGTCATGGACGCGGCCGACGCGCAGGCCATCGGGGCCTGGACCGGGGCCACGCTGGCAGACTTCGGCGAGGTCGACGGGCTGGTCGTCAACGCCGGCGGACCGCCGCCCGGCAATTTCGACAACTTCGACGACGCGGCGTGGACCGCCGCCTGCGAGCTCACGCTGATGAGCGCGGTGCGCATGGTTCGCGGCGTGTTGCCGCAGATGCGCAGGCAGCAATCGGGGGCGATCCTGACGGTGACCTCGTCATCGATCAAGGAGCCGATCGACAACCTGCTGCTGTCCAACGTGTTCCGTGCCGGCGTGGTCGCCCTGGTCAAGAGCCTGGCGAATGAACTGGCGGCCGACGGCATCCGGGTGAACAACCTCGTCCCGGGGCGAATCGATACGCAAAGGGTCCGCACCCTCGATACGATGATCGCCGGGAAGAAAGGCATCAGCATCGAGGAGGAGCAGAAGATCCAGTTCGAGGATATTCCGCTCGGACGCTACGGCACGATCGAGGACATGGGCTCGGCAGGGGCTTTCCTGCTCTCCGCTGCAGCCCGCTACATAACGGGTGCGACCCTGATCGTCGATGGCGGCAAGACGCGCGCCGTCTACTGACGTCGGTGGCGCGACGATGCCACGGCTGCCGCCGCAGCCCGCGCGTTGCCCTCGGCCGGAACTGCCTGTAAAGATGCCTGTCTGAACTCCCGAGAGAGGGGAAACATGACCTTAGCCCGGCGACGACTTTTCGCGTACGCAGCAGCACTGGCCACGCTCGTGCTGGCGCTGCCCGCCGCGGCCGACCCGATGTCCGGGGAACTGCGCAGCTCGGTCAAGCGGGTCGTAATTCTTCCCGTTCCCGGTGAGAGCGGCGAGGCCATCACCGGTACCTACGAGGCGGACACCCTCGGACTTGCGGGTGGCGCGGCCAGGGGTGCCGAGCTCGGGCAGATTCCGGTCGAAGTCGGCCATGTCCCGATCAACATCCCGATCCCGGTACTGCGGGAACTCGGCATGCTGGTCGGGGGCATCACGGGCGCCGTCGAACGCCGCGTGCAGGGACTCAGGGATCGATTGACCGACGACCTCGCGAGCGAGGTCGAACAGCCGCTGTCGAACATTGCGTTGGCCACCGACGTTTTCTGGGGCCTGCGCGGTACGGACGTCGTCGAGCCGAAGTTGTTCGCGGTAACCACGCCCATTCCGGCCGACACGGACGCGATCCTCTATATCAATCTCGACGAGGTGACGCTCAACATCCAGAAGGACGAGGCGATCGTTTCCACCGTGGCCACGGCTCGCCTGCAGAGCAAGGCGGATAGCACGACCCTGTATCGCACGACCGCGAGTTACTCGGACCGCGACCAGCTGAAGAACTGGGCCCGCAATGACTACGCTCTGTGGCGCGAGTACCGCGAGTTCGCGCGCCACTACCTCGCGCGCGAACTGGTCGCCCAGCTGTACGGCCGCGTCGCGGACGGCCTCACGCTGGCGCCCGTGTACGGCGATTCGATCCGGCCCGAAAAGAAAGAGCCCTGGCACGGGGAGACCCGCTCGCTGACACCGACGCTGGCATGGGAGATCGAATCGGCCGCCGACAACACCGCGCCCGCGGCGGTTCAGTGGGAGATCGAGATCTACGATGCCCAGCGCCCCGTTTACCACGCCGCAGGCCTGCAGGACACGCGCTTTGCGCTCGACGTGCCGCTCGAGGCCTGCAAGACCTATCGCTGGAGCGTGCGGCCGGTCTACCCCGCTGCCGATGGCAGCAAGCACGGCGAGTGGATGCGCAAGAACGCGAGCACGGCCAAGGGCAACGGCAATATCGGCCGGGCGATCTCGGTCGCCCATGCCTACATGCAGGACTTTCCGTCGTTCGAGGTCGATTGCCGCGCGCGCTAACGGGTCTCCGCGAGCTTTTTCTGCTGCTGTGCACGCGCATCGAACTGCTCCTGCCACCGTGAGCGATGCTCAGCCGGCGCAACCTGCACGGCCGTCACCTTGTATTCGGGACAGTCGGTCGCCCAGTCGCCGTACTCCGTGGTGACGACGTTGGCACCCGTTTCCGGGTTGTGGAACGTCGTGTAGACGACACCCGGCTTGACGCGCGTGGTCAGCGTCGCGCGCAGGGTGATCTCGCCCTTGCGACTGGCAAGCGACACCCGCATGCCGTCCTTGATGCCGCGGGCCTCGGCATCCGAGGGATGCACCTCCAGCAGGTCCTCGCCGTACCAGATGTTATTCGCCGTGCGCCGCGTCTGGGCACCGACGTTGTATTGCGACAGGATGCGCCCGGTCGTCAGCAGCAACGGGAACTTGCGGTTCGTCCGTTCCTCGGTCGGCACGTAGTCGGTCTCGACGAACAGTCCCTTGCCGCGCACGAAGGCATCGACGTGCATGATCGGCGTGCCCATCGGGGCGTCGTCATTGCATGGCCACTGCACGCTGCCGACGTCGTCGAGGAAGCGAAAACTGACGTTCCTGAACGTGGGGGTGAGTTCCGCGATCTCGTCCATGATCGCGGCGGCGCTCGCGTAATTCATGTCATACCCCATCGCCTGGGCAAGCTCCTGGGTGATACGCCACTCGTCCTTGCCCTGTTGGGGTTCCATTACCGGCCGGACCCGGTTGATGCGCCGCTCGGCATTGATGAACGTGCCGTCCTTCTCGAGGAACGAGGTGCCGGGCAGGAAGACGTGTGCGAACTTCGCCGTCTCGTTGAGGAACAAGTCCTGTACCACCACGCACTCCATCTGTTCGAGCGCGGACTCGACGTGCGTCGTGTTCGGGTCGGATTGGGCGATATCCTCTCCCTGGATGTAGATTGCCTTGAACTTGCCGGCGCAGGCGGCATCGAGCATGTTCGGGATTCGAAAACCGGGCTCGGGATCGATCGTTACGCCCCAGTGCCGCTCGAACTGCGAGCGCACCGCCGGGTCCGACACCGGCCGGTAGCCCGCGAGCTCATGAGGGAACGAGCCCATGTCGCAGGAACCCTGCACGTTGTTCTGGCCGCGCAGCGGGTTGACGCCGACACCGGAACGCCCGAGGTTGCCCGTCGCCATGGCGAGATTGGCCATGCCCATGACCATGGTCGAACCCTGGCTGTGCTCGGTAACGCCGAGGCCGTAGTAGATAGCGCCGTTGCGGGCGTTGCCATACAGCCGTGCGGCCGCGCGGATCTCCGCGGCATCGACGCCCGAGACCCTGGCGACCTCCTCGGGCGAATTCTCGGGCTTCAGGATCATGGCTTTCCACGACTCCCAGGACTCGAGATCGCAGCGCTCCCGCACGTACTGCTCGTCGACGAGGCCTTCGCTCACGATCACGTGCGCGAGCGCGTTGATGATGGGCACATTGGTGCCGGGCAGCAGCGCGAGATGATGGCTGGCGGCGACATGCGGCGAGCGAACCAGCCCGATCTTGCGCGGGTCGATCACGATCAGCTGCGCGCCCTGGCGCAGGCGCCGCTTCATCTGCGACGCGAATACCGGGTGCCCGGCCGTCGGGTTGGCGCCGATGACGACGATGACGTCGGCGTCCATCACGCTGTCGAACGGCTGCGTGCCGGCCGACGTGCCGAGCGTGGTCTTGAGACCGTAGCCGGTCGGCGAGTGACACACGCGCGCGCAGGTGTCGACGTTGTTGTTGCCCATCGCCGCGCGTACCAGTTTCTGCACGACGAACACTTCTTCGTTGGTGCAGCGCGACGAGGTGATGCCGCCGATCGACTTGCGGCCGTGTTGCTGTTGGATGTCCTTGAAGCGCTTCGCCGTGTACCGGATCGCCTCGTCCCAGCTGACTTCGCGCCACGGTTCCGAGGTCTTGTCTCGGATCATCGGCTGCATGACGCGGTCGCGGTGCGAGGCATAGCCCCAGGCAAAGCGGCCTTTCACGCAGGAGTGCCCGTGGTTTGCCTGGCCGTCCTTCCACGGCGTCATGCGCACGACCTGGTCGCCCTTCATCTCCGCCTGGAACGAACAGCCGACCCCGCAATAGGCGCAGGTCGTGATGACCTTGTGGTCGGGCTGGCCGTGCTCGACGATGCTTTTCTCCATCAGCGTCGCAGTCGGGCAGGCCTGCACGCAGGCACCGCACGACACGCATTCGGAACCGAGGAAGTCCTCGCCGATGCCGGCCGACACTTTCGATCCGAAGCCGCGCCCCGCGATTGTCAGGGCGAACGTTCCCTGCACCTCGTCGCAGGCGCGCACGCAGCGCGAACACACGATGCACTTGGAGGCGTCGAACTGGAAATAGGGATTGCTGGCATCGACGGGCGCGTCGAGGTGGTTATCGCCATCGAAGCCGTAACGTACTTCGCGCAGGCCCACGGCGCCCGCCATGTCCTGCAGCTCGCAGTCGCCATTGGCCGAGCAGGTCAGGCAGTCGAGCGGGTGATCCGAGATGTAGAGCTCCATGACGTTGCGGCGCAGCCGCGACAACGCGCCGGTCTGCGTGCGGATCTTCATGCCGTCCTCGACCGGTGTCGTGCAGGACGCCGGGAATCCCTTGCGGCCCTCGATCTCGACCAGGCAGAGGCGGCAGGACCCGAACGGCTTGAGCGAGTCCGTGGCGCAGAGCTTGGGGATATCGACGCCCGCCGCGCGCGCCGCGCGCAGGATGCTGGTGCCGGCCCTGGCCGTCGCCGGCAGGCCGTCGATTTCGATCGTGACCGTGTCGGTGGCCGGACTGGCCGGCGTGCCGAGGTCTCGTTGCCGGGTCCTGTTCATTGCAGGCTCCTCACTGGGTGGGCCCCGCCGCGAAATCCTCGGCGAAGTGCCGCAGTATGCTGCGCACCGGGTAGGGCGTCATGCCGCCCATGGCGCACAGCGACGCATCCTCCATCGTATCGCACAGCTCCTGCAGCAGGTCGTAGTTGGCGTCACGGTTTTCGCCGTTGATGATGCGCGCGATGACCTCCGCGCCGCGCGTCGATCCGATGCGGCACGGCGTGCACTTGCCGCAGGATTCCAGCGCGCAGAATTCCATCGCGAAGCGAGCCATCTGCGCCATGTTGGCCGTGTCGTCGAATACGACGATGCCGCCGTGCCCGATCATGGCGCCGATTGCGGCAAAGGCTTCATAGTCCATCGGCGTATCGAGCTGGTCCGCCGCGAGGTAGGCGCCGAGCGGGCCGCCGACCTGCACGGCCTTGACGGGCCGGCCGCTGGCCGTGCCGCCGCCGTAACCCTCGATCAGTTCGCGCAGCGTGATGCCAAAGGCCTTTTCGACCATGCCGCCGCGCCGGACGTTGCCCGCGAGCTGAAACGCCAGCGTGCCTTTCGAGCGGTTGACGCCCATGCCGGCGTAGCGCTCGCCGCCGAGGTTCACGATGTTCGGGACCGATGCCAGGGTGACCACGTTGTTGACGACGGTCGGCTTGCCGAACAGCCCCGCATGGGCCGGCAGCGGCGGCTTGGAGCGCACGATGCCTTTCCTGCCCTCGAGGCTTTCCAGCATCGCGGTCTCCTCCCCGCAGACGTACGAGCCGGCGCCGAGATGCAGCTCGATGTCGAAATCGAAACCCGAGCCCTTTATATTGGCGCCGAGCCAGCCGGCCTCCCGCGCGCTGCGAAGGGCCCGCTCGAGGATGACGTGAGTCAGGGGGTATTCGGAGCGCAGGTAAATGTAGCCCTTGCTGGCGCCCACGGCGAAGCCGGCGATCGCCATCGATTCGAGCAGGCCGAACGGGTCGCCTTCCATGAGAATGCGGTCGGAGAACGTGCCCGAGTCGCCCTCGTCCGCGTTGCAGGCAACGTACTTCTGGTCGCCCGGCGCGTCGGCGACCGTGCGCCACTTGATCCCGGTGGGGAAACCGGCGCCGCCGCGGCCGCGCAGGCCGGACGCGGTGACGGCTTCGATGACCGCGTCGGGTCCGGTCTCCCAGGCCTTCTGCAGCGCCTTGAAGCCCTGGTGCGCGGCGAAGTCCTCGAGCGACAGGGCCTCGATCAGCCCGCAGCGCCAGAACGTCCAGCGGTCCTGGCTGATCAGGTAGTCGATTTCGTTGACGGGACCGAGGCGCCTGGCATGGTCCGCGCCTTCGAGAAAGCCTGTATCGAACAGGGCGGGCACATCGTCGGCCGAGACGTTGCCATAGGCAATGCGCTGCTCGCCCTGCACGACCTCGACGAGCGGTTCGAGCCAGCCGGCACCCCAGGAACCGTTGCGCCGCAGCTCGATGGGCGTGCCACGCTGCCGTGCTTCGCGCGCGAGCGCCACGGCGACTTCGTCGGCGCCCACCGACACTGCCGTCGTCTCGCGTGGCACATAGATCGTCGCCGCGCTCACGACCGTGCCTCGCGAGCGGCGCCCAGCAGCGCATCGAAACGCGCCGCGTCGACCCGCCCGTAGGTCTTGCCGTCGACCATGACCGCCGGCGCGCAGGCGCAGTTGCCGAGACAGTAGACGGGCTCGACCGTAACGTCTTTGCCGGCACTTTCCCTGGCATGCGCGGCGAGGTCGCGGCTTCCCATCGACTGGCATGCCTCGGCCTCGCATAGCTTGACGATGTGCCGTGCGGGCGGGGCTGTCCTGAAGTCGTGGTAGTACGCGACGACACCATGGACCTCGGCGCGGGACAGGTTCAGCGCCTCGGCCAGCTGCCGAATGACGGCTTCGGACACCCAGCCGTGTTCCGTGACCACGGCCACGAGAATCTGCACCAGCATCTCGGGCCGGGCATCGAAGCGCTGGACGATCGCGTCGACCGCCTGCGCGTCTATGGCTTGTTCCGTCATGCGGTGATGCGCTCCTCCCCTGCGTATACGTTGAACGACCCATCGCGCAGGAATCCGACCAGGGTTACATTGAACTCCCGGGCCAGCTCGACTGCAAGGCTCGACGGCGCCCCGACTGCCGCGAGTATGGGCATGCCGGCCACGGCGGCCTTCTGCATGAGCTCGAAACTGGCGCGGCCCGACACGATGAGCCCGAGGTTCGCAGCGGGCAGCCGTCCCGCGAGCAGCAAGGCGCCGACCACCTTGTCCACGGCGTTGTGCCGTCCGACATCCTCGCGCACGATCGCGAGGTTTCCGTCCGCGTCGAAGGCGGCGGCCGCGTGCAGTCCGCCGGTTGCGGCAAACGTGGCCTGTGCCTGCCGCAGCCGGTCCGGCAGGCCGATGAGAATCTCGCGCCCGGTGCGCATCGTGCTGTCGTTCACCCGCGCGCCCTGGGCGTAGAGCGCCTCCAGCGATGCCTTGCCGCAGACGCCGCAGCTCGAGGTCGTATAGAAGTGGCGCGTCAGCCGCGCGAGATCGACGGCCACCGAGTCCTCGAGCTCGACGCGGACCGTGTTGTCGCCCGAGCAGGGCTTGACGACCACGACGTCGGCGGCGTCGCCGATGATCGACTCGGAGAACAGGAAGCCGACGGCCAGGTCCTCGTCGTCGCCGGGCGTGCGCATCGTGATCGATACGCTGTCGGTGCGCCGCCGGCCGCCGTCGGCATACCCGAGACGGATCTCGAGCGGCTCCTCCGTCGCGACCTGGTCCCGGGTGGTTTCGCGCAAGTCACCGCGAACTTTGGCGACGCTGACTGCCTGGCTGCGACTGCTCATGGGCTGCTGTTTCGTCCTTGGGGTGGCACAGTATATCGTAGTGGCGCGGCCTCCAGCCCGTAATGCGAATGCTTCTCAAAATCGGAATGTGTAACCAATCGCAACTGTTGTGCTGGCGTTCAGGAAACTTCGCTAGAATCCGCGCGATCAAAACTCGATACATGTGCACAACGAGGAGATAACCTTGAGCCAGATTCCCCGCCGCAAGTTCCTCCAGCTGTCAGCGGTCGCCGCTGCCGGCCTGATCGTCAAGCCCGGTCGCGAAGCCCACGCCTCGGACCTGCCCCAACTGTCCGAAGACGACCCCATGGCGCAGGCCATGAAGTACACGCACGATGCGTCGACGGTCGACCCATCGAGCCGTAACAACCCCGCGGCCGAGCAAAACTGCGCGAACTGCGCACTCGTGCAGGGTAACGATGGCGATACCTGGCGTCCCTGCCAGATTTTCCCGGGCAAGGCCGTCAACGCCAATGGCTGGTGTTCGGTATGGGCGCCTAAAGCCTGATCTCTGCCGTAATTGGTTACATCGGAAACGCCGGCTGACATGCCGGCGTTTTCGTTTGTACAATGCCGAGACGCAAGTGCCGCTTGCGATGACCCGTCTGGAGACACGCGTTGTTTGAATCCCTCGAGGCCGCGCCGGCCGATGCCATTCTCGGCCTGATTACGGAACACAAGAACGATCCCCGGCCGGACAAGATCGACCTCGGGGTCGGTGTTTTTCGCACTGCCGAGGGCGAGACCCCGGTTCTGGACGTCGTGAAAGAAGCCGAGCAGCGCATCATCGATACGCAGGTCAGCAAGGCTTACATCGGCACCGCCGGCGATCCGCAGTTCAACGCCGCCATGCAGGGACTGACCTTCGGCGACGCCGTGGACGAGTCGCGCGTCGCGACCATCCAGGCACCCGGCGGGTCCGGGAGCCTGCGCGTCGCCGCGAGCCTGATCCTGCGAGCCCGGCCGAATGCGACGGTGTGGGTATCGGACCCGACGTGGGGAAACCATATTCCGTTGCTGGGCGGGGCCGGGCTGCAGCTCGAGCCTTACCCGTACTACGACACCGACAGCCACGTCGTCCGCATGGAGGCGATGCTCGATGGCCTGGCGAATATCCCGCGGGGCGACATCGTGCTGTTGCATGCTTGCTGCCACAACCCGTCCGGCATGGACCCGTCGCAGGACGAGTGGCAGACCATTGCCGATGTCATCGTGGAGCGCGATCTCGTCCCGTTTGTCGACATGGCTTACCAGGGATTCGCCCATAGCCTCACCGAGGACGCGTTCATCGTGCGGCACCTCGCGGAGCGCGTGCCCGAAATGCTGGTAGCCAACTCCTGCTCCAAGAATTTCGGTCTCTACCGCGACCGGGTCGGCAGTCTCTCGATGCTGGCGGCCGACAAGGCCAGCCGCGACATCGTCTACAGCCAGGTCAACAGTATCGTGCGCACGATCTACTCGGTGCCGCCCGATCACGGCGCCGTGGTCGTCGCGACGATCCTCAACGACCCCGAGCTCAGGGCGGCGTGGCGCGTCGAACTCGCGGAGATGCGCGGCCGCCTGCGGGAAATGCGCGTGCTGCTGAACGATGCGCTGAAAGAAAGGGCGCCGGACCGCGATTTCTCACACCTGGTGCGCGCCCGCGGCATGTTCTGCTTCCTCGGCATCAGCAAGGAGCAGGTCGGCAGGCTGAAGAAGGACTACGGCGTCTACATGGTGGGCTCCAGCCGCATCAACACGGCCGGCATCACCGCGCACAACGTCAACTACCTGGCCGACGCGATCGTCGCCACGCTATGAACCGGTGCGCGCGGGTCCGTGATCGAGCGAGCGCGGCGCACGGCACCTGCCGGTGGCGCGTATCGTTACGGCTCACCGCCGTCCCATAGCAGCCGGCTGCCGGTGCCGATCCCGAGGCGCCGCGCCGTGCCGGCATTGAGCTCGAGCACGTAGCGTACGGGCTCGACCGCGGCGTTCGACCGCAGCGTCAGGGGCACCGTGTCCGCAATGATCGACGATACCGTGCCATCGCCACGTGCGAAGACCATGTCGAGGGGGACGTACGTGTTCTTCATCCACATGGCGTGGTAGCCGTCCCGATCGTAGATGAACAGCATGCCCGTGCGTGCGGGCAGTTCGCGGACGTACATGAGGCCGCGTTGCCGCTGTTCGTGGTTCGTTGCGAGATACACGTCGAACGTGAGGGTCTCGCCCTTGTCGTTGACGATGTCGAGCGAGGAAAACTCGAAGGCGCCATCCAGCTCGGGCACCGTGCCCGTCGACACGGCCGGCTGCGGACTGCAGGCCGCCAGCAGGAGACAGGAAAACGTGAGCAGCAGCCTCATGGGGCCTCCCAGGCCGCGATGCCGCTGAATCGCACGTTACGCAGCTCGGCGAACGCGTCGCCGTTGAACTCGCCGAGCGGTCCGACGCAGGCGAGTTCGCCGGCCACGACGTAGGACCCTGCCTGCCCGGGCACCGCTTCGTTCGTGTCGATGTCCGTCCAGCAGGCGCCGAGGTTCGGTGTGCTGAAGAACCGGCCGCTGCCTTCGACCGTTACCGTCACGACGGCGTCGATGTCGGGCCCCGTCATGCCGGCCTCGAGATCCGGTATCGCGATGATGATGGCCAGGCGCTCGCCGCTGATCTCGCCCGAGAACCGCAACCTGACGCCGCGATCGTCGGGGCGCAGCATGCTTTCGCAATGAAGCGCCTCGTCGGTCCAGTCGACATCCGCGCTCAGGGCGCCGGACAGCTCCGCCCGCAGGGAGCCGCGCCCCGCGCAGGTGGACGCGGCAGGTTCAGGCTCGACGGGTGGCGCGGGCTCCTCGCCACAGGCGGCGATCGCCAGTGCGACGAAAACGAGTCCCAGTGAATCTCTTGTTAATTGCAAGGTCTATGGTCATCCACGGTCGCAATTTCGATCAATAGTACTAAAATGGCACGCCGCTTTATCCTCCGGAGTATCGAATGAGCGTTGCGGAACAGTTTCAGAAGCTCGAGGCGCACGCCAGCAGCCTGATTATTGGTCAGTCGCACCTGATCAACCGCATGCTGATTGCCCTGCTGTGCGACGGGCATCTGCTCGTCGAGGGAGCCCCGGGCCTGGCCAAGACGCGCGCGATCAAGGTGCTGGCCGAGAGCGTCGAGGGGGACTTCCATCGCCTGCAATTCACGCCGGACCTGCTGCCGGCCGACCTGACCGGCACCGACATCTACCGGCCGCAGGAAGGGACGTTCGAGTTCCGCAAGGGACCGCTGTTCCACAACCTGATCCTCGCCGACGAGATCAACCGCGCACCGGCCAAGGTCCAGTCGGCGCTGCTCGAGGCCATGGAGGAACGGCAGATTTCGGTCGGCGACAAGACCTATCCGCTCGAGGGGCTGTTCATGGTGATGGCCACGCAGAACCCGATCGAGCAGGAAGGCACCTACCCGTTGCCCGAGGCGCAGCTCGACCGCTTCCTGCTGCACGTGCAGGTAGGCTATCCGAGCATCGACGATGAGCGCCGAATCCTGGTCCTGAACCGGAACGAGGCCCGGGCCGGCGAGCGCGACGCGTTCGAGCCGCCCGAGCTGCTGAGCAGCGAGTCGATCATGCAGGCGCGCATGGACATCCTGGATCTGCATCTCGCCCGCGAGCTCGAGGAGTACATCGTCAACGTCGTTGTCGCGACGCGAAACCCGGGCGCGGTTGACGCGGCGCTGGATGGCCAGGTCCTGTACGGCGCCAGCCCGCGCGCCAGCATCGGCATCGACCGTGCCGCCCGCGCGCATGCGTGGCTTGCCGGGCGCGACTACGTCGGCCCCGAAGACATCCAGGCCATCGCGCCGGACGTGCTGCGGCATCGTCTCGTGCTCAGCTTCGAAGCGGAGGCGGACGGCATCGCACCCGACACGGTCATCAAGGGAATCCTCGACGGGGTCGGGGTACCCTGAGCCGCGCCGTGCGTCTCGATCATATTCACGAAGGCGCATCCCCGGTCAGTGTCAGCCAACCTGGCCTGATCCGGCTGAGCAGTCCGGCGCGTGCCATCGCGCTGGACGTTCTCCGGGTGAACTCGCTGCAGACCGGGGCCTACGTGTCGAGGTTTCGCGGCCGCGGCATGGAGTTCGACGAATCGCGTCCCTACCAGCCTGGCGACGATCCGCGCAGCATCGACTGGCGCGTCACGGCCCGCAGCACGACCGCCTACACCAAGCTGTTTCGCGAAGAGCGCGAGCGCCCGGTACTGGTCGCGGTCGACCTGCGCTCGAACATGCACTTCGCGACGCAGGGTTGCTTCAAGTCGGTCAGCGCCAGCCGTGCCGCTGCGCTGCTCGCCTGGGCCGCGCATCACCGCGGCGATCGCCTCGGGGGATTGATTTTCGGTGACACCACTCATCGCGAGCTCAAGCCGCGCCTCGGACGGCGCGCGGCCCTGCGCTTCGTCCACGAGCTGGCCGAGCATCGCGACTGGCAGCCGCAGCCCACGGTGGCGGCCATCGAGAACCCGTTCACCCACGCAATGTCGGCGCTGCGCCGTGTCGCGCGTCCCGGTAGCCTGGTCGTCGTGATCAGCGACTTCCATGGCTTCGATCGGGCCGCACAGTCGTACCTGTCGAACGTGGCGCGGCACAGCGAAGTGCTCGCGGTGTTCCTCAATGACCCGATCGAGCGCGAGCTGCCGCCGCCCGGACGCTATCGCCTCGTCGCGGAGGATGACGAGCTAGCGATCGACACGTACGCCGCGCCTGCACGGCGTGACTACGAGCGGGCATTCGCCGAACGGCTCGAAACGCTCGAGCGGTTCTGCCAGACCTACCACATCCACCTGATGCCGATGTCGACCGACGACGACCCGGTCAGCACCTTGCAAACGGCTCTTGGCCGGAGAACCCACTGACGATGGACGGGAACGCGCTACCGCTCAGGGACCTGCACCTGCCCGAGACCATCGGGTGGTGGCCGCTGGCACCCGGCTGGTGGGTCGTCATCGCGCTGTTGCTGGCCGCGGCGGCCTACCTTGCGTGGCGCTGGTACCGGGCCTGGCGGCACAACGCACCGCGCCGCCATGCGCTGCGTGAACTGGCGCGCTGCGAAGCCGCCTATCTCGAGCACCGCGACCCGGTGACGCTGGGCAAGCAGGTATCGGAGCTGCTGCGGCGCAGCATGCTGGCGTACGCGCCGCGCGACGAGGTCGCGGGCCTCACCGGCGAGGCCTGGCTGCAGTGGCTCGATGACGGCATGGCCGTGCCTTATTTCCATACCGAGGGTGGCAGGAGCCTCTTGACCTTGCCCTACCGCGATCCTGCCGGCGATCTGTCCGATATCGATGTCGGGGCCCTGCTGGCGGCCGTGCGCATGCGGTTGCGGGAACCGCTGCGGGGTAGCGCCTGATGTGGTCGCTGGCATGGCCCTGGGCACTGCTGGCGTTGCCGCTGCCGTGGCTCGCACGGCGCCTGCTGCCCGAGGCGCGGGGACTGGCCGAAGCGGGCCTGCGCGTCCCGAGCCTGTCCGGGTTCGAGACCCTGCGGGATCGGTCCGGCGCGGAGCAGATGCTCAACTGGCGGTTCTGGGTGGCGCTGCTCGCCTGGTGCCTGCTCGTCTTCGCCGCGGCGCGCCCGGAGCGTATCGGCGATGAGCTCGACGTGCCCGTCGCGGGCCGCAACCTGATGCTGGCCGTCGACCTCTCGGGCAGCATGGACCAGAAGGACTTCGAGCTCGCAGGCCGGCGGGTCGACCGCCTGACGGCGACGAAGGCCGTGGCCAGTGATTTCATTGCGCGGCGCGAAGGCGACCGCATCGGCCTGATCCTGTTCGGCGAGCGCGCCTACCTGCAGGTGCCGTTGACGCTCGACCGGGATACGGTCAGGACGCTGTTGCTCGAGGCCGAGATCGGCCTGGCCGGCGAAAAGACGGCCATCGGCGACGCCATTACGCTCGCCGTCAGGCGCGTACACGAACAGGACGCGGCGGCGGGCGAGCAGGTGCTCGTGCTGTTGACCGACGGCGCCAATACGGCCGGCGAAATCCACCCGCTCAAGGCGGCCGAGCTGGCGCAGCAGGTCGGCCTGCGCGTCTACACGATCGGCATCGGCGCCGAATCGATGGACATGTCGTCACTGATCGGCGGGCGCCGCGCGATCAACCCGTCGGCCGACCTCGATGAAGAGACGCTCACCGCGATCGCGGAGCAAACCGGTGGCCGGTATTTCCGGGCGATCGACACCGCGAGCCTGCAGGAAATCTACCAACTGCTCGACGAGCTCGAACCGGTCGAAGAACCGGAATCCGGGTTTCGCCCGATCAAGTCGTATTACTACTGGCCGCTGGCAGCCGCGTTTGCGCTGGTCTGCCTGCTGAGCCTCGTGACGTTGCTCGAGCGATCGACGCGGCGGCGGCGGGCGGAGGTACAGGCGCATGCCGGCTGATTTTCACTGGATCCGGCCCGCCTGGCTGCTGGCGATTCCGTTCGTCGTGGCCGTGGCCGTGCTGCTGGCACGGCGACAGCTCGGTGCCGGTCACTGGCGCGGCGTCGTCGACCCGGCCCTGATGCCCTACGTGCTGTCGCGCTCCGCGCGGCGCGGCACGGACTGGCGCTGGTGGCTGCTCGGGGTCGCCGGGGTTGTCGCATCGCTCGCGCTCGCCGGCCCGGCCTGGCAGCGCATCGATCAGCCGGTCTTTCGCGCCGAGCAGGCCCTCGTCATTGCGCTCGACCTGTCGCGGTCGATGGACGCGCAGGACATCGAGCCGAGCCGGCTGGCGCGCGCGCGGCTCAAGATTCTCGGCATCCTCGCACGGCGCCAGAGCGGGCAGACGGCGCTGCTCGTCTACACGGCCAACGCCTTCACCGTGACCCCGCTGACCGACGACAACGACACGATCGCCGCGCTCGTCAACAGCCTGACCACGGATATCATGCCGAGCCACGGCAGCTACCCCGAGGTGGGTATCCGCAAGGGCCAGGAGCTGCTCGAGCAGGCCGGCGTCGGTTACGGCGAGGTCTTGCTGGTCGCCGACGGCGGTGTGTCGCCGGCGGCCGAGGAGGCGGCGCGCCAGCTTCGCGAGGCGGGCTACAGCCTGTCGGTGCTCGGCGTGGGCACGCGCGAGGGTGCGCCGATTCCCCGCATGTCCGGGGGGTTCGTGACCGACAACCGCGGCAAGATCGCGGTGGCACGACTCGAGGAGCGGGGCCTGAGCGAACTCGCTGCTGCCGGCGGCGGACGATTCGCCGTGCTGACGCCTAACGACAGCGATATCGATCACCTGCTGTCGGGCGAGGTGCGCGCGGCGACCGCGGCAACCGATGATTCGCTGGCCTCGGACCAGTGGCGCGAGGAAGGCCCCTGGCTGGTGCTGCTGCTATTGCCCCTCGCGGCGCTCGCGTTTCGCAAGGGCTGGGTGCTTATGCTGGTCGTGCTGGTGGCGCCGCTGCCTGCACAGGCGTCGCTCTGGGAGGACCTGTGGCTCAACAAGAACCAGCAGGCACAGCGCGCCCTCGAGGAAGGCAACCCGGCCGACGCGGCCGCATTGTTCGAGGACACCGAGTGGCGCGGCGTCGCGCGTTATCGCGCCGGGGACTACACGGGCAGCGCGCGCGAATTTGCCGCGAGCGGCGATGTCCGTAACCTTTATAACCTCGGCAACGCCATGGCGCAGCAGGGTGAGTACGATGCCGCCATCGATGCCTACGAGGAGGTGCTGGAAATGGACCCGGGCAACGAGGATGCGCGCTACAACCTCGACTTCGTCCGCAACCTCAGGGAACAGCAGGAACAACAGCAGCAACAGCAGGGCGATGACCAGCAGTCGACCCAGAATCCCGGCGGCGAAGGGGAGCAGTCGGAAGGCGAGGGCGACCCGGACCAGCAGGGCGCCGAGAACTCGGCGCAGTCACAGGCGCAGGACAGCGACGGATCGCCACGCGAGGAAGAGATGAGCGAAGAGGATCTCGAAGCGCTCCAGCAGGAACTGGAGCGCGCCGCGCAGGACGCGGCGCAGCAGGGAGAAGAGCCCCGGCAGCTGTCGGACGCGGAGCTCGCGGAGCTGCGCGCAGCGCAGGAACAGGAGCAGGCCATGGAGCAATGGCTGCGCCGCATTCCCGACGATCCGGGCGGGTTGCTGCGGCGCAAGTTCCGCTACCAGTATCAGCGCTACGGCAAGGACCAGGATGGCCGCGAGGTCTGGCCGGACGACGAGGTGCAACCGTGGTGATTCGACGCAGGACCATGAGGGCGCTGGCCGCGGCGCTGGCGTGCTTCGTGCTGACGTCGCTGGCTTCTGCCGCGGTCACGGCGCGGGTGGACCGGCCCAACGTCGACCTGAACGAGTCGTTCACGCTCGACATAGAGATCGACGATGCGACCGACCTCGAGCCGGACCTGTCCGTTCTCGACCAGGATTTTTTCGTCGGGCAGGTGAGCAAGCTCAGCAACACCTCGATCTTCAACGGCGAAATTCGCCGTACGTTGAAGTGGTCGGTGGCGCTGATGCCGAAGCGCGCCGGAACCCAGCAGGTCCCGCCGGTCCCGGTCGGCGGCGAACTCAGCAACCCCGTCACGATCGTCGTGAGTGAGCCGCGCAACGCCCCCCCGGGGGAGGCGGACGTCTTCGTCACCAGCGAGGTCGATGTCGACGAGACTTTCGTGCAGGCGCAGGTGCTTTACCGGATCAAGATCTACCGCGCCGTCGCCACGCGCCAGCCGGCGCTCAGGGAACCGACGATCAGCGGCGCCGAGACGCTGATCGAACTGGCCGGCGACGAGCGGCAATACGAAGCCGTGTTGAACGGCCGGGCCTACAACGTCATCGAGCGCGTCATTGCGCTGTACCCGCAGGAGAGCGGCGAAATCCTGATTTCCCCCGCCCGGTTCGAGGCCCGGGTCCTGCGCGACGGGCGCATTACCGGGCGCAAGATATTCGAGGCCCGGTCGCACACGGTCAAGGTGTTGCCGATCCCGGCGCCCCCGGCCGCCTACCCGAATGCGGCCTGGCTGCCGGCGCGCGACGTGCAGCTCAGCGAGGACTGGTCGCGCCCGCCCGGCGAGATGGAGGCCGGCGAGCCAGTCACGCGGGTCATTACGCTGAGCGCGCTGGGGCAGCTCGAGACGCAGCTGCCCGCGCCCGCGATTCCCGAGGTAAATGGCCTCAACGCCTATACCGACAAGCCCGAGCTTGGACGCGTTCTCGAGAGCGGCGGTATTCGCGGCGTGCGCAAGGACCAGTACGCCATCATCGGGCTCGCTGGCGGCGAGGTGGAGTTGCCGCCGGTCGAGGTGCCGTGGTGGGACCTCGAGGCGGGGGAATGGAAAGTTGCCGCGCTGCCCGCCCGCACCCTCACCATCAAGGGTGGCGCGCCGCCGCCGCCCGCCGAGACTCCCCCTGCCGCGGCTGCGATGGCGACCGCGGACGAGCCTCTTGTAACGACGGCGACGGCCGGGGAGGCCCTGGCTGCGGTGACCTTCTGGCAGCGGGCAACCGAGGGGCTTGCCGTGCTGTGGCTGCTGACGCTCGCTGCGTGGTGGTGGTCATCGCGTGCACGGCCCGGCAAGCCCCGCGAGCCCCGCAAACCCAAAGAGCCGCCGGTTCACAAGCTGCAGGCGCAGCTCCTCAGGCGGGCGCGCAAGTCGGCCGTGCAGTGCGATGCAGCCGACGTGCGCGCTGCGTTGCTCGAGTGGGGTCGCCTGCAGTGGCCCGACGACGCGCCGCGCAGCATTGGGGAACTTGCCAGGCGCGTCGCCGCACCGCTCAGTGACGAGCTGCAGACCCTGTCAGCCGTCAGCTACGGGCGGGGCGACCGCGACTGGGACGGTGCCACGCTGGCGAACGCGCTGCGGTCGGTGACCATCAGGACCGATGACGCCGCCGCGGCGCCGCAGGAGCCGTTGCCGCCGCTGATGCCGCCGGCCGCCTGATATCACCAGCGACCGGAATTCTCCATCGACGCCCAGGGCTCCTGCGGCGGCAGCGCGTCCCCTTTCTGCAGTAGCTCGATGGAGATGTTGTCCGGGGAACGGACGAACGCCATGTGGCCGTCGCGTGGCGGCCGGTTGATCGTGACGCCGCCGTCCATGAGTCGCTGGCAGGTCTCGTAGATGTTATCGACCCGGTAGGCCAAATGGCCGAAATTGCGCCCTTCGCCGTAGTCCTCGGGATCCCAGTTGTAGGTGAGTTCGACCTGCGCGTCCTCGTCGCCGGGCGCGGCGAGAAACACCAGCGTAAAGCGTCCCTTGTCATTATCGACCCGCCGCAGTTCGGCCAGTCCGAGCTTGTTGCAGTAAAAGTCGAGGGACTCGTCGATGTCGGTGACCCGGACCATCGTATGGAGGTATTTCATCGTCTTGCTCCGTGCGTTTGGCGACCCCACAATGTGAGACGATCATACCCTTGCAGAGCTTCCATTTCCCGACCGTGAACGGCATACGCACCATCACTCTCGATCTCGACGACACCTTGTGGGAGATTCTCCCGGTGATTCAGCGCGCCGAGCTACGGCTGTACGAATGGCTGGCCGAGAACTACCCACGGATCACGCAGAGGTACACGGTCGCGGAAATGCGCATCCTGCGCGACCGGGTGCTGCGCGACCATGCGGACAAGGTGCACGACCTGACCCTGCTGCGCCGCACCGTGTTGCGCGAGGCGGCCTCCGCCGCGGGTTACACGGAGTTCCGGGTCGACGAGGCGTTCGCCGTGTTCGACGAGGTGCGCAACGACGTCGAGATGTTTCCCGAGGTGCGTCCCACGCTGCTGGCGCTGCGCGAGCGCTACACGGTCATTGCCGTCACCAACGGCAACGCGGATCTCGGGAAGATCGGGATCGATGACCTGTTCGACGGCCACATCAATGCCGCGATGGCGGGGGCAGCCAAGCCGCACCGGCCGATCTTCGATGCCGCGGTCCGGGCGGGCGGGGCCAGCGCCGCGGAAACCGTGCACGTCGGGGATCACCCGGTGTATGACGTGCACGGCGCACGCGCGGCAGGCCTGCGCACCGTCTGGGTCAACCGCCACGGCGACGACTGGCCCGGGGAGTACCCCGAGCCGGATGTCGAGGTGCGCCATGTCGGCGAACTGCGCGAGCTGCTGACGTGAGCACGGCACCCCATCCGCTGATCCTGTACCTGCCCGGACTCCTGCCCAAGCCCGAGCCCGAGATCCATCGAGAGGCGCTGCTCGGCTGCGTGCTGGCCGGGCTGCGGCGCGTCGACGAGGCCGTGGCGGAAGCCATCGCCGGGACGCCGGAGGCCTTTGACATCGTGTCCTGGACCTACGATTTCTACCGCACGCACCGCGATTTCGGGCTCGATCGCGAGGCGGTTGCCGCGGTCATGGAGCAGCAGGAGGCGAGCGTAGAGGACATCGCCGAGGCGACCGCGCTGCGCCGGCGTTTCACGCGCTGGCTGTACCGGCTGGGCGACCGCCTGCCGTTTCTCATACCCCACGTCGCGAGCGAGCGCATGGAGGTGCACCTGCGCGACCTGCGTCGCTACCTGCAGGATGACAACGGCATCGCGCGGCACACGCGCCGCATGCTCAAGCTGCGGCTGCGGGCGGCGCAAGAAGGCCGCCACCCGGTATTGCTGATCGCGCACAGCATGGGATCGGTCATCGCGTACGACAGCCTCTGGGAAATGAGCGCCAGCGGCCGCGACCACCTGCGCCTCGATATGTTGCTGACGATGGGCAGCCCGCTCGGCCAGCGTTACATGAAAAAACGCGTCAAAGGTGCGGGCGAGTCCGGCTACCGGCGTTACCCGAACAATATCCGCCGCTGGAAGAATCTCGCGGCGATCGGCGACCTGACCGCGCTCGACCCCGAGCTGGCCGACGATTTCGTGGAGATGCTCGAACTCGGGCTACTCGAGTCATTCGAGGACGAGGCCCTGTTGACCTGGTTCCGGCTGGAGGGACACCTGAACGTGCATGCCGAGTACGGCTACCTGGTGCACGACAAGACCGCGCGCACCATTTCACAATGGTGGCGCGGTCACGATGTGTCGCTGCCGGACTAGCTGGCTTCGAGATTCGGCTTGATGACGATGTCGATACGGCGGTTGCGCGCACGACCCGCCTCGGTCTCGTTGCTGGCCACCGGCCGGGTCTCGCCGTAGCCGGTCGCGATCAGGCGGTACGTGGGAATACGCATCGCATTGATCATGTATTGCTGCACCGATTCCGCACGTTCCTGCGACAGTTTCTGGTTCATGTCGTCGCCGCCGTGGGAGTCGGTGTGACCTTCGATGATCAGCTCGCTGCGCGGGAACACGTCGATGGCTTTCTCGACCTTGGCCAGCAGCTGGAAGGTGCTCGGCTTGAGCTGTGACGCGCCACTGTCGAAACTCAGCCCGACGAGCCGCAGGATGATCGTGTTCCCCTGGCGAAAGACCCGGGCCTCGTCATTGGTGAACATCTTCTCCACGCGCTCGAATTGTTCCTTGACCCGTGCCTGCGCCTCCAGGCGCTGGATCAGGGCGGCGCGTTCTTCCGTCGCGCCGCCGAGCCGCTCGTCGAGCGCGCTCAGCTCCTCTTCCATGTCCGCCATGCGGGTTTCGTTCTCGGCTTTCTCCTGTTCGAGGGCCTGCAATTCGCGCGCCTGGTTCTCGAAATAGGCAACGAGTTCCCCGGCCAGCTTGTCCGGCCCGGTCTCCATGTCAGGCTGAACGTCGGCCACGCCGGCAATCTGCCGCAGCGGTGCTTCCCATTGCAGCACCAGCTGCTCGGCCGTGAGGTCCTTGTCGCGGACCTTGCGGACGATCTCGGACAGGTAGATCGCATGCTTCGCTTCGTAATTGGCCTGCCGGGCGAGGTTGCGCGGCAAGTCGGTGTCATAACGGTTTTCGTTCAGTTCGCGTTCCGCATCCGCGAGCAGGCGCTTGGCCTTGCCCAGCGTGATCGGCGCGTAGCGCCCGACGCGGGCCCGGTCGGCGTCGGCCAGCAGGCGGCGCGTTTCGGACAGGTACTGTTTCTTGATGGCATCGAGCTCCGCATCGCGATACAGGCTGGTCGCCTCGATATCCCGGCGGCTCGCGCTCTTGAGGTCGCCGCGCTCGAGGTAGCGGATGGCCTCGCCGAATTTGCGCTGCGCCCGGTCCCAGAGCTCGGGTGACAGTTCCGGCGCCTTGGCGTTGGCCGCGTCCTGGCGGCTCTTCATGACCTGCGCGAACTTGGTCTGCGCGAGCTCGGCACTCTGCCGCGCCTCGCGGAAGTACTTCGTCGCGTCCGCGGCGTTGTCCCGCACCCACTCGATGTTACGGCCGCGTGCGAGCGCGTCCTCGGCATCGCTGTACTCTTTTACGCCGCGCTCCCATGCGCGCGGTGCCAGCAGGCTGGCCTGAACCGCCTCGGCGGCCGCTTTGGCCGCGTCGGCTTCCTTGAAAAATGTCTTGCGGAGCTCGTCCTGGGCAAAGCCCGGTGCCGCTGCCAGCAGCGCACAGAGTATGACGACGAGCCGCACGAAATAGGTTTTCGCAACCATTTGTATTCCTCAGTTCCAGGTCCGAAATCCGCCCAAGCGAAGGCGGTTGCGGCCGATATTACATATGCGGCAACACCAATACTGTGCGCCGCGTCCGGTAAGTCCCCGATTTTACGCTTGCCAGGACGGCTTGCGGTGAGATTTCGTGAAATATGTCAAATTTTTCTCATTTGAGGGCAGTTTGCGGGATTTTTGTGCTCTGGCTCACAGTCACGGCGCGCACCCGGGCGTAAATTTAGTCCCATGTCCGCCAAGTACTACACACAGTTCGTCCTGACCGATGCGGAATATCGCGGCGGTAACGAGTTCTGTGGTGTCGTGGAGCTGAACCAGCCAATGGAGCAGGGCTCCGACCGGCGCGACATCGAGGCAATCCTGGCTCGCAACTTCGACCTCGCACAGAGCGCGGTACGCCTGGTCAGCTGGTCGCGATTGCACTGAACACTTCTGGCGTCGCCAATGATTTCCCCCTGACTCTCCCGGCTTCGGCCGGGATTTTTTTTTGACCATGGACGGTCTTATGCCGCGAAGGCCAGGGATGGCCGAGAGCGGCGAGTGACCATGGACGGTCTTATGCCGCGAAGGCCAGGGATGGCCGAGAGCGGCGAGTGACCATGGACGGTCTTATGCCGCGAAGGCCAGGGATGGCCGAGAGCGGCGAGTAACCATGGATGCTCACGACCCGGTGTGAGAGAATTCCGGCCCGTATGAGCAAAGCCGACCAGAAACTGAGCAGCATCCCCGTCGTCAGGAGCGGTAGCAAGTACCGGACGGACGCGGGCTTTACCGCCATCAAGGACGGCCAGAAGCAGGGGCGCGAGACCGCGCCGGCCGTGCGCGGCGACAAGCCGCAATGGCTGCGGGCCCCGATGCCGACCGGCAAAGGCTATGCCGGCACGCGCAACATCGTGCACGAGCATCGCCTCAGCACCGTTTGCGAGGAATCCAAGTGCCCGAATATCGGTGAATGCTGGAACGCGGGAACCGCGACGATCATGGTCATGGGCTCGGTCTGCACGCGCGCATGCCGCTTCTGCTCGGTCGATACCGGGAACCCCAAGGGCTGGCTCGACCCGGAGGAGCCAGAGAACGCAGCGCGTGCCGTGCAACTGATGGGGCTCGAATACGTCGTCATCACGTCGGTGGACCGCGACGACCTGCCGGACGGCGGCGCGTCTCACTACGCCGCCTGCGTGCAGGCCATCAAGCACCTCAATCCGCGGACCGCGGTGGAGGCGCTGACACCGGACTTCAGCGGCGTTGCCGAGCACGTCGAGGTGGTCGTCGATTCCGGGCTCGACGTGTTTGCCCAGAATATCGAGACGGTCGAGCGGCTGACGCACCCGGTGCGCGATCCGCGCGCGGGCTACGGGCAAACGCTCGACGTGCTGGCGCATGCCAAGCAGCACCGGCAGGACGTCCTCACGAAGTCGAGCCTGATGCTCGGTCTCGGTGAGCGCGACGCCGAGATTCTCAAGACCATGGACGACCTGCGGCGCGCCCATGTCGACATCCTCACGCTGGGCCAGTACCTGCGCCCGACCCCGCACCACCTGCCGGTCGATCGCTACGTCTCGCCGGCCGAGTTCGAGGCATACCGCACCGAGGGCCTGGAACGTGGATTCATCGAGGTCGTGGCCGGCCCGATGGTGCGCTCGAGTTACCGGGCGGAGCAGGTGCTGCA
Organism: Woeseiaceae bacterium; assembly: GCA_041553075.1. GTDB lineage: Bacteria > Pseudomonadota > Gammaproteobacteria > Steroidobacterales > Woeseiaceae > UBA1847. Next base: position 51,290 of record JBFEJR010000005.1, on the reverse strand, counting down.
GAAGAACAACGTCGGCCTGGCGATCTGACCATGGCGGCGTTCTTTGCCGAGTACGGCCTGTTCCTGTTGAAGACCCTGACGATCGTCGTCGCGATCATTGCCGTGATGGCCGCCGCCGCCGCGGCGCAGCGCAAGGTGAGTCACGAGGGTCTCGAGGTCGAGAACCTCAACAAGAAGTACCGGGGTCTCGCCGATACGCTGCTGGCTGCGGTTTCGTCGAAAGACGAACGCAAGCGGGCGGCGAAGGCGCGCAAGAAAGCGGCCAAGGCCGAGAGCAAGACGCCGTCCGGCAGGCCGCGCAGCTTTGTCATCGATTTCAAGGGCGATCTGAAAGCGAGCGCCGTCGCGTCGCTGCGCGAAGAGGTAAGCGCGATTCTCGACGTCGCGAGGGATGACGACGAGGTCATCGTGCGCCTCGAGAACCACGGCGGCATCGTGCACGAACACGGCCTGGCGGCATCGCAGCTGGCGCGGATTCGCGATCGCGACATCCGGCTCGTGGTGTGCGTCGACAAGGTCGCGGCGAGCGGTGGCTACCTGATGGCCTGCGTGGCGTCGCAGGTATGCGCTGCGCCGTTCGCAATCCTGGGCTCGATCGGCGTGCTCGCGCAGATCCCGAATTTCAACCGCATGCTCGACAGTCACGGCGTGGACTTCGAACAGGTGACGGCCGGCAAGTACAAGCGCACGGTAACCATGTTCGGCAAGAACACCGACGAGGACCGGGCGAAGCTCAAGGAAGAGCTCGAGGACGTCCATGCGCTGTTCAAGGAGGCGGTCGCGAAGTATCGCCCCGATCTCGATCTCGAGAAGGTCGCCACCGGCGAGCACTGGTACGGCAAGCGGGCCCTGGAGCTGGGCCTGGCAGACGAAATCAAGACCAGTGACGAGCTGCTCGGCGCGAGGGCGCAGGAGCGTGACCTCTACCACGTGAGCTACAAGATCAAGCAACCGTTGCAGAAGCGCCTGATGGCCAACGTCGAGTCGGCCTTCGAGCGCGCCGATGCGGCGGGCTGGCGCCGCAAGTTCGAGTCGCGCCTGCCGCGTTGATACGGAACCCGCGCGCCACGTGGCGGTCGAAACCCGGGCAGGCCGGACGTTCGTGGAGCCGCTATAATTCCGGCAGGTACCAAGGAGTTTCCATGACTATCCGTCGATCCCGATTTCTTGTCCCGTGCGCCGCAGCCGCGCTGTCACTGGCGGCCTGTTCGTCGCAGCCGACGCAGCAGACGCGCGCGGAAATGGAGGCCGAAAGTTCCCGGGCATTCAACCAGATGCGGGCCAGCATGCCGCTGGTCACGGACCGGGAAACCATCGATTTCGTTGCCTGTGTCGCGCAGGCCGTGGTCGAGGTGCTGGAGCCGCCCTACAACGACATCGACTGGGAGCTCGCCATTTTCGAGAGTGAGTCGGTGAACGCGTTTGCGATGCCGGGCGGCAAGATCGGCGTCCTGAGCGGGCTGCTCAAGGTGACGGAGAACGAACACCAGCTGGCGACGGTCATCGGCCATGAAATCGCCCACGTGACGGCCGAGCACTCCGTCAACCGCGCGAAGCAGGCCGGCCTGACGAACTTCGGCATCAATGCCGTGGCGATTATTCTCGGCGGCGGCTACTCCGGCGCGACGTACACGGCCCAGCAGGCGCTGGCAGCCGGCGCTGCGTTCGGCATTTCGCTACCGTACAAGCGCGGCCAGGAAACCGAGGCTGACGTGATCGGGCTGGAGTACATGGCGCGTGCCGGCTTCGACCCGCGGCAGGCGGTGCCACTGTGGCAACGGATGGATGCGGGCTCGGGCAAGAAGCCTGCCGAGTTCCTGTCGACCCACCCGGCGTCCGAGACGCGTATCGAAAACCTGATCAGCGAGTGGCAGAAGACGCTGCCCCTGTATAACCAGGCCAAGGCCGAGGGTCGGGTTCCGGATTGCGGCGGCAAGAGCCCGCGCTTCGTCGAAGACGTGCAAGAAGAGCAGCCAGCCAATTGACCGGCCGGCGTGTCTTATTGCTGTTGCCGCTGCTGGCTCTCGGCGGCTGCGCGGCGCTCGATGAATTCTGGTCCTCGCTCGGGAAAGAAACGTCACCGGAATTCGTGCCGCTCGACGAGCGGCCGATGGAGCCGCCGCTCGACCCGAACCGTTTTGCACTGACAGGGTCCGGCCAGGGCGTCGTCGGCGAACCCCAGGTTGTCTTTGCCGGCGGCGAAGACACGCTGTCGGACCTGGCTCGCGAGTACGGTCTCGGCTTCGACGAAATCCTCGCCGCCAACCCGGAGATCGACCCCTGGCTGCCGGGCGAGGGTGCGGCAATCGTCCTGCCGACACAGTACGTGCTGCCCGCGGTCGAGCACCGCGGGCTGATCCTGAACATCGCGACCCGGCGACTGTTCTACTTTCCCGAGGTGGCCGACGGCGAGGAGCCCTACGTACTGACCTATCCGATCGGTATCGGCCGCGTCGGCTGGGAGACGCCGCTGGGCCAGACCACGGTCGTTGCCAGGGCGAGAGACCCGAGCTGGTGGGTACCTGCGTCGGTGCGGCGTGAACACGCGGAAATGGGCAATCCGCTGCCGGCGGTCGTACCGCCCGGGCCCGACAACCCGCTCGGCCATCGCGTTCTCAAGCTCGACATGCCCGGTTACCTGATCCACGGCACCAACCAGCCTTACGGCGTCGGCATGCGCGTGAGCCACGGCTGCGTGCGGCTGTATCCCGAGAACATCGAGTTCCTGTACGAGCTCGTCGGCATCGGCGAGACCGTGACCATCATCAATGAGCCTTACCAGTTCGGCACCCGGGACGGCATGCTGTACTTCGAGGCGCACGCGCCGCTCGAGGACGACGAGCTGGCCCCCGAGGAGCGTTTGCTCGCGCTCCTCGACGAACAGGAGCGCAAAGACGATGCCCGCCTGAATCCGCACCTGAAGGAGCACGTCATCGAGGTTGCAAACGATCCCCACGGCATTCCGGTCGCTGTCGTCTATTACGACGCCGACGAGTTCATGGCGCGGGCGCGCGTGGTTCACAACACGGTCGAGGAAGACCCGAACGCGCCGACGCTGCTCGAGGTACGCGAGATGATGCAAGAGGTCGAGGCCGAGCTCGCGGCAGAAGAAGAAGCGCTTTAATCGAAACCGATCAACACGGGTGGCCGCGAAGATCCTTGCAGCGCGGGCGCCGATTTAACTCATCCGTTGCAGCCGTCATCCGCACAGGTGGGATAAGATGCAGGGTGAAATCGCAGTCCCAGGAGACACCATGAAACAGAATATCCACAACATCGAACGCGCCGTTCGTGTCATCGCCGGGCTCGCTATCGTCAGCCTCGTGTTTATCGGGCCGCAGTCAGCCTGGGGCTGGCTGGGCGTCATTCCACTGGCTACGGGGATCATCGGCTGGTGCCCGCCGTACGCGCTGCTCGGCATCAGCACCTGCAAGACGCCGGAGTAGATCGCCGGGCCTGGTGACTATCGGGCTGCGGCCGGGGCGCCGAGTCCGGTCGTTCCAGGCCGCCCGCGCCAGCGGGCCGCGCCTACGCCGAAAAGTACCGCTCGAATTCGGCGGGAATACTCCCGGGCAACTCCGGGCGTTCAGCAGAGGCCGGCAGTTCGCGGCCGTGGTAGGTCTGCCAGAACAGGAAGCGACGGCCCCGATGACGGCTGTCCTGCAGGTCGTGCAACATCGCGGCCATGGCCTTGCCGGTGTAGGTCGTCTCCAGCGTCAACCCCGGCACCTTCCCCGCCGTTTCGACGGCCAGGGAGGTTGCCTCGTCCACGCGCGCATAACCGCCCGCCAGGAACTCGTCACGCCAGACGACGCGATCACCCCAGCCATCCGCCCGAAAGGTCGGATCGAACCGGCTGAGAATACTCGAGGTCTTGCCGATCAGCCGCCGCATCTTGTGCTCGCTCGAAAACGGGTTGTCGGCAACCTGCACGGCATGCACGGTCGTCTCCAGTCCTGCCGCGGCGATGCCGAGCGCCAGCCCGGCCGCGCTCCCGGTCGTGCCACAGGCGATGTAAATGCGATCCGGCCGCTCCACCACCTTGTCCCGAACCTGGCGCGCCAGCTCGAGTCCGGCGTTGACGAACCCGACGGCTCCGAGCCAGCAGGTGCCGCCCAGGGGAATTACCCATACCTTGCGTCCCTGCAGGTGTTCGCGAAAAAGCGCGACCTGGCCGATGCTGCCGCCCCAGCGAATCATCTCGGTACCGAGTTGTCGGTGCATGTTGAGCACGCGCGCGACGTTGCTCGTTACCGGCTGGTGCGAAAGGAAGCAGGTGCAGTCGAAGCCGACCGTTCTCGCGTGCATCGCAGTAGCAAGTGCATGGTTGGAACCCGCGGCACCGAAGGTTGCGACTCGCTGTGCGCCGCGTTGTCGTGCGCGCTGCAGCAGGTACTCCAGTTTGCGCACTTTGTTGCCGCCGTACAGTGCGCTGGTCGCCTCGTCGTGTTTGACGACGATATCGAAAGTGCCGGACTTCAACTTCAGGCGATGCGTCGATACGGGCGTAGGCAGCTCCGCAATAGCCAGTTTCGGCAGTTTTCTTCCGATGACAGGGTAGGTCTGCGCGAGTACGTCGCCCATGCATGCAGATTATCGAAGTGCACGGGCTAGCGCGAATGTTTAGAATGCAGGCACGCTTATCTGACCGGGTACGGAGACGAGTTTGTCAGATGCAGTTGATCGTGGCATCACGGTCACCGAAATCGCAGCGATGGATCATCCCATCGATGTGGCGCCAGAAACCACGGCAGCCTTTGTTGGCCGTGCGCTTCGTGGCCCCCTGAATACTCCGGTCCTGGTCCGAAGTTTCGGCGACTTCCAGCGCCGTTTCGGCGAATCCTGGTCACGTTCCAGCCTCGGCCCCGCGGTGCGGCAGTTCTTCGAACACGGCGGGCTGCAGCTTTACATCGTGCGCGTCGCGAACCACGCGCGCGGCGCGATGGTCTGCCTGCCGGCCAGCGGCTCCGCGCTGGTCATGCACGCCGTCGAACCCGGCTCGACCGAGATCATTCGCGCGGCCGTCGATTACGATGGCATCGACGACGACGAACACTTCAACCTGACACTGCAACGGCTAAATCCGACGAGTGGCCGTGTCGAGGACCAGGAGTTCCTGCGCCGTGTTTCCTACCTGGAGGATGCCGAGAACTTCATCGGCAATGCGTTGCTGACGTCGAGCCTCGTACGACTATCCACGCCGCTACCGAACCATCGCCCCGAGCGCACTGTCGGTGCCGGGGGCCCCGGCGCAGCCAGCTATGCAGAACCCGTGCAGTCCGGCACCGATGGCACCGAGCTGTCGGATTACGACCTCATCGGTTCGCGCCGCGACAAGACCGGCCTGTTTGCGCTCGAGCAGGTCGAGGATTTCGACCTGCTGTACCTGCCGCCGCCCGGCAAGGGCGTCGATACCGGCCCGGCCGCGATACTGGCAGCCGAACAGTACTGCCGCGAACGCCGCGCCATGCTCGTGGTCGATCCGCGGGCCGAGTGGTCGACGCCGGCAGCGGCCGCGCAGGGCGTGCGCGAACTGGGTTATGCCAGCCCGAACATGGTTGGTTACTACCCGCGCATGCGCGAACGCGGCACCGAGGACATTGCCAGGCCGGCAGGTGGTGCGCTTGCCGGCCTGTTGTGCAAGCTGGATCGCACAAGCGGTCCGTGGGGCGATCTCGACCAGGGCGGCCTGGGATTGCAGCGGCACCTCGTGCCCGCTATCGAGGTTGACGAGAGCGAGGCCGAGTTACTGCAGCGCGCCGGCCTGAACGTCATCGGCGCTGGTACCGCCGGTCGTTCACGCGTTCGCGGCGCGGTCACCATGGGGCGCGGCTCCGAGGCACACCGCCGTTTTTCCCAGCTGGCCGTGCAGCGCTTCAGCCTGCGCATTATCAGCGCGATCGCTACCGCCACCCGGTGGGCCGTGTTCGAACCCGCGAGCCACGATCTAGGCCGACACGTTCGCGGGCAGGTGCAAACCTACCTGAGCTGCCTCGCGGATCTCGGGGCGTTCGCTCACGAGCGCTTCATCGTCGACTGCGCTGCCGGGGCGCGGGGCATCACGATGTTGCTCGTATTCCAGCCGGCCTGCTGCGACGAACCGGTTTCGCTGACGCTGCACCAGACAGCCTCCGGCTGCCGTGTCGGCAGCACGGCGTTCGCACCGCCCCTGACATAATGTCCTAGCGCGTGTCATATGGGCGCGGTCTCCGTGCCACCAATCAATCGGGAGGGGGTATGCGAGACCGCGATGTCCTGGACAACAACCCGCACGTATCTCGATCGGCACTGGAAGCCATTCACGGCCAGGTATTCGGCTGGGCCCTCTCCCGTTGCAACTACGAACAGGCGGTCGCGGAGGACCTCGTGCAGCAGGCGTACATGGAATTGCTGACCGGCAAGGCGCGTTTCGACGGCGGCTCCTCCCTGGAGACCTTTGTATTTGCCGTCGTGCAGAACCTGGCGCGCGGCCGGTTTCGGCGCCAGGCGACGCGGATGCGGCTGGTTCACAAGGCGATGCCCGAAGACGACGTTGCGCATCCCGACGAGCCGGGCGAAGTCGACCGCGTGTGGCGGGCGGTACAGCAGCTGCCGCCGCGGCAGCGTGACATCGTGGAGCTGGTGTTCTGTCGCGAGCTGACGATTGCAGAGGCGTCGCGCGTCATGGGCGTCAGTACCGGCACCGGCCGCGTGCACTATGACCGCGCAAAAAAAACATTGAAGGAAAAACTCGGTGATGACTGAAAACGAACTTGCAAACACGTTACGGCGAGCGCAGGCACGGCTCGAGGATGGCAGGGTTGCGCCGTTCGAAGAGGTTTTCTCCGCTGCAGCCGCGCGTGTGCGTCAGCGACAGTTGCGGCAACGGGTTGCGGGAGGCGCGGTCGCTGCGGCAGTCGTGGCCGCCGTGGTGGTGAGCCTGCTACCGCCTGCGGAACCTGACTGGCGGTTCGTCGACCCCGAGACGTTTGCGAGCGACACGAGCTGGGCGGCGCCCAGCGACGTGCTGCTGCCGGAGCGTCGATTTGACATATATGACGAGATTCCGGTGCTCATCGAGTCAACCGAATCCGATGGAGGAGCGTTACTATGAACAAAGGGATTCTGTGTTTGCTGGCCGTGGTCAGCCTCGCAACAGGTACGGCACTGGCCGAGAACCCGAAGGATGTGTTCAAGGGCAAGTTGTTTCCGCCGAACGTCATCCTCGAGAATCGCGAGGCATTGCAGCTGAGCAAGGATCAGTTCACGGCGATCCGCGCCGCGGTTGTCGAAGTGCAAGCCGGAGTCGCCGAGCACGAGTGGGACATGCAGGAAGCCTACCAGGCACTCATGCTCGAGCTTGACCGGTCGCCGATTGACGAGAAGAAAGTCCTGGCATACGCCGAGCGGGCATTGCTGGCGGAAAACCAGGTCAAGAAGAAACAGATGGCCATGCTGGTTCGCCTGAAGAACCTGCTAAGCGAAGACCAGGTCGGGTACCTGGAGAGCGTGTACGCAAAGGACTGACATGCACACGCGAGGACGGGGCAAGACAATGATGAAGAACCGACTCATTACTTTACTGGCGTCGATCCTGCTCGGTGCGGCGGGCTGCGGAGGCGGCTCGTCCGACACCCCGGCACCGCCGCCGGCACCGCCGCCCATCACCAAGGCCGAGGCATTCCAGTTCCTCAACCAGGCGAGCTTCGGTGCGACCGAGGCGGAGGCCGACAGGCTGATCGGGATGCGCTACGACGCCTGGATCGACGCGCAGCTGCGCGCGCCGACGTCGCGGCAGCTGCCGCACATGCTGTCGTTGCCGCCGCCGCAGTTCATGGGCCAGCTACACGTCGATCGCGTGGACATCTGGTTCCGCAACAGCCTGCTGGGCGAGGACCAGCTACGGCAGCGCGTTGCGTTTGCGTTGTCCGAGATCATGGTGGTATCGCAGCTGGGTGCGCTCCAGGGACGGCCGTTCGCCGTGGCCGACTACTACGACCTGTTGGCTCGCAACGCGTTCGGCAACTATCGCGACCTCATTGAGGAAGTGACGCTGCACCCGGCGATGGGTGTCTACCTGAGCATGCTGGGCAACGAGAGGCCGAATCCCACGCTCAATATTCGCCCGGACGAGAACTACGCGCGCGAGTTGATGCAGCTGTTTTCGATCGGCCTCGTCGAACTCAATATCGACGGCACCGTGCGGCTCGGTGCCGACAACCAGCCGGTTCCCACCTACGACCAGGAGATCATCGAGGGCTTCGCGCACGTCTTCACGGGCTGGACCTGGGCCAATTCGCCGACCTTCGGCAGCGACAGGGTGCCGGTTACGAGCCAGTACACGCCGATGGAGCTGTGGCCCGACTATCACGATACGGGGCCGAAGCAACTTCTCAACGGCGTGGTGCTGCCGGCGGGACAGAGCGGTACGCAGGATCTCGCGGATGCGCTCGACAACATCTTCAACCACCCGAACGTCGGGCCGTTCATGGCGATTCGGCTGATCCAGCGCCTGACGACGAGCAACCCGTCCCCCGCGTATGTGCGCCGCGTAGCCGAGGTCTTCAACAATAACGGCAACGGGGTCCGCGGTGACCTCGGCGCGGTTGTCAGGGCGATCCTCCTGGATCCGGAGGCGGTGCCGTCGCCGGCCAGCGATGTCGACGGCAAGCTCAAAGAGCCGCTCTTGCGGCTCACACAGCTGTTCCGTGCCTATGATGCGACGTCCAACAGCGGCCGCTACCCGCTCGCCGCCGCGTACATCATCTTCGGCCAGGGGCCGCTGCAATCGCCGTCGGTATTCAACTTCTTCAGTCCGTTCTACGCGCCGCCCGGTGAGATTCGCGACGCGGAAATGGTCGCCCCCGAACTCGAGATCGCGACCGAGTACCAGAACACCTTCATCACGAACTACATGCTGTTGCAGACGTTCGGGTTGAATCACACGAACCCCGACCTCCAGGACGACGATATCTTCATCGACATCCAGGAGGAGATGGATCTCGCGACGGATATCAACGGCCTGATCGACCGGGTCGCCGGCAAGCTGCTCGGTGGGGAGATTTCCGACACTTTGCGCACCGAGATCGCGGGCATGCTCGAGCGCCTGCCCGAAACCGACGCGACACTGCGAGCGGCGGAGACGATCTACCTGATCGTCACTTCGCCCGAATACGCGTACCAGCGATAGGCAGGGAGAACCAGTTATGAAGACACTTAATCGACGCGACTTCCTGAGAACCAGTGGTGCGGCGGCGCTGTTCGCGGCCACGCCGGGGCTTGCCTATTCGCAGGTCGTCGGCGGGCCGGGGCCGTTTACGGACTACAAGGCGCTGGTGTGCGTGTTCCTGTTCGGCGGCAATGATTCCTACAACATGCTGGTGCCGTACACGACTGCCGAATACAACGCCTACGCGGCATCGCGCCAGAACCTGGCATTGCTGCACACCGACTTGCTGCCGATTGCGCCCGCATCGTCGGCGGGTGAGGACTTCGGTCTGCACCCGGCGATGGCCGCTACGCAGAGCCTTTTCAACGCGGGTAATGCGGCCTTCGTCACCAACGTCGGTCCGCTGGTCGAGCCCACGACGAGGGACCAGTATTTCAACGGCTCGGTGACGCTGCCGCCGCAACTGTTCTCGCACAACGACCAGCAGGACCAGTGGGCCTCGCTGCGCGGCAACGTGCCGAGCAAGACCGGCTGGGCGGGCCGCATCGCCGACCTGATTCGCAGCGGCGTGGCCGAGCAGCAGATGGCGACCAACGCTTCCCTGTTCGGCACCAACCTGTTCCAGTCGGCCGACGAGACCGTCGCGTACGTCATGGGTCCGAACGGGCCGCTGCAGTTCGAAGGCTTCTCGACGACCCCGGGCGGGATTCTGTACGAACAGCGCCAGGCCTTCTTGCGCATCGTCAACGAGACTTACGACTCGATCTACGAGCGCGGTTTCGCGGAAGTGCAGCGCCGCGCCATCGACGCGGCCGACACGGTGTCGGCGGCGATCGAGAATGCCCCGCCATTGAGTACCGCGTTTCCGCAATCGCAACTCGGCACCCAGCTGCAGACCGTGGCCAGGCTCATCGCCTCCCGCGACGACCTGCAGATGCAGCGCCAGGTCTTTTTCGTCGCGACGGGCGGATTCGATTCGCACGACGACCAGAACGAGAACCAGCCCGGGCTGCTCGGCGGTGTCAGTGACGCGATCGCGGCGTTCTACGATGCCACGGTCGAACTGGGAATCCAGGACAGTGTCACGACGTTCACGCAATCCGATTTCGGGCGCACGCTGACGTCCAACGGCGACGGCACGGATCACGCCTGGGGCGGAAACCAGCTCGTGGTCGGCGGCGCGGTAGCCGGCGGCGATCTCTATGGAAGTTACCCGCTGCTCGAAATCGGCGGACCGGAAGACGTCGGTGGAGGGCGCATGATTCCCTCGACGTCGGCCGACCAGTACGCGGCAACGCTGGCCCGCTGGTTCGGCATTCCCGACGCCGACCTCGACGTCGTGGCGCCGAATCTCGGCAACTTCGCCCAGCGCGACCTCGGTTTCATGCTCCCCTAGTTCGGTGACAGTTGACTTAATTCGCCGAGATCGAACGTTGCGGGCGGGAAATAAGTAAACTGTCCCTAAACTACTGTCCAGGGGGACACGCATGAAATTGAGAATTCCGGCCTTGCTGGCCGCCGCGCTGCTGTTCACCGCTTGTGGCGGCAAGGACGAACCGGCCGTCGCCGCACCGACGGCAGCCGTTGCTCCCGGCGAGGCGCTGCACGCGTTGTTCGACGAGCATTTCCAGCGCAACCTCGAGCTCAACCCGATCCAGGCGACGTTTATCGGCGACAATCGCTACAACGACCGTCTCGGCAATTTCTTCAGCGCAGAGTACCGCGCGGCAATGGAGGCGATGGACCGGGAATTCCTGCAGCGCCTGCTCGAGATCGATCGCGACGAGCTCGGCTACCAGGATCAGCTCAGCTATGACATGTTCCGCCTCGATCGCGAGGAGTCGCTCGAGGGTAACCAGTTCCCGGGGCACCTGCAGCCGATCAACCAGTTTTTCAACGTGATGAACTTCTTCGTGCAGCTCGGCAGCGGCGCGAGCGCCCACCCGTTCAAGACGGTCAAGGATTACGATGATTTTCTAAGCCGTGCCGACGACTTCGTGACCATCGTCGACCAGATGATCGCCAACATGCAGGAAGGCATGAAGCAGGGCATCGTGCAGCCGCGCATCCTCATGGAGAAGGTGTTGCCGCAGCTCCAGTCGCAGATGGTCGACGACATTGCGCAAAGCGCGTTCTACCAGCCCGTCGCAAACATGCCCGAGGACTTCAGCGCAGAGGACCGGGACCGCCTGACGACGGCCTACGAGGAAAAGATCGCCAACGCGATCATCCCGGCCTATGCGCGCATGAACAACTTCCTCGGCGACGAGTATCTCGGCGCGGCACGCGAGACGGTCGGCCTCTACGCGCTGCCCAACGGCAACGAGTGGTATGCCTATAACGTGCGCATCATCACGACGACCGACATGACGCCCGACGAAATACACCAGATCGGCCTCGCGGAGGTCGCGCGCATCCACGGCGAGATGCAGCAGGTGATGGACGAGGTCGGTTTCGACGGCGGTCTTGACGAGTTTTTCGAGTTCGTCAATTCCGACCCGCAGTTTTTCTTCGAGGAACCGGAGCAGCTGATCCAGGGTTACCGGGACATGGCGGATCACATCAACGAACTGGCCACGAACCTGTTCGAGATCTTTCCCGAGACCGGCTTCGAGGTGCGCCGGGTCGAGCCGTTCCGGGAGAAATCCGCGTCCGGCGGTTCCTACATGGCGGGAACGCCCGACGGTTCGCGGCCCGGCGTGTTTTATGCCAACGCATACGATCTCAGTGCCCGGCCCAGCTGGGCGATGGAGTCGCTCTACCTGCACGAGGCTATCCCGGGCCATCATTTCCAGATCATGATCCAGCGCGAGAACGAGGATCTGCCGGGCTTCCGCCGCTTCGGTGGCGTCACGGCCTTCAGCGAGGGATGGGGCCTCTACGCCGAATCGCTGGGCAAGGAAATCGGCGTTTACACCGATCCGTACCAGTACTTCGGTGGCCTGAACGCGGAACTGTGGCGTTCGATCCGCCTGGTCGTCGATACGGGCATCCACGCCAAGGGCTGGACGCGCCAGCAGGTTCTCGACTACATGTACGAGAACTCCGCCGTGGCCGAGGCGCGGGCCGTTTCGGAAGCCGAGCGCTTCATGGCCATCCCGGGCCAGGCGCTCGCGTACAAGGTCGGGCAGCTCAAGATCCGCGAGATTCGTAACCGGGCCGAGGCGCGCCTCGGCGACCGCTTCGACGTCAAGGCGTTCCACACCGAGGTCCTCGAGGATGGGGCGATGCCGCTGTCGATGCTCGAGGCGAAGATCGACCGCTGGGTTGAGTCACAGCTGTAGGGCTTGTGGCGGACGGGGTCCGCTCCTACAGTAGCCTCATGAAGCTCGATCGGGTCATTCGCGTCGCGCTGGCGGTGGTGATACTGCTGGTGTTCATCATCGCGACGGCGGCGCTGCTGTTTGTCTCGGAATCCGCACTGAATGTCTGGGACCGGCTCAAAGCCGGTCCGCCGGCATTGCTGTATGCCTACGCCAGTTTCATGCTGCTGCTCGCCGTCACGGCGCTGTGGCTGATCTGGCGTCTCGTCGTCCGGCGTCGTGCCAGGCCGGGCAAGGCGGTCGCGTCCGCGCCGCTGACCCAGGCGGATATCGAGCAGCGCCTGCGTGACGCCGAGGCCGCCGGTGTGGATACGAGCGAGGCGCAGTCCGAGCTCAAGGAACTGGCGGCCCGGCGAAATGCGACGCACCTGTGTTTCTTCGGCGAGGTCAGCACGGGCAAGAGTTCCCTGATCAAGGCCCTCGTTCCGGAGGCCGAGGTGACCGTCGACGTGGTCGGCGGGTCGACCGGCGATGTGCGTCACTACCGGTGGCGCAACGAGCAGGGGGCCGAGATCCTGCTGACCGACGTGCCGGGCATCGGCGGCACCGAACAGGGCCTCACCGAGATTGCCACGGCCGAGGCGCAGCGCGCCAACGTCGTGCTGTTCGTGTGCGACAGTGACCTGACGCGCCCCGAGGTGGCGTCGATCCGCGCCCTGCTCGAGTTCGACAAGCCGCTGGTCATCGTGCTCAACAAGGCCGACCGCTATGCGCCCGAGGAGCAGGCTGCACTGCTGCAGAAGTTGCTGGAACGGGTCGATGCCGTGGGCGGCGACGTCGGGCGCGATCACGTGGTTGCCGTGTCGGCAGGCGGCGAGGTCGACGTGATCCAGCGCAGTCCCGACGGCACGGAAGAGCCGGTGCGGCGCACCCGGCCCGCGGACATCGGCGTCCTGGTCGTCGCGATCAACCGCCTGCTGGCGGAGCAGGGAGCGGCACTCGATGCGCGCCGCGAGCGTGCGGTTTTCCGGATGGCGGCGGCGCGCCTCGCGCAGGCGGAAAGCGAGTTCCGCCTGCAGCGCTCGGAGCAGATCATTCGCAGCGCCACGCGCAAGGCGATCGTTGGCGCACTGGCCGCGATCAGCCCGGGCACCGACATCCTGATCCAGGGCTATATCGGTACCGCCATGACCCGGCAGCTGTGCCGCCTGTACGGCGCCGCGCCGCGCGATCTCGACATCGAGGAGTTCCTGTCGTTGAGCCAGAGCCGCGTCGGGCGCGCGTTGCCATTGACGCTGGCCGTCGCGGGTAACGGCCTCAAGGCGTTCCCGGGCATCGGCACGGTCGCGGGCGGGCTCGTCCATGCCGTCGCGTACGGCTTGATCTTCGACGCCCTGGGGCGCAGCCTCGTACTGACGCTGCGGCAACACGGCGAACTGGTGCCCAACGTGGCGGCGAAGGAATTCGAGGAAGGAATCAGTGAGCATCTGGAAGCGGGCATTCGCCGGATTACCAGGATGGCCCTGGAAGAAAAAAGGGACTGACGAGGGCGCCGCGAGCGACGACCACCTTGGCCTCGCGCGGGAAAGCCTGCGCGAGCTGGTGCATGACGATCGCCTGCCCGACGGCATCAGGGAATCGCTGAGCCGCGACTACGAGGCCGTCCAGGCCATGCTCGACAAGATCGAACACGGCCACCTGCACCTGTCGGTGTTCGGGCGGGTCAGCACCGGCAAGTCGTCGCTGCTCAACGCGCTCATCGGCGAACAGCGCTTCTCGGTCAGCCCGATTCACGGGGAAACGCGGTTCTCGTCCATGGAGGCCTGGGCCGAGGAAGAGGCCGGCGGCGTGTACCTGATCGATACGCCGGGTCTCGACGAGGCGGGCGGCGAGGACCGCGAGGCGCTGGCCCGGGAGGTGGCCGGGCGCTCCGACCTCGTCATCTTCGTGCTCGACAGCGATATCACGCAGACCGAGCGCGACGCGCTCAGGTCCGTGCTGGCCCAGGGGCGCCCCGTGCTCGTCGCGCTCAACAAGGCCGACCTGTACACGCGTGCCGAGCTCGAGGCGCTCCTGCAGTCGGTGCGCAGCAAGACGGCCGGGCTGATCGATCCCGGCTACGTCATCCCCGTGGCGGCGCAGCCGCGTGCGCAGGCGGTCGTCGAGATCGATGCCGCGGGAGGGGAGGTCAGCGCGGAACGGCCGCGCGAACCCGACGTCGGCGCCCTGCGGCTCAAGCTCTGGGAAATTCTCGAGGCCGAGGGAAAAACGCTGGCCGCATTGAATGCGAGCTTGTTTGCGGCCGACCTCTCGGACCAGGTCGGGCGGCGGATACTCGCGGCGCGGCGCGAGATCGGCGACAAGCTCGTACGCACCTATTGCATTGCCAAGGGAATCGCCGTCGCTTTCAACCCGATCCCGGTCGCCGACCTGTTCGCAGCCGCGTTCATCGACGTCGGCATGGTCGTGCACCTGTCGAAAGTCTATGACCTGCCGCTGAGCCGCCAGGAGGCCGGCTCGATCGTCAAGGTAATCGTCGCCGAGTCGGCGGCGCTGATGGGCACGGTGTGGGCGCTGCACTTCGTGTCGAGCGCGCTCAAGGTCGGCACGCTGGGACTGTCGACCATCCTGACGGCCGGCGCGCAGGGGGCGATCGCGTACTACAGTACCTACCTCGTCGGCCAGGCTGCGGCCGAGTACCTCGCCAAAGGCAAGTCCTGGGGCGACGGCGGTCCGAAGAACGTGGTCAAGACGATTCTCGAAACGCTCGACCGCGACACCGTGTTGCGCGATGCCAAGCGCGAGATCCAGGCGCGCCTGAGGCTGAGCTGAATGGACCGGGCTACGCGACTGCGCCGCATCTGGGAGACCATCGCGGACATCCCGCGGGGCCGCGTGGCGAACTACGGCCAGGTCGCCGAGATCGCCGGTATCCCGCGCGGGGCGCGCCAGGTCGGTTACGCGCTGCGACAGGTGCCGGACGGCATGAGTCTGCCGTGGCACCGGGTCATACAGGCATCGGGCAAGAGCGCTTTCCCCGCCGACAGCCGCCCCTTCCGCGTACAGCGCGAACGCCTCGCGGCGGAAGGCGTCGTGATGCGGGGTGGTAAAGTGGACATGCAGAAATACCGCTGGCAACCCGACCTCGACGAGTTGTTGTGGAAGCCGTCGTCAACGTGGGATGAAGAGTGAGCGCCAGGAACAGGCTACGTTCGAAACTGCTGAGCGCCTACATCAGCGCCGCCACGCGGCGCCGCTCCCGGGCATGGCATGAAGCCAGGCGCAAACTGAGCGGCCGGGGCCATGTCGTCTACGCGTTCCTGCAGCTCGACGACCCCTATTCCTATCTCCTGTCGCGCTACCTGCCGGACCTTGCCGGGCATTTCGATGTCGACTTGCAGGTGCACCTGACGCGGTCGCTCGGCGGGGACTACGAGCCGTTTCCAGAGATGCGCGCGGACTACGCCGTCCTCGATTGCGGGCGCGTCGCCGCGGAACTGGGAATCCCGTTTCTCGACAAGGCGGCCGGCCCGCCCGCAGCGCAGAGTCGCGGGCTCGCCGACGCGCTGGCCGGCCGGATCGGCAGCGACGACTTCCCGGCAGAAGTCGGCCGTGCGCTGGAGCACTACTGGCGCGGGGACGCCGCCGCGGCCGCGAGCTATGCGGCGCAGGCGGGGGCGAGCAGCGCGGAGCGCATGCTGGACGAGTCGCAAAAACTACTCAAGCGCCTGGGGCATTATGGCAGCGCCATGCTGTACTACGGCGGCGACTGGTACTGGGGTATCGATCGGCTGCACTACCTCGTGGCGCGGCTGGATGCGCTGGGGCTGGCGCGTCGCGCAGGCAGCAATGCGCGCCTGCGGTCCGTGCGGCAGGTTATCCAGGTGGACCTGCCGGTGACGCGGCCCGCAGCCGCCGGCAACCTGCCGGCGCTGGATCTTTTCTACTCGTTTCGCAGCCCCTACTCGCAGCTGTGTCTGCGGCGGGTCTACGACCTGGCGGATGCCTTCGGGCTCGAGCTCGTGCTGCGGCCCGTGTTGCCGCTGATGATGCGCGGCCCCGCGATCCCCGCGCGCAAGATCCGTTACATTGTCCGTGACGCGATGCGCGAAGCGGAGTCATACGGCGTACCGTTCGGCAAGGCGATCGACCCGATCGGCAAAGGCGTTGAGCGCTGCCACGCGGTGTTTGCCTACGCGCAGTCCGAGAGGCGCGGACGCGAGTTCCTGCTCAATGCTGCGGAACTGATCTGGGCACGCGCCGTTGATCCGTCAACGGACCAGGGCATGCGCAAAATCACTGCGAAGACCGGCCTGTTCTGGCCCGAGGTCAAGCAGGCGATGGACAGCGAGGACTGGCGCGAAACCGAGGCGGCGAACCGGCAGCTGATGCTGTCGCTCGGCAGCTGGGGCGTGCCGACGATCGGGATCGGTGACTACGTGGTCTGGGGGCAGGACCGCATCTGGTTGCTGGCTCGCCACCTCGAAGAGATGTGTGACACGGGAGAGGGCATACTGGTATGACGACGGTGATTTTTTCGCACGGTCAGGAGAGCGGCCCCTGGGGCACCAAGATTCGCGCCATGGCGGAACTCGTCAGGGCAATGGGGTGCGAGGCCGACAGCATCGACTACCAGGGTATCGCAGACCCGACGGAGCGGGTCGACAGGTGCATCCGCGAGTGCGCCGCGATCGACGATCGCCTGGTTCTGGTCGGCTCCAGCATGGGCGGCCACGTGGCAACCGCGGCGGCGGCGGCCGTCGGGGCGGCCGGCCTGTTCGTGCTCGCGCCGGCGTATTTCATGGCCGGCTACGAGGACCTGACGCCGGCACCGCCACCCATGCCGATTTGCATTGTGCATGGCTGGCATGATGACATTGTGCCTGTCGAGAATAGTATTCGTTTTGCAAAGGCGTGCAGCGCAACCTTGCACGTCGTGAACGGTGATCATCGCCTGACCGCGAATATCGCCGAGATCAACGAATACCTGAGGCATTTTATACATAAGTTAATAGAGTAATTTTGGGAGGAACATCATGAAGTATTGGGTACTGGTAGCAAGTCTGTTCATTTTCGGCTGCGGCGGCGGCGAGTCCGGTAGTTCCGACGCGACGACGGCCGAGGACGTCATGGAGAAAACGCAGGAGGCCGCCGGTGACGTCGCGGAGGCCGCCGAAGAAGGCGCCGACACCATGGGCGAAGAAGTGTCCGACGCGATGAACGAAGCGCAGGATGCAGCCGCCGGGATGGGCGACATGCTCGAAGAGAAGAAGGGCGAGATGGACGCCGCCATGGAAGACGCGGAAGACACCCTCGATGAGGCCATGGACGACGCCGAAGACGCCCTGGACGACGCCCTGAAAAGGTAGTTCAGCGCTCGAAGCGCATGCCTTCGCGTGCGCAGTGAACGTCGCGGCGTTCCGGTTCTGCCGGTGCGTCGCTGCCGTCAACAAGTAACGGGCTCGTGCGATTTCATGTGAATGACGATCGCGCGGGCCCGTTCTTGTTTGTCGAGCGTCGCCCGCATTGCCTGCGTGCCCGGGAGAATCCCGGCACCCGGATGAGAGGCCGTCCGCAACCGCGGCAGGAGCCAGGGGCCGGCAGGCGGTCCGAGGCAGGCGGAAACAACGCATCGGTCGATCTTCGGGACCGCATCCGCCGAGCCGATGATTTCCAAAAGTCAACGGCTTGCACGGCCCGCGTTTTCGGTAAACTTGATCGCCATGCGCATAGCAGGCTTCATTTCCCAGCCGCTCTACTGGGTTGCGGGTCGCGTGTTTTCGCTCTGGGCGCGGCCGACGATTCATCCGGACAGCCCGGCGGAGTACATCACGGACAAGGATGCCGAGGTCGTCTACGTCCTCGAGTCCGGCGGCCTTGCCGACTTGCTGGCGCTCGAGCAGGCGTGCGCCCTGCACGGGCTGCCGTCCCCGAGCGAATCGATCGTCTTTTGCGATAACTTCGAATACCGGCGTTACGTGGTGCTGCGGCGCATGCAGGGATTTCTCGTACGCCACCCGCGCAAGACCGGTTCGCAGCGACTCAAGCGGCTCGTCGACGCCGCGCAGCACGGCGACCGCGAGCTTCTGCTGATTCCGGTGGCGTTGTACTGGGGCCGGTCGCCGGAGAAAGAAGGCTCCTACGTCAAGCTGCTGTTCTCGGAGAACTGGGAAGCCGTCGGCAGGATGCGCAAGTTCTTCACGACGCTGGTTCATGGCCGCAACACCCTGCTGCGTTTCAGCCATGCGCTGCCGCTGCGCTCCATCGACGTCGGGGGGCAGTCCAGCGAGGTTGCCTATCGCAAGGTGTCGCGCATCCTGCGCGTACATTTCAGGCAGCGCCGCATCACGACGGTCGGGCCGGACCTCTCCCATCGGCGCACCCTGATCAACCTGGTGTTGCGCTCGCCCAACGTGCGCCGCGCGATCGCCGCCGAGGCCGGCGACGACTTCCGCAAGCAGGAGATCGCCCGCCGCAAAGCGCGCAAGTACGCCCTCGAGATCGCCGCGGATATCTCCTATCCGACGATTCGCGTCCTGGTTCGCCTGTTGCGCTGGCTCTTTCACCAGATCTACGACGGTATCGAGCTGAATCACGCGGACAAGCTGCACGAGGCAGCGCGGGACAAGGAAGTCGTGTACGTCCCGTGCCACCGCAGCCACATCGACTACCTGCTGCTCGGCTACGTGACCTACCTGGAAGGCCTGCACCTGCCGCATATCGCCGCGGGCATCAATCTCAACCTGCCGATCGTTGGTGGCATCCTGAGACGCGGCGGCGCATTTTTCCTGCGGCGCTCGTTCAAGGGGAATCGCCTGTATGCCGCGGTGTTCGATGCCTACATCCAGGAGGTGCTGCGCAAGGGGCACTCGATGGAGTACTTCATCGAGGGAGGGCGCAGCCGGACCGGCCGCCTGCTCGCGCCGAAGGGCGGCATGCTGGCGATGACCGTCAATGCCTACGTGACGAATCCGCAGCGCCCGATCGTCTTCGTGCCGGTTTATTTCGGTTACGAGAAACTCATCGAGGGCGATGCCTTTATCAGCGAGCTGGGTGGCGCGGAAAAACAAAAGGAGACGCTCGGCGGCCTGGTTCGCTCGGTGAAGTCGCTGCGCGACCATTTCGGCAAGGTCTGGGTAAACTTCGGCGAGCCGATCGAGCTCGAGCCGTTACTCGATCGCCAGCATGCCGAGTGGCGCCGGTACGAGCCGGAAAACGGCGAGCGCCCCGAGTGGCTGGGCGGCATCGTCGACGAACTCGGCAGCCGGATCATGCAAAACATCAACGCGGCAGCCGCGGTGACGCCGAACAGCCTGCTTGCCTACGTCCTGTTGTCCACCCCGAAGCAAACGATCGGTCGCGACGAGCTGTGCCGCCAGTTGCAGCTGAGTCTCGACCTGCTCGCCCGGTTCCGATACTCGGACCTCGTCACGATTCCCGACTGGACGCCGGACCAGATCATCGAACACGGCGAAAAGCTCGACGTGATCAGCCGCCGCGCGCATCCGATGGGCGAGGTCATTCACATGGAAGAGCGCACGGCCGTGTTGATGACCTACTTTCGCAACAACATCACGCACCTGCTCGCCATCCCGGCGGCGGTGGCCTGTTGCTTCATCCAGGGCACCGAACTCGAACACGCCGAGCTGCAGCGGCTGATGCGCCTGATCTACCCCTTCATGAAGAAGGAGCTGTGCCTGCAGTGGGACCTCGGCGACATCGACGACGTAACGAGCGATGCCATCAGCTCACTGATCGACCTCGGTATCCTGAGCTACGGCGAGGCCAACCGGACCCTGGTGCGGCCGCGCGCGGGTTCCGAAAAAGCCTTCCAGCTCCTGATGCTGGGCCAGGCGATGGTGCCGATGCTGCAGCGGTTCTATCTCGCCATCGCGATCCTCGTCGGCAACGGTTCCGGCACCCTGACGCGCACGCAGCTGGAGACCAAGTGCCAGCAGAGCGCCGAGCGCCTGTCGATGATCTACGGCCTGCATTCGCCCGATTTCTTCAACCGGACGCTGTTCCACGACTTCATCAAGACGCTGGAGCAACTGGACGTGCTGCGCCGTAACGGCGACGGCTTCATCGAGTTCGACGACGACATCACCTCGATCGGCAGCGACGCGCGGCTCGTGCTCGGCGAGGAAATTCGCCACAGTATCCTGTCGCTGACGATGACGGGCTCGGCGCCGCAGCCCTGACGGCGGCCTAGCGATCTCTCCTGGTGGCGAGCCGGCGCAGGTCGGCAGCCAGCGTGAACCCGGCACCCCAGTCGGGACTGCTGTCGGTGAAACCCGTGAACGCGAAGATCTCGAGGTCCCAGGCTTCGCCGAGCGGCAGGACCAGGAAGCCCTGCAGTTCGCGCATGTCGTCGTATCCGGCAATGGAGGATTCACGGAAGTCGAGGGTTGCCCCGACCAGCCCGCCGCCCGTCATTGCATAGGTCGCACCGAGGGTCGCCAGGAGCACGTCGTCGAGCGCCGCATCGGGCGGTTCACCGCGCCAGCGATGGCCCACCGATGCGAACAGCGTGGCGTTGTCGAAGAACCTGTAACCGTCGAAGTACAGCGTGACGTCGTTCTCGCCGGTGCCGAGACCCTGGTCGCGGTCCGCCGTGCCGAACTTGATCGCTCCGGTAATATCCAGCGCCAGGCCGAGGTCGTTGCTCTGCAACACGTTGAACGCGGTCAGGCTTGCCGAGACATCGCCGAGACCGCTCTCGGTCGTGGTCACGCCGTCACTGGTCGTGTCGACGCTCAGGTACGGTACGCGAACGGAAAACGCCACGCGCTCGAACTGCGCCATGAAACCCAGCGGTATGTAGGTGTCCTCGATCTCTGCATCTGTGCCAAAGTCACCGCGGCTGATGTTGAGGCCGGTCACCAGGCTGAGCTCGGGGTACGTCGGGTCCTGTGCGCCCACTCCCTGAGCCGCCAGCACGCCGCACAGCAGCAATGCCGTGCGGCGGAAACGGGTCTCGGCAGGCACCTATTCGTCCTCTACCGGGTCGCCCTTGTCGTCGAGCTGGATGTTGCGATTGCGGGCGCGCACCTGGATTTCTTCCTTGTGCTGAGCCTTGATCTGTTCGCGCTCCTGTTCGCTGGCCGCGTTCATCAGGCGCTCACGATACTGCAGGCGCTCCTGCTCGCTCATCAGGTCATTGCCGTAAATCCGCTCTTCGGCCTGCAGGCGGTCGTCGGGCGCTTTGCTGCGGTCCTGGATGCGGTCGCGGTCGTGTTGCTGGACGCCCGTGCGGTCCTGCAGGCGGATGCGGTCCCGGTCGACGTCGCGCTGCACGCGTTCGACCTGGGCACGCTGCTGCGCGTCCGCGCCGTTCCGATTGCCGCTGTTGTTTTGAGCCAGGGCAATGGCGGGTACGGCAACCAGGGCGCCAACGGCCAGTGTGGCTACCAGTGTGCGGGTTCTCATGATGCACCTCCGTGTCGTGTGTGCAACTGGAGAACGTCTGCACCGACCGCCGGTTGACGGGTCGAGGCTAGGTAGATGCACGAATTGCAGCGCCGTCGGACAAGGTTTCCACTGGGGAGGCGCGTTATGCATCCATGTCGGGGATCATTTCGCTCTCGAGCGTCGCGATCATGTCCTTGAGCAGAAGCTTGCGTTTCTTCAGGCGGCGGATGCGCAGCTGGTCGACCATCGGATCCTCCTGCAGGCGATCGATCAGGTAGTCGAGGTCCCGGTGGCTGACGCGCAATTCACGTAATCGCTCCAGCTTGGCAAACGATTCTGTGTCCACCTTGTCGACCATGAGATTATGCTACTCGCTGTCGGGCAGCAGTGCCAACCAGTCGCGATCGGATGCCCCGATGACCAGGAAGTGGGGATTCAGGATGTCCTCTTTCGCATTGTATTTCATAGGCTTGCCGTCGAGCGTCACGACGCTGCCGCCGGCCTGTTCGACCACGGCCTGGGCCGCGGCGGTGTCCCACTCCGAGGTTGGTCCGAGGCGCGGGTAGAGGTCCGCTCCGCCTTCGGCCACCACGCAGAATTTCAGCGAGCTGCCCATCGGGACGATGTCGCAGGCGCCGACGCGCTCGAGAAAACGATCCAGGCTGGCGCCGCGGTGCGAACGGCTGCCGACGATACGCGCGGTCTCGCCGCTCGTCGGCGTCACCGAGATGGTTTGCGGGTCGCCAGAGCCGTCGCGGCGCTGGGCGCCGAGCCCCCGGCAGCCGACATAGGTCCGGCCCAGCACGGGCACATGCACGACGCCGAGCACGGGCCGCTGGTTTTCGACCAGCGCGATGTTGACCGTGAATTCGCCATTGCGGTTGACGAACTCCCGGGTGCCGTCCAGCGGGTCGACGATCCAGTAACGCGGCCAGTGACGGCGGGTGTCGTAATCGGGCAGGCCGGATTCCTCGGAGATGATCGGCAGCTCCGGCGTCAGGGACCTGAGACCGGCATCGATCCGCCGGTGCGACGCGAGGTCTGCCTGGGTCAGGGGCGAGTCGTCGGCCTTTGCTTGCACGTCGAAGTCGGTGGAGTAGACTTCGAGGATTGCGCGGCCGGCATCCTCGGCCAGCGCCACGATCGGTTCTACGAGTGACTTGAGGTCCATGTCATTACATTTCTGGCAAGCGGGCCGCGCAGTATAGCAATGAATATCACGCCGCAAACCGCGCTCGAGCGCTGCGACACGCTGATGCTGGACATGGACGGGACGATCCTCGACCTGGCCTTCGACAACTACATCTGGCTGGACCTCGTGCCACGCCGCTACGCCGCCGCCAACGGCATGAGTTTCGAAGCCGCACGCGAGGAACTTCTCGCCCGGTACCGGTCCGTGCAGGGCGACCTCGAATGGTACTGCCTCGACCACTGGAACGATCACCTGGGTATCGACGTCGTCAAGATCCACCACGACGTGACCTATCGCATCGGCTACCTGCCCGGCGCGCTCGAGTTCCTGCGCAGCGTGGCGGCGACGGACAAGCGCGTGTTGCTGGTCACGAATTCGCACCCCGATACGCTGCACCTAAAGGATGCCGTGACCGGGTTCGCTGATTATTTCGACGGCGTCCACAGCTCGCATGCCTACGGCCATGCGAAGGAGTCGCAGGCGTTCTGGCATGCGCTGCAGGATACCGTCGACTTCGACGTCGAGACCACGCTGTTCGTTGACGATTCGCAACCGGTCCTGCAGAGCGCACGGCAGTATGGCCTGCGCATGCTGGTTACGGTCACGCGCCCGGACACCTCGGAACCGGTGCGTCGCGGCTCCGAGTTTCGCGGCGTGGAGGGCGTTGGCGACCTGCTCTAGGCGCGAGCAGGTCCGGCTTTGGCGCTAGCCTCTTTTGCGCGACGGCCCGCGCCGGCCGCGGTTGCCCGCAGGCTTGTTGTGGTCCTTGCCGCCCGGCCTGCGACGCGGACCGCTGCTGCGCCGTTTACGCGGTTTCGGCTTGACGATCTCGGGCAGGTCACCGGGGTTGTACTCGGCCACCGGCAGCTTGTGGCCGATGTAGTCCTCGATGTCGGGGAGCGACATGACGTAGGTCTCGCAGCCAAAGCTGATGGCATCGCCCGCGGCCCCGGCCCGCGCCGTGCGGCCGATGCGGTGCACGTAGTCCTCCGCGTCCTGCGGCAGGTCGAAGTTGATCACGTACTGGACGTCGGGAACGTGCAGCCCCCGGGACGCGACGTCGGTGCCGATCAGCACGGGCAGATCGCCCTTCTGGAAGTCCAGCAGCATGCGCAGGCGTTTCTTCTGCGGGACGTCGCCCGAGATGGCCTGGGCGTGAATGCCGTTGGCTTCGAGGAAATCCTGGACCCGCTCGGCGTCGCGCTTCATGTTGACGAAGATCATGATGCGGCCCTCGCCCATTTCGCGAATCAGGCCGACGAGCAGCGGCATCTTGTCCTCGTTCGACGGGAAGAAGATGGCCTGGCGCACCCGGTCAGCCGTTACCTTGTCGGGCTCGATACGAATCAGCTCGGGTTCGTTCATGTGCTCGTATGCGAGTTCCATGACACGGTGCGAGAGCGTGGCGGAGAACAGCATGTTCAGCCGTTTCTCCGGGCTCGGCAGGCGGCGCAGCAGGTAACGGATGTCCTTGATGAAGCCGAGGTCGAACATGCGATCGGCCTCATCGAGAATCGCTACCTGGACGTGATCGAGCTTGAACACGCCCTGCTTGTAGTAGTCGATGATGCGCCCGGGTGTGCCGATCAGCAGGTCGACACCATCCTGCAGCGTATTACGCTGCTTATCGTAGTCGGTGCCGCCGAACGCCAGCCCGATCTTCAGGCCGGTGTGGCCGCCGAGAACTTCCGCGTCGTTGGCGATCTGCACGGCCAGTTCACGCGTTGGCGCAAGCGCGAACACGCGGGGTTGCCGCGGCCCGTCGAACTCGACCGGCATGTTGATCAGCCGCTGGTAGGCAGCGATCAGGAACGCGGCTGTCTTGCCTGTCCCGGTCTGCGCCTGGCCGGCGACGTCTTTTTGGTCAAGGGCGATCGGCAGCGTCGAAGCCTGGATCGGCGTACAGAACTCGAAGCCCGCATCACGGATGCCTGCTAGGACGTTTTCGTGAAGCGGCAGGGAGTCGAATCTGAGGTCGCTCAGATGGTTTTGAGACATAAGGCAGGAACCAGAAAATATGCTGTAAAGACTTGCAAAATTGCTCGCGAAGCGGTCAAATTGGCGTTAATTCGACGCGACACTCGTCGCACCCGCCATTTTCGCTATTCATCGATCCGGAAGAAAACCGGAATATCCGGAATTCATCGATCACAAAGTTGCGACAGTTTGCCTGATACAAGAGGCAGCGTCACCCGTTTTTGAGATGATCTCATTCGTTCCCCGCATGGAGCGGGCAAATCCATACTCAAACTGGAAGTATTTTGGAGGTATTACCGGTGAGCGACAAGATTGTGCACACCTCGGACAGCGCATTTGACGCTGACGTTCTGCAGAACAGCAAAGCCGTACTGCTGGATTTCTGGGCCGAATGGTGCGGTCCCTGCAAGATGATTGCGCCGCTGCTCGATGAAGTGGCGGACAAGTATGAAGAGCAGCTCGATGTCGTGAAGCTGAATGTCGACGAGAACCCGAATACGGCTCAGAAGTTCGGCATCCGCAGCATTCCGACGCTGATCCTGTTCAAGGAAGGCGCCGTGCAGGCGCAAGTGATGGGCGCGATGCCGAAGTCGCAGCTCGAAGAATTTCTGGACACTAATCTGTGAGAGGGTACTTGGGTACTTCAAACAAAAATCGTCCGAGCAAGTCGGGCAACAAGACAAAGGGAAATCCGAATCGCCGCCGTCGGCGGCGTACGCCGCAGCAGTCCGAGTATCCGGATGACGACGGCAATCTCGAGGTAATTCCGCCGGAGCAGCTCGAAGCCAGCAAGAACATGATGAACCTGACGGAGCTCAAGACTCGTCCGGCCGCTGCGCTGGTCGAGCTCGGTGAGTCGCTCGGGATCGAGAGCATGGCACGCTCGCGCAAGCAGGACATGATCTTTGCAATCCTGAAGGCGCATGGCGCGCTCGGCGAGGACATTTACGGCGAGGGAGTCCTCGAGATTCTGCAGGACGGCTTCGGTTTCCTGCGCTCCGCCGATGGATCGTACCTGGCGGGTCCCGACGACATCTACGTCAGCCCGAGCCAGATCCGCCGCTTCGCACTGCGTACCGGCGACACGGTCTCGGGCCTGATTCGCCCGCCCAAGGACGGGGAGCGCTACTTCGCGCTGTTGAAGGTCGGCCAGATCAACCACGATGCGCCCGAGAACGCGCGCACCAAGGTGCTGTTCGAGAACCTGACGCCCCTGTTCCCGAAGGAACGCCTGAAGCTCGAGCAAGGCAACGGCAGTACCGAAGACCTGACGGCGCGCATCATCGACATGGTCGCCCCGATCGGCAAGGGCCAGCGCGGCCTGATCGTGTCGCCGCCGAAGGCCGGCAAGACGATGCTGCTGCAGAACATCGCATCGGCGATCGTGGCTAACAGCCCGGAAGTCGACCTCATGGTGCTGCTCATCGACGAGCGCCCGGAAGAGGTCACCGAGATGGAACGCACGGTACGCGGCGAAGTCGTCTCGTCAACGTTCGACGAGCCGGCCAGCCGGCACGTGCAGGTTGCCGACATGGTAATCGAGAAGGCCAAGCGTCTCGTCGAGCACAAACGCGACGTGGTCATTCTGCTGGATTCGATTACGCGCCTCGCACGCGCCTACAACACGGTCGTGCCGAGTTCGGGTAAGGTCCTGACCGGCGGTGTCGATGCGAATGCGCTGCATCGTCCGAAACGCTTCTTCGGCGCGGCGCGCAACATCGAGGAAGGCGGCAGCCTGACGATTCTCGCCACGGCGCTGATCGATACAGGCTCGAAGATGGACGAGGTGATCTACGAGGAATTCAAGGGCACCGGCAACATGGAAATCCACCTGGATCGCCGGATTGCCGAGAAGCGCGTGTTCCCGGCGATCAACATCAATCGCTCCGGCACGCGCAAGGAAGAGCTGCTGACGGCCGACGACGAGCTGCAGAAAATGTGGGTGCTGCGCAAGGTGCTGCACCCGATGGACGAGCTCGCGGCAATCGAGTTCCTGCTCAACAAGCTGCAGGACACGAAGACCAACGCCGAGTTCTTCGAGGCGATGAAGCGCTAGCCGAACGCTAGCGGTCAGCCAGCCAGCGCCTGGCCTCTAACTCGTTGGTAAAGATGCGGCCGTTGGCGAGGCCGCGATTCAGCAACACCGACTCGATCAGCATGTTCATGCGGATCGCCTCGGGATTCAGCTGAACCCACGCGATGCGGTGGTCAACCGTGATACCCGCTTCCAGGAAGATCGCCTGGTGGTCGATGGCGTCGGCCAGCTTGATGGGCCGCTCCATGTCGGAAATCCCGAGAATCGACAGGCAGCCGTGTTCGGCGCAGGCGGCAACGATGTCCTTCCACATCCGGGCGATAGACGGCCGATCGGGGCTGCCCGTGACGTGCACCTCGATCACGGAGTCCCGGCACTCGATCGTGTAATTCGCCGCCATACCCAACATTGTAATCGTCGCTTGCGGGTTTTGCGCGCCGGCAGGCCCGTCATTGGGCGTACAATCGTCGGACACGCCGCAACCGGTTTTGCGGCGCGCAACCGTCTAACGATTGAATACCCGGAGTGGTTCCTGCGATGACGGTCTGGCTCGACGATAAAAAGCTCGTAAAACAGTTACTTGCCGGTAATGAGCGAGCCTTCGACCGGTTCTTCAGCGAGAACTTCGCGCGCGTGTACCGCTTTGCCCTCGTGCGCCTGCAGGGTGACGAGGAGGCGGCGCGCGAGATGGCCCAGGTCACGTTGAGCAAGGCGCTGCGCAAGCTGCACACGTACAAGGGCGAGGCGGCCCTGTTTACCTGGCTCTGTTCGATCTGTCGCAACGCGACCAGCGACTGGCTCGCGCAGCAGGGACGCTATCGTGAGCACATCGTGCTGACCGAGGACCTGCCGGACGTTCGTGCCGCGGTCGAGTCGTTGCAGGTGCCCGAGCAACAGCGACCCGAGGACCACTACCGTCGAGTCGAGATTCTGCGGCTCATCCAGGTTGCCCTCGACAACCTGCCGGCGCGCTACGGTGATGCGCTGGAGTGGAAATACATCGAGGGGTACTCGGTCAGGGAAATTGCCGAGCGCCTGCACATCGGCACCGAGGCGGCACAATCGCTGCTTGCCCGCGCCCGCAGGGCATTTGCAGATGCCTACACGGCGCTGGTCGACGGGCTGGAGAAGCACGAGAGCGAACTGGTGGAATCATGAGCAAGACCGAACACGACGCATTGGCAGAACTGCTGCGACAATCCGCACCGCGGCCGGCGCCGCCCGCCCAGGACGTGGCCGCCGCGAAGGCGGCGCTGCGGCGGGAGTGGCGTGCACTGAGCAGCCGGCGGCGAGTGCGTCACCGGCTGCA
Source organism: Woeseiaceae bacterium (assembly GCA_041553075.1). Taxonomy (GTDB): domain Bacteria; phylum Pseudomonadota; class Gammaproteobacteria; order Steroidobacterales; family Woeseiaceae; genus UBA1847. The sequence continues at coordinate 22,955 of JBFEJR010000005.1, read as the reverse complement.
GACATTCGCCGTGGCGGCGACGGTGCTGGTCGGCATCTTCGCGGCCCTGGTGGCATTGCGGCCACCCGCGACCGCCGTCATCCCGGTGGCGACCATCGACCGGACTTTCGGCGCTGTGTACCTGCTTGGCGAGAATGCGGAGCTGCGAGCGACGCCCGAGCTTGCGACCGTGCTCTCCGGCCAGACAATTGTCACGGGCAAGGACGCGGGCCTCGCTATTGCATGGGGCAAGGGCGGCTCGTTGCGTATCGACGAGAACACGCGCGTGCGGTTCATCGATGTATCGCGCGCTTTCCTCGAAGACGGCCGCGTGTATTTCGACTCGACGCCCGACCTCGCGGCCGGTATCGGCACGGACGCCGCGCCGCTGTTCGCGCTGGATACCGCCCAGGGCGTGATCACCCATATCGGCACGCAGTACATGGCGGAAGTCGATGACGAACGGCTGGTGGTCAGCGTGCGGGAAGGCCAGGTACAGGTCGACGGCCGCTTTCACGACCAGCGCGTCGTATCCGGGCAGCAAGCGACCTTGTCCGGGGCGCAGCGGCCCAACGTGCTGGGCATCGAACGTTCCGGAAGCTACTGGGACTGGGTGGCGCGCACCACACCGGCCGCGGACGTGGACGGCTGGACCCTGTATCGCTTTCTCGGCTGGGCCGGGCGCGAACTGGGCGTCGACGTCAGGTTCGAGGGCAAGGCCGAGGTGATCGCACGAAATGCGATACTGCGGGGCAGGATCGACACGCCGCCCGCCGATGCGCTGCGCCTGCGGCTCGCGACCGCGGCGCTCGACTGGCGTCTCGACGAAGGAGTGCTCTATATCAGCGAGTAGGGGGCAGATGTTGCGCGGCATCCTGATCGTGATGCTGTTGTTACCGGCGGCGCCCGCCGCCGGTCAGGAGCCCTCTTTGGCCTACGCCGGCCGCCAGGTCGTGAGCGTGCTCGAGGAGTTCCGCGCCGCGGGGCTCGAAATCGCGTACAGCACCAACGTCGTCAGTGACGATCTTTTCGTGGCGTCCGAACCGCAACCCGGCAGCCCCCTCGACATCGTCAGGCAGATCCTGCAGCCGCACGGACTGGTGGTGCGGCACGATGCCGGTGTCTACGTCATCGTGCCGCGCGGGCAAGCCCCCGGCCACGCGCAGGAGCCGGCCGTTCCGGACGCTGCCGGCGTTGCCGCGGAAATCGAAAACGTCATCGTTGCCGCGAGCCGCTACGCGATCTCGCGGGACTTCTCGACCTCCCGATTCTCACTCGACCAGCGCACGATCCAGGGCATGCCCGACGTCGGCGAGGACCCGATCCGGGTCGCCCAGCGCCTGCCCGGCGCCGCGGCAAGCGGCGCGTCGGCACGGGCGCATTTCCGGGGCGGCGAGGACAACGAGATCGGCATCATGCTCAATGGCAACTGGCTGTTCGATCCGTTTCACATCCGCGATTACCAGAACATCTTCAGCGCGATCGACGCGCGCGCCATCGAGGGCGTCGAGGTCTACACGGGCGGCTTTCCGGTGCGCTATGGCGACCGCATGAGCGGCCTGGTGCTGATGGATACGCTGGAGCCCGATGCGCCGAGCCACAACGAGATTGGCCTGAGCGTCTACAACACGTCGGTCCTGACCGCCGGCTCGCGCGGCGCCGCTTCGTGGCTGTTCTCCGCGCGCCGCGGCAATCTGGACCTCGTCATCGATCCCAAGTTCGGACAGCCCTCGTACTTCGACGTTTTCGGTGAGATCGCGTGGGAGCTCGCGCCCGGCGCGCGCCTGTCGCTGAATACCCTGTATGCCGACGACACGGTGCGGCTCGTCCTGGAGACCGACCCGGCCGAACGCGAGCAGGTGACCAGCAACACGCGCAACGCCCAGTTCTGGCTCAAGCTGGAGAGCGAGTGGTCGGCCACGCTGTCCAGCCACACGGTGTTGTCGTACGTCGACTACTCGAATCGGCGCATCGGCGAAGCCAACGACGCCGAGAAGATGATCGCAGCGGTGCGCGATTTCCGCGATACGACCCAGCTCGGGCTGCACCAGGACTGGGTGTGGCAGCCGTCCCCCAGCCACCACATGCAGTGGGGGTTGCACGTTGCCTACAGCGAGGCCGAATTCGACTACGCCGGGCAGGCCCGGTATTTCGGCCTGCAGGCGGCGTACCGCGACCGCCCTGACGAGTTGCTGCGCGCGCTCGCGGCAAGTCCGAGCGGCGCGAGCTATGCCCTCTACATGGCGGACCGCTGGCGACTGTCCGACCGCACCCTGCTCGAGTGGGGCCTGCGCTGGGACGACCAGACCTACACGGATCTTGCTTCGGATGCGCAGCTCAGCCCGCGACTGAGCGTCCTGTACCGCAGCTCGGAGCGGTCCGAGCTGCGCCTCAGCGCGGGGCGTTACTACCAGTCCCAGGCAATCCAGACTCTGCAGATCGAGGACGGCATCGTGAGTTTCTGGCCGGCGCAGCGTGCCGATCACCTGATCGCGGGAGTTCACTATCGCATGCCCGGCGACGCCACGCTGCGGCTCGAGGGCTTCATCAAGTACATGAGCCGCGTGCGGCCGCGCTTCGAAAACCTGTACGACCCGCTCGGCATCATGCCGGAGCTGCAGGCCGACCGGGTGAGGCTGGACCCGACCCGCGCCCGCGCACAGGGCATCGAGATCTCGGCCGACCGCAACGCCGGCGCATGGAGGTGGTGGGCGTCCTACACGTGGTCGAAGGTCACGGATGATATCGCGGGACGTGAGCAACCGCGCAGCTGGGACCAGCGGCATGCGTTCCAGGCCGGCATCGGCCGGGAGGAAGAGAAGTGGAGCTTCTCGGTGGCCGCGAGCGTGCACTCCGGGTGGCCGACCACGGACCTCGAAGTGCTCGAACTCGGCGTCGATGACGAGGGCGAGGTCGTCTACGAGGCGGTCCCGGGCCCGCGCAATGCCTTGCGGCTGCCGTCGTTCGCGGCTCTCGACCTGCGCCTCAGCCGGCGCTTCGACGTGCCGCGCGGCAGCCTGATGGCGTTTATCGAGGTATCCAATGTTCTTAACCGGCGCAACGTGTGCTGCATCGACTGGGACCTCGGCGATGACGGCCTCGAGTTCAGCAAGGATTACTGGATGCCCTTGCTGCCGGCGATCGGGGTTCTCTGGGAGTTCTGATAGAGCCGCAGATGGCCGGCGGCGGACCCGTGCCGCTCGATGTCCGGGATGATATCGATGGCGAGCTCCGGGAGCCGATGGCGCACCATGGCGACCTCGCTGTCGTCCTGGCAGATCACGGCAGCCGCCCGCTTGTAGACTGCGTGCAGCAACGGGTTGCCTGCGAACCGGGCCGCCCCGCGATGCGTGAGAATGTACGGTATCGAGCGCGTCAGCGTGAGGAGCAGGCCGGCCTGGCCGGCCGTGGGTTCGTGCACGTGGACCAGGTCGACGCGGGGCATCAGGCAGTAGGCCATTACCGGGGAGTGCACGACCGGGCCCATTGCTACCCCGCCGATGGCGTCGATGCGCTTTGCCAGCGTGGCGTTGCGCACGAGCACGTGCTGGTGCAGCCCGGTGCCCTGCAGCGCTTCGACGAGCGTAACGAAGTGTTCGCCCGTTCCGTTCATCGATACGGCGAGGTTGATGTGCCCGATCAGCACGTCAGTCCTCCTGTTCCTCCAGGTCATCGTCCACAAGTCCGAGTGCGGCGACCAGCGGGCCACCGTCGGGATGGTCGAGTACCAGGTTGCGGGCCTCGTCACGCACGGCGGCGACCGGGTCGTTCAGTAACTGCAAAGCAACGTCGAGCGCCTCCGGCGCGGCGCTGCCGGCAAGCTCGGCGAGTCCGCGGGTCCGCTCGCGGGGGTCTGTGCTGCGGGTCTTCGATAGCGCGGCGGAAACGCCTGGCGCCAGGCTGTCCGTGAGCCGCATCACCCGTGCCCGGCCGCTGTCGAACAGGTACAGTCGCGCCCCGCGGTCGTCCTCCACCAGCATGTAGCTCTGGTGCCGGTACTCCCGGTGGATCTGTTTACGCAACGCCTCGTCGGCGCACACCGCTGCAGTCAACAGCAAAGCGAGGCCCGCAAGGGCCCCGCGTTGCAGCATTGACGGTTGTCTACTCATCGGCTTCCGTCAGGAAGCAGCTTTCGATCGCCGTCTGATTCCAGCTTTCCTCGCGCACCAGCACTTCGTACTTGAACGCAGTGCCCTGCTCGAGGAATTCGTCCGGAATCGTCATCGCAGTGACATCAGGGGGGAGGATGACACTGAAAACGCTCGTGAATTCGTCACCGTCCGCCGTCTCGAACTCGGTCTCCACGACGACCTCGTAGTTCACGACGACCAGCCCTTCGGCGCCCTGCGGGCTACCCAGCGAGGGATGCGTCATCGTGACCGGGTTCCAGGCGATGACGTAGTCGTCCGCCTCGATGACCGGCGCGTCGTAGCCGGGCTCTTCGTCGTCGCACTGCGAGGCTGCGGGAACGCCATTGACGGCAGGCGCCGGTGGCGCCGGCATAACGTGGGTTATTTCCGTCTCGCTCTCGATTTCAACACCGTCGAGCGACACGCCCTCGATTTCGTAGGTGCCTTCCGGGAAGCGCGCAAAAAACGTCTCGGGCGCCAGCTCGTCGAACGGCGGTTCGGCGCTTTCGAAGAAGATCTCCGTCAGGCCCTGGCGCCGCAGGCGTCCCCTGACGCTGATGCCGAGGATGCGCCGCTCCTTGGTGTCCTCGATCTGCAGGCGCTTCCACTCTTCGCCGTCAACCTTCGCATGGATGCCGAGATCGCCATCGGTGTCGTTGAGTTCGAAAAAGAGATGCGCCTCGTCCCATTCGATCTCTTCTTCATCGTCGTCATGTTCCGCAATTGCGGGTGCGGCGCACAGAGCCGCAATGGCTGCGCCGACGTACAGGTTTCTGTTCTTCATCGAGATGTCTCCTGGCTGCTTGGGTTGGTTGCACCCGTAAGACAGGCTGCGGCCAGGAAATCGGTCGAGGGTCAGCCGATGTTCTTCTCGTAAACCGGCAGATCGTCGCCGATTTCGAACCACGGCTGCTGGTCCTCGGTCCAGATGTGCGCACGCGGGACCGGCCCGGAGGGGTCGTCGAGGCATGCCGCGGCGATATCGATTTCTCCCGTGCGCTTCTCGTTTTCATAGGTCATGGCGGAACCGCAAGCGGGGCAGTGGCCGCGCGTCACGCCGGGCGAAGACTGCCGCCAGCGCATCTCGCCGGCGGTGATCTCGAAGGTCGCTCGCGCGTACGTCGCCCACATCACGACCGGGGCGCCCGCAGCGCGCTGGCAGCTCTCGCAATGGCAAAAGCAGGCAAACGATTCGGGCCCGCTGACCGCAAACCGGATTGCGCCGCAGAAGCAGCGGCCCGTTACGCGGTCAGTCATCGAGAAACCTGACCTTGCCGGTTTCGATCGAATACTTGGCGCCCACGATGGTCAGCTCGCCGCTCTCGAGCCGCCGCTCGAGATCCTCGGACCCGTGCCGTAGCTGCTCGACGGATTGCCGCACGTTGGCGCGGACGGCTCTCGGCAGCGTCACGCCGCCCGGTGCGTCGAGCAGGGGCTCAATGGCCGGGCGGATACGGTCGACTATGGCGCGCAGGTTGGGCGAGCGATGCGCCTGCTCGCGCGCGAGTTCACGCAGCGCCGCGTCCACCGCGCCGCAATCGCTGTGGCCGAGTACCACGACGAGCCTGGTGCCAAGCTGCGACACCGCGTACTCGATGCTGCCGATCTGCGACGGTGCGACGATGTTGCCCGCCACGCGAATGACAAACAGGTCGCCAAGGCCCTGGTCGAAGATCAGCTCGACCGGCACCCGCGAGTCCGAGCAGGCAAGCACCACCGCGAACGGCGTCTGGCCCGCGGTGAGCTCGGCACGGCGAGCCTCGCCGATCGACCGGGCAATGTCGCTCTCGCCGCTGAGGAAACGCCAGTTGCCCTGCTGCAGGCGTTCGAGAGCATCGTCTGCTGAGATCATGCGGTCACATTACCACCGAAACAGGCGAACCGGAGTACCCGCCGGGAAGCGTGACGGCTCCCTGGCCAGTTCGACGTAGCCGCCGGTCCCTGCCAACGATGCGAAGTCGCCTGACGTATTGGTATGCACCGGAATCGCGAGGACCTGGCCAACGGCATTCGAGACCAGCCGCACCGGCTGGAAGCACGTGAGGTCCGGCTCGAACGTCACATCCTCCGTGAGCGCGGCGAATTCCGGCAGAGGGGAGGGCAGCCCGCAGGCCCGCCCGAGCGCCGGAATAACGTAGTGGCGGCAGCAGACCAGCGCCGAGACCGGGTTTCCCGGCAAGGCGAACACGGTCTTGTTGCCGGGGGCCGTGCCGAACCACAGCGGCTTGCCCGGACGCTGGCTGACCCGGTGGAACACCACCTCCACGCCGAGGCTGGCGAGCACGTCAGGCACGTAGTCGGCCTTGCCCATCGACACGCCGCCGCTCAGTACGAGCACGTCGGCCGCTTCCAGGTGGGCGGCGATCCGAGTGGCGAGCACCTCGGGATCGTCGACGAGGTGATCGTGCAGGGCGTCGCCGTAACCGTGCCGCGCAAGCATGGCGACGATGGCAGGACCGTTCGACATCCGAACCTGGTGCGCCGCGATCGGCTTGCCCGCCGCGACGAGTTCGTCACCCGTCGACAGGACCCGCACCACGGGGTTCCTGCCCACCGCCACCGCCGCGAGCCCGGACGACGCGATCACGGCGACCTCCATGGGCTCGATCGCCTTACCGGGCGACAGCAATTCGGCGCCTTTGACGTAGTCGGAGCCCCTCGCGTGAATGAACTGCCGCGCCCGGGTCTCGTAGCCGTCCTCGAGCGTCGCCACGCCGGCCGCGACGCTGATTCGCTCGACCGGCACGATACAGTCGGCGCCGCGTGGCAGCGCCGCCCCGGTCATGATTTCGATGCACTGCCCGTGGGCCAGCTCCAGCGCCGGCTCCCCGGCCATCTGCCGGGCCTGGATCGGGTAGTCGCGCTGCCCGCTCGCCGCCTCGGTATGCCGGATGGCGATGCCGTCCATCATGACCCGGTCGAACGGCGGTTGATCGCGCTCGGCCATGACCGCCTGCCGCAGGCAGCGCCCCGTCGCGGCGGCCAGCTCGACGGTCTCGGCCGGCAGGGCCGGCGTCGCCGCGAGTATCCGGGCCAGCGCCTCGGCAGTTGTCAGCACGACTCAGCCGAGCTCTCGCGCAATCGCGCGATGACCGATGTCGCGGCGGCAATACGCGTCATCCCACTCGATCCGGTCGACGGCCGCATAGGCGTCCTGCGCGGCCTGTTCAACGGTATCGCCGAGCCCGACGACGCACAGGACGCGGCCCCCGCTGGTCACGACGCGGCCATCGGCGGAGGCGGTTCCGGCATGAAACACCTTCTGCGTATCGCTGTCGGCGCCCTCGAGCCCGCGGATGACTTTGCCCTTTGCGTAGCTGCCCGGGTAGCCGCCCGCCGCCATGACGACGCCGAGTGAAGCCCGGGTGTCCCACTCGGCCTGCCGCTCGGCGAGCTCGCCCTCGAGTGCGGACAGGCACAGGTCGACCAGGTCGGACTTGAGGCGCATCATGATCGGCTGCGTCTCCGGGTCGCCCATGCGGCAGTTGTACTCGATGACGCGGGGCGTCCCGTCGGCCATGATCATGAGGCCCGCGTACAGGAAACCGCGATAGGGATGCCCGTCGGTGCGCATGCCCTCGAGCGTCGGCCGGATGACCTCGTCCATGATGCGCCGTTCGACCTCGGGCGTGACGACGGGTGCCGGCGAGTACGCACCCATGCCGCCCGTATTGGGTCCCGTGTCGCCCTCGTCGCGGGCCTTGTGATCCTGGGACGTGGCCAGCGGCAGGATTGTCGTGCCATCCGTAATGACAATGAAACTCGCTTCTTCACCGTCGAGGAACTCCTCGACGACAATGCGCGCGCCGGCGTCGCCGAAGGCCCCGTCCCGCAGCATCTCGGTCGCGGCCTGCTCCGCTTCCTCGACCGTGTGGGCGACGATCACACCCTTGCCCGCCGCCAGGCCGTCTGCCTTGATGACGATCGGGGCGCCCTGTGCGCGAATGTAGTCGAGGGCCGGTTCCAGCTCGGCGAAGCTGCGGTACGCGGCCGTCGGGATGGCGTGCCGTGCCAGGAAGTCCTTGGTGAACACCTTGGACCCCTCGAGCTGGGCCGCGGCCGCACTCGGCCCGAAACAAGGCAGGCGCAGCGCGTCGAAGCGATCGACGATGCCGTCGACGAGCGGTGCCTCGGGGCCGACGATGGTCAGCGCGACGTGCTCGTCGCGGGCCAGCTTCGCGAGCCCCTCGATGTCGTCGGACGAGACGGCCACGTTGCGCGTACGCGGTTCGAGCGCCGTCCCGGCGTTGCCCGGCGCAACCAGCACCTCGTCGACGCGCGGCGACTGTGCGCATTTCCAGGCCAGAGCGTGCTCGCGGCCTCCCGAACCTATGATCAGGACTTTCATCAGTGACGGAAGTGTCGCATGCCGGTGAAGACCATCGCCAGCCCATGCTCGTTGGCCGCCTCGATGACCTCTTCATCGCGCATCGAACCGCCGGGCTGGATGATCGCCGCGATGCCGTGTTTTGCTGCCTCGTCGATGCCGTCGCGGAAGGGGAAGAAGGCATCCGATGCCATGACCGAGTCCGTTACCTCGAGCCCCTCGTCGGCCGCCTTGATGGCCGCGATCCGGGTCGAGTAGACGCGGCTCATCTGTCCGGCGCCGACGCCGACCGTCATGTTGTCCTTGCAGAAGATGATCGCGTTGGACTTGACGTACTTGACAACCGTCCACGCGAACAGCATGTCCCGGATCTGCTCAGGCGTCGGCGTTGTCTCCGTGACCACCTTGAGATCGTCGGTCGTGATGCGTCCCCTGTCGGCGGTCTGCACGAGCAGCCCGCCGGACACTTTCTTGAATTCGAAGCCGCCGGCAGGCTGCTCCGACCAGTCGCCGGTTTCGAGTACGCGGACGTTTTTCTTGGCGGCACAGGCGGCGAGCGCTTTGCTGTCAATCGCCGGCGCAATAATTACTTCGACGAACTGGCGCTCGATGATTGCCGCCGCCGTCTTCTCGTCGAGCGGTCGGTTGAACGCGATGATGCCGCCGAAAGCCGACGTCGGATCGGTCCGGAATGCCTTGTCATAGGCTTGCAGGATATTCTCCGCGACCGCGACCCCGCAGGGATTGGCATGCTTCACGATCACGCAGGCCGGTGCCTCGAACTGCCTGACGCATTCGAGCGCGGCGTCGCTGTCGGCGATGTTGTTGTACGACAGCGCCTTGCCCTGCAGCTGTTGCGCTGCCGCGAGGGAGCCGCCGGTCGGTTGCTGATCCACGTAGAACGCGGCGTCCTGGTGCGGGTTTTCACCGTAGCGCAGCTTTTCCGCCAGCCGGCCGGAGTACAGGAAGCGCTCGCCGAGGACGTCGTCCCCGAGCGACTCCGACAGGTAGCGGGTAATGGCCGTATCGTAGCTCGCCGTGTGCGCATAGGCCTTGGCGGCCAGCCTGCGGCGGTCCTCGAGTGCCAGCCCGTCGCCCTGCAGCTTGGCCAGCACCTCGTCGTAATCGTCCGGGCTGACACAAACGGCGACGCCGTCGTGATTCTTGCTCGCGGCGCGGATCATTGCCGGGCCGCCAATATCGATGTTCTCGATGGCATCCGCGAGCGTCGCGTCGGGCCGGGCAATCGTCTGTTCGAACGGGTACAGGTTGACGACCAGCAGGTCGATAGGCTCGATGCCATGCTGTTCCATGACCGCTTCGTCAGTGCCGCGGCGCCCGAGTAATCCACCGTGGATAACCGGATGGAGCGTCTTCACGCGACCGTCCATGATTTCCGGAAAACCGGTCCGGTCCGCCACTTCGGCGACCTCGAGGCCGGCGTCCCGGAGCTGGCGGCAGGTGCCGCCCGTTGACAGGATCTCTACGCCGAGTGCGGCGAGGCCTTGCACAAAGGGAATGAGGCCGCGCTTGTCCGAAACACTGACGAGCGCGCGTCTGACGTTGAACATGAATACACCTGGATAGGCTTACTGGATGAGCGAATAGGTCCTGAGTTTCTTGCGCAGGGTGCCGCGATTGATGCCGAGGATGCCGGCAGCCTGGCTCTGGTTGCCCTGGGTGTAGTCCATGACGGCTTTGAACAGCGGCCGTTCCACCTCGCCGATCACGAGGTCGTACAGGTCACCCGGCCGATCGCCGTTCAGGGCGGCGAAATAAGTCTGGAGTGCGTCCTCGGTGTGCTTACAGAGCGGCTTCCTGTTGGTTTTGAGCGCGTCGTTGTTCTTCTTGTTGCGTGCCACAGTTGTCAATCCCCGAGAAATACTGCCGCGTCAGACCCAGTTGCTCCGCCGCGCTGTCAACGCGCACCACCCGGCGCCGGAATTCGTCGGCATCGTCAAGGTGCTGGCAGTACCAAGTCAGATGTTTGCGGGCCACGCGGACGCCGGTCTGTTCCCCATAAAACCGGTGCAGTTCGTCCAAGTGGCCGAGCATAATATCACGCAATTCCCGTTTGCCAACCTGCGTAGTTTCCGCAAGCGGGTCGACGACGCGGCGAAGCTCGCGAAAAATCCAGGGGCGCCCTTGCGCGCCGCGCCCGATCATCAAGCCGTCAGCATCAGTTAGGCGCAATACTTCAAGCGACTTCTCCACTGTGGTGATGTCGCCATTGGCAATAACCGGGATCGTCACGGCCTCCTTGACGCGCGCGATGGTCTCGTACTCGGCATCGCCCCGGTATCGATCGTCGCGCGTGCGTCCGTGGATCGCGAGAGCCTGCACGCCCGCATCCTCGGCGATTTTGCCAACCTGTACGGCGTTTCGATGCGCGCGGTCCCACCCGGTCCGGAATTTCAGCGTGACGGGGACGTCCACGGCGCCGGTCACGGCAGCAAGAATCTCGGCGACGAGCTTTTCGTCGCGCAACAGGGCCGATCCGGCGGCTTTGCGGCAGACTTTTTTCGCCGGGCACCCCATGTTGATGTCGATGATCTGGGCGCCACGACCGACACACGCCCGGGCCGCGGCCGCCAGCTGGCCCGGCTCCGCCCCGGCAATCTGGACCGCTACCGGCTCGGCGTCGAGGTCCAGGTCGAGGCGATGACGCGACTTAGGCGTTTGCCACAGGCGGGTGTCCGCCGTGGTCATCTCCGACGTCGTCATGCCGGCCCCGAAAGCGCGGCACAGGCGGCGAAACGGCGCGTCCGTGACGCCAGCCATGGGCGCAAGGACAAACGGACTCGACAGAACGTAAGGACCGATTCTGAGGCTGCGGACGCGGATCGTCTCCGCTCCTACTTGAAGTCGTCAATAGCGCAGCGCAGCTTGCCGCCGGACTCGCGATAGCACACGTTCAACTTGAAGCCCGTCGCTTCGGCGGACGGCGACTGGATCGTGATCACGGCGTTGAAGGTATTGCCGGGCTGGACCAGCTTGCGCGGATCGAGACTGTTGGCGAGGTACTCGGCCGGGTCGAGGATCCGGCTGCCGATCGTCTCCTCGAAGCGATCGGTAAGCGAGATGCCGATCAGCGGGTAGGGGAGCGGCTTGTCCGAGTTGTTGCCGACCCGCGAATAGACCGTCAGGTTGGTGTCACCCTCGTCCGTGCTGCCCCGGGTTGCCTCGAACCGCCAGCCCGTTATGTCCCAGGCGGGCGACAGGGGTTGGCCGATGGCGCGATACATCGGTCCCACGACGCTGTTGAAAGCCGGGATCGTCGCCAGCGCGTCGCGTGACTGGTGCAGGTACTGGCCGACCAGCAGCAGCGCCAGGACGACCACCCCGGCTACCATCCCGTAGCGGGTGGTGCCTTTACTCCGGGTCTCGTCGACGGCGCGTTCCGCAGCCGCCGCGCCGGCCAGGCTGGCCGCAGCCGCGGCGTCGATCTCGAGTTTTTCGGGTTCGAAGGCGGATCGGACGTGCTCGCCTTCCATGATGATCGTCTCGAAGCCGGCGCCCGAGTCGAGCAACGACGGCTCACCGGTGCTTTCGCGGGTGTCGTCAGAAGGTTCCTCGCCTGTCACGGTGTCCGGAGCCGCCGCGGCATCCTCGGGCAATACCATCGTGGACGCGAAGCCATTCTCGTCCTCAACCGCGATCGCCAGGAGGTCCTGGTCGATCTGCATGTTGATGGTCTGTTCTTCCTCGGTCATCGGCGGAACGTCTATTGCCACGCGCGCGTCGGCTTCTGCGTCCTCCTCCTCGGCCGGGTCGGCGTCGACGATCAGCTCGAGCTGCGCCGATTCCCCGGCCTCATCCGGCGACTCCGGCTCCCCGGCATCGGCGAGTTCCAGTTGGTCCGCGTCGAACTCGTCGACGAGTTCTTCTTCGAGCAGGTCCTCGATGTCGCGCTCGTCGGCGTCGGGCTCTTCGAGCAGCGTGTCGAGGTCGTCGATCTCCCCGGTTACAGGCTCGTCGTCGGCGGCCAGCGCCTCGTACGTGCCGCTCAGGTCGATCCCCATGGCTTCGGCCTGCAGCGCGAACTGCGAATCCATATCCAGCGGGGATTCCTCGTCGCTCGTTGCGATTTCGACAGGCGCGGGTTCGTCGATCACGGCTTCGTCATCCGGCGCGGCGGGTTCGTCATCGCCTTCCGGTTCCGCCAGCTCGCTGGCGAGATCCTCGAACTCGTCGAGGATGTCCGTCCATTCGTCGGGCTCGCTGAGGTCGAGATCGGCCTGGGCCGCGCTGAACGGTTCGGGCTCGGGTTCGGGTTCGGCTTCCGGTTCCGGTTCCGCCGCGAGGCCCGGACCAAAGAGCGCCTCGTTGTCGAGGTCGAAGTCGTCGGGCAGCGGCGTGTTGTCATCGAAGCGCAACTCGTCGACCGGCGTGCGGCCGGGCCCGTTGTTGCGCTCCGCGAAGATTTCCGGGGAATCGACCTGCGGCGGCGTCTCGGTCAGGAACTGGTCGACCGGCGTCGGCGACTCGTCGAGTATTTCATCGATCTGGGGCTGGTCCTCGACGTCCACGTCGATCGCGATCGCGTCATCGGCGGCTTCGCCAATTTCGTCTTCGTCGAGTACCCGCCACTCGATGCCGGTATCCTCGATGCGGATGTCGGATCCCGCCAGCTCGTCGAGGGTCTTGAGAAGCGCGGCACTCTGCGCAGCGGAGATCGACTTGGGCAGTCCGGTGTCGTCTTCGGCGGAGTCCGGTTTCAGTTCCGGCAACGCCGCCTCGGCATCCTGCCGGGGCTGCTGCGCCGGTTTCGTTTCGGACAGGAAATCGAGTGCATTGAACGCACTGCCGCAGCCGCCGCAGCGGACATTGCCGGCGGCCTGCTTCAGGACGTCTGCCGTTACGCGAAACGCCGTGCTGCAATCAGGGCACTGTGTGTACATCTCTGCGCCTGGCTATTCCTAGCCCCGTCTCCTCGAACCCGTCAATCTCGACCAGATCTGGCCGTCCTGCTCCCTGAATACGGGCTCCTCGAACTCGATCCAGGGGTCGTACGCAGCCATCACCGCATCGGCTTGTTCACATAATACGCCCGACAATGCAAGCATACCGCGGTTCCCGAGTCTTGATGTGATGGAGTCGGCAAACTCGACAAGCGGCCCGGCGAGGATATTGGCCACGATCACGTCGAATTCGCCTGCGATCCCGGCCGCGGACCTGCACACCGTGATCGCCACGCCGTTGGCCGCCGCGTTCCGGCGCGTCGCGAGGGTGGCCTGCGGGTCGATATCCATGCCCGATACGGCCGCGGCGCCGAGCTTGCAGGCCGCGATCGCCAGTACGCCCGAACCGCAGCCATAGTCGAGCACGGTCTTGCCGTGCAGATCGACGCTGTCCAGCCACTCGAGGCAAAGCGCGGTCGTGGCGTGCGTACCGGTGCCGAATGCCAGTCCCGGATCCAGTTCCACGACGACGGGATCGTCCGCATCGACGGCGTGGCCGGTCGGGCTGATCCACAGGCGCCGCCCGAACCGCATCGGGCCGAAGTCGCGCAGCCACTCACGCTCCCATGCGCGGTCCTCGAGTTCTTCGATGCGATGGTCGGGCAGTTCCCGGACGTCGAGGCTGCGGCGCAATGCGGCCCGAATCGCCTCGGGCTCCATGGTGCCGCTGAACAGGCCGGTGATCTGGGTGCTGGACCAGAGCGGCGTCGCGCCCGGTGCGGGTTCGAGAACCGGGTCGTCGCCGGCATCGGACAGCGTGACCGAGCAGGCGCCGGCTTGCAGCATTGCCGCTTCGGCGCGAGCCGGGTCCAGCGAGTCGAGGCGCATGACGAACTGCAGCCAGTTCATCGTCGCGGCGTCACTTCAGCCCGAGGCGTTTCTCGAGATAGTGGATATCGGTGCCGCCGGCCTGGAATGCGGCGTGCTGGAAGATTTCCTGGTGCAGGGGAACGTTCGTCTTGATGCCCTCGATGACGATTTCGCTGAGCGCGTTCTTCATGCGCGCGAACGCGGCAGCGCGGTTCTCGCCATAGGCAATCAGCTTGCCGATCATCGAGTCGTAGTAGGGCGGGACCTTGTAGCCGCTGTATACGTGGCTTTCCATGCGAATCCCCGGGCCGCCCGGCGAGTGCCACAGGGTGACGAGCCCGGGCGAAGGCATGAACGTTTTCGGGTCTTCGGCATTGATCCGGCACTCGATCGCGTGGCCCTCGATCTTGACGTCTTCCTGTTTGAGCGACAGCCGTTCACCGCTCGCAATGCGCAGCTGCTCGCGCACGATATCGACACCCGTGATCATCTCCGTGACCGGATGCTCCACCTGCAGCCGCGTGTTCATCTCGATGAAATAGAACTCTCCGTTCTCGTAGAGGAACTCGAACGTGCCGGCGCTGCGATAGCCGATTTCGACACACGCAGCGACGCAGCGCGCACCGATCTCGCGGCGCTGCTGTTCGGTGATCCCCGGAGCGGGTGCCTCCTCGATGACCTTCTGGTGACGGCGCTGCATCGAGCAGTCGCGCTCACCGAGGTGAATCGCGTTGCCGTGGTTGTCGGCCAGGACCTGGAACTCGACGTGCCGCGGCTTCTCGAGAAACTTCTCCATGTAGACGACGTCGTTGCCGAATGCCGCGCTGGCTTCGGCCTTGGTGACCGTGATGGCGGACATCAGCGACGCTTCGGAGTGGACGACGCGCATGCCGCGGCCGCCGCCGCCACCGGAGGCCTTGATGATGATCGGGTAGCCGATCTCGCGGGCCAGCCGCAGGTTCTCGTCCGGGTCGTCGCCCAGCGGCCCGTCCGAGCCCGGCACGCAGGGCACGCCGGCGGCTTTCATCGCCCGGATCGCGGAGACCTTGTCGCCCATCAGGCGAATCGATTCGGCCTTGGGACCGATGAAGGTAAAGCCGGAGGACTCCACGCGCTCCGCGAAATCGGCGTTCTCCGAGAGGAATCCGTAGCCCGGGTGGATACCGGTGGCGTCGGTTACCTCTGCGGCGCTGATGATCGCAGGCATGTTGAGGTAGCTTTCCGACGACTGCGGCGGGCCGATGCAGACCGTCTCGTCGGCCAGCAGCACGTGCTTGAGGTTGTTGTCGGCCGTCGAGTGCACGGCGACGGTCTTGATGCCCATTTCGCGGCAGGCACGCAGGATTCGAAGCGCGATTTCTCCGCGATTGGCAATGACGATTTTATCGAGCATGTCGGTTCGCCCGCCCCGTCAATCGGCGCGCTGATCGATAACGAACAGCACCTGGCCGAATTCGACGGGTTCACCGTTCTGGATCCGGATCGACTTGATGACGCCGGACACGTCCGCTTCGATCTGGTTCATCATCTTCATTGCCTCGATGATGCACAGCGTGTCGCCCTCGTTGACGTGGTCACCGACCTGGACGTAGGGGGCCGCGCCCGGCGACGAGGCAGCATAAAAGGTGCCGACCATCGGGGCCGTGACCGCGTAACCCTCCTCTTCGGCGGTGGGCGCCTGCGGCGTCGCCTCTGCCGGAGCCGCGCCACCAGCGGGTGCTGCGGCCGGTGCCGGCGCTGCGTACACCGGGGCCGGTGCTGCCGCGATGGGCGCACCCACCGGGTAGCGGCTGATGCGGACCGATTCCTCCCCCTCGGTAATCTCGATCTCGGCGATGCCGGAATCGTCCAGTAGTTCGATCAGTTTCTTGACTTTGCGGATATCCATCGTTAGCCCTCGCCATCTGCGACGTAATGACTGGCGGCCTGCACCGCCAGCTCATAGCCGTATGCCCCGAATCCGAACAGGCAGCTTCTGGCTATGTCACTGAAGTAACTGTGGTGTCGAAACTCCTCCCGGGCAAACGTGTTGCTCAGGTGAATCTCGATAAACGGAATCTGGACCGCGAGCAGGGCATCGCGCAGCGCGACGCTCGTGTGCGTGAATGCGCCCGGGTTCAGGATGATGAAATCGACCTTGTCGCGCGCCGCTTGCTGCACGCGCTCGATGAGTTCGTGCTCGGCGTTGCTCTGGTAGCAGGTCAGCCCATGCCCGAGGTCACGGGCCCGCTCGACGCAGCGTCGCTCGATGTCCTCGAGGCCCGTGGCGCCGTAGACTTCGGGTTCGCGCGATCCCAACAGGTTCAAGTTGGGTCCGTTGATGAGCAGCAAATCGGACACTTGTATTTATTATGGGCAGGTTTGCCGAAGATGGCCGAAATTCTACCCCTTTTTTCCGATTTTTGTGCAAATTTTATGGTGCCAGTCACCCTATTTCCGTCCGGAAATAGGGTGACTGGCACCTTAATTGGCTCTGCTAGAGCAGGTCGAAGGCGCCCCGGGCCTCGTCCCTGGTGATTTCGCCGAGGTCGAGGCGCGTCAGGATATTGACGATGTCGTCGAGGTGCGATTGGTGCAGTTCACCGATGTAGGCGCCCAGGTATTCGCCGTCGCGCGTCACGAACATCGTGAAGGGCATGCCGATGAACTCGATGCCTGACGATTCCGCGACCGCCATGGCATCCTGCTGGCCGATCAGTATCGGGTAGTTGAAGTCGGTCTCGGCCGCGTACTTCGCGACCTGCTCGGGGAAATCGACGGCAATGCCGAGCACCTGGAAACCCGCGTCGGCGTGTGCCTCCTGGAATGACTTGAGCAGCGGGATCTCGCGCCGGCAGGGTGCGCACCACGTCGCCCAGAAATTGAGCAGGCGATGCCGGCCATCCCATTCACTGAAATCGCGCGACACGCCCTCGAGATCGGGGAGCGCAAACGACGGATGCGACACGACCTCGAGCGTCGTGGCCGGTGGCTCCGGCGGTGCCTGCACCGCCACCGGCATCCGGGCGGCATAGAACAGCGCCCCCGCCATCAGGGCGAGCAACGCCACTGCGAAAATCAGCATTATTCGTGACACAGCATGTCCTTTTCCTATTCGTGGGCGAGGGTCGTCCCGGCGCCCAGCGCCTGTCGCAGGTGCGCGGCAAAGTCCCCGGCCTTCATGTACCCGACGACCTCGTACCCATGGCGTTGCCGGCCGTCCGCAGCAAAGAAGATGATCGTCGGTGGCCCGAAGACCCCGAAGCGCTGCAGGAGCGCCTGGTCGGCCTCGTCGTTGGCCGTTACATCGGCCTGCAGCCAGACGGTGTTGGCCAGTTCCGCCTGGACTTCCTCGTCGGTAAACGTGTACGCCTCCATTTCCTTGCAGGAGACACACCAGTCGGCATAGAAGTCGAGAAACGCCGTTTTCCCGGCTGCGCTCGCGGCGGCCAGCTCGCGATCGAGGTCGTCGACTGTCTTCACGCGGCGGAACGGCAGTTCGTGTTCGGCCACCGCGGTTGCGGACCCGGCGCCGACATTGATGCTGGCGAGCGGCTGGAACGGATTACTGCCACCGGCCAGGCCACCCAGCAGCAGGATAATGCCGTAGACGATCGCGAGAACGCCGAAACCTTTACCGAGTTTTTGCGACGACGGCGACTCGCTCGTCAGCGTCGTCAGGCCGCCCATGAACACGCCGGCCATGAAGACCAGCAGCGCCCAGAGCAGCATCGTGACGTTGCCCGGCAGGATGCGTGACAGCATCCAGATCGCAAGGCCCAGCATCATGAAGCCGAAGCTGTTCCTGACGGCGACCATCCACGGCCCGGCCTTCGGCAGGAACTTGCCCTGTGCTGCGCCGACGAGCAGCAGCGGGGCGCCCATGCCGAGGCTCATCGCAAACAGGGCGGTGCCGCTGCGCAGCATGTCGCCGGTCTGCGCCATGACCGTCAGCGCGGCGATCAGCGCCGGTGCAACGCACGCGGTGACAATCAGGGCCGACAGGGCCCCCATGATGAAAGCCCCCACGGTCGTGCCGCTCTTCTGGTTGCCGCTGATGCCGGACAGCTTCGTCTGGACGCTGGCCGGCACCTGCAGTTCGTAAACACCGAACATGCCGAGCGCAAGGACGACGAACAGGCCGGAAAACAGGATCAGCACCCACGGCTGGTTGAAGGTCGCCTGCAACTGCATGCCGGCCGCCGCCGCCGCGACGCCCGCGCCCGTGTAGACGATGGCCATGCCGAGCACGTAGCTGAGTGCCAGCCCGAATCCCCGCATCGGCGTGACGTTCTCGCCTTCGCCCGCGATGATGCCCGACAGGATCGGCACCATGGGCAGCACGCACGGGGTGAAGGCCAGCCCGAGACCGGCCAGGAAGAACAGCCCGGCCGCGACCCAGATACTGGAACCGGTAATGATGTTGGCGAGCCGCGCCTGCTCGCTGACCGGCGCATCGCTCGTGAACTCGGTGACGGCGCGCGCGACAGGCAGCTGCACCGATAGCACGCGAGTCTCCGGCATGTAACACAAGCCGCCCTCGGCACAGCCCTGGTAAGCGAGTTCGAGCTCGAGCTGCATCGCGTCAGGCGTTGCCCGGGCAATGGCAAGCTCGGCCAGGAAGCTGTCGAGGTAGACCTCCATTTCACCGAAGTACTCGTCGGTCTTCATCGTGCCGGCCGGCAGATCCCAGCGACCGACCTGGACGCCGTCGCTCAGGGCACGGACCGCCAGCTTGTCCTTGTAGATGTAAAAGCCCTGCACGATGCGCATGCCGAGCTCCACGGTGTTGCCGTCCACCGCGAAGACCTCGGGGATGAACACTTCGTCTGCCGGCGGAAACTCGGACTGCGTGCCGCCGAGTTGCCCGAGCTGCAACCTGGGCTGCGTCGCCGCGGCCTTGAGCACGACCGTCTCGGTCCAGGTCTGCGGCGGGTAGCAGATGCCGATGTTGTCATCGCAGCCCTGGCTCCTGATGATCAGCTCCGCCGTCGCCGGGCGCTCGCCGGTCACCGTGTAGGGGATCGTGACAAAAAAGAAATCCCGGTAGATCTCCTGGCGGCCGAAGAACTCGTCCTCGTGGTCCAGGCCCCGGGGCAGCTCCGGCTCGCCCAGGACGACGGCGTCCGTGCCGCTGTCGAAAGACAGCCGGCTCTTGTAGAGGTAGGCGTGCTCGTAAATGGACCAGTCGATCTCGAACGCGCTGCCCGTGTCGGTGACGGCGTAGCGGAACGCCTCGGTGACGGGCAGCAGCTCGTCCTCGGCCGCTACGGGACCGGCCAGGATCAGGGCGGCGACTGCCAATGCTTTGAAAAATCGAGTCATACGGGGATGTCGCGTGATTGGACCGCTCAGGGGTGCCGATTGTTACCGTTACGCCGGTGGTTGTCACCGGTCTGAGTCGTATTTCTGCAAATTTCCCTCGCCGCGGCGCTTGAAATTTGCAGGTTCATGCCTATGATTAGCACTCCTCGTGGGCGAGTGCTAACAGCGCGCGCCTCGAAAGCCGAGTAAATACGGTTTTAAATCAATAAGTTATAGGAGTACTGCACCATGAAGATGCGTCCGCTTCATGACCGGGTCATCGTCAAGCGCATGGAAGAAGAGCGCAAGTCACCCGGCGGAATCGTGATTCCCGACGCCGCGGCCGAAAAGCCGATCAAGGGCGAGGTCATCGCAGCCGGTAACGGCAAGATCCTCGAGAGCGGCGAAATCCGCGCTCTGGATGTCAAGGTTGGGGACAAGGTGCTATTCGGCAAGTACGCCGGCACCGAAGTCAAAGTTGAAGGCGAAGAACTGCTCGTGATGAAGGAAGACGACATCATGGCAGTCATCGAAGGATAAAGAGGATTTAGAGAATGGCTGCTAAAGAAGTACGTTTCAGCGACGACGCCCGCCAGAAGATGTTTGCCGGCGTGAACGTTCTCGCCAATGCGGTGAGAGTGACGCTGGGCCCCAAGGGCCGCAACGTCGTGCTCGACAAGAGCTTCGGCGCACCGACCGTCACGAAGGACGGTGTATCGGTCGCCAAGGAAATCGAGCTCGAGGACAAGTTCGAGAACATGGGCGCACAGATGGTCAAGGAAGTGGCTTCCCAGACGTCCGATGTCGCCGGTGACGGCACCACGACCGCCACGGTCCTGGCGCAGGCCATCCTGCGCGAAGGCCTGAAGTCGGTTGCTGCGGGCATGAACCCGATGGACCTCAAGCGCGGTATCGACAAGGCCTCGGCCGCAATCGTTGCCGAGCTCGAGAAGCTGTCCAAGCCGTGCGAAGACCACAACGCGATCGCCCAGGTCGGCTCGATCTCGGCCAACTCCGACCAGGAGATCGGCGAGATCATCTCCGACGCGATGCAGAAGGTCGGCAAGGAAGGCGTTATCACGGTCGAGGAAGGCTCGGGCCTGGCCAATGAGCTGGACGTCGTTGAAGGCATGCAGTTCGATCGGGGCTACCTGTCGCCGTATTTCATCAACGACGCCAACAGCCAGCAGGTCGAGCACGACAACCCGCTGATCCTGCTCTACGACAAGAAGATCTCGAACATCCGCGATCTGCTCCCGGTCCTCGAAAGCGTTGCCAAGGCCGGTCGTCCGTTGCTGATCGTTGCGGAAGACGTCGAAGGCGAGGCGCTCGCGACGCTGGTCGTCAACAACATCCGCGGTATCGTAAAGGTGGCCGCGGTCAAGGCGCCGGGCTTCGGCGACCGCCGCAAGGCCATGCTGCAGGACATCG
This sequence comes from Woeseiaceae bacterium, assembly GCA_041553075.1. Taxonomy (GTDB): domain Bacteria; phylum Pseudomonadota; class Gammaproteobacteria; order Steroidobacterales; family Woeseiaceae; genus UBA1847. Next base: position 2,034 of record JBFEJR010000005.1, on the reverse strand, counting down.
CGATCCTGACGGGTGGCCAGGTGATTTCGGAAGAAGTCGGCCTGTCCCTCGAGAAGGCAACGATCGATGACCTGGGCGAGGCCAAGAAGATCCAGATCACGAAGGAAAACACGACCATCATCGATGGCGCCGGTCGTCCGGAAGACATCAAGGGCCGCGTCGACCAGATCAACGCCGAGATCGCCGAGTCCACCTCGGACTACGACAAGGAGAAGCTGCAGGAGCGCGTTGCGAAGCTCTCCGGCGGTGTTGCCGTCATCAAGGTCGGAGCCGCGACGGAAGTCGAAATGAAGGAGAAGAAGGCGCGGGTCGAAGATGCACTGCATGCGACGCGTGCCGCCGTCGAGGAAGGCGTCGTGCCGGGCGGTGGCGTTGCCCTGATCCGGGCTGTCGCCAGCATCGCCAAGCTGAAAGGCGACAACGACGACCAGAACGTCGGCATCGCGATCCTGAAGCGTGCCGTCGAAGAGCCGCTGCGCCAGATCGTGCGCAATGCGGGCGGCGATGCCAGTGTCGTGCTGAACGCCGTCGCCCAAGGCAAGGGTAACTTCGGCTACAACGCGGCCACGGGCGAGTACGGTGACATGATCGAGGCCGGTATTCTCGACCCGACCAAGGTCACGCGCTACGCGCTGCAGAATGCGGCCAGCGTCTCGGGCCTGCTGTTGACGACCGAAGCGATGGTCGCCGACGCGCCGCAGGACGAGGCGGCTCCGGCGATGCCGGACATGGGCGGCATGGGCGGTATGGGCGGCATGATGTAAGTCGCTCGTCGTCCCGACGATCCAGGAAAAGCCCGGCGCCTGCCGGGCTTTTTTTTGCCCGTTACAATGGACCTGCAGAGGAGGTAGTCATGCAGGTTTTCGTCATTGTGGTCACAGTCGCGCTCGTCGTGTCATTCATGTGTTCGATTTTTGAATCGGTGCTGCTGTCCATCAACCACGCCCAGGTCGAGCTACTGGTAAGAAAGGGAAGAGCGACCGGCCGGATTCTCAAGGCATTCAAGGAGCGTATCGACATACCGATATCGGCCATCCTGATAACGAACACGGCGGCGCACACGATCGGCACGGCCGTGGCGGGCGCAAGCTATGCCAGTGCGTTCGACGCAGACTCGCTGTGGGTTTTCACGCTCGTGTTCACGCTCGTGGTCCTGCTGTTTACCGAGATAATCCCGAAGACGCTCGGCGTGAGCTTTGCGGGGCAGCTGGCCAAGCCCGTGGCCTTCGGAATTCGCGGGCTGACCATCGTGCTGCGCCCCCTGGTGCTCGCGAGCGAACTCATCTCCCGGTCCCTGCGCCGCGGCCAGGCGGAGCCGGTCACCTCGCTCGACGAGATCAGGCTGCTGGCAACCATCGGTTACCACGAGGGGGTCGTGGGCCGGCAAGCCGCCGACATCATCGCGGGCGCCGCCGAACTGCGCAAACTCAATGCGGCCAACGTGATGGTGCCACGCCAGGAGGTTACGATCCTGACGCAGCAGGATCGTCCCGACGACGTCGTGCGGATCATCCGCGAGACCGGCCACAGCCGCTTCCCGTTTTCGCCGGGCGGCAGTCCCGACCAGGTCGTCGGCGTGGTCTATGCCAAGGAACTGCTCGCGCAGCTCGTCGTATCGCAGGCCGGGCAGGTCGACTGGCAGCCGCTCATTCACGAACCGATCGTCGTGCCCGAGACCGTCGCGCTCGATTCGCTGCTGCGCACCTTCCGGCAAACGCGCCGTCACATGGCGTTGATCGTCGACGAGTACGGGGACTTCCAGGGCATCGTGACGCTCGAGGACGTCATCGAGGAGGTCGTCGGCGATATCTTCGACGAGTCGGACCTGCCCAATGAAGACCTGTGGCAGCATCCGGACGGCAGCGTCCGGGCCTTCGCGACGGCCGAGCTGCACCGATTGTGCCGGGTGCTCGGTATCGACATGCCGGGCGATGCCGACGTGGCGACCGTCGGTGGCCTGCTGACCGAGCTCCTCGGCCACATTCCCGAGGTCGGCGATTCCGCGGACTGGCGCGGCTACCGGCTGACCGTGCT